>JAEZCE010000095.1 GCA_023429995.1 Bacillota bacterium | reverse complement strand
TTGGATAAATTCAATCATCCAAGGGAGAAATTAAAAAACGGAATGGAGAAATGCAATCACCCAAGGGAGAAACGTAAAAAAGGTTTGGAGAAATGCAATCACCCAAGGGAGAAACGGAAAAAAGGTTTGGAGAAATGCAATCACCCAAGTGAGAAACGGAAAAAAGGTTTGGAGAAATGCAATCATCCAAGGGAGAAACGGAAAAAAGGTTTGGAGAAATGCAATCATCCAAGGAAGAAATGAAAAAAAGGTTTGGTGAAATGAAATGATTGTAGCCGGTTCGCAAAAACAGGGGCTCACCGGCTACAAATTGACGGATTATGCCGCGGGCTTTATTGGAATACGCCCATTCATCGTCTGATTTTTTTCCAATACGGGGCTGGTCGAGATTTGCCAATCCGGCTCCACGGTCGGTTCGATGGTTTTTTGCTCCCGGATGTAGTTGATCATCAAGTTGCGGATTTGACCGTCATCGCCAAAGGCTTTGGCCGAATCGAAGATCACCTCGGGGTCCTTGATGCCGGCAGCTTTCATGAAACCGCCTCCGCCGTTATAACGGTAATTATTAATAGCCACCGTAAAGGTGTCGTTGTCCCGGACCGGTTTATGGTTGACTTGCAGGTTTTGGATCCTCTGTCCGGCAGGCTTTGTAAGATCAACCGTATAGGTGGCTCCGAATAACTGGTCCAGGTTGTAATCGGGGATATTCAACGCTGGGTCTTTGGTGAGGGGATCATGAGGGGTGTTTACTCCGGCATAGTAGCGAACCGACCACTCCATCCAGTCCTTTAGCTGTTTACCGGTGATTTTAATGCCGTATAAATAGTTTTCATAAACATAAACCGCCATCAGGTCCTGGATGGTGATGGCGCCTTTTAAAATCCGGGCCGAATTGCTTAAAGGGGCGGCGATGGATAAATCGGTCTTGGCATAATATTTCTGGACTTTATTGATTAAGTCCATCAAGGCGGTTTCTTTGGTTAATTGCTCCGTGCCTAAAAAATCTCCCTTGGCGGTTCCGATTTTAGTTCCGATATAGGCCAGGGTTGCCTGATGATAGGGCTTGGCCAGTTCGGTGATGGCCGGATCGGCTGCGATGGAAGCATCCATGGCAATGGTCTTGCTCGACTTGTTGTTAATAATCCATTGACCCTCGGTATTTTTATCGATGACGAAATCAATTTGGGAGACAAATTGTCCCCACTTGCCCGGCTCGGTGACAATCACTTTTTGACCGGCGGGATTGGTGTAAGCATGTTCACTGATGTTGGCATGGACGTGGCCCGCAATAATGGCGTCGATACCGTTCACCGTAGTGGCCAAGGCTTTGACCTGGTTTTCCGGAATGGTATCGGCGGCGCTCTCTTCGCCGGAGTGCATGGAAACGATGACGATATCAACGCCGCCGGCTTTCATTTTCGGGATCCATTGGCCAGCTTCGGCCACCAGGTCGTTAAAATGCAATCCTTGATAATGGGCTCCATCTTCCCAGGATGGTATTTCTTTGGTGGTTAGTCCCAAGATTCCGATTTTAACGGGCCCTTTGGGAGTATCAAAGGTTTTGATCAGGATGTTTCCGGCGAAATTCGAACCATCCTGGCGGTAGGTATTCCCGGAAAGAACCGGGATATTTTCTTTTTTGGCATCGCCGATGATCCGGTTCAAAACCTCCAGGCCGTAATTGAACTCATGATTACCCAGGACCCAGGCGTCATATTTCATGGCCCCCATCACTTTGATCAGGGGATATTCCGACTGGGTGTCAATCTTGTCATAATAATAAGAAAGAGGAGTACCCTGAATGGTATCGCCGTTATCGATCAGGATGGTCCTGGGATTGGCGGCCCGGACTTTGGATACATAAGAGGCTACCTTGACAAGACCCCAGTTGGCCGGCTTTGCGGTGGCGTAATCCCATGCTTCGATATTACCGTGAATATCGGAGGTTGCCAGAACGGTGATGGTATTGGCATTAGCCTGTTGAATCGGAGCGATTCGCCCATCGGCGGTTGCACTCACATTACCCTGGGCTTTGATTGCTTCGATATAGACATCTCTGGCTACTTTATAACTATCGGTGTAGGTTTTGGCTACCGCCGGGTTGGTAAACTCCAGAAAACCATCGCCGCCAGCAGCCATAAAGTTATTGGTGGCAACCAGATAAAGCCCATTGTGGTCCAGCGGTTCGCCACTGGTTTTGGAGATGCTGACCACCCGTTGCATGGAGGGCCGGTTGGGGTCATAAACAAAGGAAAAGCCGGATATTTGGATACCCTTGCCATTATCCTGGACAGCCTGTTCCAGCAGCACTTTAATCTGGGCGGGGCTCATTTTAACAGTGACAATCGTATTATCAAAAGGCATAAATTGGTACATGGCGCCGACTGTAATATCGCCTTTTGGGATATCACAGCGCAGGCCGCCGTTATTAACAACTCCGAAATCCGCATGAACCGTTTGCCGGGTCACATCAGCCGTCCAGTTACCTAAAATAGAATCGCTAAACGGTTTGACATTTTGGGAACGGGTTAAATCAATGGCTGCCGCACCGATTTTTTTGCTAAATTCCGCTCCCACGGCGGAAACCGCCTGATTGACAATTTGTTGCGCCTGAGGATCGCAATGGGGATTGGAAGTATTGTATAAACCGGAAATGTCCGTATAGGCCATATCGCCGGGGATTACTTGGCCATTGGCGTTGACGGTGATTTTCAAATCCAGGAAACCTTGACTGTATAATCCGGCAATCCCGACCGGGATTTGGTTAACCCGGGTGGTGACGATGGTGTGGGTGTGACCTCCAAAGATTGCATCAACTCCGGATACTTTAGCGGCAAAGGCGGTTAAGGAACCGGCCGTAACACCGGAGCTTGGATTGGTTTCCGCCCCCATATGGGCTAAAACAACCACAATTTGGGCGCCTTTTCTACGTAATTCAGCGGCCAGTTTATTGACAATCGGGACCGGGTCTTTGAAATCAACATTTTTAATCAGGGTTGGCATAATAATGGAAGGAAAATCGGTATGGTCAACGACACCGATGATGCCGATTTTAACTCCTCCTCTTTCCAGCAACACATAGGGTTTGACATATTGCGCGGGTTTTCCGGTGGTTTTATCATAGACGTTGGCTGCCAGCACCGGTATCGTAGTGTTTTTTAAGGTGGCGGACTTGGGGTTGATTACGCTTTCGATGCCCCAATCGTATTCGTGATTGCCGAGCGCCATGGCGTCGAAATGAAGATTTTTCATGAAATCGATCACGGGCCGCCCTTTTAAAACATTGGACAAAGGAGTGCCCTGAAACATATCGCCGCCGGATAACAAAACGGTATTGGGATTTGCTTTCCGGATGGTTTTGATTTGTTCTGCAAGAACTGCCGCTCTTTGCTGGGTGATCGGAGTTCCGTCCTTCAATTTGCCAGAGTTTTGCAAGTAACCATGAAAATCGGTAATTTCAATGAAATCAAATACCTTCGGGCTTGCCTCCGCCTGAACGGTTGCGGCTAAGTATCCGGTCATAACCGGTATCCAAAGGCTGAAAACCAAAATTGTTCCCAACAAAAAGCGAGTCTTTATTTGAGTGAAACGCACTATTATTTACCCCCTTATAGTTTTTGATTTGGATTTCCAAATTTTTTAGCTTTGGAAGTGATAAGAATATCATTCGCGCCCATGAAGCATTTTCCTTTTTATGGAATCCTCAAATCCTTGTTAAAGAAATATTTTAAAAGGCAATTGGAAGATAGTTATCGGGTTTTATGAACTTTCAAACAAAGGAAAAATTGGAATAATGCAGAATTTAGGAGGGTAATCGACTGTATTCTAGATAGGGAGGTTCTATGATGAAAAATGAAGTCAATCCTGGATTTAATCGCGAATTAGCGGCAATGATCGATCATACGCTGCTCAAACCCCAAGCAACCGCCGAACAGATTACCAAATTGTGCCAGGAAGCTTTGCGATATGAGTTTAAATCGGTTTGCGTCAATCCTTTTTGGGTTCCTTTAAGCTCCATGTTGCTGAAAGGATCGCCGGTTAATATTTGTACGGTGATTGGTTTTCCCCTGGGGGCGATTACTTCGGAGGCCAAAGCCGACGAGGCCCGGGAAGCGGTCCGCAACGGGGCGACTGAGGTTGATATGGTCATCAATATCGGCGCCTTAAAATCCGGCCAATATGATGTGGTTCAGCATGATATCCAATGTGTGGCTCATGCCGTAAAACGAAGCACCGTGGTTAAAGTTATCCTGGAAACTTGCCTGTTGACCGACAGTGAGAAGGTAAAAGCCTGTGAGCTCTGTAAGGATGCCGGCGCAGACTTTGTGAAAACCTCGACCGGATTTGGGTCCGGCGGGGCAACTGTCGAGGATATCCGCCTGATGAGGGAAACCGTCGGCCCAAAAATGGGAGTAAAGGCTTCCGGGGGGATTCACGATTATGAAACGGCCATGGCCATGATTCAAGCCGGCGCCAATCGTATCGGCGCCAGTTCCGGGATTGCCATTGTGACTCACAACGCTCAAAACCGGGTGGAAGGGGATTACTAATCCGCAATAGGGGTCTGAAAAGTCTGCCGGAACAACTTTTCCGTATATTTATACATCGTGTAAGATTTATGTCCGAAAACACGAGGTAATCAGTAATATTTATTACACAAAATTAATATTTTCCCATAGAGGAAACCTTCAACTTAACGCGAAATTTTAAACTACTATATTTGTAAAGGAGTGTTTACGTTTCAATGAAAAAGCTTCATTTTCTGTTTACCGCAGTTTTATTGCTTGCGCTTTCTATATCCCTGGTCAGCGCCAGTAACTTGAAAGTGGGTATGGTTACCGATTCCGGAACAATCGATGACAAGTCATTCAATCAGGGAACCTGGGAAGGCGTTGTCAAGGCGGGCAAGGTATTAAAATTAGACACCAAGTATCTAAAACCGAGCGGTACGACTGAAGCCGACTATTTAAAAGAAATCGGCAACTTGGTGGATGCCGGGTACAAGATGGTTGTTTGTCCCGGATTCAAGTTTGAAACCGCTATTTTTCAAGCTCAAGACAAATACAAAGATGCTAAGTTTGTTCTCATTGACGGCGCTCCTCACAAAGGCGACGGCAAAGCAGTCGTGAAGCCCAATACGGTTTCCATTTTCTTTGCCGAGCATGAATCGGGTTTTGTAGGCGGTGTAGCCACGGCATTGCAATTAAAAACCGGTGATGTAGGATTCATCGGCGGTATGGAAATTCCTCCGGTCCAAAAATATAACTGGGGTTTCCAACAAGGTGTTGCCTATGCCAATGCCAAATTGGGCACCAAGATTACCATTAAACAGGAAAATGTTATTTATCAGGGAACATTTAATGATGTTGCCGCCGGTCAACAGCTGGCAGCCCAGATGTATGACCGAGGCGTAAAAGCGATTTTCTGCGCAGCCGGTGGCGTTGGTATCGGCGGTATCAATGAAGCCAAATCAAGAGTTAAAGCCGGAAAAGAAGTCTGGGTTGTCGGCGTTGACGTCGATCAATATGCAGATGGTATTTATGAGGGCGCCAAGTCAATCATCCTTACCTCGGCCATGAAAAAAATCGATGAGGCTGCTTTTGATATGGTGAAGGCCGCTAAGAGCAACAAATTCCCCGGCGGACAAACCCTTATTTTCAATGCGAAGAATGATGGCGTAGGGATTCCGGTTAAAAACCCCAATCTTTCCGCCGAGGTTCAAAATAAAGTGGCGGCTGTGTATAAACAATTGAAAGCCGGTTCAATTAAAGTTTCCGACCAAAAAGGAAATTTGATTAAATAATGAAGGTTTTTAGGGAAGAAGAGGGGGTTTATGCCGCCTCTTTTTTTTTTAAATAGGTCAGGCAACATTTTTAATATCTTTCCAATATTAATGATGCGATAATCCCCAAAAGATGTATTATAATACATATTAGCATATCAAATGTTACAAATTTCCACCAAAAAAGGGGATGGAATAATGGATTATGTAGTGGAAATGTTGAATATTCGCAAGGAGTTCCCCGGCATTATCGCCAATGATGATATTACCATTCAATTGAAACAGGGGGAAATTTTGGCCCTTCTCGGCGAGAATGGCGCCGGGAAGTCAACTTTGATGAGCATCCTTTTTGGTCTTTATCAACCGGAACGGGGGACCATCAAGATCCGGGGCGCGGAAGTAAGGATTACGGATCCCAATGTCGCCAATGGACTTGGAATTGGAATGGTTCATCAACATTTCAAACTGGTTCATAACTTTACCATCACGGAAAACATCATCCTGGGACTTGAACCCAAAAAAGGGGTGGTTGTTGATATTCGTTCAGCGGCCAAGCGGATTGCGGAGCTTTCCGAAAAATACGGGCTCAACGTTGACCCTTATGCCAAAATCGAAGATGTCAGCGTCGGTATGCAACAACGGGTCGAGATTTTAAAAATGCTTTATCGAAATGCCGAAGTATTGATTTTTGACGAACCGACCTCGGTGTTGACCCCTCAGGAAATTCAAGAATTGATGAAAATCATGCGGAATCTGATTGCCGAGGGGAAATCGATTATATTAATTACCCATAAATTAAGAGAAATCAAAGCGATTGCCGACCGCTGCACGGTCATCCGGCGTGGGAAATTGATTGGAACCGTCGAAGTGGCGTCCACATCGGAAGCAAAAATGGCTGAAATGATGGTGGGCCGCGAGGTATCCTTCACCGTTGTCAAAGGGCCTTCCAATCCGGGAGAAGTCATTTTGCGGATGGAAAACGTAACAGTCCTCAATAACCGGAAGGTTAAAGGATTAAAGAATTTCTCGCTGGAAGTCCACTCCGGGGAGATTGTAGGAATCGCCGGGGTGGAGGGAAATGGACAAGCTGAATTGATTGAGGCTTTGACCGGTCTGCGGAAAGTTGATTCCGGCCGGGTGTATTTACGGGATAGGGATATTACGGAAACTCCGGTAAGAGGTCGAATTGAGGCGGGTATGGCTTCGATTCCCGAGGACCGGCATAAACACGGGCTGGTTTTGGATTTCACAGTCGAAGATAACCTGGTTTTAAAATCTTTCCACCGAACTCCGTTTTCTAAAAACGGTTTGCTTCACCGGGATATCATTCATCAACACGCCCAACAGGTTATGGGAGATTTTGATGTGCGCGCCGGAGAGGGTCCGGCAGCGATGGCCCGTTCGCTGTCGGGTGGAAATCAGCAAAAAGCTATTGTAGGGCGGGAGATTGATTTAAATCCCGAAATATTAATTGCGGTTCAGCCAACCAGGGGCCTTGATGTCGGGGCTATCGAGTATATTCACAAACGGATTGTCGAACAACGGGATCGCGGCAAGGCGGTTTTATTGATTTCATTGGAACTGGATGAAATACTTGATTTGTCGGATCGAATCGCTGTCATTAATAATGGTGAACTCATCGATATTGTGGAGGCCGCGGCGACCGATGAAAATGAAGTCGGTTTGATGATGGCTGGAGTTAAGCGGGGTGAACGTCAATGAGGGTTATACCGATGAAAGTGAAATTGAACAAAGATTATATGCTGGCATTGGTTGCGGTAGTGCTGGGACTGATAGCCGGCGCCATTTTAATAGCGGTTACCGGAAATAACCCAATCGAAGGATATTTCTATCTTTTCCGGGGTGGACTGATGAATATTCAACGGATTGGAGATACCTTAGCCACTGCCACGCCTTTAATCTTGACCGGATTGTCTGTAGCGTTCGCTTTTAAAACAGGATTGTTCAATATCGGCGCCGCCGGCCAAATGTTAATCGGCGGTTTATGCGCCACTGCGGTGGGGCTTAGTTTCGAGTGGCCCCAACCGATCCTGCTAACGGTGGCGATTCTTGCAGCCATTGCAGGCGGCGCCCTTTGGGGCGCGGTTCCCGGATATTTGAAGGCCCGGTTTAATGTTCATGAAGTCGTATCGTCCATTATGATGAATTGGATCGCTTATTGGGCGGTTTATTATATCGTTCCGGCTTATTTTAAAGGGCAGTTTCTGGAGACGGAATCCCGTAAAATACCTGATGCCGCATCTTTAAAAGTTGGCTGGCTAACCACTCTGTTTAACGGCTCCTACATCAATCTGGGTTTTTTCCTGGCGTTGATTGCAGTGATTGTAATAGCATTTATCCTGAATAAGACCACTTTCGGTTACGAATTAAAAGCGGTTGGGTATAACCGTTTTGCAGCCCAGTCGGCGGGGATTATCGCCAATCGAAGTATCGTACTTTCGATGGTATTGGCAGGCGCTTTGGCGGGCCTGGGCGGAGCCGCCTTTTATATAGGGTATGCTTCCAATATGCAAATCGGTGTTTCGCCGTCCCAAGGTTTTGATGGGATCGCCGTATCTTTGCTGGGGTTGAATTCGCCCTGGGGGGTGTTTGCGGCGGCGGTATTTTTCGGCATTCTTCAGTCCGGTAAAGGTTTTATGAATGCCATGACCAACATTCCTCCGGAGATCGCCGATACCATCATTGCCACCATTATTTATTTCGCGGCCACCAATATTTTAATTGAAAGAGCTTGGGAACGCATAAGGAAACGAAAAGATAAAGCTGGGGTTTTCAAAGAGAATGAGGATCTAAAGGCCGATAAAGTAGGAGGTGTACAGTAAAAATGTGGGATATTATTGTACAGATATTTCCCTATGCGATTGCTTATACGATTCCGCTCCTGCTTACCGCTTTGGGAGGCCTTTATAGTGAAAGAAGCGGAGTTGTCAATATCGGTTTGGAAGGTTTGATGGTGGTGGGTTTTTTTGGCGGCGCCCTGGTAACTTCTAAACTGGAAGCTTTCTTACCGGGAACTGCTATTTGGATTGGTTTATTAGCGGCTATTGTTGCGGGAGGGCTTTTCGCTTTACTCCATGCCTTTGCCAGTATTAATCTCAACGCTAATCAGGTTATCAGCGGTACGGCCATTAATATGATTGCCGGCGCTTTGACCATTTTTTTGGCGCGGCATATTACCGGCAGCGGTAATATTCGCATCGTCCATGGATTGATTCGGAATGATATCCCGTGGTTATCGCATATTCCCGTCGTTGGAAAATTGTTTTTTACCCAGACTTATGCCACAACGTGGGTGGCAATTGCGATTCTATTGTTTTCCTGGTTTTTATTATATAAGACTGCCTTCGGTCTTCGCCTGCGGGCTTGTGGAGAACATCCTCAAGCGGCGGATTCAGCCGGAGTAAATGTTTATAGGATGCGCTACATTGCGGTTATTACATCCGGAGCTTTGGCCGGCCTGGCCGGGGCGGTAATTCTGGTTACCTATTCCGGTGAATTCAACGGCTCCGTGAGCGGTTTGGGATTTCTGGCTTTGGCGGCCTTAATTTTCGGGCAATGGAAACCGCTGGGAATCTTAGGAGCGACTTTTTTCTTCGGCTTTGCCAGCACAATCGCCAATGTTTCACAGGCTGTTCCTTCTTTGGTACGGATTCCGGGAATTTTTCTTAAATGTTTCCCGTACTTGGTAACCTTAATGGTTTTAGTATTGTTTTCAAAAAATTCCCAGGCGCCGAAAGCGGATGGGGAACCTTACGATAAAGGAAAACGGTAGTACTCTTAATTCAAATTCCTAGAAAACCCGCGAAAGCGGGTTTTTTTCATCTTATGAATAAGTTCCTGAATGAGGATTGAAACAGCGTTTTGGCTTTATCTTACCCTGGGAAAATTTACGCGAAGATATTGGGAAGGAGTGGGATGAATTTCATTGAACTTTTTTAAACCTTTTGATATAATGTCTATAAAATTTATAGACAGAAAAGAGAAATGTCATGAAAGATTGGACGGATATTTTTTGGAACGCCGATTTGGCGGACTTGAAACGGGGATATGTTGATGAGCAGCCGAGCGGTGATTTCATTTGTTTGATTTGTGGCGAACGTTTTACAAAGGGGCGGATTTATTCGATTGACGGTAATCTTTATGAAGCGAAAAAAGCGGCTGAAGTTCATATCCAACAGGAACATCATTCGATGTTTGCTTTTTTGGTGGCAATGGACAAAAAATATACAGGCTTGACGGAACATCAAAAGGAAATTCTGGAGGCTTTTTATCAAGGTTTTAATGACAAAGAAATTGCCGCCAGAATGGATAATGGGAACACTTCGACTGTCCGAAACCAGCGGTTTGCCTTTCGGGAAAGGGCTAAACAAGCCAAGATTTTTTTAGCCATTATGGAGCTGCTCGCCGAAGGTTCGGCTCATGATGATAAATTTGTGGAGATACCCCGACAGGCCGCGATGGTTGATGAAAGATTCGCCATCACTGAAAAGGAAAGCGCCGAAGTCGTCCGGGTTCTTTTTCCTCAAGGGACGGCTGGTCCCTTGCTTCGTTTCCCCAAAAAGGAGAAGCAGAAGATTATTGTCTTGCGGCAACTGATTCAAAGATTTGAGTTAACTCGAAAATATACGGAAAAAGAGGTCAATGAAATACTTCAGGGAGCTTTTCATGACTACGTGACATTACGGAGGTATCTTATTGAATATGGCTTTTTAGATCGTTATCCGGATGGCAGTTGTTATTGGGTGAAGTAACCGGTGGAAGTACGAATGGATTATAATAGCCGGCTTTCGATTGTCATAATTTCGTAAAGTGAAAGGAAGATTGCAGTGAAATCGAATGATATAAGTAGTGAATATTTTAAAAAACGTTTGGTGGATCTTTGTTTAAGGAGCGGGATGACGGATTTTCCCAATAAATATCAGGACCAGCTGATATTATTAAAAAGCATAGCCAATATGTTTACTCAAGATAAGGATTATACGGAAAAGGAAGTTAATGAAGTCATCAGAAATTGGCAAACTGGAGCTAACCTTTTGATAAACTGTGATTTCATGATGCTTCGCAGAGGGTTGGTGGATGTTAAACTATTAGACCGGAATCCGAATGGTTCATGCTATTGGCTTAATCCAAGCGGACCTGAGGGAGTTGCTTTTGATCCGGCTATTAACCAAGTAATAATCAATGAGTTGCTTTCTGAGGGCCGGAGGTTTATCGCTCAAAAAAAGGCCCAATATTTGGTGGAAAATAATTCAGAGGAAGTCTAAAATGCGTTTCAGCTGAATTGTTTTGGCACTGGGTTCTCCAAGATAATTTTGGGTCAGACCCATGGTTTGATTTTAAGCAGGCATAACATATGAAAGGATTAAGGATGATGGATAGACGTAACGAATTAAAACAAGAGTATAAAAACAGGCCGCGAAATATCGGAGTTTATAAAGTCGAAAATAAAAAAAACGGAAAAATTTTTATCGGTTCCAGCCTTAATGTGGACAAGGTCTTCAACCGGTTACAGTTTAGCTTAAGTAATGGGGATATTCATCTTAATAAAGATTTGCTGAAAGATTGGCAGGAATATGGGGAAAATAATTTTTCCTTTGAAATATTGGATCAGCTTAAGTCCAATGAAGATCCGGAATATGATTATCAAGAAGACTTGGAAACCTTGGAAGCGCTGTGGATTGAAAAACTGCAACCTTATGATGAAAAAGGGTATAACCAAAGGAAATAATCTAGGGTTTCAATCGTCATAAATATATGGTCCGCTGATTTTTAGAAAACAAGTGTCGTCGTTTGGATCGCAGTGGGCACCCCCGGAACAGAAAATATGGTAACTTTGGGGTTTTTGATTTCTCCGACATTTTAGGAATTAACCACATGGGCTGAGACCAGGCTGTGGCGCCTTTTTGATCGCTCACTTCCACCCGAATAAAACCTTCATCACCAGTGCTGGGATAAATCGCTGAATCAGCCCGTACAGCCATGATGACTTGATTTTGAGCGTTGATAAACCGAATCCAAACGGCGCCGGGGGAATAGACCGCAATTTTAGTGCCTTCTACCTTTATTTCCAGGTTGGAAGGACCATTGGTAGCATAAAAAGCCCCCTTTTTTAAACGATTGATGATGGTGGATAAATCCAACCGCGGCGCCTTTATCATTATCCAACCGTTCTTGGAGCTTCCCGAATGGGAATCGTCTACTGAAATTCCCCAAATTGGAGATTTCGGTCCGTTCTTGATAATTAATTTATGCCAGATTGTTAAGTCCAAAGGATCTTTGGAGTGGGGATTGTCGATTTCGATAAATTGCAGGTTTTTTAACCGGTTTAATTCCAGCGGATACCATCGTCCGGTGCCGGCGCCGCCGCGCCAACCGAGGTGTGCCGGAATGGCCAGGCTCTCGTGATTCGAAGCTTGATTTAAGAGCTCTTGAACTCTTCTAAATTGAGGATTCCTTTCTGGGGGATTGATTAACACCAGATGTTTCCCCAAGGGAATGGGCCAGAACAATGCTGGAACTGTTTTTTCAATTCCCGCTAAAATCAAAAAATCATTGGTGCTGGATTTAGTAAAATCCGAGAGAACATCATGATCGGTAATCGCCAGAATGTGATATCCGTCCCTTTTATAAGATTCTATGACTTGATCGGGGGATGTTTTGCTGTCATAGGAAAGATTCGTGTGACAGTGTAGTTGGGCCTTATAATATATTCCTTCGTCTTCCAAAGGATTAACAATACGGTAATTTCTTAGTTCGGGCAATGGTTTGATTTTAAGCTTGGAGGGAATAAAGGAACGTTCAGAACGGTAATTATAAATAATTTGTAATCCTAAAAAAGTTACAATCGCAGTCAATAAGAATGCCCAAAACAAAATCAAAATTAAATGAAAGATTAAACCCCAAATCGTATGGGGAAAAAAATGAGCCAAATATTGGAAGAGGAGTAGAGTTCCGCAGATTGCCAATAATTGCAGTAAAATAAGGCGGTTTTTTTTGAATATCTTCATGAAATACCTCGTTGATAAGTACTTGGTTGCAAGGTGCTGTAAGGGATGGCTGAATTTTATTGCTTAGATGCTAACAGTGAATAGTCTTTACATTAAAGTTAGGTAACATTTAGCGCCCACTAGGAAGATAATTCTATTTTACGGTATTTTAATGAAAATTACCTGAAATCACTCAATAAATAAAATCCCTTTTGCATTAACAAAAGAAAAAGGTTATGGTAAAATGATTAATATTATTGTTTCGATAGATAAGGGGAATAATATGTATAAACGACTCATTCATTATTTTGCTCCTCACAAAAAACGAATTATTTCAATCTTTATTATCGCGATGTTCGTTTCTTTGTTCACGCTGACCGATGCTTGGCTGGTAGGGCGTTTGACGGATGCCATTTTTTATCGCACCAAAGGATTGCCAATTAGTGTAAACGTTTCAGTGAACCAAATCAAAGAGTTTAATTTGAATTTTGTAAAATCCTCGCTTTGGACCTTGTCTGAGCGGACCTTGCTTGAAGAGAATATTAAAAATAATGGGTTTACCATCCAATCTGTAGGAGAGACAGGAAATAACGCAATTACGTGTCGGGTCGGAGTACTTCAGAGTGTGGCTAAGGATCCTTTGAGAATACTGCCTATCTTACAAAAATATTTGCAAAAGGATTTTCCGGATATTCAAGTTTATACATCCGGCGAGGTGGAAACAAGCCAGAGTGGTTTGAGGCTATTCCCCCAATTTTACACGGTATTTATTTTGCCCTTTTTGGTAATCATTTTTTATTTTTTGCGGGGAATTTTTACCTATGGGCAAAACTATTTAATTGGCTCGATAGGCCAAAAAACCATTATGAAGTTACGCAATGAAATTTATGAAAATTTACAGAATCTTTCAATTAGTTATTTTGAACGGAATAAAACCGGCCAAACCGGACAGCTTATTTCCAGGATTTTATCCGATATCGATGCGATTAATTATCTCTTTACGTCAGGGCTCATGAATATCGTCTTGAAACCGTTGGTGTTGATTTTTGGATTAATTTGGGGATTAATGATTAACTGGAAATTGACGTTAATGTTTTTTTTGGTTTTTCCATTAATCACCATACCGATGACTCGATTGTCTCGAAAATTAAAAAAAGTAAATACCCAGATTATGAATAAGAATGCCGATATAACCGATGTTTTAGAAGAAACTTTAACCGGCATTAAAGTTGTTAAATCCTTTGGAACAGAGAAATATGAAGTGGATCGTTTTAAAAGGGAAACACGATCAAGCTACAATGCGACGATTAAAGGTATCCGGGTAGGTCAAATGATTTCGCCGATTATTGATTTCATGATCTCGATTGGTTTAGCTATTTTCATTACCTATTGCGGCTATTTAATTATGCATGAAGAATTGAATCCCAGTGAGTGCCTAACGATTGCTTTTTTAATGGCTTCGATGGCTGATCCTGTTCGGGCGCTCGGAAGCATGTATTCTAATTTCCCAAAAGCATTTGTCGCCGCCGAAAGGGTTTTTGCCTTGATTGATGAAAAATCGGAAGTTGTTGAGGCGGAAAACCCGGTCGAGATTAAAAATATTTCGGGCCGGGTAGAATTCGAAAATGTTACTTTTGGATATACACCTGAGAACATTGTGTTACAAGGAATTAATTTGCAGGTCAATCCGGGAGAGGTTATTGCCTTAGTGGGTCCCAGCGGCGCCGGGAAAACCACTATGATCAATTTAGTGGCCAGGTTCTATGATCCGGTTGGCGGAGAAATTAAGATTGATGGGTATAACTTGAGGGACATTAAAATAAATTCCCTACGTCAGGCAATGGGGATAGTGCCCCAAGAAACTGTGCTTTTCAGGGGGACTATTGCCGAAAATATTGCCTATGGTAGGATGGATGCGACAATGGATGAGATTATCGCCGCAGCCAAGGCTTCCAATGCGCACGAATTCATTGAAAAGATGCCGGAGGGTTATCAGACCAAAGTCGGTTCCCGGGGCGCCACCCTTTCCGGGGGTCAAAGACAGCGTGTTGCCATTGCCCGGGCGTTATTAAGAAATCCAAAGCTATTGATATTGGATGAGGCAACTTCGGCACTTGACACGCAATCTGAAATTTTAGTTCAGGATGCGCTTCAGAAGTTAATGAAGAACAGGACGTGTTTTGTGATTGCCCACCGGTTATCGACGATTCGGAGCGCCAACCGGATTGTCGTAATGGAGGGAGGAAAAATTGTCGAAATTGGGTCTCACGATGAACTCCTGGCGCTTGATGGTTTGTATGCTAAGCTTTATAAAACGCAATTTCGCAATCAGGAAGGAGATTCCAATATCAATAGCTGATTTTTTTAGAGGATGAGCTGGTGTTTTGTAGAAGACTCCCTTAGAAATAAGATGCATACTGAGAAAAGCAGGATGTGCAGAATCAGGTGCGTATTAAAGGGGGGTCTTTTTTTGCACATTTTTTCAGGTTCCCAAAGACTGCTTGTTTTAATTATCGCCTTATTTTTAATCATCAGTGTGAAAACCTATGCCAGTAATGAAAGCCAGGAAAACCTGGAAAAACTTATCAGGCAGACCCGCCAAGCAATTTCCACTCAAAAAGCAAAAGAAAAATCGGTGTTTTCCGATCTAAGTAAACAACAAAAAGAACTGAACATTCTTGAAGATAATCACCGCCAGTTGCAAGGCAAATTAACGGTGGCCCGGAATAAATTTTTCATAACCAAAGCGGAACAACAAAAAATTCAAAAAAGCCTTGGAACATTGGAGCGAAATTTGTCCACGCGGCAGCGTTTGTTAAACAAAAGATTGATTGTCTCCTATAAATATGGTCCTCTTTCTTATGTGGAAATTCTTTTCCGGGCGCGGGATTATGCCGATTTGGTTTGCCGTTTCGGGATGATTGCTTATTTTATCAAAGATGACATTCATTCCATTGCTGAGGTCCAGAAAATAAAGGTTCAGGTTAAAGTCCAGCAACGAAACGTTAAGCTCAAAGAACGCCAGGCAGAGTCGGAATTACAAAAGGTATCCGTATTGAAAAATCAAGTCGGCGAAAGCCAAAAAAAAGTCGCCTCCAAAGTTGCCCAGACAAAAACCGAACTGGCCAAAATGGAGTCGAATCGCCGTCAATTGGAAAAAGCGTTAGAGGAATACGAAGAAACTTCGCGGAAGATCGGCGATCAAATTAATAAGACGGAACGGAAAAATCAGGGCGAAACTTTAGGAAGCGGGAAAATGATTTGGCCGGTTGCAGGAGCGATTCGCATCACTTCACCCTTCGGTTGGCGGTATCATCCAATTTTACGTGTTAGGAAATATCATAATGGAGAAGATATTGCCGTTCCGAGCGGGACGCCGGTCCGTGCAGCGGACGGTGGTGTCGTCGTAGTCAGTGGATGGGAAGGCGGATATGGAAATTATATCGCCATTGATCATGGAAATGGTATTTCCACAGGGTATGGCCATAATTCACGCCTTCTGGTTCATCAGGGTGACAAGGTGATTAAGGGACAAGTTATCGCTTATTCGGGAAGCACCGGTTTATCCACCGGTCCTCATGTCCATTTTGAAGTCAGAAGAAATGGTATTCCAATCGATCCAGTACCATTTCTGCCTTAATCAATAACATGAAATAAACCAAGTTCAAACACACTGGGTGATTTGAACTTGGTAATAAACCAAGAGAAACCGGTAAGTTCATCCGAAAAAATCACTTGCTTTTTAGACAAGCAGTCACTAAATTTAACCTCTAACTAAACTGAAGTTTAGTTTTCTAGACTCAGTTGGCCAATTTTTCAAGACCTTTGGTAGAAAAATTGTAACAAATCCGCCAAAATGAGCTGTAATGAACCTGAGTTTCACCCTATCTTGGTGAACCATAATTATCGTCACTTGGATTACCGGTTTCTCAATAGATATTATGTGACACCTGGAGTGTTTTATGCAAAAAAAATAAAAGTTAAGGTTTCCAAAATCACCCACATAGTTGTTTTAAAAAAGCTTTTACCGGCCAAGTTAGATACTTGTCATTTCGGTAAATTAAAAAGGTCTGGCGGCACATTGAGGTCCATGCTTTTACCTCGACTTTTTGGAGGCGTTTACCCGCTAATTCCTCACGTACTGCAATTTCCGGTAAAAAGGCCAACCCGAATCCTGTTTGCACCAACCGGATAATGGCTTCAATGCTTTCCATCTCCATACTTATCTTGGGAGTGAAATGATTGCGGTGAAAATTTTCTTCCAGAAAAACCCGAAATCCCGATCCGCTTCGAAAAAGGATTAAAGACTCTTTTTCCAGGTCCGCAATGGTGATGGCGGTAGAATAATTTGGAGGCCCCACTAACCAAATAGGATCTTGGAAAATCGGCAAAACTTGTAGTAAAAGGTCGTTGGAATTGATGGTTGTGACTAAGCCTAAATCAATTGCGTTGTCATAAACGAGTTGGGTTGTCAGCTTTGAATCCCCGTTTCGGATCTGAATTTCAATTTGAGGATGCTCCTTGCGATAAGCTTGAAGAATGTGTGGTAAACGGAAAATAGTATTGGTAGTACCGGCAGCGATAATGAGTCTGCCTTTTTGGCTGGAATATTGGCGTACAGTTTCAAACGCTTGATCGGTGAGGTTCAAGATTTGATGGGCATATGTTAAGAAAACTTCCCCTGCCGGAGTCGTACAGAGATTTCGCCCGGAACGGTCGAATAACAATTCGCCGATCTCCGCTTCCAAACGCTTAATTTGTTGGGTTACCGCAGGTTGAGTGAGATGAAGTTCTGCGGCTGCCTTGGAAAAACTTTGATAGGCGGCGACTAAACGAAAAGTTTTGAGCTGGCAAAATTCCATAATGGCTCGTCCCTTATAATTCAAATTAATAGAATGTATTAATTCTATTAATTTGAATTATATCATATCATATGGTATTCTAAAAGGGCAGACTAAGGGAATCGGAACTTATATTCAAATAATCCGGGACCAATAATAACCCCGTATTTATCACCTGGTTTCTTCCCCTGCAAGATTGGAAACAAAGTTTAATGGGAGGGTAAAGTCATGCCGTCAGTGGTAGTTGTTGGGTTACAGTGGGGTGACGAAGGAAAAGGCAAAATAACTGATTTTTTGGCGAGTAGAGCAGATATGGTCGTTCGTTATCAGGGAGGTAATAATGCCGGTCATACAGTGGTAGTTGATGATCAAGAATTCAAGCTTCATCTCATTCCTTCCGGAGTACTCTATCCTGGCAAAAAATGCGTATTAGGCAATGGAGTCGTGATTAATCCGGCTGTTCTTTTACAGGAAATGGCCGGTCTTCAAAAACGGGGAATCGATGTTTCAGGGATCCGGATTAGCGACCGGGCTCATTTGATTATGCCTTACCATCCGGTCATTGACCAACTTGACGAATCAAGCCGCACCGTAGGAAAAATTGGAACCACCGGCCGGGGTATCGGACCGGCTTACGTTGATAAATATGCCCGCTATGATGCGATTCGGTTTGTGGATTTGCTTGATCCCGAGCTTTTTAAAGAGCGGATTTCGGAAGTTTTGGCCGCCAAAAACAACTTATTGGATAAATTATATGGCCATAGCGAATTCGAGTATTCCAAAGTCTATGAAGAGTACGCTAAATATGCCGAAGAATTGAAGCCTTTGGTGACCGATACTTCAGTTTTAATTAATACTGCCATCAAACAAGGGGAGAAAGTCCTTTTTGAAGGCGCCCAGGGTACATTGCTCGATATTGACCACGGCACCTTTCCATTTGTGAGTTCTTCGTCGCCGGCAGCAGGAGGCGCCTGCACAGGTTCAGGCGTTGGGCCAACCAGGATCGACAAAGTTGTCGGTGTTATTAAAGCTTATTCCACCCGGGTGGGTGAAGGGCCTTTTCCAACGGAATTACCAGAAAATATGGTTTCTTTGCTCAGGGATGGCCGGGGGCGCGAATATGGCGTAACCACCGGGAGGCCTCGCCGTTGTGGATGGTTTGACGGCGTACTGGCCGAATATTCGGTGAGGGTAAATGGTGTAAGCGATTTGGTTGTGATGAAACTGGATGTGTTGGACAAAATCGATACCATCAAGGTTTGCACCGGTTATCGTTATCGTAACAGTGTTCTGAAACAGTTTCCGGCTAGTCTCAAAGTCTTGGGTGAATGTTCCCCGGTTTATGAGGAAATGCCTGGGTGGTGCAAAGATACCACAGGCGCGCAGGAATTGAAAGACCTGCCGGCCCAAGCCCAGGATTATCTGAAACGCATTGCTGAATTGGCTGAAGCGCCGATTGCGATGATTTCCGTAGGCTGGCGCAGGAATGAAACCATAATCAATCACGATATTTGGTAGGCATATTCATGCTTTTGTCATAAAATGGATGATGAAATAAACAAAAAAAAGGGTTGACACTTGGTATAAAATATTGTAAGATATAAAAGCTGATTCGCGAAACACTCGTGACAAGCTCAATGGGTCATTAGCTCAGGCGGTAGAGCACCTGACTTTTAATCAGGGTGTCCGGAGTTCGAGTCTCCGATGACCCACCAGTTTTTAATAAATGGTCCCATCGTCTAGAGGCCTAGGACACCGCCCTTTCACGGCGGTGACACGAGTTCGAATCTCGTTGGGACTACCAAAAAAATAACCCCCGCGTAAGCGGGTTTTTTTATGCCTTGCCGACAGTATTATAAAATGCCTGTTAGATGACTTTTTGTTTTTCGAGTTTTTCACGGAATGCCTGTTCCGGTTTTGCCATGGCTTTATCTGGGCGTACGGTGCATGTATTACCTTATATAACTTTTCCATTGACGGAATCAACGTTTGCCACATCGGGGATCTGAGACATATACTGGATTCCAAGCAGATCGCCGGAATTGGGAAGGTGGACATACTCCTGTTGCCGGAGGCCCTACTACTATTGGGGCCTCCGATGCCGCTTGCGTCGTGAAGCAGCTAAATCCGGCCGTGGTTAATCAATCAGCTTTTCGAAACCGTCAGCAACCCCAAAATATCCGGTCCGGTATGAACGGCCAGCACAGGAGAGATTGGTGTGATGAAAGGTTTTAAACCGACTTGAGCTTCCACCTCTTTGGCAAATTCCCGAGCCTCGTCAACGTTATCGCCATAGTGTAAAATAAGAGCTTCCAGGCCCAAAGGAGCTCTTTCTTGGGCCAGTTCAATCAAACGCTTTTTGGCCGCTTTGTTGGTCCGTACTTTTTCAAAGGCGGTCATTTTCCCGTCCGGCTCAAACCAAATAATCGGCTTGATTTGAATAATCGAACCAATTAAAGCTTCGGCCCCGGACAAACGGCCCCCGGCGTGAAGATAACGCAGGGATTCGACGAGAAAAAAGACCCGGCAACGCGAATGCAAATCTTCCAGATATTGAATGATTTCAGCCCGGGTTGCGCCTTGTCCTGCCATCTCCCTTGCTTTGATGGCCATATAGGCCAGGCAGAAACCGCTTAACCGGGAGTCGAATACGGTTATTTTATCGGTTTCCAGCATTTGGGGAATTGTACAAACCGTATTATAGGTACCGGAAATTCCGCTGGAAAATATCAAACAGATAATTTCATCACCGGCATCAATCATGGGTTTGAAAGCCTCAAAATAAGTCAGGGGCGCCGGTTGGGAAGTGGTGAAACGGATTCCGGCCCGTTGGCTTTTGAAAAAATCCTCATATTTCAAATCAAAGAGTTCCCGCTTGGAAATCTCGCCCTGGTTAATAATAATGGGCAGCGGGTAAATATCGTATTTTTGGTAATCTTCAAGAGTCATCGACGAAGTGGTATCGGTAAAAATCCGAATCATTGGAAACCTCCTAAATCTACATTCGGTATATGTGAGCCCTTACCAATCAACGACCTGTTGATAGGGTAAAGCAGGGCAGGTCGTTGATTACAAAAGAATTATTCGAGGTTTCCAAAATAAATCCTTTTTGGCAAGATTTTTAGTTAGTGGATGATTCATAAAGATTAACATGATTATAAAGATAAATCAGCTTGGTTCCAACTCAAGCCGCCTATTTATTCTCGCGCAGAGGCGTCAGCACCTTTTGGTGCTGCAGGCGCAGAGTGCGAGATGCGCTTTGCAAGATGTTTTTTGGTAACTCGTGAATAGGATGCCTTTAGGCCAGAAAACATACTCTCAAAGCGCTTCGTCATTTCTCTGCGCCTGCGTCACCAAGGTGACGACGTCTCTGCGGGAGATATTCTTTTGATTTTAATTTAATAGATAGCTGATAGATTACTACATCCAAATAATCTGCTGAATTAACTTTATAATCAGAAAGATTAAAATCAAAAAATTGTTTCGTAAAGAAATAGAATCGGTGTTCAATCCCTTGGATATTTAAATTCCCGCTAAAAATTTGTTTTCAATCCATCCTAATTTGCCATCTCTTCTTTGAATGAGCTTCCATCCTTGTTTTTCTTCTAAAATCCGTACTCGTGATCCTTCGATCAGTCGATAATAAGTGGTCGATTGAAGGTTGGGCTCGAATTTAACTTCCCCTCCGGATCGGACGGCCACCGCTTTTTGATGCTGATGATCCAAACCGGTAATGATGGTAAGGGACAGTGAGAATACGAAAAGGGTCCCGATTCCAATCAAAGTAGCCAGGCACCAGGATTTTAATTTCCCACCGGGTTGTTCCTGAAATCCTATGGGGAAAAGCAAAATTAGGCTTAAAAAAAGGGCGACGATAAAAAATAGGGATGAAGAGAAAATCATCAGCTTTTCCAAAGAGCTCAGCGAAACAAGGGACTGGTAAAATTCCCTTTGCCAACCGGGGTGTCCTTCATCAACGCTTCGGAGAGCGAATTCCAGATTCGAGCGGAGATCGGCATCGCCGGGCATCAGTTGTTTGGCTTTTTCATAAAAAAGAATGGCTTCGCCTTTCCTTCCTAATTTGTAATAGGTGTTCGCCAGGTTGAAATAAAGAGGGCCGCTTTCGTAACCCTTTTTGATAAGGGTGTTATAAAGTTGAGCCGCTGTTTGATAATCTCCCTTTTCATAAAAATTGCCGGCCTGATAAAAAAGAGCCGTAGGATTGGAGAAAGAAGAATGATTTTGGGCTTTAACCCGGGGTGTTCCTAACAATAGAAAAGTCAGAGCGATAGTCAATAAACTTATCCATATCCGGTTTCGATAGAGTACATTTTTCGCATCGTTCATTGTTTCCGAACTCCCTTCCATTCGATGACGGGTGTAGCATTTCCATTCATAGTTTCTTTACCGGAATGATTTAAATCCTCAATCATTTGGAGAAATTCTCCCCACATTTTTTTCGTGTCATCCCCGGTCATTTTGGCGCCGGTAAAACGGTAAAAATCATACAGGGCAAAAAAGTCTTTAATTTTTTGAAGAGTGCTATCTGAAATTTCCCGTCCTTGAAGATAATCCACAACATCGCCGGTCATTCCGGCGGCATTCAAATTATATTTTTCAGCAAGGTAATTGCGGATAATCAAGTGTAACTCATCCAATAACCGTTCGGAGTCCCCCGTGGCTAAAGCGCGGTCGGCATTTTCCAATTGTTTTTTGGCAAAATGAACGGCGCGGATTGCCCGGGCCGAAGGAGTATCGGACTGTAGCAATTTCCGCTGTTGATGATGAAAGAAGGAAGCGACCAGCGCCAGCAGGGGGAGGAGTTGCAAAATCCAAAACCATGGCTGATAATAGAAGCGTTCCTTGACAAGCCGCAATTTACCCGGTGAATCTTTGATAAAAACCAAATCCCTGCCGAAACGCTCGCCAGGACCCGGATTACCCATTCCGGGGCTTTCATTGAAAGCCGGATTGGCTTTTACGGTAATGGGAATCGCCGGGGTGCTGATTTGCTGATATTTCCCTGCAACCGGATTGAAATAAGAAAATACATAGGGACCGATCTGCTTGATTTGGGCGTTAAAGGGAATTAATACTTGTTCAAAGGAAACCTCGCCGTTGTTTGGGCCGGACGTGCTTTTCCTCTGGGGATCGTATACTTTAAACTCGCTGGGATTTTGCAGCACGGGAGCATTAACAGCTTGTAGATTTCCCGTACCCGAGAGAACAAGTTTCACCGTGAGCGGGTCTCCCTGATTGACCGTTTGAGGGGTAGCTGCCGCTTTTAGCTGAAATTGGCCGATTCCTCCTGAAAAGCCGGCCGGTTTACCCGTTGACGGCAGCGGCAATATATGGAGCTGAATCTTTTTGCTTTTCACTTGAACGGATTGTTTCTGATAGTTCGGGAAAAAATCGCCGAAAAAATCTTCATTATCACGGCTTTTGACGATAATATTACAATTCAGGGAAACGGGGCCCAGAAAAATGGTCCCTGCTTTTACCGGAGTCATCGTGGTGTGAAACTCAACGGCCTTATACGGCACTCCCTGAATGATTTTCTCGGTTTGCAACGGTTTATCCAATTTGCCGAAAATAAAATCACTCTGGTTCAGGTTGGGATAAGAGACTTCGTTGAGGGAAACGTTTCCCGCCAACAATTTGACGGTTACCGGAACGGTCTCACCCTGATATAAAGTGGTTTTGGGCAGACTTAAACTTAAAGTGAGCGGGTCGTTGCCATTCTGTTCTCCCTCACCGCCCCCTTCGCCTTCCGTGTCCGGTTGGTTTTGTCCCCGGAGGGCGGGAGCGATTGCCCCGGAGTTTCCTCCGGAAGCGCTGGTACCCGTAACCGTGAGCATAACCGAAGGGGTACGGAGTTTATCATTGCCGGCTGTGATTTCAATGGGTCCGATCGTATAACGGCCAGGCTTAAGCCCGGCTACTGAGTAATTGTAAGCGAGCTGGGATGAAAAGGCGCCGTTAATAATTTGAATTTGGTTTGATGTTCCTCTGTATTGGATACTGAGTCCATCGGGCGCTGTTATTTTTGGACGTCCGGCGGAGGAAGCGCCATTCACCGCGACGGTTAATTGAACGGCCTCTCCGACACCGATTTTCTCCGAATCCAGTGCGAGCGTGGCCGAGGCGGCCATTGCCGGCAAACCGGCGATAAACACCATCCCCAATAACAGGGCAATTCCGATTGATATTTTCATAGAAAGTTTCATTCATCTCTCCTGCCTTGTTTCCGTGAGATAGCCCGGACCTGTTTGGTTAAACCGGTTTCATTACCAATCCTGTTTGGGCTGGGAATCATGGATTCCCATGATCGGGGCTTTACTTTGATCTTGATTTTTCATCATTTTAAGCAACGCTTCCGCTTCTTCCTTGGTCATTTGTCCCTTACCGGGCTGGGAAGGGGAATTTTGCCCCTTGGATCGGCCAGGAGCAGGCTGCTCAGGAGCAGGATGCTGTTTTTCAGAGCCGCTTTTGGAGGCGTTGGATTGGTTTGGCTGGGACTTTTTTAGCCCTTGAGTGTCAGGTTGATCTTTGGGTGGCGAAGATTCCTTGTTTTGCATTTGTTTAAGACGGGTTACGGTTAATTCATAATTATATTTTGCATCCAAATCGCGGCGATCGGAAACGATTGCTTTTTTGTAGTTTTCAAGGGCGCTTTGATAAGAAAGATTACTCTGTTCCCCCGATGTTTTCTCGGCTTGTTTAAATAAAGCATTACCCAAGTTATAAGCGATCCGGTTGGTTAAATCCTGTTGAATGCTTTGAGCGGAATGAAATTCCGGCGCTGTGATTTTTTTCTGGGCATTGCTAAAATTGGCGGCTGCCTTCTCATATTGGTTTTCCGCATAAAATACCAGTCCCAAATTGTGCAGAAGATGGGGCGACTCCGGGCTCCGGGCAGCCATTTGCTCGTAAATCGTCCGGGCCTGCTCGGGTTGGGATGCCGTCAACAAGCGGTTGGCCTTGGCCATTTTAAGTGTTTGTCCCCAAACCAAAGCGCCGATCATCAATAATACCATCAAAGCCAGGAAGATGTACAGGATGAGCCTCAGCGGTTTTTTCATTTCGACACCTCCCGTTCATTGCGTTTGAAAATATTCCAATCCATGGATTGCAGCGGTCCAATCCCTAGGAATATTTCAAATCCAATAAAAAGTATCGCTAAAAAAAGGGGAAATTGATAACGGTCGATAAAGCGTTTCTGCAACTTGCTATTGAACTCGGCTTTATTTAATTTGGCTATTTTTTGGCGGTAAAGCTCATCCAGTCCCATGGAGATATCTGTGGCGTGATAATAAGCGCCGCCGCCCGCTTTAGCGATTTGTCGCAACATTTCTTCATTCAACTGGGATTTAACCACATTGCCTTGTTCGTCTTTTAAATAGGAACGGTTCCCTTTGCCGTCCGGTATGACGATTAATTCTCCTTCGGGACTGCCAATTCCTATCGTATAAACCTGGATGCCGTCTTTGGCAGCCCGGGCGGCTAAAGGAAGCGGATCTCCCTCGTGGTTTTCGCCATCCGTAATCAGGATTAAACTTTTGGTTCCATTGGAACCGCCCGATTGAAAGGCTTTCATCGCGGTCGCAATCGCCTCGCCGATAGCCGTACCCCCTCTGGGGATGGTTTCAAAACTTAAAGAATCCAAAGTCAGGGAAAAGGCGTTATAGTCCAACGTCAATGGACATTGTAAAAAACTCGATCCCGAAAAGGCGATTAGTCCCACCTTATCGCCGTTTAATTTGTCTAAGAAGTCCTTAACCGCCAATTTGACCCGTTCCAAGCGATTGGGTTGGATATCCGTGGCCAGCATGCTTTTGGATGTGTCGACGGCCAGCATGATTTCCGTCCCCTGCTGGCGGATTTCCTGCCACTCATAACCCCATTGAGGCCCGATCAGAGCTGCCAGGATCCATAGGATACCCATCAAGCGAATGATCCTTCGCCGCGACCGAAGCTTTGGCCCGGATAAGTCGGTAATTTTGGCGATGAGGGTTTTTTCGGCAAAACCTTCGAGAGCTTGGTTTGCTTGGCGTTGCCCTCGAATGAACAGGATAATGAGAAAGATGGGTATAATCAATAACCAGCTATAAATGGGATTGGCCAGACTCATGGTAATCTCCTGAAAATCGTATTGGTAAGAACGACTTCCCCCAGTAACAAGAATAAGGATAAGAGCAAAAAATACGGATACAAATCGCGATATTCCTGGTAATGAGGCATCTCGATTTTGGTTTTCTCCATTTTGTCGATTCGGGTAAAAATCTCTTTCAGAGTATGGGTATCGGTGGCCCGAAAATAAATACCCTTGGTCATTCGGGCGATCTTGGTTAACAGGGCGTCATCGATATCAATTTTGACGTTTTGATAGACCTTACGGCCCCATGGGTCCTGAAAGGGGTAGGGGACAAGGCCCTTTGAACCGGCGCCGATGGCATAGACGGTTATACCCAGCGCCCCGGCGGCCTCCGCGGCTGTTTCCGGGGCAACTTCACCTGCGTTATTCACGCCATCGGTCAGTAAAACAATCACTTTACTCTTGGCTTTTGATTCCAAAAGCCGGTTCATGGCTGTCGTCAGGGCGGTGCCGATTGCAGTGCCGTCTTCGACCATCCCCGCTTTCACTTCCTTGAGGCGTTCGATGCTCCAATCATGATCCCAGGTAAGCGGGGAGAGGATATAGGGCCTTCCGGCAAAGATCACCATCCCGATCCGATCATAGGGACGCTTGGCAATAAAATCGGAGGTGACTTCTTTCACCACGTCAATCCGGCTACTTCTTTTGCCCCCAGCCTGAAAATCCTCCCCCAACATGCTGGCGGATACATCCAATGCCAGCACGATATCGACACCCTCATGACGGACGATGGCATTTTTGATACCCAATTGGGGGCGGGCCAGGGCAACGATTAGGAATCCAAACGCAGTCAACGTTATCCAAGGGAAAATGGCCAATCCTTTAACCTTCCAGGTCGGACGGATATTTTGAGCTATGGCGATACTGGGGTAAAAAATTCCCCCCCGGGATCTGCCAATCTTTTGGCGGCGGAGAATTCCATAACCCAGAATGGGTACCAATACCAGGAATATCAATAGAATGGGATTGTGAAAAGTCATTTTTGATTCTCCTGAACAGTCAAATTGACACCCGGTGCGTTGTTTTCATTGCCGGGAGGGACTTCCTTGGTTTCCTCAATCAGTTGCCGGGTGAGGGTCAATGATTTTTCAGCCTCGGCGGGGAATGGGGAACATTTGGCAAATTTGACTAGATCGGCAGATTGTAAAAAATCGCTCAGAATCTGTTGGTGATTTTTAGCGAGGGTTCGATCCTCCGTCAAACTTTCCAAAAATTCCTCGGTTGTCATCTCCAAAACCCTCATTTGAAAACGGTTTTCCAAATATTCGCGAATGCATTCGGCCAGCTCGGTATAATAAGGCTTGTACTGCTGCTGGGGTAGATAATCTTTTTTCTGGAGGGCTTCCAGCCTCCGTAAGGCAATCAAGTGAGCCGCCTCCTGCGACGGTAAGTTGTGGAATTCGGCCGCCGTCACAGCCGGCTTGCGGTTTTTCAAACGTTTTAGATATTGAATGGCCAGGTAGAGTAGACCAATTCCGGCGAGAATCCCCAGCGCCCACCCTAAAATGAAGTACCGGGGCGGCATCCCTACCGGCTTTTTAGGTTTCTTCACGGATAAGGCTGCCAATTGCGGTTCTGATTTGCCCTTTGGCAACAGCGATTTTATATGGATAAAGCGAGAGCCGACCGGATAAACTTTCCGAATCCCTGTTTCACTTTGATAGGGGACTTTAAATCCTTTCAGTGGATGGTTACCGGTTTCCCAGGCGGTCAACTGATAGTTGAATTTCTGCCGGATGCCTCCCCAAGGTTTTTCGGTAATCCGCTCACTTTGGGTGAGAATTTCCAACTGTCCTAAACCGGTATTGGATAAATCGGGCGTATCAAAGCGGATCCCTTTTCTGGCTTCCACTTCCAGGGAAACAGGAATGATATCCCCCACATGATAAACTCCGGGGGCTATGATGATCCGGGCTTGAAATGCGTCTCCCTTTGATAAGGTCAAGGGTTTACAGGCAAAAAAGAGACGGTATGCCAAGACGGCCAGCAATAATAATATCAGAACCGCCAGGCCATATCCCAAAGGTTTCGATAGACGGAGTTTTGATGGATTTTTGTCACGTAGCGCTTTCATCGTTTTACCTCGCAGTATATGCTTTAACGGATCCGGCGTTCCCGTTTACGGAAAAACTTTTGCAGGGGTTGGACATAGGAGCGGGCGGTGGAAATCTCAATCCGGTCGATCCGGTGGCGCTTAAAAAGTTTATCGGTGGTCTGTTCCCTTTGCAAAGCTTCGCTCCGGATGGCATTCCGGATCAGCGGATCGGATGTATCAAGGGTAATCCGGGCTCCCGTTTCCCGGTCTTCCAGGTCGACCAGGCCAACGGAGGGCATTTCCGACTCGCGCGGATCATGGATATCGATGGCCACCAAGTCATGATGCCTGGAAAGATGCTGCAAGGGCCTTTCAAATCCGGAATCCAAAAAATCGGAAAGCAGAAAAATCACGCTGCGGTGTTTTACGATCCGGCTGGTAAATTCCAAAGCGGCGGATATATTGGTTTTAATGCCGGTCGGCTGATAGCCCAGAATTTCCCTGACGACCCGCAAAACGTGGTGACGTCCTTTTTGGGGCGGAATAAACTTTTCGGCATGATCGCTGAAAATGAGCAACCCTACTTTATCATTGTTTTGAATGGCCAGGAAAGCCAGCAACGCTGAAATCTCGGCAACCAGGTCCGATTTTAAGGAACGGACGGTTCCGAAACGTTCCGAAGCGCTCAAATCCACCAATAACATGATGGTCAATTCCCGTTCCTCGATATAACGTTTGATGTGGGGGATTCCGGTGCGCGCCGTGACATTCCAGTCGATGGAACGCACATCATCGCCGGGGATATAGGTCCTGACTTCGTCGAATTCAACACCCATCCCTTTAAAGACACTGGCGTAATGCCCCGACATGGCATCATTACTTAAACGGGCTATTTTCAACTGGATCTTCCTGACCTTTTTAAGGGTTTCCTTGGCGAGCATTTGGGTTCCCTTTCCTTTTTTATATATTCAAGGATGGAATTAACTTCTTTGTCTACGTTTAAGGTACGTCTATCCCTTGGAAGATGGTTTTGATGACCTCATCGATTTTCACTTCTTCGGCTTCCGCTTCATAAGTTAGGATGATCCGGTGCCGTAAGATATCGGGCCCGATGATTTTAATATCATTGGGAACGACATAACCTCTTCCTTGCATAAAAGCATAAGCTTTTGCGGCGATGGTTATATTAATGGTGGCCCTTGGCGATGCGCCGTATTCAATGTAATCCGCCATATCCAGTTGATACCGGGCCGGTTCCCGGGTGGCCGACACAATTCTGACAATATAGTCCCGGATCTTCGCATCCAGATAAACTTGGTCGACAACCTTGCGGACTTCCAGGATATCCCGGGGGGAAATCACCGGATGAATATCCATCATTCTGGATGTTTGCCCCATTCGTTCCGCGATCAATGTTTCCTCTTCAATCGTGGGATAGGATATTTGCAACTTCAGCATGAAACGATCCAATTGCGCCTCCGGCAGGGGATAAGTGCCTTGCTGTTCGACGGGGTTTTGTGTTGCAAGCACCATAAAGGGCTCAGGGAGTTTAAAGGTATTTTCACCGATGGTCACTTGTTTTTCTTCCATCGCTTCCAGCAGAGCGCTTTGAACTTTTGCCGGGGCGCGGTTAATTTCGTCCGCTAATACGATCTGGGCAAACAGAGGCCCCTTTTTGGTTGAAAATTCGCTGGTCTGCGGATTATAAATTAAAGTCCCGATGAGATCGGCGGGTAGTAAATCCGGTGTAAACTGGATCCGTTGGAAATCAGCATCAATCGAGGCGGCTAAGGCCTTTACGGAAAGCGTTTTTGCAAGCCCCGGCACTCCTTCCAGCAGTACATGCCCTCCGGAAAGTAAACCCAGTAGTAAACCATCAATCAATTTTCCCTGGCCGATGATGACTTTGGAAATCTGCTCTTTTAACTGAGTAATAAATGCGCTTTTTTCTTTGATTGCCTCATTAACTGCGGTAAGACCTTCAAACATGACAACGTTTCCTCCTCGGTGGATAGAGATATTTAAAAATGTTTGAAATTTTGTCCTCCTCACATTAAACGGATCATGATTCCTTTCGGTTTCCATTTTAAAAAAAATGATAGCTACTCCTGATTGGAGGGGAGTTTTTCAGTATGATTTTCCGTGAGCGGGTTATGTTAAATTCAAAAAGAAATGAAAGGATGTTCAATATGGAACAAATACTAGAAATGAATGAAGCCAATCAGTTAACCATTCCAAGTTCAATTGCGGAATCACTGGACCTGAAACCGGGGGCGCATTTTACGGCCCGGGAAGAAGCAGGAAGATTCATCATCGAATACGTGCCCTTTTCCAGTTTGAAACAGGCGGAATCTTTGAATCAAACCGTCAAATCGTTGCAAAAAGAAGAATAGAATCCTTTAAAACTTATGAAGGAGTTAAGCTTGTCCAGTCTGAGAATATATCCCAATACTTTTCCTGTGAATCGTCGCTTCGAATTGAATTCAAAATTTTTTTGCAGTATAATATAGGTTATCAATGAATGAAATCGAAAAGGAATGAGGGATAGGATGAATTTCTTAGTAAAGGCGGTTGATTTTAAAAATAACGTATTTTACGCCACTCCGCCTGATCCGCAAGGGTTAAGAAATTTAAGCTCCAAAGATAAAGCTGAGATTTTTAAGTTGAAAAAGAATGCCCTGGATACGATCGTAAAAATGAAACAGGTGCAAGATATGAGAAACTATGTTTATCATATCGAACAAATCGAGTAGGGGAAATGGATATCTCCGGGACTTGAGGCTTTTTCATATTGAAAATTCATCAAAAAGTCATCCAGGATGATTGACAAGCAATTTAGGAAAGTGGTTTAATGAAGTTAATGTTTTTAACGCGTGGTATTTGAAGATGGAATGTTTTGTTGAATATTCAGTCCGGTTCAAGACAAAGGCGAAAACCTCTGGTCTTGGGTTAAAACGAAGGAATCGTTGAGACGATAGGGCTGGGTTACCCAATTTGATTGTTTTTTAAGGATGCTTTGCCAGAGAAATGGACTCTACAATAATAAAAAACGATCAATCACAAGGAGGTTGCTATGGGAATTTTGGAAGAATCAAAGGTGGCACAGGTCATAAACAGGTTGGAAGATACCCGTTCGTTGCTGAACGATATCAATGCCGTCGATAACCGGTTTAATGATAAAATCGCCAAAATGCTCCAAACGATAACGGAGTATGAAAAGGATCTGGGCAATATCAAAGAACAATTGAACGTCGAAAATTTGGGCGTCAAAGTCAAATCATCTCCGTTTTGAACCCTTTCTCAGGAAGGGTTTACCACTGCCGGATTAATAAGGATTTTCACGGTAGTGGCGGAATGAGTCGTTAGAGCCAAAACTGTTTTGCGAATAATTTTGCAGAGCAGTTTTTTTTCTTCGCTTGATAAATCCTGGTAGGCTTTACTGAGTTCGACAATCCACTGATGCCTTGATTTCTCATAAAATATTCCATCCGGTGTCACTCCGCGGCTGATAAAATTGAGCATTTCCTGTTGGTTAAAAAGGGACTCCAACGCCAGCAGGGGAATGGATTTTTCCTTCCGGTGCGATGAAATATCCCGCAAAATCTCACGTTTGCCGATTTGACCATTGGTTTTCGGGACAAAGATGACCATTTTGAGAGGCTTGTTTTTAGGGCTAAAGACATCCAAAATCCGCTCGCCATTTTCGTCCACGACCTCATAGTCATAATCGCCCTGGGGTAACGATATCAGCAAAGAGGGAAAGGTAACGGCTTGAATCAGCATTTGATCTTTTCGCGGGCTTAAGGCTTTGACTTTGATGAGATGATCCTTGACGCTCAATATGTCCAAACGGTATCCCCCGGTTTTTTTCAGACCCCAGTTAAAGTAGTAATAAGTTCTTTGGTCAAAATTCCAATGCTTTACTTCGGGTACGGGATTATTGAGTTCGATCCCGAAAGGCAAATTTTCTTCTATCCTGTACTCTTCGGGGGTGGTTTCCTTGGAGACCGCGGCCTTAAAACGGCTGTTCGATTTGACCGAAGGCAAACCGGAATGCAGGGTAAAAGAATTGTCGACGTAGGGATGATTTTTAATTTCCGCCCTGCCGGAAGACTGTCGCTGGTATAAAATAAAGAATCCCATTCCCATGCCGCTGAGTATTCCGGCAAGGATGATGAGTAAAACGGTAACTTTTTTCAATCTCAAGCACCTCGCTCTATTCTATGTGTTAAAACGAAAGCGCCCCCAGAAGGTTTCCAGGGGAATAATGGGTGCGCGCGCGGAGTTCGAAAAGGGTAGAGAGGGGGGGAAGCTTTTGGGGTTTGGGAAAAGAATTATTTGGGTGGCCGGATCAATCCTTTGAGCCGCCAAAAGAATCATTTTTACCGCGGAAAGAAACCTTTGAGGGGCGGAAAGCATCCTTTGAATGAGTCAAACGATCCTTTCCGTTACGGAAATGATTATTTTGGCGACGGAAAGGATTCTTTCAACGGGAGAAAGGATCATTTTTGTCACGGAAATGATCCATTTCGGAGGGAAAAGGACCGATCGGAGAGGGAAAAAGAACTTTTTTGGAGCAGGATCGATCTTTTGGACGACCGAAAGGACTTTTTATGGGAAGAAAGGATCGATTCAGTTACGGAAATGATCCTTTGGGTGAGACGATCGGTCCTCCGGACGACAAAATCGATCCTTCCCGTCATTCAAACGATTGAATGAACGGGAAAAAGGGTTTTTTTCGAAAACAAACGATCCTTTTCGAAAAAAAAGGATCAATTATGAAAAAAAAAAATCATAGGTTATGGGGTAGGGGCGTATTGCAATACGCCCCTACCCCCCAAAATACGGCGACCTAAAATACAACGCCCCCAAATGGGACCATATCAGGAATATTGCTTCAAAAAATCTTCAAAACCGTTGGCGCATCAATATCTATAGTTATCGGGACAAAATCGACACACTTTTTTCAAAAAAATGTGATAATATGGTAATGGGTTAATGTTGGATTCCTCGGGATTCCGAAGGAATCCCGAGGAATCCCGTCGGAAACCCTAACTTAAGATGGAACATGAAATAGAACGCTGCGGTTAGAGACCGGGGCGTTTTTTGATGGGCTTTTGCGGTGGGGGTCATTTACCCGCGGGGCGAACTGAAGGTAATTACCCTTCCCCTCGTAAAGGGAATCCAGCTGGAATTGAGGGCCAGCTGGGACATTTTACGGATTATTTATCTGGATACCCCTCTGGAAGCGGAAAAAAACCACCTATTGCCGGAAAATGCGCCTATGCTGAGTTCTGTTAGGCGTAATCCGGAAAGGAGAAAATAATAATGACTTATAACTCCTTTATCCATCATCGCCGGTCAATCCGGTTAAAAGGTTACGATTACGCCCGATCTGGGGCCTATTATATAACGATCTGCACCTGGGACCGGAAATGTTTATTTGGAAAAATCACTGATGGAAAGATGGTTTTGAATGAATTAGGCGGAATTGTTTATACGGAATGGCAAAATACGCCGAAGAAACGTTCTAATGTGATCCTGGATGGATTCGTCGTAATGCCCAATCATGTGCATGTTATTTTTATGATTGCCGAAAATCGCGGCCGAATTGCGAAATGTATGGATGTGTCACGTGGTATGGATATGTCATGTTGTAGGGGCGTATTGCAATACGCCCCTACGACCCAAAATACAACGACCCAAAATTCCGTTAATCAATCTCCCATAATTATTACCGAACCGTTTCGTTCACCATCCCAAACCGTCGGTGCCATTGTCCGTGGTTTCAAAGGGGCCGTTACCAAACAGATCAATGAATTGTGTTGCACCCCCGGTTCACCGGTTTGGCAACAGGGTTACTATGAACCTATCGTCCGTAATCAAGATGAATTTGACCGGATTCGCCGGTATATAAATAATAATCCGGGTAATTGGACTAAAGATATCGAACATCCGATCAATCCTGGAGCCACCACCCGGATACCGGATGATGTTTGGAAGGAGATCTAAATTGCAAAAAACCCTGTAACAGGACTCGACAGAACGTTTTTGGGATAACAAATGTGTTCTATATTTAAGTTCAAGATTATGGTGGAAAAACCATTGTTTTTGAACTTAAAAAAGTCTATTTCTAAAGGGTTTTTAGACAACCTATAAGGAATTGAAATGCTAACTCTTAAGTGGAATGTAAATACGGATGCTCCGGGCTGATGTTTATGTATGGTGAAATAATGATTGAAACACGATATGGGTAAATTGGTTGAAAAATTATTTTTAACTCCTATTTTTATTTCTAAAAATAATCGCTTCAATCACATTCTTGATAGTCAGTAAATCTTCCTCATTGAGATCATTTAACCCACTTAATAAATCGCGCAACTTTTGGTCTTTTATGTTTAAGTCGGAAAGGTCAATTTTTTCTTTCGTCCGCAAGAAATCTACCGACACTCCGAAAATGTCGGCTATTTTTTCAAGAGTTTTGAAAGAGGGAGATAATTTTCCGGATTCATACTTGCTGATGTATTGTTGGCCAATACCAGCCATTTGGGCCAGATATTCTTGACTCCATCCGCGATCCTGCCGGAGTTTTTTTGGCAACTCATGAAAAAGATATGTTTAAGCCAGAAAACATAGTCTCAAAGCATAATTAGTCATTTCTCTGCGCCTGCGTCACCAAGGTGACGACGCCTCTGCGCGAGATATTTTTTTGATTTTCAAACAAAGTAGCTGATAGATCAGTTGAACACCCTTATTAACGAAACCCTGGAACAGATCAGCCAAAGCCTGCCGGCGGAGAAAATGCGGCTCATCACCGAAGTGGACCATTATTGGGTCGAACGGGGACGAGCTGGCTTACGGACGCCTGTACAGGCAGGGCTTGCTGGATGGACTTACGGCCGACCGGTTGCTGCGGATGGGGCGGCGCGTTTGCAGGGAAAGGTGAAAATGAGGATAACGGCTTTCCCCTCAAATGATCATAAAAAATCCATAGGGTACGTTGCCGCCTATGGATGAAAAATCTTATTGAAAATCAGATATCTATGTAAAATTAGAAGCTCAGTTTGACTCCGAAGTTATAGCCGTCGGATGAAAGTTTCATCACTTTGGAATCGGCTTCGATTTTACGGTAGTCGACGAAGAGGTCGACAAAGGGAATCGGAGCATAGGAGACGCCGACTTTGAGATAGTCCATCGAGGCGCTGTCATCTTTATCAACGCCGTTGTCAAATTTACAATAGAGTGGAATGTTGGTGGTGGCATAAACACTAATATTGGCTAAACTTGCCTGTACGCCTACACTGGCGAACAAATCCCAGTAAACGCTATTATCCAGAGCGGTTACCTTGCCGTGAGTCAATGTATAAGCTTGGTAGCCACCATAGAGTTGAAACGAGAGGATGGGCAATCCCAGATCCCAACCGGCTTTAACGGCAGCGGTGGAAAAAGTGGCGTCATTGCCGACACTGGCCGTGCTATATTCGGCGCCGATGTGGATGAGGAATAAATTCAAATCTCCAGTCAATGTTAATTGGGTAGGAGATTTGGAAATGTCATTAACTCCTATGTAGTCTGTATTAGTACTAGCAGTATAGCCCGGTTTATAATCCACCGAAAAATCCGAAGGGCCGGCTTCCGCGGACGCGCTGAATAAAAGCTCGGCTGAGGCCAGGGTTGCAAAAGACAAAAGAAGCGCCAAAGATAAAACAAGTATGATTGCGGCCTTTTTCACGATAATACCTCCATTTTTTATAATTTATAGTTTCGATGGTTTTTTTACCACCGAAATACTAATTCAAGATGATTATAGCAATTCCTGCCGGGGAGAGCGGGAGGAAAAGCTTAAAGTTCAAATAAATCCTTAATATCTTCCCAGGTCAGGGAGGTCAGCGGGCTCTGGTTATGTTCAATGATGGCGTCAAATACCGACTTTTTTCTTTGTTGGAGCTGTAAAATCTTTTCTTCCACGGTTCCCCGGGTGATCAGTTTATAAACCATCACTTGATTTTGCTGGCCCATGCGGTGCACCCTGTCGGTGGCCTGGTTTTCAATCATCGGATTCCACCAGGGGTCGACGTGGACCACGATATCCGCCGATGTAAGATTGATACCCAATCCCCCGGCTTTCAGACTGATCAGGAAAATCGGGATCTCCGGGGTTTGGTTAAAGCGGTTGATCCGTTCCATCCGGTCCCGGGTTGAGCCGTCCAGGTATTCATAACGGATTTTTTCGGTTTGAAATTTGGCTTCGATTAATCGCAACATCTTCACAAATTGACTGAAAATGACGATTTTATGGCCGGCGTCGGTGGCTTGATAGATTAATTCCATCAAGGCTTCCAGTTTTCCCGAGTCGACCGAAGGGTCGCTGTCCGGTAAGACGAGCCTTGGATGGTTGCAGACTTGACGCAATTTGGTCAAGGCCGCCAGCACCGTAATATGGGAATTGGCAAACCCGCGGCTGGAGATGGTCTGAATAATCTCTTCCTTCAATTGGTTGAGAATCGCATGATAGGTATCTTCCTGGAGTTTGGTCATAAAAACATTTTGAATCGTGATAATCTTTTCCGGAAGCTCGGTGAGAACTTCTTCCTTGCGGCGGCGCAAAATGAAGGGAGCCACTTTTTGGCGCAGCCTGACAAGGCCCTTTGGATCACCGGGGGCCTTCCGAAGGGGAGTGACATATTTGGCGGTAAATTTGGGTTGAGTATCCAAATAACCCGGCATCAGAAAATCAAAGATCGACCACAACTCATCCAGCCCGTTTTCAATGGGGGTACCGGTCATGACCAAGCGGTGCTCGGAGCGGATCCGCTTGACTTCCCGGGCGCGGAGGGACAAATGATTCTTGATATGCTGGGCCTCATCGAGAATACAGTAATCAAAAAGGTATTCCTGTAAACTTTGACTGTCCCGGGCCAGGATATCATAGGTGGTGATGATGATCTCCCGCTTCAAAAAGGAGCTTCTCATGACCACCCTTTCTTCGGGGATGCCGTGATAAACCAAATAAGAAGTGCCGGGATAAAACTTGTCGATTTCCGCGGCCCAGTTATAGATGAGACTCCGTGGGCAAACCACCAGATGGGGTTTGACGGTTTGCAAACTTTTCAGCAAGGTTAAAACTTGAAGGGTTTTCCCAAGCCCCATATCATCGGCTAAGACCCCGTTGAAGCGGTATTTATGTAAAAAGCGCAGCCAGTTAAAGCCTTCTTTCTGGTACGAGCGCAAGGCGCCGCCCAGGGTTTCCGGGACTTGATTGTTTTCCACCAGCTGTTTGTTTTGGATGTCGGATTCAAATTGTTGATACAGCGGATTGCCGTGAATCGCCACTCCTTGATCCTTAAAAAACTGGCGGTAAAACATCAGGTTATACAATTCACCCTGGAGCTGTTCCGGATGGCCGTCTTTTTTCTTCAACTCTTTTTCGAGCTGTTCCGGGAGGTTCTCTTCGATGAGGAAAATCTGCCCTTCATCCTGGATGTATTGGGCCCCTTCGGCGGTTTTGCGCATCATCTTCAGGATTTCCTGATGGGTATAGGTCTTGCCGCCTAAATTGTAATAGACTTTAAACTCGAACCAATTGATGGTATCGTCGATATTCAGTTCGACAACCGGTACCAAAGACAGGGGCGCTATTTTAAGTTTCTGAAAGTCCGGGCTGGCGGTTACTTGCCACTGGGGCGGAATCTGGCCGAGCCCGCCGATGATGAATTGAATCAAATGGCCCGTATCTTTAATGGTAAGGCCTTCCGGCGATACCTTGAAATTATAATGCTCCAAAAAATCCACGAAGCGTTGCAAGGCGGCGGCATCGATTGTGGTCCATTGGCGCGGATTTTCCTCCAAACGGCGGTAGGATGGTTCGGCGGAGGCCAGTTGCAGGCTTTCCTTATCGTCATAAATTTGCTGATCAATTTGAATTTGGGGGTGACAAATAATTTGCTCCCCGTTATAATCAAAATCCAGCCGGATTTGGGGCGGAATCAGTTTCAATTGCTGGTTGGTCAGTTCCTGGGGCAGGGTGCAGTCCATCTTTTGCTGTAATTTGGGCAAAATTTCAAACAGAAACGGCCCCAGCTTGGATGAGGGGATTTCAAAATCGGCGGGCAGTTCCCGGACGGCCCGGTTCTCAATCTTATAAAGCACATTGTTTTTTACCAAACAATCCAGGTCAGGGTGGTAAAAGCCATCCGCCAAAAGTTCGGAATCATCGACAGTGATTTTCAGCCGGTGTTCGTCGCCGCTGAAAATGAGCCGGGGTTTCAATACCGGCCCCAAAGCCAGGGGATTGGGGGCGGAGTCATCCAGACGGACCTGGCGGCTGGATAGTAAAGCGATAATGAAATCGAGGTTTTCCCGGGATTTGGTGAAAAAAATCATCCTTTTTTCAGGAGTTTTCCGGGTATAGATCTTTTGTAAATGTTCAAGGACCAAGCGATCAAACTGGTTAAAATTCTTTAAAAGCTTTTCGGATATATAAGAGTCGCTATTTTCATGGTCCATTTCATCCAGCAGGTTTTTTAAGGCTTCCTGTTGGGAGGGGACGCCGTTTAATTGCAAGCGGAAATTGGCCCCGGAAAGCTTTTGCAAGCCCTTCAACTCGTACTGAAGGTCGTCGGCGGGCCGGCTCTCCTCGGAAAGGAATTGTTTGAAAGAATCAAGACCCGAGGTTTTGGGGGCATGTTTACTTTCATAGGGAGTCAGTTCATAATATTTCTCTTGGATAAATTTGTACAAAACAGCCACTTCGTGTTTGCACAAAGTGTTCCAGGAATAAGGACAAGAACAGTAACTGTCGATCTTGAGCTGATGGTGTAAGATACGTACGGTTATCTTGACGACATAACTTTTGGTTCCCTGGACCACGGAATGGATCCGGTGCGCCTGGTTTTCCAGGGGAGTCACTGAAAATTCGCGAATTCGGTCCCCTGTGTAGTAGGCGACTCCCCTTTGATAAATTTGTTCTCCGGCCCGGGTCTTTAAATTTTCGAGTAGCAAAAAAATCACCCGATCTATTATAGCACGAATTATGGATATTTAAGGTATGAATCATCCAAGTCAAATAAATCCCGGATGTCTTCCCAGGTTAAGCGGCTCACCGGATCGTCATGGTTTTGAATGAGGGAATCAAAAATGACCCTTTTCCGGTCTTGAAGCAGGAGCAATTTTTCCTCCACTGTGCCCAGGGTGATGAGTTTATAAACCATCACTTGATTTTGTTGGCCGATCCGGTGTACCCTGTCGGTGGCTTGCTCTTCCACCATGGGGTTCCACCAGGGGTCGGTATGAATGACGGTATCCGCCGCGGTTAAATTGATTCCAACGCCGCCGGCTTTTAAACTGATCAAAAAGACGGGGATTTCGGGGGTATTGTTAAAACACTCAATCCGCTCCATCCGGTCGGAAGTTGAACCATCCAGGTAAAGATGATTGATTCCGCGCTCTTCCAATTGAGTCCGGATCAATTGCAGCATCCGCACAAATTGGCTGAACACCACCACTTTATGGCGGGGCGGAACTTGGCCGGCAATCGCTTCCTCAATCAATTCCAGTAAAGCATCAATTTTACCGGATTCGGCCCGGGTGTCCACTTCCGGCAGAACCAAACCGGGATGGTCGCAGATCTGGCGAAGCTTGGTGAGAGATGATAATACCGTGATCCGGGATTTTTCCAGCCCCGCATGGATGATGGAATGGACGATGGTTTGTTTTACTTCATTCAGGATGGCCCGGTATGTATCCTCCTGCAATTGGGACATCAGACATTTCCGGATCACGGTGACTTTCGGCGGCAAATCCGAAAGCACGCTCGCTTTCTCCCGCCTGAGCATGAAGGGAGCTATTTTTTGCCGTAAAACCGTTAAGGCTTGCGAGCCGGGTTCTTTCGCGGCTTCCATATATTTGGTCTTGAATTGAATTTGACTTCCCAGATAATCCGGCATGACGAAGTCGAAGAGCGACCATAAATCTTCTAAAGTGTTCTCAATCGGTGTGCCCGTTAAAACCAACCGGAACCGGGACTTGATTCTTTTACATTCCCGCGCTCTTTCGGTCCGGTAATTCTTGATATTTTGCGCTTCGTCCAGGATCGTATAATCAAAAGGATAATCAGCCAGAAATTCAATATCATGGACCAGGGTGTCGTAAGTGGTAACGATGATTTCCTGATCATCAAAGGATTCCCGCAGCGCCTTCCGGCTCTCGGGCGGACCATAATAGGCCATGCAGTTCGTACCCGGATAGAACTTTTCAGTTTCGGCCAACCAGTTGTAAATCAGGCTGCGGGGACAAATTACCAGGGAAGGTCCCTGGCCCGTGGCGCTTTTAATTAACGTTAATACCTGGACGGTTTTTCCCAGGCCCATATCGTCCGCTAAAATACCGCCGAAATGATATTGGCGCAAAAATCGCAGCCAGTAATAACCTTCCTTTTGATAAGGCCTCAATTCCCCCTGGAAATGATCCGGTAATGGGCAGGGGAGGATGGGATGGTCATGAGAGATTTCGGTTTCAAATTGGTTGTAAAGGCCATTGCCAAGGATGGTGATGCCTTGGTTTTGCAATAACCGGCGCAAATAGGGCAAATGATAAAATGTTTCCCGGAGTGCTCCGGTTTTTGAGGAGTTTTGGTGGACCACCCGTTCCAAAAAATCGATTTTGGAGGTTTCGGCAATATAAAACCATTGTCGACCGACTTGGATATAGTTCCCATCGGCGGTTTTTTTCAGCATCGCCAGGATTTCCTGATGGCTGAAGGTCATCCCGCCCAGATTATAATAAATCTGGAGATCAAACCAGTCGATGTCCGCTTGGAGGTCCACTTTAACCTGGGGCTCCAAAGCAAGGGATGTTATCTGAAAGCCTTTGAAGGCATCATCCGGCGTTACTTTCCAGTTGGCGGGCAATTGTTCCAGGCCGCTGAGGAAGAACTTCAATAAGCGGCCTTTTTCGGAAATTTGCCACTCCCCGTCGGCATATTCAAACTGGTTGCGCTCCAGAAAATGAAGCAATTCTTCCAGCGGACGGCGGTTGACAATGGACCACTCACTGGGATTTGCGGTTGAACGCTGGTAAAAAAAACTTTCCGTCAAAAGCCGGCGGCATTCTTGCTTTTGATATATCTGTCCATATATTTTGACCGTGGGATTGCAAAGGATGATGTTTTGAGGTTCGCGGTATGAAAAATCCAGCTCGATTTGTGGTTCGTGGAGCTTGAGAGTTTGCAGTTGAAAGTCGGGCGCCAGTTCCAAATGAACTTGTTCTCCCAGGCGGGGTAAAATTTCGAAGATCACTTCCCCGAGTTGCCCGGGTTCAACGGCGATTTCGCCGGAGAGTTTTTCGAGGCCCCCGGTTTGGATGGGATGGAGAGTATTCCCGGCCATTACGTAATGTAAATCCCGGTTCACCCTCCCCAGCCCTTGAAACTCATCGAGAGTATAATCCAATTGCATGCGGCTTTCCGAACCATGGACCCGCACCCGGGGTTTCAAGGTTTCGCCCACATTGAAATATTGTCCCTGGGTATTGAGGGCCCGGTTGTTTTGGATCAGGAACAGGATTAACTGCAGGCTGGCTGTGGACTTTGGCAAGGATATGGTTTGCAGGCCCGGGTCTTTACTGGAAAAATTGTTTTCCAGGTAATGAATGATTAAAAAATCGAAGCCGCTCAGGTCGTTGAGGAGAAGGTCCCTCCGGGTGGAGCTGGCATTGACATCGCCCAGACATTCGATCAAAGGGGACAGCCAGTCCGGCGACTTGCCGCCGGAAGCAAGGGTTAATTCGAAATAATCCCCAGGGCCGCTCAGACCTTTGATGGTATAGGTAAGGTCTTTTTGGTCTTTCAAGAAGCTGAGAGACTTTAATTGGTCGATCCCTTGAGGTTTTGACGGCTTGATTTTCGAAGGGTCCAGTTTGGGAAGATCACCAGCCAAAAATTGATAGATCACGGCTGCGGCATGCTGACAAAGGCGGCTGCTTCCCGAGGCGCAGGAGCAGTAAGAATTGATTTTCAACTGGCCGGCGCTTAAATCCAGAGTAACATCCACGCCATATACACTGTTTTCTTTGACAATGGCCTTGAGTTGATATTGACTATGGCGTTTGGTGTGGGAATAGGATTTAATATGACCGGATCGATAAAGGGAGACGGCTTTTTCAAAAACGTCGTCTCCGGCGCTTGCTTTGAGTTTTTCCATGACCATGAGAGGATCTCCGTTTCGCCAGAAAACCCTTGGCTGTAAGGCCAAGAGAAAACACGGAAGCGCAAACCATAAGTTTTTCAGTTCCGTGCTTTTTAAAGATTATAATTTTAGATAAATCCCGAAAAAATCCTTTTTTCATTCGACTCCGGCGCTCGAATTGACTGAAGACTCAGGACCCGGTCTCTTGAGGCAATTGGAACCGGAATTCGACGCCTCCCGGGAGGTTGGCGACTCCATAAGCGCCCTGATGTTGCTCGATAATCGCCCGAACGATCGACAGTCCCAATCCCGTACCGCCGTAAGAACGGGTTCGGGCCCTGTCGACTTTATAAAAACTAAACCAGATCTTGTCCAGAGCCTCTTCGGGAATGGGGTTCCCCGAGTTGAACAACGTAAATTTGACTTGACCATCCTGAGCCCGCACGGTTACTTTCAAGATCTTTTCGCCCTGAATGTGATCCAGGGCATTGTTGATGTAATTGACCAACACTTGTTCAATGCGGTAAATGTCCGCCAAGACGAACACGGCCTCGCTTTTCTCCATTTGAAGGGTGATGCCTTTATCCTTGATCATGAAATGGTATTTGTCCAGAACATCCTCGGTGAGCTGGGCCAGATCGAAGCGTTCCTTGTCGAGTTGAAGAAACCCGGAGTCTATCTCCGACAAATCCAATAAAGTGCGGACCAATTTATTCATTTTGGTGATTTCGTCGGTAATCACGTCGCAGTAAAAATTTTTATCCTGGTCATTTTCGATCACATTGAGTTTAAGGCCTTCGGCATACCCCTGAATTAAGGCAATCGGGGTCTTGAGCTCATGGGACACATTGGAGATGAATTCTTTGCGAATCTCATCGATGCGTTTTTGGCGCTCATTATCCAGTTGGAGTTGGTGGTTGGCTTCCTGCAGGTCATGAATGGATTTACCCAATTGCCGGGAAAGAGAATTGATGCTCGCTCCCAACTGGCCGATTTCATCCCCGGTTTTAACCGGGTACATTTTTGAAAAATCCAACTTCACCATATTTTGGGCAATGGCATTTAATTTCAGAATGGGTTCGGTAAACCGCTTCGTATAAAATAAGGCGAAGATGGCGCCGATGATGAAGGTTAGGATTCCGGTCAATAAGAAAAAGCGGTTGGCTATCGCCACACTTTGCCTGATTTCGGGAAGCGGGGTTCCCATCCAGAGGTGTTCCCCGTTATGCAAAGTCGCCGTGAAGTTTAAAAATTGAAAATTCCGACTGCGGTGACTCAGGTCTTTGTCGATATAATAAGCAGGCTTTGACCAGTCCGTGGTTTCGTAAATAAAAGGAGGCACCCGAAATCCATCCGGTTTGGGTTGGGACGGCAACCCGGGCGGTCTGGGTGAAAATACGTATTTGATCCGGAAACTTTTATCGAGGATGATGAACATAGTTCCTGAGTCGTGGATCATTTTGTCAATATGGGGCAGTAGGTCATCCGACTTGCCTTTGTAAATTTGATCAATGTAAAGATATTCCCGGTAGAGAGCTTTTCCTTTTTGGGAAATATGGTACCTGGCCAATAGGTTAAAATTGAGCAATACGGACAATAGCACAAAAAAGATGATTAAAGAGCTGATTCCCCAAAAGAGTTTGGTTCTAATTGAGCGAGTCATCTTTTTTCACCTCGAAGCGATAACCAAACCCGCGGACGGTTTGAATATAATCGCCTTTTTCCCCTAATTTCAGGCGCAGTTTTTTGATGTGGGTGTCTACGGTCCGGCTGTCGCCAAAAAAATCAAAGTTCCAGACGGCATTGAGAATTTGCTCCCTGCTAAGGGCGACGCCGGGATTATCTACGAAATACAACAGTAATTCGTATTCTTTGGGGCTTAAATCGATGATCCCGCCGTCAATCGAGACATAATGACCGTTTTTATTGATCTGGAGGCCGTCAAAGTGGAGCAGCGGTTTTTCCTTGCCGGTATCCTCCACCAACCGGAGCAAGGCTTGAACTCTGGCCACCAGAACCGTGGGGCTGAAGGGCTTGGTGACATATTCATCGGCGCCCAAATCAAAGCCGAATAATTGATCGGACTCTTCACTCCGGGCGGTAAGCATAATAATCGGCACTTTGGAGGTTTTCCGGATTTCACGGCATACGGTCCAACCATCCAGCACCGGCATCATCACGTCGAGGATTACCAGGGCAATACCCGGGTTTTCCGTAAATAAATCCAGGGCTTTCCGGCCATTCTCAGCTTCAACCACCTGATAACCCGTTTTTTTAAGGAAATCCCCGATTAATTTGCGCATTCGCTCTTCATCGTCGGCAATCATAATCGATTTTTGATTGTTCATGGTTATCTCCTTGTTTTGATTATTCGTGCCGTAAGGCTTCGATCGGATTTAAGCCTGCCGCTTTATAAGCGGGGTATCCTCCGAAAAAGAGGCCCACCAGGATTGAAAACCCGAAAGAAATCAGAATGGAAGGAAGGGATACGATGACAGGCCAGCCCGAGAACTTCGAAATAACCAGGGCGCACACCCAGCCGAGAGAGATTCCGATGAAACCGCCGGTTAAACTCAACGCGACTGCTTCGATGAGGAACAATCCCAGGATTTCATTTTTTTGGGCCCCGATGGCTTTGCGGATCCCGATTTCCTTAATGCGTTCCGTCACCGAGACCAGCATGATATTCATGATTCCGATGCCTCCTACCAGCAGGGAAACAGCGGCGATACCGGCCAGCAGCAAGGTAAAGGTTTTGGTGGTTTCCTGCACCGTCGATAAGATTTCAGCCTGGTTTCTGACGTTAAATTTATCGGTATCTTTGAGCTTTCTCAATAGGGCGTCGGAAACATCATGATAAACCGCATCCACATTGGTGGCATCATCGGCTTGAATGTAAATGGTGCCTAAGTTTTGATTGCCGAAAATTCTTTGCTGGGCGGTGGTAATCGGGACCATCACCAGATTGTCGCTGTTGCTGAAGCCGCTCTGGCCTTTTTCCTTCAGCACGCCGATAATCTGAAACCGGACCACTCCGACATTGATATCCTGGCCCAATGGGTCGGAACCGGGGAAAAGTTGTTCCGCAACATACGATCCGATCACTGCCACTCTGCGGCGCCTGCTTACTTCGGAATCGTCAAAGATACGACCCTCGCTGATTTGATAATTGCGCATTTTGAAATAAGGAATGGTACATCCGGTGACGGTACTGTCCATGCTGTTGGCGCCGACCCGTAAGGTCATGTTGCTTCTGGCCTCCGGAGCAATCGTCGCAATATGGAAAGAAGAATCTTCGATCGTGGACAGGATGTCGTTGGTTAAGGGTTTGCCGCCGCCGAAGGAACCGCCGCGGCGGCTGCCCATACCGGGAAAGACCATGATCAGATTGGAACCCATGGCTGTAATGTTGCTGGTGATCTTTTCCTGCGCGCCCTGGCCCAAGGCAACCATGTCAATCACCGCGGCGACTCCGATGATTACTCCCAGCATGGTCAAAAAAGAGCGGATTTTATTGGCGGATAGGTTTTTGACGGCCATTAAGACGTTTTCTGAAACTTTCATATCGTTGCTCCTTTTTGGATGATGCTTTGGTCGATGGCTTCGTCGGAGACGATTTTACCGTCGAAGAAGCGAATAATCCTTTGGGTGTAGGCGGCGATATCATTTTCGTGGGTAACGATTACGATGGTCATTCCCTTGTGGTGTAACTCCTGGAAGATGGCCAGGATTTCCACGCTGGATTTGGAGTCCAGATTTCCGGTGGGCTCATCGGCCAGCAACAATTTGGGGTCATTCACCAAAGCCCGGGCGATGGCCACTCGTTGCTGCTGCCCGCCGGATAACTCCCGGGGTTTGTGATGAATTCTTTTTTCAAGGCCCATTTTTCGTAAAGATTCCATAGCCCGGGTATGGCGTTCGGTAGCGCCCACGCCGGCATAAACCAGAGGCAGTTCCACATTTTGGAGCGCGGTCAGATTGGGCAACAAATTGAAAGACTGGAATACAAACCCCAAATTCCGGTTGCGTAAGACGGCCTGTTCATATTCGTTCAACTGGGCGATTTCCCGGCGATCCAGGAGATAGGAACCGGATGTGGGCTGATCCAGACACCCGATGATATTCATGGTGGTGGATTTGCCGGAGCCGGAGGGCCCCATGATCGCAACCATTTCACCCTCGTTGACCGTGAAGGAGACGTCATTCAAGGCCCGGACCTCAATATCGCCCATTTGGTAAATTTTGTATATATTTTTGAAAGAAATCATTTCATTTCACCTCACATTGGCGGTGGGCCGCCCATTCCGCCGACTCGGATCCTTCCCTGGGAATTGTTATTGGACGAAGCATTGGATGGATTCATTGACTGGGTTTTGGGGACGGCTACCTGATCGCCCTCGGATAGACCCGATAGGATTTCAACATAGCGTTCCGATTGAAAGCCCAGGCTTACTTTTTTGGATATCAATTTTTCTTGTTTGATGACTTTGACGATATTTTCACCGTTAACTTGGGTGATTGCCCGCAGGGGTATTGCCAGCACTCCCTGATGAGAATTGACCATGATAGTAACATCCACGGTCATGCCGGATTTTAAAAGGTTGCCTATATTGAAGGCGGGGGGCTTTTTCGTAACGCCGCCCGGCCTGGGAAATGTGGCGTCTTTTTTATTTCCAAAGGCCGGCGGTTTATTGCCGGCATGCTCTCTATCGGGGTGGCCGGATAGGGGCTTAATCTGTACTGGAAATGTGACCACGCTGGATTCAGTCGTGCCGGTGCTGCCGAAGGAAGTGACAATCCCCGGTATGACGGTGCGGTTTTCATCGTTCGCGGTAATGAAAGCCATTTGGCCGATTTTGATTTGACTGATATCGCCCTGATCAACATCGGCTTCGACCCGGATGGCGCTGGCGCCTCCCAAAGTCAAAAGCGCATCGGTGGTGGCGACTGACTCCGCTTCTTTCACATTAATCCAGGAGACTTCAGCATCAAAGGGCGCTTTAATGATCAAGTTGTTGTTGTTGTCAACCCCGTTTTTGGTCAATGATTCCACTTTCAAGGTATATTCGCTGACTTGGGCTTCATATTGCCGGACTGCTTTTTGAGCGCTTTCCAAATCGTCAATGGTGGTGCCTTGGATTTTATAAAGAGTTTCTTGCCGCTCTAAAGCGTTTTGGGCGACGATTAAATTGTTTTTGGCTTGTTCCAGGGATGACTTGTATCCCGCGGCGTAATTGATGACATCCGCATCTTTTAATTGCAATATCAGAAGGGGGTCTCCCGCATGAACCGCATCGCCGGGTTTGGCCAGCAACTGTTTGACGGTTGCGCTATAGGGTGAATAAAGGGCGGCATTTTTTTCGGTGGTAACATCGCCGGTGGCGTCCACTTTTTCACTGAGGTCCATGAGCCGGGCCTCAAACGTGTCATAGGCGGAAGATTTTGTGGCCTCAGTGGTTTTGCGGGAGTGTTGGACTAAAAACCAAACGGCGGCGACGGTCAAAACCAAGATAAGCGCCGCAATAACGGGTAAATTCTTTCGGTAATTTTTCATGATTATTTTTCCTCCAATACTTTCTGGCGGTCGAAAGGATAAGAATCACCGGTGACTTTTTTCAGCTTTTGCAGGGCCAATAGGTGATCGTATCCGGATTTGAGAGTGCTAATCCTGGCTGTCAGCTCGTTTTGCATCGCTTCGTAATAGTCAGAGTAGGTAATGGCGTGCAATTTGGCTTGAAGGGCTTTGATTTCCAAATCCTTCTGATAATAAGTCAAGGCTTTCTGGTCGACCTGGTTTTGTTTGACTGCCAGTTGATAATCGGCCAAGGCTTGTTGCACTTCCAGCCCGATATCGCTTTTATCTTTGTCCAGGGCAAGTTTGGCATTTTCCAGGCTGTACTGATTTTGTTTGGCGGTGTTGGCCGTGGACCCAAAGTCCAGGTTCCAGCTTAATTTTAATGTAAAATAGCGGTTATCGCTGCCGAAGTAACTGGTGCTGCTATCATTCAGAATGTCTCTCTGGGTCGATTGGCTTGAATCGTCGGTATATGCATCGAGCCAGGAAAAATCGCCGCTCAGGAAGTCGAAACTAAGCCCAAAAGAGTTGTTTTCCCCTCGGTTGTTATAGCCTACGGAAACGGTGGGCAATTGGTCATTTTTCGCTTCAGCCCAGGTCCGTTTGGCTTTTTTGATATTGATTTCATCTTTTTGAAGCTCCAGCCTTTTTTGAAGGGCCTTTTGCCGGAGCACGGACAGTTCCTGTTCGATTTCCGCCCCGCCGGGGACTTCCTCCGCAACTTGGTAGTTGGATAAATCTTTGACCCCCATTTGATTGGCCAGGCTCTGCAAGGCGATTTCCAGGTCGAGGCGGCCTTTTTCCAGGTTAAACTGGGCTTGATTCAGATAGTTTTCGATTTTAAGCTGGTCCGGCTTGGTGATGACCCCCAAACTCAGCTGGGTTTTGGCCAATTCGTTGGTGGCCGTGTATTGGTCAACCGCTTTTTCATACTGTTCCACCAGCTTTTGGTTTTTCAAAACAGTCAGGAAATCGTCATAAGTATTATAGATGACCAGGGCGGCGTCGATTTGCAGTTGGGCCTGGGCGGTGACTTGCTCCCACATGGCCGCTTCAATGTCTGTTTCGATTTTCTGGCCATAAAGATTGAATTGGGTGGGGATGGTTTCCTGGACCACGATCTGATAGCTCTTGGGATAGGTATCATTGCCGGTGACGTATTGGTACTCGCCTTCCACCGTTGCGGTGGGGAAAATATCCAAGGCAGCCTTCTTCACAGCCAGTTTGCTTTGTTCTAAAGTATTGCGATCGGTTTTGATGGTATAATCGGCTTGGAGGGAAAGTTCGATGGCTTTACTTAAGGTCAAGGTTTCGGTTTTGGCAAAGACCGTCAAACCGGTATCCATGAAGAGGATAAGTAAAAGTGAGGCCAATCCGATCCACATCCACTTGAATTTTAACTTATGTTCCAAAATTATCCCTCTTTACTTGTTATTTTGATCAATATATGAAGAAATGATCCGGATATACAAGTGGTTTCAAAGGTAGGATCCGTTTTTCTCAGATTCAGGTACTTTCGCGATGTATCATTTCAATCCTCTAGGAGATTCGATACATCCGGCGGCAAATTCTCCCCTCGCTTTGTTTGTATTATAATTGAAAAATGTGAACATTTTGTGGACATCGAGTGTAGAGGTTGTGATGGTTCCTTTCAAGTCTTTGAAACGAAAAAACCAGGGAAGAGATTCCGGATTGATTATCTATTTTGGGAGTTTTCTTGACAGTCGCCACCCGAATCTGTTTTAATTAATTAAAGATAATTTGATTTTTGGAGGCTTATGATGATCGAATTGCAAAACAAGGTTTACTTAATCCGGGGGAAATACACGATGGAAGCTCAAAGCGGCCTGACCCTGGATGAGATAAATAGCGCCCTTGGGAAAAAAGGGATTCCGCCGCTGACCCCCGGGGAGATTGACCCGGAAATCGCCAAGACGGCTACCATAGCCCACCAAATTCTTACCCGACACAATACCAACACCAATTTACAGGATTTGAAGCTGCGGTTTGACGCTTTGGCTTCCCATGACATTACATACGTGGGAATCGTTCAGACTGCCAGGGCCAGCGGGTTGAAAGAATTTCCCGTTCCTTATGTACTCACCAATTGTCATAATAGTTTATGCGCCGTGGGGGGAACGATTAACGAGGATGACCATATTTTCGGTCTTTCGGCGGCTCAAAAATACGGCGGCATCTTTGTCCCCGCCCATCAGGCCGTGATTCACCAATATATGCGAGAAATGATGTCCGGTTGCGGTAAAATGATTTTAGGCTCGGACAGCCATACCCGTTATGGCGCTTTGGGAACCATGGCCATCGGCGAGGGCGGACCGGAGCTGGTCAAACAGTTGTTGAGAAAGACCTATGATATTGCCTATCCGGAAGTTATCGCGGTATACTTGGAGGGACGGCCCGTGAAAGGCGTTGGTCCTCAGGATGTGGCGCTGGCCATCATCAAGGGGGTCTTCGAAAACGGGTTTGTAAAAAATAAGGTTCTGGAATTTGTAGGACCGGGGATCGCCGATCTTTCGGTGGATTTCCGGAATGGAATCGATGTCATGACCACTGAGACCACCTGTTTGTCGTCGATTTGGCGCACGGATGAAAAAGTCCGGGAGTATTATCAAATTCACGGCCGCCCGGAAGATTACAGCCTCCTGGAGCCGGGTCCGGTCGCCTATTACAGTGGTCTGATAAAAGTGGATTTAAGCAAAATTGAGCCGATGATTGCTTTACCGTTCCATCCCAGCAATGTGTATACCATTGGGGAACTGAATCAAAATGCCCTTGATATTTTGGCCAAAGTCGAGGAAGAAGGCAAACAACAACTGGATAATCCTAAGATTGATTTCCGGTTGAAGAATAAAGTCATCGACGGCCGTTTACAGATGGATCAAGGAGTGGTGGCCGGCTGCGCCGGCGGCACATTTGAAAACATCGTGGAAATGGCGGCGATATTAAAAGGGAAATCCACCGGCAAGGGCGAGTTCTGGCTCAGTACTTATCCGGCCAGCCAGCCGGTTTACCTGGAGATCATTAAAAATGGCGTGGCGGAAGCATTAATGACTGCCGGCGTCACTATCCGCTCGGCATTCTGCGGTCCCTGTTTCGGAGCCGGAGATGTGCCCGCCAATAATGGAATCAGCGCCCGCCATACCACCCGCAATTTCCCCAACCGCGAGGGTTCCAAGCCCGGTAATGGTCAAGTATCCTCGGTGGCCTTGATGGATGCCCGCTCCATTGCCGCCACGGCGGCCAACGGAGGAATGCTGACCCCGGCCACGGAAATGGATTATGAGCCGGTGGTTTCCAGGTACGCGTTTAACCATCAGGTATACGCAAACCGGGTTTATCAGGGATTTGGCAAACCTCAGGCCGGGCTGGAGTTGAAATTCGGCCCCAATATCGCGGATTGGCCTGAAATGAGCGCCCTGCCGCAGAATTTATTATTACAACTTACCTCGGTCATTCATGATCCGGTGACCACCACCGATGAATTAATCCCCTCCGGGGAAACCTCATCCTACCGGTCCAACCCATTGAAATTGGCGGAGTTCACTTTGTCCCGCAAAGATCCCCATTACGTGGAAAAGGCCAAAGCCATTCAAAAGATGGAAACCGAACGGATGCGGCTGTTAACGGAAGGAAAAATCAGCGAGCCGCTCTCGACGGCTCTGGGTTCATTGTTCGTTCCCTTGCTGGAGGAAGAAAATCCTTCCGCTGAGAAAGTCCATCAACTCATAAGCAATACCGGAATCGGCAGCGTTATCTTTGCGGTCAAGCCCGGTGACGGGTCGGCCCGGGAACAAGCCGCCTCCTGTCAAAAAGTTTTGGGCGGCAGGGCCAATATCGCCGTCGAATACGCGACCAAGCGGTACCGCAGTAATTTAATCAATTGGGGGATGCTGCCGTTCCTCGTGGATAAAGAGGTAGAGGCCCAATTTAAAGTCGATCAATTGATCTATATCCCGGGGATCCGGGAGGCGGTTGAGAAATGTTCCGCCCAAATCCCGGCCTACATCATTGATTCTCAGGGCAAGAGGGAAATTACGCTCAAACTGGCCAATTTGACCCCGGATGAACGGGAAATCATTTTGGCGGGTTGTTTGATCAATTACTACGCAAAACATTAAATATATTCTATGAGGTGATTGCAATGATTTTAGGAAATTTGGAGAATTTGGCTGAGGATCGGAAGGCGCTTGCGGCCCCGTTGGTAAAAGCTTTGGAGTATCTGAAAAATACCGACTTTGAAAAACTTCCGGCAGGCCGGTATGAGGTTGAGGGAGAGGGGATTTACGCGATGGTTCAGGAATACCAGACCTCGCCCCGGGACAAAAAAAAGGCGGAGACCCACCGGAAATACATTGACATTCAGTATGTAGTTCAAGGCGTTGAAGGAGTCGGTTACAGCTTAACCGATACCTCAAGCGTGATTTCCGAGGATTTGCTGGCAGAAAAAGATGCCGCTTTTTACGGATCGGTCGAGGGGGAAAAAGAATTGATCTTAAGCGCCGGGCGGTATGCCGTCTTTTTTCCCACCGACATTCACCGGCCGGGCTGTAACGTTGAGAAAGAGCATCCGGTAAAAAAAGTCGTTGTCAAAGTGGCGGTGGATCTTTTATAGCCGCCGGATTTGTCCATGGGGAAGCCCTATGCTATAATAAATTTAGAAATCGGATTGTCGGCAAAGGTGATCTATGGAAATTAAGGAATTGTTGAATATTGTGAAGAAACTGGCTCCGAATCTGTCTTGCCAAGATTTTAGCGATCCCGGTTTTGTTTCGGCAACTCCATCCGCAGAAACCCATTCAATTGTGAAACTTGGGGTCTGTGTCGACCCTACGGAAAAAAACATTGAAAATGCCGCCGCTTTGGGGATAGAGGTACTGATAAGCTATCATCCATGGTATGGGGAAGCCAGGGAATTGGTGGAAGCAAGGCAGATTCAAATTTGGCCGTTACATGAAGCGTGGGATCACACGGACCGGGGAGTTCTCGATTCCCTGGCCAAAGAAATCGGGTTAACCGGATTGTATCCCAAGGGCGAACTGTTCATTGGCCATGTGGAAACCGGTTTCCGGGATTTGATTGAGAATTGCCAGCGGTTTTTGGGACAAAATATCTTGTCCTTCAGCGGCGATTTAAAGCAGGAAGTCCATAAAGTCGCCATGTGGGCCGGACCGGGGTTTTTGCCGCAGTATAAAAAGTTTTGGGACGCCAGTCTATCGGAAGACTGCGACACTTTCCTCTCCAGTGAACTTACATTATCGGCGCTGCGTTATTCCTCGGCCCGCCGGTTAAAATTGATAGACCTCGGACACAGCTTGCTTGCCAAGCCGGGGATGTTGAATGTGGCCGAGATTTTGAAAAAAGAGGCCCAAGATTGCTTGGTGCAATTTCTGGACGACCTTTATGCTTGTACATATTACACCAATTGTTCTTTTGCCGGCCAGTTCACCGAAACCGAGGACCTTTTTTTCGGAGCGGAGGGTTAAAGCCCGGCCCGCAAATTGATTGGCCCGATTTTGTAAAAAATGGAGTGGGAGCGATGCTGTTAGTTTTCGATATTGGAAACCGCCAGACCGTGATCGGAGTTTTCTGCGGGGAGAAATTGTCGGTTAGTTGGAGACTGGCTACGGATCACCGGAAAACCGTCGATGAATACGGCATCATGCTGAAATGCCTTTTTGCAGACTGCCATCTGGAGCCGGCCAAAATTCAAAGGGCTGTGATTGCCAATGTTGTACCGCAACTGGCCGGGGTTTTTGAAAAAGTCGTTGAAAAATATTTTGGCGCGCCCGTTTTGGTAGTGGGCCCCGGGGTCAAAACCGGATTGTCGATTAAAATGGAAAATCCCCGTGAAATCGGCGCCGACTTGATCGTTAACGCCATCGCCGGTATCTCCATTTACGGACCGCCTTTGATTGTGGTTGATTTTGGAACCGCCACCACTTTTTGCGCAGTCGGGCCAAACGGCGATTATTTGGGGGGGGCTATCGTCCCGGGCCTGAATATGATTAGCGAGGCTTTGGTTCAATATGCGGCGGAATTGCCTCATGTCCCGTTGATGAAGCCCAAGAACGTGATTGGCAAGAATACGGTGAGCGCCATGCAATCCGGTTTGGTTTACGGTTATATCGGCTTAATTGAGGGCATGATCTCCCGCATGAAGGCCGAAATGAACTGCGAGGTCAAGGTGATTGCGGCCGGAGGCTTGTCTGAATTGATTATGGGCGAAACCAAGTTGTTCGATATCTCCAATCCCAATTTAACCTTGGAAGGACTGCGGCTGATTAGCGAATTAAATAAATAGCGGGGGATAGTGTTTTTGCAAATTTTAGAAGCAAAAAAAGAAAAAGCGGTTCTGATCGGGTTGCACCATTCCAGGCCGGAAAGAGAGAATCTTTCTTTTTGGGCTGAATTTGAAGAACTGGCGGGAACCGCCGGGGCAACCGTTGTCGGAACATTGATTCAGCCCCGGGATAATCCGGATCCCGCTTTTTTTCTTGGTTCCGGTAAAGCGGAAGAATTGGCGCGGCAAGTGAAAGAATTAAGCGCCGAGGTGGTCGTTTCGGCTCAGGACTTATCGCCGGTCCAGGTTCGGAATTTAAGCGATTTAACCGGGGTTAAGGTGATCGACCGCACCGGGTTGATCCTGGATATTTTCGCCCAGCGGGCCGGGACCCGGGAAGGCAAGCTTCAAGTGGAACTGGCTCAATTGAATTATCTATTGCCGCGCATCTCCGGCTCGGATATTCGCTACTCCAGGATGGGCGGGGGCATCGGAACCCGTGGCCCGGGCGAGACCAAGTTGGAAGTGGACCGCCGCCACATCCGCCACCGGATCGCGGATTTAAACCGGGAACTGCTTGAAGTGGAAACCCATCGCCAGGTTCAACGCCAACAGCGGGAAAAAAATCAGCTAAGGACCGTGGCTTTGGTCGGATATACCAACGCCGGGAAATCAACGCTTTTTAATTCCCTGACCCAGGCCGGGGTTTGCGCGGAAGGAAGATTGTTTGATACGCTGGACCCGGTTTCACACCGGATGAAGCTGCCGGATCATAAGGAAATCCTGCTTTTGGATACGGTCGGTTTTATCAGCGATTTACCCCATCAACTGGTGGCGGCATTTAAGGCGACTTTGGAGGAAACCGTCCGGGCCAATGTGTTAATTCACGTGATGGATGCGGGTTCCTCCAATTTGATGCTTCAATATACCGCGGTAAAAGCGGTCTTGGCCGATCTCCATATTGAAACCAAAGAAATGGTAAATGTCCTCAATAAAATTGATTTATTGGATTCGGAAAACCAGATCCGGCGACTGGCCCATGAATGGGCGGCCCATCCGGTTTCGGCAAAATATGATCGGGGTATGACCGAACTTGTCCAGGAAATCCAAAAGAAACTGGCGGCCTCAGTCAGAACTTGTCAGCTGTTGTTACCCTTTACGGAAGCGGCGATGCTTGACTTATTGCACCGCAACGGCCGGGTATTGGAAGAAACTTATGAACCCGAAGGAATCCGGCTCTTGGCGGAAATGGATGAGTCCCTGGCCGGCAAATTACAGCCTTTTATTCTTCAACAAAACGAACCGCCAAATACTGAAAAAGAGCTGAATACTTAAAAACTGAGAATTGAGAAATGATCAAAATAGGAACCGTTGATATACCAAACCCGGCTGTATTGGCTCCCATGGCCGGGGTCACCGACCCGCCGTTCCGGGCGATTGTGAAAGAGTTTAATCCGGGACTAGTTTGCGGGGAAATGATTAGCGCCATGGCATTGCATTATGACAGCCAAAAAACCCGCGGCATGATTCAAATTAAGCCGTTTGAGAAACCGGTTAGCATTCAGATTTTCGGAGCCGATCCGCAAATCATGGCCGAGGCGGCTTCGTTTATTGCCGGGGAAGGGGCCGATATCATCGACATCAATATGGGTTGCCCCGTTTCCAAAGTGGTGAAGTCCGGAGAAGGGGCGGCGCTTTTAAAAAATTTGCCCTTGGCGGCGGAAATCATCCACAGTGTCGTCCGGAGCGTCAGCATACCGGTGACGGTGAAATTCCGTTTGGGTTGGGATGGTAGCCGGATGGTCGCCCCGGAGTTGGCCCGGATTGCCCAGGACCAAGGAGCCGCCGCCGTAACCCTGCATGCCCGGACCCGGGAGCAGTTTTACCAGGGGAAAGCAAATTGGGAGGAGATTGCGGAGTTGAAACGGCAGGTGTCTATTCCGGTTATCGGAAACGGCGACGTGGATTCTCCGGATGCGGCGAAAGCGATAATGGAGCAAACGGGCTGCGATGGCGTGATGATTGGCCAAGCGGCCCTGGGCCGTCCCTGGATTTTTGGACAAGTTGTGAGCTTTCTGGAGGAAGGACGCTTACTGCCGGATCCTCCCATTGAACGGCAATTTCAAGTCATTAAAAAGCATTTGCAATTGCAGATCGAATATTCCGGGGAACACCGCGGTTTGTTGGAAATGCGCAAACATTTGTCATGGTATTTCAAAGGATTGCCTGGCGCCGCCAAAATGCGGGACAAGATCAATACCTTGACTACAGTTGAATTACTGCGGGAAGCGTTGCGGGATTATGAGAGCTATGTGCTGGAAATGGCAGAGCGCTTGCAATAAATGTTGATTCTCAAAAAAAGAGGTGTCGAAGCATGAAAAGAGTGGTTAGTGTAAGTTTAGGCAGCTCGTCCCGGGACCACCGGGTCGAGGTTGAATTTTTAGGGGAAAAGGTAACCATCGAGCGGATTGGCACCAATGGGGATCTGGGAAAAGCCATTAAGATGATTGGGGAATTGGATGGCCAGGTCGATGCCTTCGGACTGGGTGGAATTGATCTCTATCTCATTGCCGGTTCAAAACGTTTTGTAATCAGGGATGCCGCCCGGATGGCCCGTGCGGCCCGAAAATCTCCGGTTCTGGACGGCAGCGGATTAAAAAACACCTTGGAACGGCAGGTGGTTGACTATTTGCAAGACCAGCTCCAAATCCGGTTGCAGGGCAAAAAAGTGTTGATGGTTTCGGCTGTCGATCGTTTCGGAATGGCTGAAGCATTCGTTAAAGCCGGCGCCGAAATGATATTCGGGGACTTAATCTTTGCCCTGGGAATTCCGGTTCCCTTAACCTCGCTGCGGACTTTACAGAGGTTGGCCAATATCGTATTGCCGGTCCTCACCAAGTTGCCGTTCACCATTCTTTATCCGACCGGTTCCAAACAGGAGACTTCAACGCCGAAATATGCCCAATATTATCAGGAAGCCGATATTATCGCCGGTGATTTCTTATATATCAAAAAATACATGCCGTATGGCTTGAAAAATAAAGTTGTGGTCACCAATACCGTGACCGCGGCGGATGTTGAAGAGTTAAAACAAAAGGGCGTCTCGCTCCTGGTCACCTCGACACCGGAATTTAACGGGCGTTCTTTCGGCACCAATGTGATGGAAGCGCTGTTGGTGTCATTTTCAGGACGGAAACCTTCGGAACTGGGAGAAAGCGATTATCTTCAGCTTTTAAAAGACATGCATTTCGAGCCGCGTGTGGTCCGGCTGGCTTAAGGAAAGATAGTTTCCCGGCGGCCAAAAAGAGGTTGACTTCGAAGTATTTTCCAGATAGTCGTCCACCCAAACTTGCTGGGGCACATGAAAGAATGAAAATAAAGAGATATATAACTCAACTTTCGCAATGGAATTTGCCATTAAAAGCTCGATATCATTGGGAAAGACATCATACCAACCAGCTAAGTTGACAAACGGGATTATGCACCTATCTATTTAGCTGAAATGTTGGTCCA
>JAEZCE010000077.1:0-95000 GCA_023429995.1 Bacillota bacterium | reverse complement strand
ATTATATCAAGTTGCTTGCCGTTTGTCAATAACAATTTATTTTTTTAATTTTTTCAATTGCATTTGTCTCGCGACAGCTATGTTAGGATAACACATCACGAATCCGATGTCAATAATTAAATTACAAAATAAATCATTTTCTCGATTACATCCAAAAGACCTTCGTTATTATTTAAGTTTTAATCCAAAGAAATCAACCCGCTAATCACTTCACCATTTACCATTGTGGCAATAACTTCCAAATCATTCGTCATAATGACCAGGTCGGCATCTTTACCAGGATACAGGCTGCCTTTTCTCTTATTTATTCCTAAAAACCTCGCCGGATTATAAGTCGCCATTCTGAAAGCCTCCGGAAGAGTACAATCCGTATATTGGATAACATTTTTTACGGCCTTATCCAAAGTTATAACGCTACCAGCCAGCTGTCCCGCTTCATTTCGCAATGCATTCATCGTTGAAGTAAGATCTCCAACCGAAGTATGAAAACATCCATCGAGAAGACCGGCTGGAGGCATTGCATCCGAAACCAAAATAATTCCCTCCGGGCCCTTAGCCCGGTATACTATATCGATAGTAGCTTTATGCAAATGAACACCATCCGCAATAAGTTCCACATACAATTCAGGTCTGGTAAGCGCCGCGCCGATGATTCCAGGTTCGCGGTGATGAAACGCCGTCATCTGATTAAAGCAATGAGTCACACCTTTAAAACCAGCCGACACGGCCTCTAATGTCTGATTAAAATCTGCAGCGCTGTGCCCGATTTCGCTAATAATGCCTTCATTTGCTAAAGTTTCTGCTACATCCAAAGCGCCTGGAAGTTCCGGAGCCATTGTCACAATTTTTATGCCACCGTTACTGAGTCTTTGCAATGTCGACACTTCACCTACAGACGGCAACCGCAAATGGGGTCCCGAATCAATTCCCGGGTATTTATCCGATATATAGGGCCCTTCCAAATGAATACCCAAACATCGCGCTCCCTTATAGTCCATTTCTTGAAGCGCAGCATAAGACTTGGCTATTTTTTCCAGCTTTTCCCGGCTATCAGAAATCACCGTTGCAAGAAACGAGGTGGTACCGTGAGCCGCATGAAATTTTGCCGTTTCAACAAAACTATCCGTTGTCCCGGAAGCGATTTCCGCGCCGCCTCCGCCATGCAAATGTTGATCGATAAAACCTGGAGCAATGAATAAACCTTCCAGAGAAACTTCCCGAAATCCCGAAGGTATTTCAATAGAATCTGTATGACCAACGGCTACAATCCGTTTCCCATCGATTAAGATTGTTGCTTCTTCGATTAAATTAAACGGTGTTAAAACAGCCGCTTTCGTTAATGCTAGCTGGCTCATATTTAAACCACCTCCTCGAAAATTCTTGGATCAAAGCAATTCCCTTCAATACAAATAGTTTGCATCCCATATAAAAGGATATTTCGGCGGAAATAAAATCTTTAAAATTTCTGCCTGATTATCCTCAAAGGCTTGAAGGTCAGAATGGTGATATTGACCAAAAACAAGCCGGGTAAGCATTACGTTATGGTCCATTTCCGGAACGGTCACAGCTTTCGTTACAATCGTGTTTACCAATTGTTTTTCGATAATCAATTCGATGGATAAACTATTTACACTCCATCGATAGCGAATTTCATTTTCAAAAGTTCGGTGCCGGCCCGAAACTCGTCGGCGCAACAAAGGAGATAAATATCTAAAAAGCGATGTCCAATCCGTTACTTTAAACATTCCAGCTAAAGGGGCCGGTTCGAAATGAGTTCCCCCAAGGCGGTAAAGCGCGGTATTTACGGAATGATCAGGGGTTCCCCGGACATAAAGAGTTTGATGGGGTTTCAGCAGTTTTAAAAAACTTCCAATCATCAGCATTGCAGATTCAACATCTTTTGCAGCTGATTCGCCAATCACAACTTTTTCATCATTCGGCTGGAGAATGTAATTAAAATACTCCTCGCTATAATTCAAATAGCCTGATATTTCACAAGGAGTATTCTCCCACACCAACAAATTCTCCTTTTTTGGAAAAGGAACCTCTTTAATAAATGCGCCATCAATCCCGATTTCCTGGTATCTTTCCTGCCACCAATCTAGATTTCGAATGGGCTGCAACCAATAATTTTCTTGATTTTGTCTATATAAACCATCAATTTGGCTCAAATCCTCAAAGCGACATTGTCGGAGATTACCGGAGGATTCTTGAAATCCAACATTGTAAGCCTGCGCCTGTTTCGGCAAGAGTCGGGTTTTATAGCGCGGCAATAAAGGAACAAAGCCCAATTTGGGATAATAAAAAGGCAATCCCCACAAAAACACTAACGGCACACCCCGTCCGGCAAGATCCTCCATGACTTGGTCTAAACATTTTCTGGCTAATTTCTGCGAACGATACGCCGGAAGGGTAACCACAGGGGAAATAGCGCCCGCAGGAATCGTTATCTCATCAAATGATAGAGTCTGGGGAAAATAGCCCGCCGCGGCCACTATCCTGCCTTCGTCCTCGGCTATTTGAACCCAGTCAGGATTCCAAGAGGATTTGCTATATAAATAAGAAAATAGCATTCTATGCTCGGCGCCTTCTTTGGGATCGATTTGCTCCCCTTCAAACGCGAACCCTTCCTCAATGAGATCCAGCAAAGCCGGGCGATCACTAAAAGTCGATTTTCTGAAACGGATCATTAAAATCCTTAAGTCTCCTTAACCAAATGGTCCCTATAGCTACTATCCCGAGAATGATAAAAATCAACGAACTTTCAGACTCCGTCAATCTACTCAGTTATCGGCATATTTCCTGAATTAATTATGTTTAATTTAAAAACTAGTCTGTCTTCAATCTACCCGTCGCATTATACCAATATTCCTGGGTCCAAACAGCAGCCCAATAAAGATAATAAAAAACAGCGGCTCGAATTGGAGTCCAGCGATGGTAAACAATCCAGCCTTGCTGAACAAAAAGCCATTCACCCAAGGCATTACCCATTGACCAAATTGTAAAATAACATATTTTAGCCGCTTTATTAAATGGAGTAGGATAAAAACGCATAAATAATCCGCTTTCGGCAGGGGCAATTCCAAGATCCGACCAAAGACTTAAAGCTCCCACTACAGGTCCATGGTAGGCCCACTGATCAAAAGTCACGCCAAAAAGATCAGCCACCAATGCAAGCAAAGCGCTAAACAATAGGGTTGGATAATATTTCCCACGTTCATAATCAGCTATAAACCAGAAAAAGAGTACCCAAAGCGCAACTGCAACCAAAATATAAGCCATAAAAATAGAATACCCAACTTGATGTACGGTTACTTAAATAAACACACCCCGTTCTTTACTAAATTATGGTGTCCAGCGGCTGCCGGGGAAGAAAACTATATAAAAGGGCCGAAGGCAATTCAATGGTCCGGTTAAGTCCCTTGGATAAGGTTTGAAGGACGAAATTAATTCCAGGATTACCATCAATTATACTCTCCCAACAGGTTTGAAAAAAAGCCCGCTTAGGTAATCTAATAACAGACTGCATAAAACATTTTTAGATCCATGGTGTTATAAACAAAATGTCCAAACTACCAAACGGCATTTGGCAAACATACTGACTAAGGAGGTGAAAAAATGCATACTTCGAAAATATTTTTGGCAACTTGGTTGTTGATTTTTAGTATCATGATCAATGGCTGTACCCTTTTTCCGAATTCCAATAAGTCCAGGCCCGCCCCAACAAGGCCCAAAATGACTTCCCCAACCAAACGGACCCCGGCTGTTTCTGGTATGACCGAAAAGGATATCACCAACCGGCTGACCAGAATTGAAAATTCACTCAATAAAGGTGATTGGTCCAAGGTTAACAGCGAGACCAATTCGTTAGGCGGCGACATGATGAGATTTCAGCCGACCGGATCCAAAGGAAAAAGTCTTCGGAATACCGCCAACTTTGACGTAATGTATACCAAACTTCAGGCTGATGTGAAAACCAAAAATAAAACTGCTGTATCTAAAGATGTTCGCAGTATTAAAGACGCCATGAAAAACATAAAACCGTCCGCTTCTTCAGTGATTCCCAAGCAGAAATAAAATTAAACGCAGATATACAATATATGGTAGAATTTGATTGCTATATATTGTATATCCGTCAATCCATCCTTGACCTCTTAATTAAAAATTTTATCCCGTTACGATCTGGACTTTATAGGAACGCAACCAGGTATCGACTTGAATTAAATATGCAAATAATTGCGGCATGGTCATTAACTGTCCAAACCAGGGACGCTGTAAATCTTGACCTTTTGATTGAATCATTCCAATGACTTTCTCCCGGTCGACCAAATTCAAAATCGGGGAATCCGGATGGGTTAGAATCGCTAATAACTTGCGACTGACTTGTTCTAAATAAGATGGGTTATGGGTTTTAGGATAAGGACTCTTTTTACGGGTAATAATTTCTTCCGGCAGCAGTCCGCTCATGGCCCGGCGCAAAATGCCTTTCTCCCTTTGATTCCAACTTTTCATAGCCCAGGGAATATTCCAAACATATTCCACCAGCCGGTGATCACAAAAAGGCACCCGGACTTCCAACCCCGAGGCCATACTCATCCGGTCCTTCCTCTCCAATAGCAACGCCATAAACCAATGAATATTGAGATAAAAAAGCTCCCGCCTTCTCGCTTCCGCCTCATCGTCCTCCGCCAGTCTCGGCACCTCATCCAGAGCCTGTTTATATCGGAAACGGATATATTCATCAATATTTATTTTATTTTTAAGTTCCGGCGCCAATATTTGATTGCGAAATTCGGTGGATAAAGACCAGGGGAACGTATCCGCATTTACCGTTTCGGGGCGGTAAAACCAAGGGTAACCACCGAATACTTCATCGGCGCATTCCCCTGACAAGGCAACCGTCGCCCCCTTTTTGATCTCTTGGCAAAATAAATATAAAGACGAATCTACATCGGCCATCCCGGGCAAATCACGCGCCAAGGTCGCTTCATGCAAAGCATCGGCCAGTTCGGGGGTATCCACTAGCACACGACGGTGAGCGGTGCTCAGAAACTCAGCCATCCGGCCGGACCAATATTGATCCGAATTGGGCTGGAAATCGCTGGCAGTAAAAAATTTTTCATTGTCAATATAATCAATCGAATAGGTAGTTAAAGAGGCTCTTCCCTGCTTACGATATCTGTCGGCCGCCACAGCGGAGATAATGCTGGAATCAAGTCCCCCCGATAAAAAAGTGCAAACCGGGACGTCGGAAACAAGCTGACGTTCAATGGAATCCTCAACCAATTCCCGGACTTTGGCGGTAGTTGTTTCCAAATCATCGGTATGAGGCATACTCTTTAGCCCCCAATACCGCTGAATTCTGACACCCTTATGGTCATAGCATAAAAAGCAGCCCGGCCTGAGTTCTTGAATCCCCCGATAAACTCCATTCCCCGGGGTGTGAGCCGGTCCTAGACCGAATATCTCGGATAGCCCCTCCTCATCAATCTCAGCCGGCACTTTGGGATGCGCCAGTAACGCCTTAAGCTCCGAAGCAAATAAAAACGACTGCCCTCGCTGGGTATAGAAGAGCGGCTTAACACCCATCCGATCCCGTGCTAAAAACAGGCTTTGCTCCGACTCGCTCCAAACCCCAAACGCAAAAATACCGTTAAACTTTTCCACACAGGCGGGTCCCCATTCCAAGTAAGAGACCAAGACCACCTCGGTGTCTGAGTACGACCGAAACCGATAACCCTTTTGGATTAAATCCCCTCGAATTTCATCCGTGTTGTAAAGTTCACCGTTATAGGTCAACACATAAAACTGGTCCCCGATTTGGCGGATCATAGGTTGTTTCCCCCCTTCGGGATCAACAACAACCAATCTCCGGTGGCCAATGGCGGCCCGGGAGCTCACCCAGTATCCATAGGCGTCGGGCCCCCTAGCCTCCAGCGTCCCCGTCATATGCTCAAGAATTCTTCTTTTTTGGGTCAGGTCCTCTTCCCAATCAATCCACCCGGTGATACCGCACACCATCTACCATCTCCTTTTTAATGGTATATGATATGCGCCCGGGAACAGAAGTGGTTATCGTTAATCCGTTGACAGATTTTTCTTGTCCAGGCAAACCATGAATTTCCCTGGAACTTCATATTCATGAAACTGTTAACTTATTAGCAGGAAAAAGGTATTTTGATCCGAAATATATTGATGAATATTTTTGCTTAAAACAAGGAGGAAAACCATGAAACGAATCATACATATATGCCTTTCCGCTAGTTTATTGGCAACGGTCCTTTTATTCGGATCGGCTTCTTTTGCTGATGCCAGACCTGAATTTTACCTTGGAGTTTCGCAAGTTTATAACTCGATTAATACTGATGCGAGAAATGTACCGTCTTATGATGAAGAGGAAACGCTTTATTTCCCCGCGCTAGACTCCGATTACGGTGCCTCTTTGACCTGGGGAATGGAGTTCCGCAGATTCGCGCTGGAGTTCGGGCTGACAGCTTCACACCATGAAGGGAACAATGCTGCCGGACTTCCTATTGATGCTGATTATGGTATTTTTGATGTGAACTTCAAAAAATTCATCGGTTCTTCTCCGTATATCAAACCTTATTTACTGGTTGGATTTTGTGTCACTGTGTTGGAAGTAGAAAATGGAGCCTATTATGATGGATATTACCCTGAATGGGGGGATGCCGACTTCACCGGCATCGGACTCAATCTCGGCTATGGCCTTACCCTGAAACTGGGTGATAGCATAGGCTTAAAAGGAGAAGTCATTTATCGTTCGGTTGCGTTTACCCATGCTTCAGGGGTATATGAAGATGGCGAGCTATCCGACACCCTGGATGGCAGCGGCCTTTGCTTCAATGCCGGGATAAATTTATATTTTTAAGTAGTTCCCCACCCCCAGCTTTACTGGGGCACATGAAAAATGAAAATAAAGAGATAGAACGAATTAACCACGAAGTACACGAAGAGCACGAAGACTAAAGTTTTCCCCTTTTTTCTTCGTGGCCTTCGTGCCCTTGGTGGTAGGAACATTAATTTTTGGCATATTTTCTAAGCAGTCCTGCACCCCGACTTAGCAGAACTTATTTCCCGCAATGATTACGCTTGATCATTCATCACTTGGGGGCAATGACATTGCTCCCAATTTTTTAGTCTTTACTCATATACCCCAGCCCATCGATGAATTAATGATAATAATCTAAACTTGCAGGGAATAATAATGGATAAATACCCTTTTACGGAGGCGCCCTCATGGAATTAATACATGCCCTTTATACCCGTCGCTCAATCCGCAAATATAAAAATACGCCCGTACCGAAAGAACTGATTAACAAACTACTGGAGGCGGCAACTTTGGCGCCAAGCGCTTCCAACTCTCAACCCTGGTCGTTCGCAATCATCCAAGACCAAGAATTATTAAAAAAATACTCCGACCGGGCGAAAGTGCTTTGTCTGGCATCCCTACAAAGCAAACCCGATCCCCATCATTACCGGAAAATCCTCGCCGATCCCGAGTTTAACATTTTTTATAACGCCGGAACTTTAATCATCATTTATTGCGGCCAAGGAGCGACTTCTTATGGGGACTGCTGTCTTGCCGCCCAAAATTTAATGTTAGCGGCTCACGCCGAGGGATTGGGAACATGTTGGATTGGATTTTCATTTGCCCTCCTAGACGATCCGGACTTCAAAACGGAGCTGGGAATCGATGAAAATCTAACCGCGGTTGCTCCCCTCATTGTTGGTTACCCGGAGTTTACTCCTTCATCCTATACCAGAACTCCTCCCCGCATTTTGACCTGGAAATAACCTGCCATTCCGGATCATGGTTTGAAAGGCGCCAAAATCCGCCTTTTTATTTTTGCTTTTCTCCCGCCCCTGATTCCCTGTTCATGAATTTATTTTTTTTGGAACGGTCCCTTTTCATTTCATAAAGGAATCTTAATAAGAACCGCCAATTATATACATACTCTTAAAAAATAAGTCAGGGAACATCATGAATTATTACCGCCGCAATTTAATCATCTTATCGTTTACCATTTTTCTCGCCGCGTTCAGTTGGGAACAAATTGCCCCCTTTCTGCCATTATTCCTGAAAGAATTGGGAATTACCCGGGATTTACCCTTTTGGTCCGGCCTTCTTTTTACTTTGCAATTTTCCGGTTCCTCCATCATGGGGCCGGTTTGGGGTAAAATGGCCGACAAATACGGACGAAAACCCATGGTCATGCGGGCCGGGCTTTGCCTGAGTCTGGTTTATATCGGAATGAGCTTTTGTCAAAATTATGGCCAGTTACTTTTTTTACGGCTTATGAATGGTGTGCTGACCGGATTCATCCCGGGTTCGATCGCCTTAATCGCTACAAACACTCCCAAAGCGGAATCCGGCAGATATGTCTCCGTCGCCTATACGCTTCAGTCCGCCGGAACCATTTTAGGGCCTGCCCTGGGAGGGCTTTTAGCCTCTTTCATCGGTTACCGGGGATCCATGCTACTCTCCGGGGCTCTCGTATTGGTAGCTTTTTTGATGGTCGCATTCGGGGTAGAAGAAAAAGAAAAACCGCAAATCGTCGTCAAAACTTCCATCTGGCAGGATTGTCAACAAGTTTTCAAAATGCCGGTCATGGTGACCGTCATGAGCGTGGAGTTTCTTAACGCGCTGGTAATGTCGGCCTTAATACCCATTTTAGCCTTATATATCCACCAAATCGCGCCCGATACTTCCAAAATAAGCAGCGGCTTTACTTATTCCCTTCCCGGTTTGGCCCTCTTTCTGACCGCCTATATCTGGAGCCGCGTTGCCGAAAAAATTTCTTATACCCGTACCATTTTAATAGGATTATTCGGGATCGGGTCCATTTGTGTTTTATTAGGTTTTGCCAATCAGTTATGGCTTTTTACCGGGCTCTATTTTATCTTTGGAACTTTTATGGCGGCCATTTCGCCTTCCTCGGCAGCCTTGATTGCCGCCAAAGTCGATTCTGATTTTCGCGGACGAGCCTATGCCATGCAGCAGACAGCCCGGACCCTCGGCTTATTCAGCGCCCCGCTTTTATCGGGAATCATCGGCACCTATCTCGGACTCAATTTGATTTTTATCACCTTCGGGTTGATATGTTTGCTGATGACCCTGGGCATTCAAAAACAAATCGGCGGCTGGGAAAAGTCCAGCAACGGCAAAAACCTTTAGACTCTAAAAATCGTCTTCCTTTATTTTTTAGCATCCCCTCCCAGCCCTCCTCACCCTCGTAAAATAACAAAAAGCTGATTTATTTATCTTTATCATCCTGTAAATTTATTCGGTAGATGAAATTGTATCTCGGTTCCTAAATTGTCTGGAGCGATCCTGAAATTTAATCTACGGAAGATGAAATCCCATCTCCGGTTCCCAAAATTCTCTGAAGCGATCCTGAAATTTAATCTACGGCGGATGAAATCTCATCTCCGGTTCCTAAAATTCTCTGAAGCGATCCTGAAATCTAATCTACGGCGGATGAAATCCCTTCTCCGGTTCCTAAAATCCCCTGGAGCGATCCTGAAATTTAATCTACGGCGGATGAAATCCTCTTTCAAGATAGTCCGATTTACTCTTTTCTCTTTACCCTGGATACTTTTATTATCAACTCCCCTTCACCACCGCCACGGTCTTTAATCGCATGATGGGCCTCACCAAATCCCTTTCATCCTCAATAACCCGCTCAATATCTTTATAAGCCCAGCGGCATTCGTCGCTGATCTTGTTTCTCCTCGGAGTCCCTAAAGCAATGTCCATTCTTTCCAAGTCTTGTAAGACATCCTGATAACGGAATTTTCTTTCCGCTTCCTTGCGGCTCATTTTCCGGCCGGCCCCGTGGGAAGAAGAACAAAAGCTATCCGGATTCCCCAGCCCTTCCACAATATAGCTATAGGAACCCATGGCTCCCGGTATGATTCCCGGTTCTCCCGCCCCAGCCCGGATTGCCCCTTTACGGTGCACCCAAAGCCGTTTGCCGAAATGTTCTTCCAAAACCGCATAATTATGATGGGCGTTCACTTCCATCGTGATTTCGATCCCGCTAAACCCGGCATATTTCTTGACACAATTAAAAACAATATTTTTGATCCGTTCCATCATCAATTGCCGGTTCTCCCGGGCAAACTCCAGAGCCAAGTTCATCCAAACACTGTAGGCTTTCCCTTCATCGGTATCAAGAGGCAAGTACGCCAAATCCCACTCAGGCCACACATCCATTCCCCCGCTCCGCCATTCCCGGTTCAATGATTTGGCCAATTGATTATAGTAGTTGCAAATCTTATAACCGAAGTTCCGGGAACCGGAATGCAACATCACCGCCAAATGCCCTTCTTCATCCTCTTGCAACTCGATAAAATGGTTCCCGCCACCCAGAGTGCCTACTTGATAATATCCTTCATCAAGCTCTCCCAATAACTCTTGAGGGAAAGGGAGTCCGAAGGATTCCGGTTCAAAGCGATCGAGAGCCGCGCATTCCTGGGGTTGTTTATGATGGGCAAAACCGGTTGGAACCTCGCGCATGATCGCGCCGATAATTTGCCGCGCCAATTTACCGTTGGGCGTATTCACATTCCGCAATATGCTCACGGGAATGTTGGTATGAATAAACCCCATACCGCAACCAATGTCAACGCCAACCGCATTGGGGACGATTACATTTTCCGCCGCCAGAACACCGCCAATGGGCATTCCATATCCGGCGTGGGTATCCGGCATTAAAGCGATATGCCCGAATGCAAAGGGTAAGTTCGCCAAATTTACGGCCTGTCTCTGGCACTCCGCCTCCAATTCTTCTTGCTTTCTTAGCCACACCTTAATCGGTATTTTTTGTTTGTCTTGATGATACTGAATAAACATAGTCTAAAACATCCTTTTTTTATGATTCATGGAGAAATAAACTTTTTCTCCTGAAAGAAAGTAAAATAAAAAACCTTCCGCTACACTTGGAAGGTTTCCATATCCTGAATTCCTGTCTTCAATCGGAAAAAATCGTGGATTCGCCCTACGGGAGCGGCGTCAACGCCAGAAAAGACCGGTCACTCGAAATGTGATAAACCTTCCTTTGAAAAGGGTCAAGTTTTCCACCCGCTTGCTGCAATAAAGAACCAGTCATGATCTGCGCCTCCCTATAACTTACATCTTTGGATATCATATCATATGGAAATAAATGGCGTCAATAACAATTTTTTAGTTTCCGGAGAAACTGCCGAATCAAAGTTTTGGAAGCCCTTATTTGTTCCAGAATTCCGCCGATGATTTTGACAAAACATTTATAGAGTCCAATTTTCCAATATTGAATTTTACGCCCCTTACCCAAGGAAAGGGTTTCCGGTTTCAGGGGAGGAGCATTCTTGATTTGCCGAAACCAGGATTCCGGATCTTTTGACTCAATAATTCCTTTGAGATCATAAATGCCGATTCTCTTCATTGGGGCGGCTTTTACCACCGAAACCGCAGCGGCCAACTCTTCCGGTGTGCGGTATATTGCGCTTTCAGCCCCAGTACCGGGAGCGGTTACTCCTAAAGCTACCACAGCTTTACCCCGCCATATCTTTTTAATGGTTTTCGTATAATCATAAATTAGATAATGAGCCGTGGGCCAATCCATACCCATTTGTACAAACCAGCTTCCAAACAACATAAATACCAGCATATCCCAGTCAAGACCCACTACCGGACCGCCCCAAAAATCCTGCCAGGCCTGTCTCTTTTCTAAAACGTCATGGCATACAAACGGCATAGCCGCCCCAATGGCTTTACAGCCATGGGATTTGATTTTATTGATGATTTCCCTGAATTCTTGGACCGCGGCGGCAAAAACCGCCTCATCCAAGTCCCGCAAATTATCCCAAATATTCTCGAGGACCGGTGAAAAGGACTCCGTTTTCGGCGCTTCATAATCGGGCTCGCAATCGACCAACAGCCCGTAAATAATGTGTTCATGTTCATCCAGCCACTGAAACAATTGGTCCAAATATTGATGATATGCCTTCACCGAATATTTATTAAGATAAAGGCCTTTGCTTTCCGATAACAACGGCCAAAGAATGAGTGGAATTCCTGAATTTTTGCAGGCCCTGCAAATGAGATGCAGCTGATGGTTTAATTGATCTTCATGCACGCAAAGACATAATCCGAATTGGTATTTTCTCAGTAAATCCAAGGTTTTGTCTTGAGTTAAAACCGAATAATCCAAAAGCTCGGATGTGACCAGATATTCTACATCTTCCCGATTTTTCAATTGGCAAACCTCCATTTCCGCAAAATATTTTTTACCATAATATATCCCTCCGGAAAGAGATGGTTGATAAATATTAGGCCGGTAACAGCGGGTGGGAAATAAATAACAGGTACAGGTCCCGTGCAGGATATTGGGAACGTTTCGTAGAAAGATCGTTTTGATACCAATAAATTGGAGTGATACCATGATTCCCACCCCTCATATCGAAGTTGGCAACCTGGGAACTATCGCCAGTACGGTTTTGCTTCCCGGAGATCCTTTACGGGCCAAGTTTATTGCTGAAAACTATTTGGAAAACCCCGTTCAGTTCAATGGTGTTCGTAATATGTCCGGTTTCACCGGAACCTATCACGGGAGAAAAATATCGGTAATGGGAACGGGAATGGGGATGCCGTCCATCGGCATTTATTCCTACGAACTCATTCATTTTTATGATGTTAAAAACTTGATCCGTATCGGCTCCTGTGGTTCATTACGCCCCGAAGTCCATCTCCGGGATATTGTAGTCGGCTTATCAGCCTCCACCAATTCCAATTATGGTTCCCAATATCAATTACCCGGGACTTATGCGCCGACCGCTTCCTGGGATTTAATAAGAAAAACTGTCGAAACCGCCGCCCAAAAAAACATTCCGGTTCAAGTCGGTAATATTCTTTCCTCCGACACTTTCTATGATGCCGATCCGGATTCCTGGAAAAAATGGGCTAAGATGGGCGTGCTCGCGATTGAAATGGAGGCCGCCGCCTTGTATATGAATGCTGCCTATGCCGGAGTCAATGCTTTATGCATTCTAACGGTATCCGATTCCTTAGTCACCCATGAGGCCACTACCCCTGAAGAAAGGCAGACTTCCTTTACGCAAATGATGGAATTAGCTTTGGAACTGGCTTGACCGTACAGAAAATGGAAGGTGGGGAATAACCATGGAAAACGAAAGGTTTCAAGAGCTTTTATTGGAAATATTGGAAGGTTTGAAACAGGAGAATTCCGAAATTCGTCAAACGACGAACCAGCTCTATCAAAGAATCGATAATATTGAAACAGCTGTCCTCCGAATTGAAACCAACTTGGATCAAAGATTGCAGGCCCTACTTGAAGCTCAACAAATTCAAATCGAAATTGGCCAGCGGATTTGTGACGCCTTGAACCAAAAAGGCGAAAAAGAGGAAACCGTGTCCAAGGGGCTTTATTCTTAATTAAATGATAACCTCTATTTTATAAACATCCAATATACTCATATTAAAAAATGGTCATTAAAGTAGGGGATTCATTTGGACAATCAAAATATCCGGACCGTTAAAAAAAATTATCCATGGTACAGGTTAATTTTCGGCGGACTCTTCCTGGCTTTATCCATCATGATCTTTATCCAGGAAGGGAAAACCCTTATCTCCATTGTGAACAATCCCGACAAGCTTGACCAATGGCTCAAGTTTTACGGCCCTTTCAGTATGATAGTTTATGTGATCGTCCTGACATTGTTAATGGTTTTGACACCCATTCCCAGTGAAACCTTTTTATTTACCGGAGGGTATCTATATGGTACGTTTCAAGGAACAATCTGTTCAATACTGGTTATTGGTCTAGGGACTCTGGTTGCTTTCGGGGTGGCCCGCCACTTCGGGTTGCCGTTCATCGAAAAACTACTGCCTGTAAAGTTTCGGGAGAAGTTCCAATGGATTCAACAGCACCCTTTTTTCGAGAGCATTTTGTTTCTGCTTTTCCTAATCCCGGGTTTACCCAAAGACGCCCTTACCTATATTGCCGGTTTCACAACAACCCGCGTTTTAAAGTCATTCCTGATGGTCTTAATCGCCAGAACGCCCAGCATCATAGTTTCATCCTATATCGGCGCCCATTTGCGGGAACAAACTTACCAACCCCTGTTCATTGGACTTTCGGTCATTAGCGTACTGCTTATTCTGGGATTTATTTTTAAAAAAAGGCTTTCATGAAATTCCAATGAATGCTGATAATGATCAGCGAATTAACCAAAATTTTTCATATGAACCGGACTTCTCGGGCGAACATTTTCAAAATGCAACCGGCTCGTCTGTAATGACGTATCTGATTGCTTTGCGCAAAGGTGTCCTCCCGAAGGCTCAGCAATAATTCCCGGGCGGGCTGTAACCGGATTTCACCTGACAAAAAGTACCTTTGCCATATCCCATTCATTTCAACTAGGGCATAAAATAGAATAAACTTTCCTAGGAGGTGTAATAAAATGGGAGCCGATGGCGCGGGTGTTAATGCTGAATGGTTTGGCGGTGGCGGCTTTATTTGGATAATCGTTATCCTGTTACTTTTCTGCTGTTTCTGTGGCGGCGGTTTCATCTAATCCTTTAATCCAATATCGTAAGAAAAAGGATGCCCTTTGTTGGCATCCTTTTTCAATAATGTCTGACGGGAGATTTCGGTATGACTCCGGGCAAATATAAAAAAAACCCCCACTACCAAACGGGTAGCGGGGTAATCAGAGGAGGATTTACATAATGAAAAAAGGGAGTTGATATTTATAGTAACGTTTTGAGCTCCAAGAAGTTCCCCCTATCATTTTATCTTCCCGATGCTGTTTTCAAGATATCCTCCCTGCTATTGAAACTTTTCCGCTAATCTATTTCCATGAGATGACGATAAATTTATAGCGTAAAATATTCCTCGACCTCAACGGACACAAAGGAGAAAACAAACATGACTCACACCACAACTAAATTTTTTAAAGGAAGCTGCCCGGTTTACAATGAAGGCCGAACGATTACAGTACATTCTCTCGGCAACGACAAGCCATCCGTTTCCATGACCTGTGTACACGACGGGGAATGCACACTGAAAACTTGCCCCATTAAGTCGGCTCTTTTAAGTATATACGACTAATTCCACCTAAAAACCCCGGTTACTCAGCCGGGGTTTTCCGTAAGGATTATAAAAAAGAAACAATTCTTTTACAAACACTGAAATAATGTCCCTAAATTCCTAGAAAATAGTTTAATTCGAGTATACATTTACTTTTTTAGTTCATAATAACATCCTAAATAAATCCTGAGCCTAGTAACTGATTCTGGTAAGAGGTAGCGCCGAGATGTTCATCCGGAACAAGTCAAATAACGACAAAAAGAATGGACCAAGAAAAGATGCCGCCGACTCGGAAATTTCTTTCAGTTCAGTTCTGGAAACAAACCTTCAAATCATAAAGACCCTTTTCAATAAAGATGATACGCTGGCTTTTCGACGGTTTAAGAACCAGCAAGCCCCGGATGTCGAATGTTGTATTGTTTTTATCGATGGCGTGGTAAAACCAGAAACTGTCGACCAAAACATTATCCAACCGATTGTAACCAACCTTTTATTAGAAAATAATTCAAATTGTCTCAATGCCCTTCAATACCAGGTCTTAATCTCCGACCATGTGGAGCAGACATCCGAGGTCCCTAAAGTTGTTGAAGCGATCATTAATGGTAATACCGCGCTTTTTCTGGATGGAGTTGACCAAGCTTTAACGATTAACAGCGCCGGCTGGAAAACCCGCTCCGTCGAAGAACCCCAGGGGGAAAAAGTATTGCGGGGGCCCCGGGAAGGTTTTACCGAATCGGTTTTGACAAACCTCTCATTGATTCGACGAAGATTAAAAACTGCGAATTTAAAGTTCCAAGCAAGGGCTTTTGGCAGGCAGAGCAATACCAAGGCTTATCTTTGCTATATTGAGGGAATAGCCAATCCACAAATTCTGGACGAGTTAAATAAAAGACTTGATGCCGTTGATTTGGACGCTGTATTAGACAGTGGTTATATCCAGGAACTTATCAAAGACTCACCGCTTAGCCCTTTTAAAACGATAGGGAGTACCGAACGCCCCGATGTTGTGGCCGCCAAATTATTGGAAGGCCGGATTGCCTTGCTTATAGACGGCACCCCGGTGGCGCTTACCCTTCCTCATGTATTTATCGAATTATTCCAAGTGAATGAAGATTATTATGTCAATTTTTACTACTCCTCGTTTAACCGTATATTACGAATCATCTCTTTTTGGATTTCCATTAGTCTACCTGCTGTTTATTTAGCATTAGTCACTTACCACCAGGAATTGGTGCCGACTCCTTTAATTATCAGTATCTCCGCCGCTCGACAAGGAATCCCTTTCCCTTCATTATTGGAAGCCATCTTATTAATCATTGTTTTTGAGATTATCCGGGAAGCTGGAACCCGCATGCCTTCATATATTGGTCAGGCTTTGAGCATTGTCGGCGGTTTGGTCATTGGTCAGGCCGCCGTTCAAGCCAAGTTTGTCAGCGCGCCGATTATTATCATTGTAGCCATGACCGGAATCACCGGACTCATGATCGCCAAGTTAAAAGGGGCTACCATCGTTCTAAGGTTCATTCTCTTATTATTAGCGTCGATTCTGGGGTTATATGGATATATATTTGGGATCAGCGGGCTTTTAATCCATTTGTTTCAATTGCGTTCTTTTGGCGTCCCCTATATGACAGGGATGATGACTATTGACCCCGATGACTTAAAAGATATTACCATCCGTTCCCCTTGGTGGTATATGAAACGAAGACCCAAATTTATCGGTAAAAACAACCCCATACGGCAAAATACGGAGGAAGGGTCATGAGAAAGCTAAAGACTTTCATTTTCACCCTCTGTTTGCCGGCAATTATTTTTTTCTTCTCCGGTTGCTGGAATTATTGGGAGATCGATAAATTAGGAATAGTTACCGGCTTTACCCTCGATAAAAAAGGTGACAATTATGTCGAAAATATTGAAATCGTCAGTTTTGAATCCCAAAGCCCGGAAACTAAAACGAGCTCAAAAATAGTCCAGTCCGAAGGAAAAACTTTGTTTGACGTCGACCGCAACTCGATTCTGGTCTCTGGAAAACGGTTCTTTTGGAGCCACGCCAAAGTAGTCATTATCAGTCAGGATATTGCCAAAGAGGGCTTGGGGGATATTCTTGATCTGATTTACCGGGATATCGAGATGAGGCTGGACATAAATCCGTTAATTTCGGTAGAGCCTACCGCTAAAGAACTTCTTACTCTGGAAAGCCCCAATCAATCCATCCGGTCCTTTGAAATCAGCGAAATGCTAAAGGCGGAAAAAAGTCTTGCCAAAGCGCCGGATATTGCATTTTATCAATATATTAACAGTATTGCCGGAAAGAATGCGCCGGCTATATTACCGGCAATCGGCATAGAAACCCGGGGGGACAAGAAGGTATTGGCCATCAAGGGAACCGCCATTTTAAAAAAAGCTAAACTCGTTGGCTTTTTGGATACCGACGAAAGCAAATATTTACTCTTCGCGCTGAATCAGGTGAAAGAAGGACTATTGATAGTGGAGGAAAAAAGCCACGGGCGAAAAGCGGCAATCACCTTAGATGTCACTGGGAATCAAACGAAAATAAAGCCGAAATACATCAAGGGCAAATTAACCATGGATTTAAGCATCCAGCCGGAGGTAAGTATTGGCGAATTACAGACTACCGAGGATTATATCCAATCCCCCCAACGTGAAAAACTAATAAAGGATGCTGAAACCTCATTGGAAGATAACGTGCGCAAAGTAATCCGGAAAATGCAAGTTAAGTATAATTCCGATGTTTTAGGCTTTGCCGCCCTCATCAGGGCCACCAATCCATCCCTTTGGAAAAAGCTCGAACCGGATTGGGATGAAGTTTTTCGAAATTTGGCTGTCCGGGTAAAAGCTCATATTAAAGTTAAAAACAGCGCCTTGACATCAAAACCAATTAAAGTAGGGGAATAATCATGGCCATGCTGCTTATTTATTCATCCGTATATCTGTTTTTTATCACCACCGACCTGGTTCCGTTATTCTTAGATAAGCGGCATAAAGAGTTTTGGATTAACTTGAGTTTTTTGACCCTGGCTTATGGAATCAGCATCTTATTGGCGCTGGATATTTTACAGTTCAGCCCGGCATTTCCCATCAAAAAGCTCATCGAAGGAATTACCGGAAAATAGATATCATTCACCTTAAAATAGGAGCAACGAAATGAATCGTGAAGTGATTTCAAAATATCAAGCAGTCAATATCATGTGTATGTTCATTCTTGGCACCTCGTTCGTTTTGGGCCCCGGGGCCCAAGCAAGACAGGATATTTGGCTTTCGGTTTTAACGGCTTTAATTGCCGTTGTCCCGTTGTACTTTCTTTATTCGAAGATTTTAGCCCTTTTCCCCGGTAAGGATATGTTTGATATCTTTCAACTGGTGTTCGGTAAATATGCCGGTGGATTCATTATTTTACTCTACGTTTGGTATCTTTTTCATCAAGGAGCCTTGGTGCTGAGATCTTTCTCCGAATTCATTGAAATTGTGGCCATTCCTGCAACACCTCAATTTATTATTATTTTATGTATGGGGATCTTATGTATTTGGATGAACAAAGCCGGAATCGAAGTATTGGGACGGTGGGCCGCTTTAATTTTCCCGTTGATGGTAATCGTTTTTATGATAACGCTGGCTCTCTCCGTCCCCAAGATGAGCCTTTTAAATATGCTGCCGGTTTTAGAGAGAGGTTTTAAGCCCGTTTTTAAAGACGCCTTTGTAGCTTTCACATATCCATTTGCAGAAATGGTTGCCTTTTTAGTGGTTTTAGATAATTTAAAAAGTGCCAAGCCGCTTTTTAAGATCTACTTCATCAGCTTGTTGATCGGCGGCGGAATGATTTTACTGGTATCGATGCGAAACATTCTGGTCTTAGGTGTAGACTTGGCGACCCATTTATATTTCCCGTCTTATTCGGTAGGCCGGCTCATCAATATGGGTGATTTTCTACAGCGAATCGAAATCATTGTCTCCATTAATTTTATATTTAGCGGGATTGTTAAAACAAGTATCTGTCTTTATGGGGCCGGCAAAGGATTGGCAAAGGCGCTCCATATTTCCGATTATAAAAGTTTAGTGGTTCCCCTTGGTTTATTAATGATTGACCTAGCAATTTTGGTTTATCACAACGTAATGGAAATGTTCGAATGGGGGGGCAATGTATATCCGTTTTATGTCCTCCCCTTTCAAGTAATGATTCCTCTGATTTTATTTGCTACGGCTAAGGTGAGACTGTGGTTAAATAAATCCCGGCTCCTCTCTTAATCATAACCCATGGACAAAGGCCTGGTTGAAAAAATGCGGATAGGGCGAGCCCATATCCAAGAGCGAAGATTAATAATAATACTAATTACTGCATGCATATTCCCGCGTTTCTAGTTGTTTAGTAATTTTATGATGATTACCGAAAACATCCCGTGCGATATCGAGGGGAGTTTTACCATCATGCCCTCTTAAGTCACATCTGGCTCCGGCATTTATTAAAACTGCCGCGCAATCGTCGAATCCGTGCCACAAAGCATCATGGAGCGGAGTATACCCATTGGTATATCCTTGAAAGTTAAGGTTAATGTTAGGATGCTCGGATAATAATTTAGTGATACCGGCATAGCCATTATACGTGGCTTTATGCAGAGGAACAGCGCCAAAAACGGGTTCAACCGCGTTTACATTGGCGCCGGCTTTTAATAGTTCAATCACCATTTCTTTATGGCCTTCACGGCAAGCGACCAGTAATGGGGTATGATAATCGTTAAACCCATTTAATAATGGGTATCGTTCATCAACATCGCTACCTTGAACGATGAGTTTTTTTACTTCTTCAAGGTTTCCACTCAATACTGCCGCCATTAATTGCTGGCCATTTAGTTGTTCCTGATCCGAATTTTTTCTCTCGTCCAGCATTTTTTTTGCCTGTTCCAGCTTTTCCCGGCCGTAAACATTTACTTTTAAGGCGTAATCCAAATGTTGTCCCAGAGAAAAGCCGTAATAGGTATTTATATTGATCTCCGCCCCCTTTTTTAATAAATACCCTACAATATCGGAATTTTTGAACCATAAAGCTTCGATTACCGGTGTATGTCCGGTTGTACACACCGATGCGTTAATATAAGCCCCTGCTTCCAACAACAATTTTACGATTTCCAGACTTCCTCCTTGACAGGCTTTATGTAACGCCGTCGCTCCCGCTCTGCTGTCAAGTGCCCATACGTCAGCTTCTGCTTCAAGTAATATTCTGGTCAACTCTAGATTACTTTGGCCTGATGCCAACATTAACAGCGTTAACCCCGAGTCGGGGTCTCTTTGATTTGGATTGGCACCGGATTTTAGTAATTTTTTTGTTTCTTCCGCATGATTGCTTTTCACAGCTTCAACTAAATTCATCTCAACAAACTTCTTTCCTAAATTCCTTTGTATGCCGCGATCAACGGAGAAGGATCCCAGTATACACGCCAACTGACAATTTTCCTATCCTTGATTTTAAGATGTGTGGCAACATATAAATCATAGGAATTCCCATTGGCAATACAAGTGGCGTTTTCATGGACAAAACCCAACGCTTCATCTTCTTTGACAATTAATTGATAAAGCTCGAATAAATTTGGTTTGGATTTGGCGGCCCAGACATTAAAACTTTCCAGAACCTCCGCCTTGCCATGATATGTGCCAAGCCATGGCGCAACGTCGCTCAAGCCTTTGGTGGAAGAAATATTTTGCCATGTCACATCATCGGCGATTAAATCAAACGCCGTTTTTGTATCCCCATTATTCAGGGAATCAAACCATAATTGGGCGATTTCGTTGGTGCTTTTTTCCGTTGATTGTTCTAAAGTTATCATAACTCCATGCTCCTCTGGTTTTGGTTTAATTTCTAAAACCGTTTCTAACATCACTCATAAAACCTTCATAATCCCGGAGCGCCCATACTGTTTCAAATTCAAGATATTCACGCATCGGTAGTTCGCCCATGGAATTTCGATCTAAATCATCAATTGATTGAACATCAACAATAGCAATAACTCTATGCTGAGATGCCACTTTATATAAACCAAGCACTTTTACAGGCGAGTTTTCTCTGCCATTGATTTGGTTTTCGGCATGGCTGCCTTCGCTTGATTCCAAGCGCCACAATTCATCCTGGGATATTCGTCCCTGGTAGTTCCATTTCATTTGGACATAAAAGATCATCTTATCCTCCTTTCTCAAGCGTTATGATATGAACGGTATTCGGGGCCGATAATCCAATGTTCCTCGCAGATCAGTTTGAAAAAGTATTTCATTTCTACAAATTTGTCTAAATCGGTGAGAAGTTCATTTTTATAATAATTTGACTGCAAAGTGCTTTGCAGAGAATCGCTATTTTCGAACCATAGCTGGTAAACGGCGTCAAACCGAGGCTCTCCGTTATGATAAGCGGCATCTACGGTATAACATTGTGTATAACCTATTACTCTGAAAAAATCACATACAAGTTTGGAATGGCTGTTGCCACTATAATACCTGAATAGTTCCAATGGCGTGCCTTCTTTGCGTTTCACCAGCAAAACCAATTTAATTACCTGCTGATCCAAATGGTGATGTTCCTTTATTTCAACCGCCGTTGTATCTAATGCAATCGTTTCCCAAAATGCGGCCCAATTCGGTTCATCGATCCTGGCGCCTTGAAGAAATTCTTTGGATTGAAGCGATTCGAGTTGTTCGGCTTCGTTTCGCAACCATATTTCACCAACGCCGTTAAACAAAGGTTTTTCATCGTCGATAGTTCGCACTTTGTTGATTCTGTAGCGAACAATTTGCGGAATTTTACTGGCATATTTCACGGCATGAATATTTAACCAATAATTTTGAAAATCGAGAACTTCCATGCCTGGTTTGGGATTTGCAAAAATTAATTGGTGGATCAATTTAGCGCCTCCAATTTAATCCTGCTTGACCAGAAGATCGATTAAAAACGGCCCTTCCGCGTTTAACATTCTATCAATGGCGGGTCCGATTTCAGCGGGCTTTTCGACCTTTGTAGCCGGTACTCCCATGGATTCCGATAATTTTACAAAATCGATCTCCGGGGAATTGATAAAAAACGAATCCGGAAATTCATGGGGACGAATATCCCGTTCGTTCCAATAACGAAGGATATTATTTTGAAGAATTCTGTAACTGCAGTTATTGCAGATAACGAATTTGGCTCCGATGTTGTAATGTGAAGCGGTCCATAATGCTTGAATCGTATACATGCTGGCCCCGTCGCCGGCAAAACCGATAACTTGTTTTTCGGGAGCGGCAATTTTAACACCAATTGCACCCGGAATACCGACTCCCAAGGAGAAATACCTGGTTTGAAAAAAATGGCCGCTTATATCTCCCGGAATATAGTGGTTCAGTTGGGGAGAGCAGGTAAGCGCTTCATCAAATATGATTACATCTTTGGGAATTTTCCCGGAAAGTTCCTGCATAAAACGGGCGGGACGTATGGGTATGGAATCATCCATGTTTTGATCCGCGCGAATCTGCAATGTTCTTTGTTCTCTTTTTTCAGCGATCATTGCTTCATTTCTTTGAGCAGCGGCTTGCTTTTGTTCCGGGGTCTGCAAGTTGCCGGATACTATATTCAGTTTTTCCAGGGTTAATTTAGGATCACTTACGATACCAATATCCACTGGGAAGTTTTTAGCAATCTCATAGGCATTGAGATCGATATGGATCAACTTAGTACCGAATGCGAAGGGATGATGTAATAACGGAAAAACTTCCGGGAAGATATAAGTGCCCACAATCAAAACAACATCGGATTTTCCTAACGCGGCTTTTGAATCTTCCCCGAACATATGGCCTATCAATCCTTGGTAATGAGGGTCCATGGCGCTCATATTGATTTCGGTGGCTTCCGCTCCCCAAACTTTTGCTCCCAGAAGGCTTGCCAGTTGCGCCAGTTCACTCTGGGCCTCAGAACACGCGACTCCGTCACCAATAAGAAAAGCTGGATTTTCGGCATTTATAAGTATTCCGGCGACATTTTCCAATTGGGACTCCCTCGGAGCGGTGCGAGTATCCAGGATGGTTGCCGGAATAATATCTTCATTATTGGGCATATCCAGGATATCCATGGGCAAACAGACAAAGACCGGTCCCATCGGAGGTGTGGTTGCCATTTTAATGGCCCGCCGCATAACCCTCAATAATGAAGACGAATCTACCACACTGGTGGCCCATTTCGTTACCGGTTTCGCCATTTCAACAAGATCGGCAGCCATATGGGCATCCAAAGCCCGATATTTTACTCCGGCTTCCCCTGCGATAACTATCAGGGGCGCATGTCCCCTCATTGCCTGATACATCATGCCGATGCCGTTACCCAGCCCGACTCCGGAATGAAGTTGTACAACAGCCGGCTTTTTGGTTTTGCGGGCATAGCCATCCCCTATGGCAACAGCGGTAGATTCCTCGAGTGCCAATATATATTGGAACTCAGGGTAATCATTCAGTGTATCGAGGAAACCCTGTTCGGTTGTTCCCGGATTGCCAAACATATATTTTATTCCGTCCCTGAGGAATTGCTCGATCATTGTATATCGACCCGTTTTCATATGGCTCACTCCTTGTATGCGATTTACCAACCGAATCTTCTGAGCCCTTGTTGCAATACCTCAACCAGTTTTTGACCGCATAGGTAAGAACAAGCTGTGGAACGGGCGGTAATAAACGGATAGTCTACAATCACCGAAGTTCTTTTTCCGACATTCCCATGATACTGGCCTTCCGGTCCCACCGCATCCCTTAAAATATACTCCAGCGGATAGGGAGGGGGGCCCATGACAAAGTCGGTTCCCAAAAATCCGGTGCCCTCCTTATAATCAAGCTCCAGCGCATGACCGGTAACGTGCTTTCCCCAGATGATGCTTTTTCGAAGCTGAATATCCCTGGCAAATACCAGGCAGGTAACTCCGTAGCATTCGGCGGCAATGGGTTGGTTTTTTTTATAAAAAGCCAGGATGGTATCATGGACTCTCTGGTTATTGACCATGTCGACAATCGGACCGCTCCCTCCCACTAACAGCAAAGCATCATACTCTGCCAACCGGTTTTCCCCTTCTTCAAGAGCCTGGTAGTAGTCTTCCAACTTTCTTAAATAGTTGGCGCTGCTCAAGTATGGCCTTTCGGGAATCACCGTTGACAGGTTCAGGGGATTGGCCAATCGCCCCGAGGCTTCCAGTTCCCTGACTTTCCTGGCCATTTCCTCTGAGACCACTGTGCGGTCCAATGGCGGATCGATAAAATGAGCATCCATACTGGGAGGTATAGCATGGGGGACTTTACCTTGAGGTGTGGTAAATACTGTGGTATATCCTTCCCGGTCAAGTGTTTCAAGGGGCTCGACTAATTCCTCGCCCCAATATCCATACTCGGATAAAATGGTCATGATCTTTCGCATCTACGGTCTCTCCTCCAAACTTTTTCTACCTTATAAATTTGTTTAGGCGTAAACCAATTGGGGGCGAAGAGGCTTTTTCATCATTACATCCCGGATCCGGTCCACCAGAGCCGCTGCCTCATGATAAGAGTGGCCGGTTACCAAATCGCCGTCCACTACCACGTTGGATGGATCAGGCGTATAAACCGCCCCGGCATTGACAATATCGGCCAAGACCACTTCGTGACAGATGATTTTCCTTCCGGCCAACAGTTCGGGAGTGGGGGTAAGCAACCATAAAGCGTGGCAAAGGGCGCCTTTAATGATATTCTTGTTGCCCATCGCCTTTCCGAAAAACTGAACCGCCGGCGCCAACCGAGTCATTTCCGGGGTTATCGGCACAAGATTTCCATGTTCATCCTTGGGCGGCTGGAAATATCTCAATCTTACACTGGTATAATTTGCCGCCATTAGCACCGCCGCATAATCCTCCAGTCTCACCTTTTGGAAATCCAGCGTCACTTTCAATACTTCCGGTACGGTATCCGGCTTCTCCACTTCACTGACGAAATCAAGATGGTCCTGATCTCCCAAATTACTCAATAAATGGACTTCCGCGCCATAGAGTCCAAAGCGCTCCTGATACGTCCGGATCTCCTCCGGTATATACTGACTTTCTACCAGAACAGCAATTTTTCTCCCTTCAAGGGGTCTTCCTTCCATTATCTATCTCACGCCCTTTTTTTATTTTACTTTTTTTGGATGATTGGATGGGTAAGAGCATTTGGGTTTCATAAGATGTCTTCGGTAATAAATTCTTTCCTTTTCGGTAGTATCTATTTGCTAATTTGCGGTTATACACACCAAAATATGAGCTCCATGGGAAAAACTAGTAGAGCGTATCGTAAATAACCGGTAAACAAAAATGGAGGAGATACGCTCTACTTAAGTAAAACGTTGCCAATCATTGAGTACTTATTTAGAGAACGTTTTACTGGTAGCGCATGTTTAAATAAGCATTACTACATCCCAGAATTTTCTAGTGTTTTTTTGCTTTTACACTCGAGAATACTAAAGTATCTGTTCTAGAAAAATGAAAATATTTTCGGAGGTGAACAAACATGCAGCCCTTCTCAAAAAGCTTTAACCAGTCCCTCATGGTTCTGGGTGAAGTTTTAAAGGTAAAACCGGAGGAAAGGTCCTTTGATCTCAAACTCCGGTCGGGGGATGTAATTACGGCATATATTCAAGCCGAAACAAATTACCGTGTTTTGGCCAATCTTGATGGTTTGAATAACGACCGGGTCCCGGATACTGATGAATTCAAGGACGACCAAGCCTTAAATAAGATGGTCAAATATGTCCATGAAGGCGAGCGTATCTATGTCAAAGGAGTATATGCGAGTAATGAGGGTGCTATCCGCTACGATATCTTAAGTGTTTTACTCCTGCATTATGTACCGCAAAAATTTCTTTTTGAACACAACACCCATTGGTGGCTCTCCCAGATTCGGGTAATGGCCGACGATTGGTTGCTGGATTTATTTGGCGATAAATATTTCTATAATGTCAGCGATTTTGCGGAGTCCTACCGTACCAACCTAAATATCTATGGGGCTAAAACCGAAGACAATGAACAGGACATGCAGACTCTGGCCAGACTCATCTATGGCTTATCCTCAGCCTATTTGCTTCTCGGCGACAGAAGATTTTTGGATGCCGCCGCCGCCGGAGTGGCCTTTCAACGGACCGCTTTCCGCTCCATTAGTCATGATGGACAAACCGTCATCTGGAGCCATTCGAGGCGCCGGATGATCAATGGGGCCTTAACCGTCATTCCTTCCAATTCATCCGACGATCAAGGCCTCGATGGTCAGGGAAGTATTGGTCTCTATGAACAAATCTATGCTTTGGCCGGGCTGACCCAATATTACCGGGCCACCGGGGATGGAGAGGTTTTAGATGACATTATGCGTACGGTGAGAGCATTTAATGCCTTTTTCCGTGACGCCCAAGAGTCTATTAATAATTACCCGGGCTACGAAGGCTACTTCAGCCATATCGACCCTATCACCACCAGTTCCAAGACTCCAGCCCTCGGCAAGAACCAATTGCATAAAAACTGGAATTCCATTGGCGATCATATCCCGGCCTATCTGATCAATCTAATATTGGCTTTGGAGCCGTTACCCATGGGGGCTAACCGGGAATTGACCGACGCCCTCAAGATATCCAAGGAATTATTGGACCGGGTAACTACCTTAATTATTGAAAAATTCCCCGACCCCAACCAGGAAATCCCCTATGTCAATGAGCGGTTTCATGCCGATTGGCAACCCGATCACAGTTGGGGTTGGCAGCAAAATCGGGCGGTGGTCGGACACAACTTGAAAATTGCCTGGAACCTTACACGTGTTGCCAATTATTATGATAGTGTCGGGCGGCCGGAGGATGCAGCCAAGGCAATCAACGTGGCCGAGAGGCTGGCCAAATCCATGATCAATAAAGGGCTTGACCTGGTCAGGGGCGGTTGCTTCGATGTAGTGGAACGGGAGCCCCAAAACGGCCAGCCCCTACAATTTGTGTATGGTAATCATAAGGATTTCTGGCAGCAGGAACAGGGCATTTTGGCGTACCTTATTCTTTACGGCTATACCCATGATCCGCTATACCTGGAATTTTACCGGGATATGAGCGCCTGGTGGAATGCCTACCATTTGGACTATCAGAACCGTAACATTATTTTCCGGATTGACGACACCGGAACGCGTATTATCGACGAGCGACATGGCAAAGCAGCCTATGATACCGCCGGTTATCATTCTTTCGAACTGAATTATCTGGCCCACATTTACTTGCGCACTTATGTCACCTCCCCCATGGAGTCGGAGACAAGTTTTTGCCTTTATTTTAGACCGAGTAAAGAGAGCGGGGTCAAGTCGATTAATGTTCTCCCGGATTTCCTGGGTGTGGACGACTTGGAGATTGTAGGATTGTCAATCAACAACCGGGACGTGGAATATGTGGACGGCAATAATTTTCAGATTCCAATAAGCCAGGAAGACCTGGGCAGCGAGATTACTGTCCAATTCCGCTCCAAGAAAAAATGTTTAAACGGGGTGTGTAACTGATAAATGATTACAGTTAATTTTTATTACCGCACCGGTTTGTTGGGGGATATCTTCAGGAATGGCCGTCTCTTGGGAAGCTGGGATAGAAATGGCCGGTATTCAAGTGAATGGACAACCATTCCAATGACTGCGGAGCCTTCTACGGACGGCAGTCAAAGTTTCAAAGCCACGGCAGCTTTTGATGATTCTCAAGTCGGCATGAATTTTCAGTGGAGTGTCTTACTTGATGGTCCCGGAGGGCCAAACCAGTGGGGAATTTCCACCGAACTCAATGATCGAAATTCCACCTTGTGCCACCGTGAATTCAATCTGACCAGCGGGGAACAAACCGAGGAGTACAATCTTACCCATTGCCGCAGATTGGGCGCAAATAAATACTATCAATCCGGAAACGCCGAGCCAGCCATCATCTTTTCGGTTTGGGCTCCCAACGCCCGAAGTGTGGAACTGGTTCGGGGCAATATTCAAAGCGGATACATTGCCGATGACGGAACCGGAATAACCGGCAACCCCGGTGAATTCTCCATGACCAAGGATGAAAAAACGGCTATCTGGTATACCGATCTACAACGTTCCCCGGCATTAAGGAACTTCCGGGATTTCGACCATACTCCCTATATGTTTCGGATCACCAAAGATGATGGTTCCGTAGTCTACCGTACGGATCTATATTCCCGTTGTCAAATCGGCCGGGGAACCCATGATCCCAAAGGTGATCAGTGGAACGGCCCCTATCAGGATTTGAACGGCATCGTCAGCTGTTCGGTCGTGGTTGACCCCGAGTTGGTCACCGCCGATCTGGATGAACCTTTTCCGCAACAGAATTGGCTGACCGCGGCTGAATTTTGGCGGGATGAATTCCACCCCCTGCGGCCTCTACCCACCCGGATTGAAGATTATGTGATTTATGAAATGCATGTGGGCGGGTTAGCTTTTAATAAAACGGATGAGCTTGGCAACCCCATTCCGGGCAATCTGCGTGATGCCATGAAAATGCTGGACTATCTGGTCGACCTGGGGGTTAATGCCGTCGAATTAATGCCGATGAATGAATTTGAAGGCTGGGCTAACTGGGGTTACGGTTCCTCCCACTTCTTTGCCATCGAGTATTCCGGTGGCGGCAGGGATGAATTCAAACACTTAGTCCGTGAATGTCACCGGCGCGGTATTGCGGTAATCCTGGATGTGGTTTACAACCATTATTCTCCAAACGCCGAACGAGCCGAATGGATGTATGACTCCAATCAGCATGAGAAAAATATCTGCTACTGGTATGAGGGCAGGCCATCCGATTATAGTTTTGCCGAGGGAGGATATGTCGATAATATTTCCACCGGCTTTGCGCCACGGTTTTGGGAGGAGAATATCCGGAAGCTGTTTATCAGCAGCGCAGCCGCATTGATCCATGAGTTTCATATCGATGGTTTAAGGGTCGACCAAACTGCCTCCATCCACGCCTATCCAAGCCTTCATGCCGACGGCAGACCCGTGGCGGATGCTTGTATTTTTGGAGCCAAATTCCTCCGGGAACTGAACCGGACTTTACGGTTAACCAAACCGAATGTTATTATGATAGCCGAAGATCATTCAAATTGGGCGGCCGTTACTCAACCCACCGCCACTGGAGGTTTAGGCTTTGACGCTACCTGGTATGCTGATTTTTACCATCATTTAAGTGGAGATACCGATAAAGGGTCCGATTATGCCAAACTGATTAAAACAGCGGGATTGGGTGATAACCGGCCGCTGGCGGTGGATTATTTTGCCGGCGCCTTCGGTTCTTCCGGTGATCACACCGTTGTTTATTCCGAATCCCATGATGAGGCGGGTAACGCCAGCTTTTCCGGCCGGACTATCCAAGTTGCGGTTAACCGCGCCCCTCTATTGGGTGAAACCCGGCGCTTCGCCGAAAATCGCTCCCGGGTTGCCAGTGGTTTGACGATGCTCTCCGCCGGAATTCCCATGTTTTTTATGGGTGAAGAAGTAGGTTTTCAAAAAGACTACCATTTCGACAACTTCTTGGATAACCGGGAGGACTTTAGCGGCGAAAAAGACGGAAACGGGCGGTACCTTTTCAGGTATTACCAGGATCTGATCCGTCTGCGCAAGGAAAATGACGCCCTTCATTCCCCAAACAAAGAGGTTGTCTATACTTATAATGATAACCGGGTCATGGCCTTCCGTCGCTGGTACGGGCAGCAGGACTTCTTAGTCATTGCCAGCTTGAATGATACCCCGTTTGCAAACGGTTACGGAATCAACAGCTCCAGACTGCCTGATGGACAATGGCGGGAGGTTTTCAACAGCGATTCGGCATACTATAATGGCAATAATGTGGGAAATGCCGGCGGAACTGTTCAATCCAGCAATGGGTATATCAATACCGTGGTTCCGGCCAACGGGGTGCTGGTACTTCAAAGAATATAAAAAATCGAGGAGGCCCAGGTCTTGGGTGAAGATAAGCCCTCCAATACTAACGAGTTTTTGGAGAAAATCTCCAAATACAAATTGATGATCCCGGCAATCGGGGTCATCATCGGTTTTATATATGTTCAAGGGTTATTCAGCCCTGCCATGCAAGGACATTTTACCCCCGGTTATTTACTGCGGGCTGGATTCATTCTTCCAATCTCCAGTGAAGCCTATATTGGCAATGGATTGTTTTTTTTATTTGAAGTTTTTTTGTTACTTTTAATTGCTTATATATCTTTGGCCGGACTATCAAAGATTTTTCTGTTTTTACTGGATAGATTTCAATTCAATATTACCCAAAAGGCATCGGAGTTCTTATTAAATTTTCTTGGTTTTTTTTATTTCCTCTTTCCGCCTTTAAGCATCAAATTGCTTTATTGCTTGCATGAAAAAAGCAAATCATATCAATTAGCAAACTTATGGTTTTATGACACCATTTTTATTGTTGTGCTGCTCGGGGGATATTTTCTCTATCAAAAACAGCAACAACGGAAAACAACAAACCAAACCATCGAACTATTTGGTTTGTTATTTTTAGTTACCGCTGTTTTCTCATCAATTCTAGCTATTTATTATAATGGACATGTAACCCAGAGTATTAAAATAAATTATGCCTTACGCGATCATGCCGGATTAGAGTTTGTAAAAATTTACCAAGATTCCAATCCTGCCGGTTATTACTTGCTGAACATCTCCAAAGACTTTTTCATCGGATGGAATGATAAAAAGAGAAGTATCACCATTATTCCTATCACAAAAATAGATAAAATTGAAAAATGGCACGCAATCATAGTAAAGAAACATCCCATCCTCTATGAACCGAATTTAACGGATGCCCAAATCCAATACTATACAAAATTTCCTGTTTTGGAAGCTAAAACAATTATAAATGTTGTCAATCATTTTTATACTTTTCGAACTGGTTTTATTAAAAAAAAGGACAATACAATCGAAAATTCGGCCCGGATTGAGGCCCAGCAAGTATTGGCTTTGATGACTAAAAAATGCCAGGATAAATTTGTCGAGCCTATATTTTCAGCACCCATTCTCAATTATAAATGGCGAAAAACTAAAACTTATCACGACAATAACTTGAGCAGCTTTAACGGATACGATCTATCTTTACCGGAAACGGATAAGAAGAACCAACGATATACTGTTTACATTCACGAATGCTGGGATACCACCGACCGGTTTGTCAGATTTACCCTAATTAAGACTAAAACAAAACAATGGTTAATCGATGCCATAAATATCAACGAAACCTCTTTTCAATTTAAAAAAGCGGTTGAATTAGATTAACCGAAATGAACGACCATCCGGGTTGGTCGTTAAAATAAAAAAACCAGCATTATGCTGGGAATTTTCATGGCGGCCCTGAGATGAGTCGAACATCCGACACACGGTTTAGGAAACCGCTGCTCTATCCTCTGAGCTACAGGGCCATTTAAAAAACAATTTTTGAAACTATATTCAAAGAACGTTAATATTATAGCAAATTAGAATCCCTTTTACAACCTATAGCCGATTCCTTCTTTTGGGTTATGGCAACTTAGGTTTGAATACTCGTAGAGGGTATCGTAAATAAACGGCAATAAGAAATGGGGAAGATACGCTCTACTTAAGTAAAACGTTCACAATCATTGAGTAGTTATTTAGAGAACGTTTTACTCGTTACCCGGAAATACCTGCCCCTTAAATTTGGGTTTCCAGCATCCCAAGCAAAGTGGCTTTGCAAATGGCCTCCGGAACCGTCTCAAAATATTGACCATCGTTAAAAAAATTACTGGCATTGCATTTTTCAGGGCCACTCTTCGCAATAACCCGTCCGTCCTGGTTCAGACGAATGCAAAACTGCCAACCTCTTGAGTTAATCGTCTCAACGACTTTCCAGGCTTCAGCAATATCGGTCGAATATCCCGGTACTTTTTCGGCAAGAACCCGATCGCTGACGGCAATTCTTTGATCATATCCTCCGGGAAAATAGGAAATTTCCGCCCCGCCCTTTTCCGTATATGCGAATAATGGCGGCGTAGTCATAACATTTTCGTGTATCCAGGAGTTAAGCCGGACCCCCGGGGTTTCATTCATAATCATCTCCACGGTTAAGTGTTCCAAACTCCGCACTAGCCTCCTATTTTAAAAGATCAACCAAGATCCGAAGTGGCGCTTAATAAATTCTAACCTTATTATTGGTCTTCCGGCAAGAAAATATCAAATACCCAACAAAAAAGACTTCCTCTATAGAAAGTCTTTTAAGAATCATTATTCCTTTGAATTTTGAGTTTGAGTCTGTTCAAGGGCTTTTTCCGTATCGGCTGTCTGGTTTTCACCATCGGCCGGTTTCGGCTCTTCGGGTGCAGGCTTTTTTTTACTGAAAAGCAGAACTGCCGCAATTAACATTAATACAAACGTTACTTCGTCGATTAATCGCTTATGTTGGGTAAAAAAGTCCGTTTTGATCAGGGCTTGGGCCACTCCCAGCAATATCATAAAAGCCGCTATTCCTATGACTATCATTCGTTTTTGAAAATCCGTCAAACGATTCATCAGCGCACCTCAATCGAAATTTTTTTAAAATATATTCGTTTCTCATTGCATGATTTCGATTGGAAAGCCAAAAAATCCTTTAGTAATATAAGGGAATCCAAATCTTTTTAAAAATTCTCCCCCCCTTAAAGTTTAAATGAAAGTACCCTATCAACCCTTCATTTCTTGACCCTTTTTCATCTTTTCTTCAAACAAGAGGTTGTCCCAGAGATTTTGCGCGTTATGGGATGGCTACTCCCCGGAGACATCCTTGTGGGATGACGGCTTTATTCTGGCAAGAATTTTTTCCCGGTTTAGATACGCCCATATCAAAAAACTCCCTACAACCATTAAAATCAAAATGATCGGTATATAGTTCCGCTGCCGAAGATTGGCTCCTATATAGGTAGAGCCGATTACACAAGGAATTCTGGCCAAAGTGGAAAACATGATAAAACGCAGCGGATTAACCGGAGTTAACCCAACAATATAGGTTAGAATATCCTTCGGTATTTCCGGAATTAAATACAACAAAAAAATCCCAAGTTCATACTTTCGGGTTTTGGCTAGAAAAGCGAAGCGATTGAATTGTTTTTCCGGTATCAAAGTTTTGATTAAACCATACCCAAAAATCCTGGAAATAAAAAATACCACGAAAGATCCGAGGAAAATTCCAATGATGGAATAAGCAAAACCAAAAAATGCTCCAAAGACATACCCACCGGCAATTAACAATAATTCACTGGGGATAGGGGCTAAAATTACTGCTATAATTTGCATCAAAATAAAAACCAAAACGCTCATTGACCCATAAGCTGCCAAGAATTTTCGGAACTGATCGGGATTACTAACAATCGAAATTATTTTACTTCCATAATTGACAAATAAAAAAACGATAATCAATAAAAATATACAACTGATCAATAAATAGATCCGTCTTTGTCTTTTTGGGTATATCTCCATGTACTCTCCCGGATTTTCTCTTTTCTTAATTTAAAAAACCAGCTCTTTTTATCCCCCCGGACAATGTCATCAAGCGACAATTCCATATTTTATGAGGATTCCAATTGCCTATTTTTATCTCACCCCGCCCTCTCCGGCGATGCAACTCAGATAAGCAAATTCACGGCGAGGGATGTTAGAGCAGTAAACTTTGGCCTTTTTAAAAGCCTAAAAGATTGGCGCGAATTTCATTCGATACACCTCTCCCCGTCGAATAGCCGTCATTGAAGCCGCACGCGCGACTTCGCCGGTGAGAGGTCGGCATTTAGACCCGAGAGTTTTGGGGAATTTATCCATGATAGCCTGATGACATTGCCCCCCCTGATCCCGTCGCTTGTTAGTTGAATATCATACTCTTATTCCATTATAACTGATATTTTCCGGAGAATAATTCTTTAATAGGAATTTATCCATTTCATAACCCTACCATCATATGAAACTCAAAGCTTTATTCCGGAATAAAGCGAATTTAAACACAAATAGCCCCATCTTTAACATGTTTTCTTTAGTATGGAGCCATGGGGATACATCCAAAAAAGGGAGTGGAAACAATCTTAAAGGCAGACCTGCATATTCATAGCAATATTAATTGCCGCCTTCCCTATTTTCCGCTCTTTTATGATTCCGTGCAATCGGTTGAACAAATTCTGCTAAGAGCCATCAGCCTGTCCATTCAAATCATCTCGATTACGGATCATGATTCGATGGCAGGATACTATAAGGCCCAAAACATCATTGCCAGAAAGAATCTGCATATCCTGTTATTGCCGGGATGCGAGATTTCTTCCAGAGACGGGCATATACTGGCCTATAACATTCGCCAGGAAATCAAAAAGGGAATGTCCGCCCAGAAAACAATTGACGCGATTCACGCCCAGAATGGAATTGCAGTAGCGGCCCATCCCTTTAATTTTAATTCCCTCGGTTCTAAAATCTTTCATTTACCCTTAGATGGCTTGGAAGGTTTTAATGCCACAACGACCATGCGGGCTATGTTTAAAGTTTACTATGCGTCAAAATTATTAAAAATACCCAATATGGCCGGTAGCGATGCCCATCAAATTCAAGAGATCGGCCGGAGTTTGGTGTTATTCCCGGAATCGGTTCATAGCACGGAAGATTTAATAAAAAGTATCAAAAGCGGAGATTTCAAAGTGGACTTTACCAGAACGAACATCCTAACTGTCGTTTACCGTCACATCATTCAAAATACCCAGTTTTATTATGGAAAAAATGTAACCCTGACGAAAACTAAAAACCGCTCGCTATCCCGCGCCCATCAATGATTTATCCCATGACTTTCCCCTTCCACGAAATGGAACAGTCTCAGATGGTTTTGTCAAATCAGCTAATTTTACTGTTATTCTCCGTCAATACCATACTTGAAAAAGGTTAGTCGCATAAAATATTGATCGAGATATACAATACGTTTATCTTTGCTTATCCATCATAGGAACATATTGTATATCTCATTGACTTTTAATTCTTTTGCAACAGCCCATTACTTCATGATCAATTGACGATTGCCAACATTATCCGGGATCCGATATTGGCGGATAAGCTCTTCGGCGGACAGACTCTCACAACTCCGGAAATTAATAAAATCAATCTCCCGGATGACTTTGTCGCTGGTACGGTCGGTTTCGTAGTGAAGACTTTGATAGATTTCCAATAAGTCCGGATGAAAAGAAGCGAGGATCGCCGGCACCATCGTCGATTTGCGCATCGGATATTCCGTCCGGGGTTCTACCATATTGAGCTTTTGTTTGCTGCTTTTGAGCGGAAAGAAAAAGGGGCAGTCGACGATGCCCTCCTTTTCCTGAGGCGTTGCCGGTTCAAGGTTGTATTTCTTTGCCAAATCCTTGAATTCCGAATATTTCCGAATTCTTTCCGCCACAATTCCATCCAACAGTTCCATTTGCCTTAAGACAAAATAACTTTGGACCGCACTCAGCCGGAAATTACTGCTGGGTAACTTGGAATCCCGCTCAATGCCGGGGAAACTCAAACCCCAGTTGGAAATGGACTCACATCTTTGGGCGAGGACTTCGGAGTTGGTGGTAATAATGCCTCCTTCGCCGCAATTGACAACCTTCGATGATTGCAGACTGAAAGTCCCGGCGTCACCGATGGCGCCCACCCGTTTCCCCTTCATCGCGCATGGGAATACTTGCGCGCAATCCTCCAGCAAATAGAGATTTTTTTCTTGACAAAATTCCTTGATGGCGAATATTTGCCGGTTAACAAACCCCGCAAAATGCACCACGATGACCGCGCCGATATTATCATTCCTGTCATACTGTCGCCTTACCGACTCTACCGTTAACCCGAAATATTCTTCGCTGATATCGGCATACAACGGTATCATGCCGCAATCGGCTACCGCAGTGGCGGTGGCGATGAAGGAAAGATCCGGAACGATCACCTTGGTTCCTCTTTTGAGGCCAAAAGCCCTCAGGGCGATTTCGATGGCCAGGGTCCCGTTCCCTACCAAAGTTGCATGACGGCATTGAAAATAGTCAATAAGCTTTTGCCGGAGTGACTCCTTGGTGGCCGCCTCCGAGTGAAAACCCGGTAAATAATCATTGAAGTCGAATACCATCCCAATCCCTCCTACGATATTTTTTCCTCAATTTCCATCACCGAACGGTTTTGCATGTATTTTTTGACATTCTTCAAAAATTTCTCAAGCTTCATTTGATTCAGATAATGAAATTTGTAGGCGTTTTTCATGCCGTTCATTTCCGAGTGGTAGGACAGCATCAGATGGTTTACAAGATAACGCAACTCATCCTGGGAAAGGTATTTGGAGGGATTTTGGACCATCGTATTTTCAAATGGCGAAAAATCCTCCGGAGTCAATTCCTTTCCCTGAACATCCGAGATGCATTGGGAAAAGATTGAAAATTTAGCATAGGTGCTTTTTATTTCCAGCGACAAATCATACGTGGCCTGGATTTTTTCCCAGGTGTCGCCGGGAAAACCGATGATATAGAAAGCCAATGTCTTGACGTTTTTTTGATTTAAATAGCGGGTATATTCTTTCACCTTATCCAGATTGCTTACAGTCCGCCGGTAGTTTTTCAATGTTTTTTCCGAGGCCGACTCAATGCCGAAACTGATCATTTCCATTCCCGCTTCAACCATCCGATTGATTAATTCGATATTCAAGGACTCCGCTCTGGTTTCGCAGCGCCATGTGAAGTCCAGCTTTTGTTGACGGATCATCCGGCATAAATCGGTCACGGCTTTTTTATTTAACGTAAAATATTGGTCCCGGAAGTGGATGACCTTAATCCCCAGTTTCAATAAAGCTTTAATATCTTCAATAACCTTTTCCGGAGAGCGGAACTCAATACCCTGTTGATAAAAGGATGCATATGGGCAATAGGCGCATCCGCTGGGGCAACCCCGGCTCATATACAAGCAACCTCGAAGTTCACCATCGGCGCTACGATATTTCTTATAAGGCAACAAGGTGTAATCAGGATTCGGCAAATGATCGATTCCCTTCCAAGATCCCTTGCCATTGACCAACTCCATCACATAGTTCTCAACGGGGATTTCCACTACTTCATCAATTTCCGGCACATTGGTATGAATCCAGGTTTTGAGAATTTTGGCGATATGCCCGCCCAGGATTAACCTGGCCTCGGGAAAATGCTTCTTTAATTGAATGGCAAATTCAATATCATATTGAATCGTTGGCGCCGCTGCTTTTAATAAAATAACATGGGTACCCTTTCGGATTTTTTCAATGACCTGCACCGGATATAATTTTTCGGCATTGGCGTCAATCACGTTTAACTCCAGCAGTTGGTTATTTTTGGCAACCGTTGCGGCGCAAACCAATGAAAGATCCGGAAAAACCTCCGGTGAGTAATCAGCAATTCCCAAGTCTCCATGCATATCTCCATGGACATTTACGCCGTAATAAGGCCTTAATAGCAGTAATTTCATGATTTTTTCTCCTTTTTAAGTTGTGAAATCACGAACCTGTTCCGGAATAACTGTTAACACCTCTTTTCCATATCTCATAGGCTAGACGGAAAAACAGGACTCCAAAAAATGGCGAGAGATACACCCAGACCGACAATGCGGACGGTCTTAAAAAAAACTGAGCGGGATAAAACCCAATAAAACCGACGGGAATGATCAAAGTCAAACCATAACGAAAAAAAGCATTAAAAATCGTCAAAGGATAGCGGGAAAGTTCCCGCATGCGGGAAGTAAAGACCATCACGGCATTGGCGTTTAGGATCCAAAAACCGCTTGAAGCGGCCATCAACATCATGCCAATCATGCACAAGGCGGAACTGAAAAGCGTCACCAAAAGTATCAATAGATTGACCATGTTCCAGTGAATCGAGAGCTTCATCGAAGCGTAAACGAAGACCCCCAAAGCAAGCAAACTTTGGCTCAACCCTTTGATATCCAGTACCTCGGCCGTATAATAAAACAGCATGTTGAGCGGCTTGAAATAAAATTTAACAAAAGTGCCCTCTACAATGTGAGACCGCAAATTCCAAAGATTATCAAAAAAGATTCCCATCGGGCTGCCGGCCAGCTGTGAAAAAGCATACATAAATAACATTTCCTCAAATTTCCATCCATTCAGTGAGGGAACGGACCGCAAGATAATCCAAAAACTAAAATATCCGGCGGTATTCATTACGATTAATCCCAGCGCCGAGAGAAGAAAATCGATCCGGTGCTGCATCCTTCCTTTAATGTACTGTGAGCTGATATAAAAATATATTTTTAGATAGAACCACAGCTCCTTCAGCATGCGTTCACCCCCCTTGGATGGTAATTTTCCGGATCGCCCGGAGGTAAATCAATCTAGCCAGCCCTATGCAAACCAACGCCCAAAAAAGTTGGGTCAGCAACATCGCGCCAACCTCCCCCAAACTTAACTCCGGAGAAATTAAAATCATCAGCGGAGTATGATAAATCGTTTGAAAAGGCAGGCATTGCAGAACCTGGCGGATAATTCCGGGGAAAAACTGTAGAGGCACCACTGCCCCGGCGAAGGTGGTGACAACCGCTTCTTTGATAATACTAATCCCCCAGATCGACTCGGTATAAAAAGACACCAAACCGACCATGTAATCGATATGAAAATTAATAACAAATGAACCTACCACCGACAAGACAAACCAACACAGATTCCAGCCCAAGGGAACCGACACTTTAAAAACCAGCGTCATCATGAACAAGGCCGGTACCATGATAAACAAAAAATTATTGATAAGATAACCGACCCCATTCATAAAATAAAACAATTGCAAATCCAAAGGCTTTAACAACCGGTTGGCAATAGCGCCGCTGGTAAGCGCCTGCGACATATCGTATTCCACCCAGGTCAGCAATAACCAGAATAAAGAGGAACCCATCGCCAAATAAGCAAAAGTTTGCTGGAACGACAATCCCATCAACTGACTGGAATTGGCATAAATCGATTTCCAAAGATAATAAATGAGAATCACATAAATGATGTTTCCCAGCGACATAAGGAAAAAATGAACCCGGTGGTTGACTCCACTCAACAAAACGCTTCGGACCAGCATCCAGTAACCTTTCATTTCAGCGCTCCTTCATAAACCTTCCGGATAACATTCTCCATTTGGATTTCTTCAATCCTGAAATCTCGAATGGAAAATTCATGGTCAACATAATTTAAGAGTTCCATCAATTTCACTTCATCCTGATAAATTGTCAAATGAACCCCATCCTCCGCCCGCTCAATCTGAATCGGATGCCGGCAAACAAAACGGGTCCCCACTTTTTCCCGGAAGATATCTAACTCCCGCAAATCATCAACTTTTTGACCGAAAACAATCTTCAAAATCCGGTAAGCGCCAAGTAGCCGGGTTACTTTTTCAATATCCCCGTCAAAAATGATCCGGCCTTGGTCGATAATGACGATCCGCCTGCAAAGGGCCTCAATATCACTGAGATCATGGGTGGTCAGCAAAATGGCCGCCCCGTTTCTCCGGTTCAAATCCCGTATCAAATTGCGGATCTTGCTTTTAATCAATACATCCAGGCCAATGGTGGGTTCATCGAGAAAAATGACTTTCGGATTGTGTAAAAAGGCGGCCACAATATCGCAGAGCATCCGTTGTCCCAGGGATAAATACCGGACCGGTATCCCATAAAGATGTTTTAGATCTACCAGTTCATTAAAAAGGCCCATATTGGTTTGGTAGCTTTTCATGTCCATCCGGTAGATTTCCTTTAAGATCTTAAAAGATTCAATTACCGGAAGTTCCCACCAAAGCTGGCTGCGTTGCCCGAAAACCACTCCGATATTGCCGGCGTTTTTGATCCGGTTTTTATAAGGTACAAGGCCGTTCACAAAAATCTCTCCGGTGGTTGGTTCCAGAACTCCGGTCATCATTTTGATGGTGGTCGATTTGCCTGCCCCGTTAGGCCCTAAAAAACCCACCATTTCCTTTTCGCCGATGTCCAGGCTTATATGATTTACCGCCTTGACATAGCGGTAATTTTGGGAAACCAGGTCTTTCAAAGCGCCGCTCATCCCTTCCCGGCGGTTTAAGACTTTAAATTGTTTCGATACATCGCGGAGATGAATCACTGCCATTATCGATCCCTCTTTATTCAAACATTTCCCCAATCCTGGCTTTGCAATCCCCAAGGGTCGCCATATCCCGCAGCGCGCCGCAGGAATCCTTATACGGGGGAATCAACAACACCATTTCCGACAAATGCTCCAAGGCCAGACTTTCATGGGGTTCCAGCCTGCTCCATGACTGGGCTTGGCCACGGACCACAAAAAGCGGGAATTCCAAGCGGTTAATTAATTTGCTTGCTCCGTCCAGTTGACTGATTTGTAGGCCCCGGATATGGTCTGAGTCTTTCCAGGTGAATGTGTAATCCGAATACTGCCATTCCTGCTCCGCCACATCCAATTGATATTGAAATTTCCCAATGGCCTCCCGGTATGCTTTTAAGGCCGGCAATGGCCGGTATTCCTTCAAGTTTCCTTTTTCCAGCCCCAGACCGCCATAATCCCGGAACTGGTATAACGTAATCCCCGCCAGCCAATCAAACTCCCCCTGGGCCAGCCGGTCATAAACTCCACCAATGGTCCGGGCCTGGCCCTCATAACCCTCCACATCGGAATCAGAGTTAAATTCATTGATAAACAAGGGCTTGGCCTCCAAATGATTATGCCAAATCATTTTCAGGTAGGTTTCTTCAATCAACTGCCACCAATGTTCGACACTGTCCTTAAAATAAGCGGTGCTCTTTTCGGTTATCTCCGTTTCAAACGGCCAGCCATAATGTAAGGAAACATATTTGTCAATGGACCAGTAATCGGCGGCATTTAACGCCTCACCCAACTGTCCCTCCGACAGGTACAGAAACCTGTCGACCACCAGCTTTTCATTGACAAAGGAGTCGGCGGAGAGATTGAACACTGTGAAAATATTGGCTGAATGACTCTTGATGATTTTATGGCAGCGAACAAAAAATTCGCTGTATTCCTGAAAAGTATGTTGCCGGCTATACCGGAACCAGTTGCCGTTGGCCTCGTGATTGATACGCAGAAATACTCTGCCGTAGGGGTTGAGCGCTTGGGCGATTTCGGCGATTTCGGCATCGGATAAGGACAACTCCAGCGTCAAAGTAAGGTGTAAATCGGAACCGTAGCTTTTTAGGGCTTCGATTTGGCGCCGGGTGACGCTTTCTTTCTCCCAAATATCCAGGGGGTGGTAATCCTCATACTCGTAATCCCAGGCGTAACGGACATCCTTTTTGGCAGTTACGGCCGAGATCTTTTGGGCAGGGGACCATGCCGGATCCCTGGGGTAATAAGTTTTGAGTAACTGAATACCATCGTGGATCCGTCCCAGTTTAGCAAAGATTTCGTCAACCGGTACAAAATCGCTGCGTTCGCTGCCATTGGAAAGAATCAGCCGGGTTTTATTCCTTTTAAGCGTTACCTGCTTCAATTTCATCTTTGAGCTTCCTTCGCCATGCTTTTTCCCTTGGCCCTCAAACGGTATTCCGTCATATTCCCCAGGTCAATCATGGGGTCATCAAAGATTGGATTCTGTAAAATTTCGATGAACTCGGAATACTCCGGATGGTACACTTTCCAGACCGCATTTTGCTCGTATTCCTCTTTCGACCATGACATCCAGTCATTGAGCAGGTTGAATATGAACAAATCCACCTGATATTTCCGGCCGATTTCAAGGGCGGGGACCATTTCCCGGTAATTTTTTTGTTGGACTACAAAAGCCAGCATCAAACGTCTGATCTTATTTCCCTGCCGCAGCCCGGCTAAAAACTCAATATTTTTCAGCAGAACCTCAAAATCCCCGTTGACCCGGATTTTCTGGTAAGTCTCCCCGCAGGAAGCATCCAGGGAAATGATCACTTCATTGATATTGTCGTGGATTTTTTCCATCTTCCGCCAAACTTCCGGTGTAAACAAAACCCCGTTGGATTGAATATTAATATCCAGCTTGGGATGTTTGCCGCCGTCAAAATTAAACAGAAACTCCCGGAATATTTTGGAACTAAAAGGCTCCCCGGAACCGGTCAGGTTAAACCGTCCAATATTATCGAATCCTTTTTCCTCCACTTCCTGGAGGAGTTTCTGTTGAATGGCCAAACGCGACTGATATTCCGGACCCTGGGTATAAATCCTGGCCGTCTTACGGCAACTGGGGCATTGTAAATTGCAGGTCTCGTCATATGCCAGGTTATAATTGGCCGGCATGATTTCCAGCTCGGTTTTACCCTCCAAAATATATTGAATCCACGGCCCGTATTTTGTTAAACGGTTACGCTGTATAACCGGTAGGCTTTGAGGATTTTCCAAATCTTCCCGGGAGTATAAATAATACCGGTCGTTGGAATAAAAGGGGCACTGATGCCAATCGCAATATTGATAAGTACCTTCTAAAACGCTTTCCCTGATTTCCTGTATTTCGGGGGAATTCCAAATCTCCTCAACGGAGTTCCGTGAAAAATCCCCGATCCAGCTTGGCATCCATGATTCACTGCAGCAGCGCACTCCGTTGTTACTGTGAATATCGACATTGGTGAAGGGTTGCAGGCAATATCTACCCTTCAATTGTTTGGGAGCTTTGATGGTCCCTTGATTGCTGTCAAATCCGCGGGTATGCATGTCGGTCTCCTTTATTTTTTATTGACTTTGATTGTATTTATTGCTTCAGCGGTTAATTTCAACGGGCCGCGGCATTGAGGCAAATTCCTTTTTACGGAAAGGAACCCCAAACTTTAGCCTATATGACATCGGTGTCAAAAATTTATATCAAAAGCCTCACTCTTTCAAATTCTCCCAAACAATAACCCCTCAATTTTAAGAGATGTTCTCGGTTTTTCAACTCCAAAACCATTGATTACATTCATAATTGTATAAATATTGTGATATATAGTCAATGTCGTTCCCGTTAATTGAAATTTAAGTAAATGTATCCATCGAGTACAAAAAAATCAAGCCCGAGGAAATTTTTCCTCCTGGTATATTGATTTTACTCGAAAAAATCTGTTATCATTTGATGAATGATTTGTTTTAAGGGATTCCTGCAATTAGAGAAATAAGGATTTCAGTCATCTTTAAAAAGGGAATATCTTTTTAGATATCTGGAACAATATTCAAAAGAGGGTTTCATTTTTAAACGGTTTTTGGGAAAATAATGCGTTTAAAATAATCCTGGGAAGAATATCCATGCTAAAAAGAGTCTCCAAAAAACCAACGAATAAAGAAGAAACAAAAACTGAAACTGCAGCTGAAATCCAGGTGCACAATGACCTGGAAAAGAATCTTCATCAATTGAAAGAAATCATGGGTAACTGCCCTAATATTTTAATACGGAACTATAAAGCCGGCGCTAACGAAAAAGTAGATTGCGCCCTTGTCATGATGGATGGCATGTCCGATCAATTGTTAATCACGGAGGGAATTTTTAAACCCTTCCATAAAGAAACCGATTTAACCCCGGCCAATGCCTTCCTAAAAATCAAAGACTCCGTGATGAGTATCGCCGAAGTAAAAGAAAGCAAGGATTTTTCAAAGCTGGTCGACTCTCTTTTGGGCGGCGACACAATCATCTTCATTGATGGTCATTCTGCCGCGCTGATCGTCGGTACTGGCAAAATCCCCTCCAGGTCCGTTAGCGAACCGATTATAGAACCGGTAATCAGAGGTCCCCGCGACGGTTTCACTGAAGTCTTGAAAGTGAATATAGCGTTAATCCGAAGGCGGATTCGGAGTCCCCGTTTACAGACGGAATCATTTGCCATCGGTAATCTGAGTGAAAATACCGTCATGATCGCTTACATCAAAGGAGTAGCCGATGAATTAGTCGTTGCCGAACTTCGCAGAAGATTAAAAAAAATCGAGATTGATTTAGTCTTGGAAAGCGGCTACATTGAAGAATTGATCAAAGATAGCCCGCTTTCTCCATTTTACACGATCGGCCGAACCGAACGGCCGGATAAAGTGGCCGCGCTTCTGGTTGAGGGAAAAGTGGCTATCCTGACCGACAATACGCCCTTCGTATTAACCGTACCATACCTGTTTTTAGAATCCCTCCAAGCCAATGAGGATTTCTATGAAAATTTTTACATCGGAACATTTTTGCGTTGGATCCGAATGCTCTGTTTAGTTGCTTTACTGACTTTACCATCCATTTATGTCGCTATCAGCACTTTTCACCCCGACTTGATACCTACCCCGTTGCTGTTAACCATTGCTGCGGCGCGCGAAAATATTCCTTTCCCCGCCTTTATCGAGATTTTGTTATTGGAAATATCTTTTGAAGTAGTACGCGAAGTCGGTGTGCGTCTGCCAAGGCCCATCGGCAGCGCCATCAGCATTGTGGGTGGCTTGATTATGGGCGATGCCGCAGTCAAAGCCGGATATATTTCCCCATCCGTCGTGATTATAGTGGCTTTTACCGCTTTATCATCCTATGCGATACCCGGATATACCACCAACCTCACTTTGCGGATGCTCCGTTTTCCTTTATTGGTTCTAAGCGCATTTCTCGGACTTTACGGTTTGTTACTGGGACTGATTCTAATCTTAATTCACCTTGTTTCGCTGCGTTCTTTCGGTGTACCCTATTTGACCCCGGTTGCGCCATGGAACACTCACAAAAGCAAAGAAATGTTCTTCAGAATTCCATGGTGGGCGAAGGATGCCAACCCGAAGCAGTCTGAAGAATAATGATGAGGGGCGACACTCATCATTCCCATTCCCTTTTAGGCGCCTAGACAGCCAAGGGAACCCATTTGAATCCATAAGGAGAAGCGGACGATGTTGGAAAACGGAAAAATTTCCGATCACCAAGCGATGTTGCTGCTGATCGCCACAGTTTTACCCACTTCAATATTTTCACTCCCCGCATTTACAGCGGCGGAAGCCAAAGAAGATGCCTGGCTTTCGGTAATTATCGCTTCCATCATCGGTGTGGCGGTAGTTTTGAATATAGTGGCTCTCGGCAGGAAATTTCCCGGTAAAACGATCATAGAATACAGCGAAGATATTGTGGGCAAAATTCCCGGCAAATTCGTGGGATTGATCTTGATCGGCTTTTTTCTCTATTTAACCGCACTTACCACAAGAGAGTTTACCGAATTCATGCTTTCGGTTTTCCTGGACGATATGCCAATCCTTGTTCTCGTTGCCAGCATTTTATTTGTATCTGCTTTAGCGGTTTTGCAAGGCTTAGAAGTCATCAGCCGACTTAACGGAATACTGATTACCTCAGTCGTCGGCTTCTTTCTCCTTTCGCTGTTGATGGCAGTCGAAGAATTCCAGCCCATCCGCATCCTGCCGTTCTTCGCTAACGGGATCCTTCCTATCATAAAAGGTTCTTTCCCCGTTGCGGGCAGAATCGGTGAAGTCTTTGTTTTAGCTTTTCTCCTACCCTATATGAACCAGACAATATCGGCCCGGCGAACCGGTTTATCGGCAGTTCTTATTTTAACTTCCCTCTTTTCTCTGACGGTACTGGTTGCCATTTTATGTTTCGGAGCTTTTCAGACCGGCAGATTATTGTTTCCTAACTACATGGTCGCGCGGAACATCATTATTACCGATATCATCGAACGGGTAGAGTCAGTTTTTATGTTAATCTGGGTTGTCGGGGCCTTTACCAAGATTACCATTTGTTATTACATAACCGTGTTGGCAACCGGTCAATGGTTACAGCTATCCCGTTATCAATCCCTGGTTTTACCCATCGGCACCCTTATCGTAGCGCTGGTTTTAATCATCCACGTAAATATTTCCGAGCTCGTCGGTTTTTTGAAAAAAATATGGAGTCCCTATGCGCTCTCAATTGAACTCGGTATTCCTTTAATTTTGCTTACGATTGCTTTCATTGGCCGCAAAGGAGTAAAAATGAGTTGAAATTCCCGACACTTATTTTAATATTTTTACTTTGTTCTTTTTCACCCGGCTGCGCGGGCCAAAAGGAAATCAATCATCTTTCCATCGTAATGGCGGCGGCTATTGACCTGGCGCAAAAAACGAACCAGATTGACCTTTCGGTGCAGATAGCCAATGCCGCTTCATCCTCATCCGAAGGAGGCGCAGGAGGCGGCAAAAATTCTTTTTTTATTGTCACGGGTTCAGGGCCGACCCTCGGTGAGGCTGAACGGGATTTATACACTCGTTTGCCGCGTTTATTATATTGGAATAACATGCGGGCCATTATCGTCAGCGCAAAATTTGCCCAAGAAAAAATGGAATCGATCATCGATTATCTGGATCGCCCAAGGGTGTTCCGCCGGGATATGCATTTATTGGTTACACCCGGGAAGGCCAAAGATATCCTTAAGGTAAAAGATCTAACCGAAAAAATGGCCGGTATAGCCATAGCCAATATCCAGGAAACCGCCTACAAACATTCCAAAACGGTTTACCCTTCGGATATCCATGATTTTCTGCTCGATCTTTCGGATGATGGCGTAGAGCCGATCCTGGCCCGGATAGAAACGCAATCGCCTTCTAAAGATGAGAAAGAGCCCAAGGACGCCGGCGGTTCCGGAGAGCAGGAAGTGTTAATGATATCGGGAAGCGCAGTATTTCGAGATACCAAAATGGTTGGTTGGTTAAACGGCGTCGAAACCAGAGGAACGCTCTGGGTGTGGGGGGAAATGGGCGAAGGGATGTTCAGCTTTAAATGCCCCGGTGTTAACAGCAAGCAAAATTTAATTACCGTGCTCAATCAAGAAGCCAGCCAAAAAATAAAACTTCAAATCAAGCACGGAAAACCTTATATAACCGTGATGATTGAAGCCGAAGGCAGGTTAAGCGGAGAAAGTTTTGTGACCAAAACCGCTGTTACCGATGGCAAGATGATGAAAAAGCTTGACCGCAAATATGCCAAGGCCATTGAAAACGAAGTGAAACATGCGATCGCCAAAACCCAAAAAAAGGAATTCGCCAGCGATGTTTTTGGATTTGGCGATCTTATCTCCCGCTGGCATCCTAAACTATGGAAAAAGCTAAAACCCCACTGGGAAGAGGAGTTTTGCAAATTGCCGGTAAAAGTTGAAGTTGAAGCCCATATTCGGCGGATCGGCCTGACCATGGGATCAACCAATTCGTTATAGAAAGAGCTTTGTTTTTTTAAAAGTTTCGGGAACTGAGGGTAACATGTTTGAGGTGTTCTTTGTCGTTGTGATATTTGCATGTATCGTTTGGTACGAAGTTCCAACACTGGTTCGGGAAAAGCAATGGCCGGAGTTAATCAGCGCTTCCGTCATCCTGGCGATTGGATTTGCTCTCTGTGTTTGTGAAGTCTTGGACATAAAGCTGCCCAACCCCTCCCGGATGATTGCCTTTATTTTTCATTTAAAATATTAATTTTTTGCTTTCCGATTGAACCGGATTAAGGATTGACCCCACTGTGGAACAGCCTTAATCCGGGATTTACAGGATGAAAGGTTTCGAATTGAAAAGAATGAAAGTTTTCAGATCAGGTAATCCGGATTTTTCGGAAGCCGCACTTTTCGGCCAGCTCCCGTAGTTGCTGCATTCTGCCTTCGGATGGGGGCGGCGTGTTTTCGAGAACGCCACGTACACCCAAAGGACGGAAAGAGATCAGCCGGAGATTTTGCAGGGCGGTTTTTTCGCCAAGGGTTTTGGCAACGCCGTTAATGACGGCTTCAGCATCAACCCACTCATCCAAACAGACGATCCGGATTTCCGCCAGACGGTTTTCAGCCGCCAGATAGCGGAGGTTTCCTTTGACGACTTCATTGCCTGTCCCGGTCAGCGCGGAAAAAGTCTGCGGATCCCAACTCTTTACATCCAGCATCACCCCGTCGCACAAACGGGTTAGCTGAGGGTAGGAGCGAAAATCCAGGGTGCCGTTGGTGTCGATCAAGGCAGTCAGTCCCGCTCTTTTCACCCGGGTAAAAAGCTCCCCTAAAAATTCCGGGTACAGCATACATTCCCCTCCGGATACCGTGATGCCGCGGATAAAGGGGATATTTTCTTTTACACGCCTGAAGACTTCCTGGGCATCGAGCATCCGAACGCGCGGCGAAGCGCAGTGCGGACAAATCTTAAGGCAATGATCGCAGGATACGCATTTTTGCTCCTCCCACACCACTTGGCCGTTCTGCACGGAAAGGGCTTTTGCAGGACAACCGGTGACACAAGTCAGGCAATTGCAACACAATTGCTGAGTCTCGGGATTATGGCAGTAAGCGCAGTGAATATTGCAGCCCTGCAGAAAAACGGAAGTCCTGCTTCCCGGACCGTCAACCATACTGAAAGGAATGATTTTGTTCACCGGGGCGCGGGCCATTAAAAGCGCACCTTTCTGTCGGCAGCATGGTTATTGAGATAATTTTTTACCGCCCCATGGGAAGTATCCTGCAATACCGGGATGCCTTGACTGAATTTTTCCATTTCACTCCGCTTGGCCAGATAGCCAGTGATCCGAATCAAGTCACTATCCGCGGTATAGAAGCTTAAATATTTATCATCCATGGCAAAGGCCCCTTTCACCAGGTCCAAAATAGCGGCAGGATTGTCGCGCGCCGTGGAGTCGACCGGAAAAATATCAGAGACTCCGGTGGGGAAGAAGCGGTGGAACCGCGCACTGTGGCGAATATGATCCATTAAATTACCCGGTTCGTCGCCGACTACGATACGGACGCCGGGAGTCACTCCCTTTTGAGGCGCCAGCCCAGCCTGGGCGTGGAGGAGATAACGGTTGCCGGTCAATTTCGAATATACGGCCGGAAAACTGCTTACAAAATTCTGTATTTCCTCCATGATGCGATCACCGAGATCATTGGCTGCTTCGTCACGGCCATAGTGGAACCCGCCGTTGTTCTTGAGCAGTGTGTTTACACATTCACATAATCCGGCTACTCCGAACATGCCCACGAACCGTTCCGAGTCCACCAGGCCTTCTTTTACCAGAAAGGAAGTGTCAAAGAAATGAGATGTTTCCACCATAAAGCGGACCCGTTCATTCATATATTCTCCCAGCGCCTGCAGGGCCTCGGGCAAAAGCTCCTTCATAAACTGATCGGTACCGGAAGCAAGGTCGGCCAATCGCGGCAGGACTACCCGGGACAAGCAATACCCACCGCCCCCTACCGGCAAGATATTAAAACAACTGGCAATGCCATAGCCGCCGCTGTACGTCTTCTTATGTAGACGGTGATTGCAAAAAGCCGGGTTTGCGCAGGAAAGCGCGGTCAAGATAGCCTGTTCGCCAAAATCGTCCGGTGTTATATGAGGGTCGTATTTCAAAGTGAAATTAGGAACGGCATTTTGTAACTCTTGCTCCGCTTCCAGGATAAGCCGGCCGGCGCGGGTTGCTTCCGGGCCCAGGTTGGCGTGACAGTACCCGTTGGCCACGGTGCGGTCAATGAAATTCAGAAAATGTTTCAGCTTTTTGGAGGCCTCTTGCTCGGAGATTCCCTCCAAAAATGGTTCGATCAGTTTGTCCAGGTTGCCTACATATACCGGGCGGCCTGTCACGGAAGGGATATGGCTATACAGGATAGACAGGGAAGTCAGCAGGTCGTCCAGATCCTGCGGCGGATTTAAACGCATAAATTCACTGCCGTTTTGGACAAATTTCTGGAAATCCGCCAGAATGTAGCGTGGCCTATACGGGGCCTTCCCCTCGTTCATATCGCAAAGGACGCCTTTGTTAAAATAATACTGAAATTTCTCCGAAACCTGCAGCGGATTTACGGAATTTTCCGCAGCTTGCGCCAGTTGTAACAGCTTTTGATCGTAGGTGAGATGTTGCGCCGTTATCAGATCCATTACCTGGTCCATTTTTGTACTCCTTCTCTTATTCATTGTTCTACATTAATCTAAAAATCCAAAGTTCCGTTCTCAAAGGGATTGGAAAGGAGTTCTTTTTCCACCAGTGTCCGAAGACTTTGATAATCTTCGCTGAAAATAGCGATTCCGCGGCCCTGAAGGTGTATCAGTCCCCGTTCGCTAAGGCGCTGAAGTCCCCGGCTGACGGTTTTCACACTGGTACCGATTTCGTCCGCTATTTCCTGTCTGGTGGCGCAAATACGCACGGTTCCCCCTTTTGCATTCCGCTCATAGTACCGGCACAGCAGGAGCATCAATCTTCCCGTTCCACGCTGCAACAGAAAATTTCTCTCTTTGCTGCACTGCTCCAGTAGCTGGCGGGTTACCGCGCGGGCCCTCTGAAAAAGCACTTCCCCATTTCCCTGGACCCAGTCAAGATAGGATTTCCGTTCAATGGCTATGATCTGGCAATCCGTCGTAGCGATTAGCGTCCCCCGGTAAAAGGGGCAGCCGGCAATCAATTCGAATTCACCGAACAGCGCGGGGGCCGTGAAGTCGGCAACCACAAAAATGTTTCCCGACAAATCCCGATTCTCCGTCCGGATGCTTCCGCGGATCAGCACGTATACAAAATTGCTGGGGTCCAACGGACCTGCGAGAATGCTGCCTTTTTTCAGGTTGCGGAGGGGGCAGCATTGGCGAAGGTTGTCCGGCATGGTAAGAAACAGACTTAAGAGTTCTTCCCGCACCGATTCCTCCAGGGACTGTAGATCTGACACAATGTCAGCCATGGAAATCCTCCTCTTCAAGATAATTCATCCGCTAAATTCGGGCAAGGTCAACTGTCCACTTCTAAAAAAATTTCCGGCGATATTCTAAAAAACCGAAACTTTGGTACACTTGTCCTTTCCGGCTGCAAATGTCCAAGCTATAATAGAGGGATAATACAGGAGATCAAGAAAGGATGCTACCATCATGAGAAGGATTTTTTTAATTGTCCTTGATAGCTGCGGGATCGGTAATGGGCCCGACGCCGCCGAATATGGGGATGCCGGAAGCGATACCCTCGCCGCCGCTTCCCAAAGTCCTTACTTCAATATGCCCAATATGAGCAGACTGGGCCTTTTTAATATTGACGGCGTTGACTGCCGCCCTGCCGAGAAGGCGCCCCAAGGGGCTTTTGCCCGCATGATTGAACATTCGAAAGGCAAGGATACAACCATCGGCCACTGGGAAATCGCCGGTATCAATTCTCCCCGTCCGCTGCCGACCTATCCCAACGGGTTCCCCCGGGAAGTGCTGGACGAATTTTCGCGCCGGACGGACCGCGGCGTACTGTGCAACAAACCTTACTCGGGCACCGACGTCATCCGCGACTATGGCCAAGAACACATCAAGACCGGCGCATTGATAGTATACACTTCTGCCGACAGCGTCTTTCAGATCGCCGCCCACGAAGAGGTCGTCTCTCCCGAAGAGCTTTACCGCTATTGCCGTGATGCCAGGGAAATCTTAAAAGGAACTCATGCGGTCGGCCGAGTGATCGCCCGCCCCTTTACGGGCCGGTATCCAAATTTCCTTCGTACCTCCAACCGGCACGACTTTTCCCTGGAACCGCCTGCCCCTACCATGTTGGACCAACTCCTGGCGGCGGAAAAAGACGTGATCGCCGTGGGAAAAATTTACGATATTTTTGCCGGCCGCGGCATCAGCGAATATATGCGGACCTCTGGCAATACCCAGGGAATCGAAGATACCATCAGGCTGACCCAGCGCGACTTTGACGGACTGTGCTTCACCAATCTGGTGGATTTCGACATGCTGTATGGGCACAGAAACGATGTCGACGGCTACGCGAAAGCCCTGACGCTTTTTGACGAAAAACTCCCGAAAATTCTCTCTGGCCTAAGAAAGGACGACCTGGTCATGATCACCGCCGATCATGGATGTGATCCTTCGACGCCGTCAACGGATCATTCACGGGAATGCACGCCGTGGGTAATCGCGGGGCCGAATGTGAAACCCGGGGTCAATCTGGGCGCCCTCCCCACCTTCGGTGATATTGCCGCGACCATCCTTGAATATTTTGGCCTCACGCCCCAGGTGTATGGAACCTCCCGCCTGTTCAAATTTCTTCGGGAAACCCGGTAAGACAAAGAACAAAAAGGCGGAGGCTGTCGCAAAAGTGTTTCTTTTACGACAGCCTCTGCTCTTTGTTATCACCGAACTAAAGGTTTATGCTTTGGACTTCTCTTTTATTATCAGGCTGCGCAATGCTTCAATCGCGGTTTCGATCGCCGGCGCCGTTTCCCAGGTGCTGACTTCCCCGGTTTTCAGAAGCGCTTCCCGCTCACGGTTACGGCAAAGTAAAAGCACGGTAGCGCATCGGACGCGGAGAGTGGTGGCAACGATGAAGAGGGTGGCCGACTCCATTTCCGAGCCTAACGCGCCGGCCTTTTTCCATGCTTCCCATTTCTGGTGAAGCTCGTAGCTTATGGGCATGCGGTCGGGGTCGTGCTGGCCGTAATAGGAATCCTTGCATTCCACGACGCCGAGATGGCGACGCTTTCCAAGGCGGGTGGCCGCATCATCCAATTCACGCACCAAGGCGTAATTGGCCACGGCGGGATATTCAATGGGAACGTATTCGCGGCCGGTACCCTCTTTACGGATGGCGCCGGTAGGAATAATCAGGTCTCCCGGCAAAAGGCTGTTATCGATGCCGCCGCAGGTCCCGACGCGGATAAAAGTGTCGGCGCCAAGCTGAACCAATTCCTCCATGGCAATCGAAGCGGACGGCCCGCCGATCCCCGTCGAAGTGACACTAACTTTTACCCCCTCCAGCGTGCCGGTATAAGTGACAAATTCCCGGTACGTTTTGATATGTACGGCGTTATCCAGATAAGCCGCGATTTTGGGTACGCGGCCAGGGTCTCCGGGAAGGATTACATATCTGCCAACGTCGCCTTGAGCGCATTTCAAGTGGTGCGTTAATTGTTCTGCCATTTTAGCTGTTCCTCCAGGTTGAATCATTAGGTTGTTCCTCCATTGAGCGATTTGCGGATTGCCTGTACGGTTTCCTCCATGGTGACAATTCCCTCACCCAGGTTCAGCGTTCTGCAGAGTCGGCTGACATAAGGCTGTTTGAGCATGGCTTCCTCCAGCGCCTCAAAATTCCAAAATATTTCCGATGGAGAGCCGCTGGTGACGATCTTTTTGTTGGCCATAACCACCACGCGTTTAAAGTTCTTCACCACAAATTCCATGTCATGGGAAATCGTCACCAAGGTTTTGCCCCGGGTATGCAAATGCTCCAGTATTGAAGAAAGCCGGAGGTTTCCTGACCTGTCCTGGCCGGCCGTGGGTTCGTCAAAAATCATCACCTGCGTGTCCATGGCGATGATCGCGGCGATGGAGATAAATTTCCTCATTGAAAAAGGAAGGTTAAATGGGTTTTCATCTTTGAATTGAGTCAGATTGGTAATTTCCAGAGCATAGTCCACCAGTTTTCTGGTCTCTTCCGCTGTTTTGTTCAGCACCTTGGTACCGAAAGCGACTTCTTCATCAATGGTCGCATGGAAAATCTGGTCATCCGGGTTCTGAAATACATACCCAACGGACCGGCTCATCTGGGCAATGGTATAATCTTTGCTGTTCATATCGCCGATGATCACATTCCCCTTGGTAGGGCGTAAAAGGCCGTTGAGCATTTTGACGGTTGTGGTTTTTCCGGCCCCATTCTGGCCGATGATGGCAATGCTTTCACCCTTTTCTATCTCCATGCTGATATCGTCCACGGCCAAAAAGCCGCCGGGGTATTCATAACTGACGTGATCCAGTGTGATATGGGCCATTAAAGTTTTCCTCCTTTTGCAAGAAGACTCTTGACAACCTCTACGGCCTGGCTTTCGGTGATCGGTATCTCATCGAACACCATTCCCTGTTCCCGTAAGGCATGGCCCAGGATTGCCATTTGAGGGAGCTGGACATTTTTTTCCAGAAGAGATATGTCCGATAAAATACCCTGTTTGGGTCCTGCTTTTATCAATTCACCGTCTTTGAGAACCAGAATCTCATCGGCGTATTCCGCGATCAGATCCACTTTGTGTTCCACCAACAGGATGGTTTTGCGCTCGCTTTTCATCTCACTGATAATTTTAAAGACACTTTCGGTCCCTTCCGGATCCAATTGGGAAGTGGGTTCATCGATTACCAGGATATCCGGCTTTAGCACGATGGTGGATGCAAGCGCCACGCGCTGCTGCTGCCCGCCTGATAGCTCAAAGGGATTTTTAAACGCGATAGCCGTTATATCCGTCATTTCCATCACATCGGCAACGCGCTGCTCGATCTCGTCGGGATGTACCCCGAAGTTTTCGAGCCCAAAGGCCACTTCTTCAAAGACTGTATCTTTGACTCCGCTAATTTGATTAAAGGGATTTTGAAATACATATCCGATCTTCAAGGCAAGCTCCCCCGGACCATACTCTAAGGTCGGCTTTCCGTCCACGAGGACTTCCCCTTCCAACTCGCCCTTATAAAAATTGGGCGCAAAACCGCGTATCAGCGAACAAAGAGTGGTCTTTCCGGAACCGTTTTCGCCGATTATCCCGTAAAATTTTCCTGCTTCGATTTGAAAATTCATATTTTTAATGGCCGGTTTGCCGGACAGAGGATAGGTGTATGTTACATTTTGAAATTCAACTACATTACCCACAGCATAATCCTCCCAATCAATATGGCTGCCGTTACGATTGCGGAAAACGCAATCGCTTTCCATTCATTTCCTGATTTTTTCAGCTCCAGCAAACGCGTTTTGGGGCATTGGGTGTCGAATCCCTTGCATTCGAGGGTTAATACCCGTTCCTCCGTATTCATGATCGAGCCTACCACCAGAGGGACAATCATCGGGAAAAAGGCTTTGCAACGCACCAATAAATTCCCCTCCGTTTCAATGCCGCGCGCTCTTTGCGCATTCATAATGGTCTTGGAACTTTTTCCGAGAACTTCAATCATCTGAAAGGTCGATAAAAAAACAAAAGATGCTTTGTAACTGATGCCCATTCTTTCCAGGGCATAAGTCATTTCCTTCGTTTCAGTCGTCTGGAAGAACCATAAAAGGATTCCGGAGACGTTTAGGATGATAAAACACAGGAAAATCGCACGTCGAAGACCTTCCTGATAGATATTGATGATTCCGAAATGGTACAGGACCACATCGCTTCGAATCACCAGGGTCTGCACGACAAATATAAAGGCGATAAAGATAAATATGCCTTTATATAAGGTAAAGAATTTTTTCCAGATGCCGCTGACGGCAAAAAGAACCGGAATCGTTATAAAAAACGGAATCAGATAGAGCGCATAGCCGTTCATCCGTATGGTTGCCAGAATGGCTACGCATATGCAATACAGGATGACAATCCACCCCTTTGCCGATGGATACAATGCGGCAAGGGGATTTTTCTTAACAATATTCAGTCTTTCTCTGTACATGTGTTTGACTCCTTATAGGCGCCGCCTTTTTCACCCTTCACAGGGCCTCTAAGGCGGCGCCGGCCATTTTACTTCCGGCTTACGCCACCTTGGAGTGGGAGTTTTTGATGTAATTTTTACCCAGACTATATTTAATCAGAGTTCTGGCCGGAATCACCCGAATGATTAACCAGGTGACAATAATGGCGATGATTCTGTCGATACAGGTAAACAACAGGCTGGTGCCGATGACAGCTTTCCAGATGTTCACGCCGGAAGCCATCAGGGTTGCAGCAAACAGTGAATCTGCGGAGCTGGTTACCCCACCGAACACCAAGACGGCAATCGGCGCAGAGGTAATCGTGGATACCAGCGATGTCACAATGATAGTAATCACCAGTTTCCACCAGCCGTCAAACATTTTGGCGCGCGCCAGGAAGCCCGCTGTAAGGCCAACCGCAACACTGGTCACTGCAAACGGAATCGCGCTGGGATTGGTGATGCCCAGCACCAGGTTGCCGATGAGGCCCGTCAAGGCGCCGACCCAAGGTCCGCAAAGCATTGCCACGAAAAATGTGCCGATGGTGTCCAGAAAGAGCGGTAGGGACAGGACATGATGGATCTGTGACCCAACAAAATTTACGGCTACGGCAATCGGTATTGTCAGTAAAGCCAGCATGGAAAAGTCTTCTCGAATTAAATGTTTTGGTTTTTCATTCATTTAAATACCCTCCCTTTTTGTGTTTCCGATTGATGTTTTTGTTGCTAGACCAGCGTTACAACATCAAAGTAAAGCCGAAGCCGTAACAACTTGGTTTTAGGTCTGCTTTTTGGGCCGGCAACACCTCCCCAGCATAGAATGGCCCCTGTTTCTTTCAACTCCAGGAAGGGGCTTTCCCCCGTTTTCTTTCCGGAAACGGGTTTCGATTCTGTTATCTTAGAAAATACGCGGGACAGCTAAATTCTCATGGTACTGGCGCGTACCATCAGGACGGGTTCAATCTTTTTCAGTTCCGCGACCGGCTGCTTATTCTCAATCAGCGCGATAAGTTCCTGCGCCGCGCGTCTCCCGATATCCTCAATGGGAATATGGACTGTGGTAAGCGGAACCTCCAAAACATCGGAAATGAAGATATCGTCATATCCGATGACGGAGATATCTTTCGGAATGGACATCCGGTAGTTGCGAATAGCTTTATAAAGGCCGAGAGCTATCATATCGTTAAATGCGAAAATCGCGGTTACCCCTTTGCCCAGAAGATACGGCAGAGCGTCTTGACCGCTTTCCAGTTTGTAGTTGCCGGTGTAAACCAGCGAAGGGTCGAAAGGAATTCCCGCCTCCTCCAACGCCTTACGGTACCCGTCCAAACGTTTTACGGAACTGACATAGTCTTTCGGGCCGGATATAGCGCCGATCTTGTGGTGCCCGTAATCGATCAGATGGCGGGTTGCCAAATATCCGCCGTACACGTGGTCACATGCATCCGCACAGGAAGTGGCGCCGTCAATTTCGACGTCCATGGCAATCGCCGGAATACCCGAACAGATTACCGATTGAAATCCGCTTTTCAAATTTTTCAGATTGCCAATGGAGGAATGGGGGAAAATTACGCCATCGATTCCCTGGTTCAAAAAGATATTGAGATATTCGATGTCATCTTCACTTTCCTGGGAGGCGCTGACCTGAACAACTTGATACCCTTCCTGCTTCGCTTGTTTGACAATACCGGCGATTACCTGGGCGGAAAAGATATTGACCGAATCGGAAACCACGCCGATAATATGTGACTTCTTTGTGACTAGACTGGCTGCAAAATGATTCGGATAATAATTTAGCTCTCTGGCAACAGCCATTACCCGTTCCCTGGTAGCTTCGGAAACTCTTGATTCCCGGTTGTTAAAAACCAGAGAAACCGTTGTCGGGGAAACGCCCGCCTTTTTGGCGACGTCTTTGATTGTCGCGCCCATGACACTCCACCTTCATATATCGATCTGGATTACGCTGAAACTTGAAAGCAACTGGCCAATATTTCAAAATGAGAAATCAACTTAAATTAGTTTAACGTTTTATCAATTATTAAATAAAGTATACACTACAGATTGTGTGTTAGTCAATCCATCAAACAGCAAATGATATGGAAATTAATGTTTTATGGTTGACTAATACAAATCCCCCTGATAAAATGCTTATTGAGATAAAAAGCGAATGTCCAATGAGGTTTTATCGCAAGAAAAAACAGGGGCCGTTTCAATCGAACGGTTGGATAAAACGATAAACTTAATTTCATATGGAATGATCATAACAGCGAGGGGACCTACTTTGAAATCACAGGAACAAATCAAACGTTTCATTATTCGAATTCTGGTGATTAGTTTCGGACTTTTCATCAATGGTATCGGGCTGGCTCTTTTGTATTCGGTGGAGCTTGGCTCTTCCCCGATGGGGACTTTTGCAGATGGCCTCCACAATTTGATCCATATCTCGCAGGGTAACGCGAACATCCTTGCCAATGCAGTCTTTCTATTGGCGCTTTTGATCCTGGCCCGAAAACATATCAGTGTAGGTACGGTCCTTTGCACTTTTATGCTGGGCCTCTATGTCAACCTGGCCTCCGCCGTGATAGGCCCTTTGAACCTGGTTTCTTTGGCATTTCCTTATAAAATTGCGGTATCCGCAGTAGGAACCTTGCTGATGGGAGTGGGACTGGGCATTTACGTTGCGGTGGATTTTGGGCTGGGACCTCTCGAGGCGATCGTGGCTATCATTTATCAGCACAGCAAACTAAAATATAAAACGGCCAAAATCATTTTTGATGCCCTTTTAGGCATCCTAGGGATCGTATTTGGCGGCAAAATCGGTATTGGCACCGTGATTTCCATCCTGTGCACCGGCATGGTCATGGACCCCGTCATTAACAAAACCAAACCCTTTTTGGCGAAAATAAAGGGTTGAGCATCTGGGGTGGGAAAAGCATAAAACTCATCCCGCCAACCGTTCACCTTTCTTCAAATATCCCTTGACGAACCGGCCCTGCGGATTCTGCCGTCTCCTTCGCGCCATACCCAGGCCGCCTGTTGGGAATTCACCTGGTTCATCCTCTCCGCGTTCCGGATCAAACTTGTCCGCATCCAGGAAAGATTGAAACTCCGTAAACCGGGACTCTTTTAAAACATTGGCAAACCCCCGGCTCATTGAAGCAGGGCCCAGGAGTTCCATCCCTCTGGCGATATACTCCTCCGACGTAATAAACATTTCCCCTTCACCGGTCATTAGCCATTCCGGATTAGCCCCAAACCGCAGCATCATGGCATTAAGAAACCCCTTTGAAGGCTCACGTTTATTCTTTTCAAATTTTGAAACAAGACCTTGATTCATATCAAATTGTTTTCTTATAAGGACGATTCGTTCACCGATAGATCTGGATCCAATGACGACTACCTTGGACCGGAATCGGTTACTACATTGGACCGTAAGATGAAATCAACACTCTTTGCATCTCGCCCAGCATTTTCCAATGTTTCTAGGCTGCATTGCAAACAATATTAATGGCCCCCTCTATATCAGTTGAGTTAAAGCTATCCCCAGATGGTATAATTCATTTAATGTAGCATCCCTATTAAAATTATCTCTAAAGCCCCCACCCAGGGGTATAAGAACAGCACATCCCCATTAATAGGGAAAAATCCATCATCCTGTACCGTTCCCATTTGGTTAAAAATCTCCAAATTTAATTCCCTGTGCCAAGGGCAAATTTGTCCCCCAATTGATAGTCACTGTTTGCCTTCTCATGTATGCCTTCCAGGCATCAGATCCGGATTCACGCCCCCCGCCTGTTTCCTTTTCTCCACCAAAAGCCCCGCCGATTTCCGCACCCGAAGTCCCAATATTTGCGTTGGCAATACCGCAATCCGATCCTTCCGGCCCCAGAAACCGCTCTACTTCCATCATATTAGTAGAGAATATGGCAGAGGACAATCCCTGAGGAACACCGTTTTGAATTTCAATAGCTTCATCCAAATCTTTATACTTTATTAAATATAAAATCGGTGCAAAGGTTTCATTCTGCACGACTTTATAATGACTTTTTGCCTCGGCGATACAGGGAGTAACATAACATCCGCTTTCGAATTCCTCGCCATCCAGCAATTCTCCGCCGTACAGAACTCTACCACCTTCCTCTTTCAATCTTTTCAATGCGTCCATCATATTAGCAACTGCCTCCCTGTTTACCATTGGGCCCATAATTATCCCGGAATCCATGGGGTTACCGATTTTAACCTGTTTGTAAGCACTAATTAGTTTATTAGCGAGTATTTTGTAAACGGATTCATGGATTATCAAACGTCTGGCAGTTGTACATCTCTGCCCGGCAGTTCCCACTGCGCAAAATAATACTGCACGCATGACCATTTCCAGATTGGCATGCTCACTGATAATTATGGCGTTATTACCGCCCAATTCAAGCAGAGATTTACCAAAACGGCGCGCCACGTACTCTGCAACCCTCTGTCCCATGAGGATGCTGCCGGTAAAGCTTACAAGGGGAATCTTTTTATCTTCAAGCATCTTCTGTCCCACAATGGTACCAGGACCAACCAGTAAATTAAAAATGCCATTCGGCAGTCCCTGGCTTTTTACGACCCCATCGACAATTTTTTGAACTGCAATGGCAGTTAACGGTGTGTCGCTGGAAGGTTTCCAAATCACCACGTCACCGCAAACGGCAGCAATCAAAGCATTCCATGACCAAACCGCAACAGGAAAATTAAACGCAGTTATTACACCAACAGATCCCAACGGATGCCATTGTTCATACAAACGGTGCTGTTCACGCTCGCTGGCAATGGTTAAGCCATAAAGCTGGCGCGATAATCCCACTGCGAAATCGGCGATATCAATCATCTCTTGGACTTCGCCTTCACCTTCAGGTAAAATTTTACCCATTTCCAGTGTGACGAGCTTACCCAGCAAATGTTTGTATTTGCGGAGCTCATTGCCAATAAGCCTGACAATTTCTCCTCTTTTCGGCGCAGGAATACTTCTCCATGACTTAAATGCCTTTTGGGTTTGGACCACAACTTTTTCGTATTCTTCCGGCATAGCCTGGTACACCGATGCGATGAATTCGCCGGTAATCGGTGTGACAACATCCATCAGAGGAGCATCCTGGCTATATAGCCATTCTCCGCAGTAAGCGCCGGCATTTTTTTCGCTGATACCTAAATCTTTCAAAAAAGACATATCCACTTTCATTCAAGGCACCCCATAGTAAATCTTGGGCTTGTTTTCAAGGTATTTTATCCTAGCACATATTATTTTTGCGCTACTATCTTGATACCCATACCAATCAGAATTGTACCGGTTACGGTCTTCAACCATTTCTGTACACCCTGGGCCATGATAAATTGATGCATGCTCCCGATAAACAGTACAAGCAAGCTGTACCATGCGACCGAAACCAACGAGTAAATTACGGTCAGGATCAGAGATGAGATCATGATATTGCCCTGTCTATGTATGAACTGGGGAAAAAACGCCAGAAAGAAAATAGCCGACTTGGGATTGAGAATACCGCTTAAAAGGCCTTGGGAGTAACAGGCCAGGCTATTCTTAGGGGATGGGTGATTAGCATCGTGCTCCCTGCTCCGGGGTCCAAAGTATACCTTCGGGTCAAGACGATGCAAGCGGTAAGCTTCCACCAGGCTGATCAAGCCCAGATAAACGATATAGCCCCCTCCCAGCAGTTTAAGCAGGTTATAAACCTCCGCCGATTTCAGGACAATAAGCGACAGGCCCAGGCCGGATAATAGAGCATTGAAATAAACTGCGGTAACGACCCCCAGGACGTTACAAAACCCGGCCTTGCGGCCCTTGGTACATACCGATTGCATGACCAAGACCGTATTCGGTCCGGGAAACATTACCAGCAAAACGACAATGCCAACAAACGAATAGATTTCACTCAACGAAAAAGGCACCAGTATCACACCTCAGCATTATCTTTTTCTAGCCACAATAATCATCTGTTTGTAGTCCATTTTATTATACGGCGTACACTTTTAAGATATCATAGCAAAATTTCAGTCACCGTAAAAATTCGCTATAAGATTGTCTTTCTTCAAAATATCCCGCCATTCATCGTAGAGACGTATCCTTATCTCAAACTTATTGTATCTAAAATCATGCCCCTCGCAACATAGTCGATAGCCGGTTACCTGTCTCCAATTCCCCAGATCCCGCCCACAGATGCAAGCCGTATCAAAAAAAAAAAAAAAAAGCAGCACTTTGGTGAAATTCAAATTTTTGCCGACCTCAATTCAATTTTGCCATTGGTGGCGATACTGAATAGTCGCCTTGGCAGTTGAAAAACTTGCCGAATCGACCTTTGAGAATATCTCGAAGCTGGAAGTCCTCTTGAGCCACAAAGCCAGAATAGGGTTTAGTTGACATTAGCACATGATCCACTACTCCACAAACTCCAGCAGAAGTAGTTATCTGAATGGCTGACCATAACCGACCAGCAATCTCCTGCGGATAAAACCGGTTAACATAATTCTCCTCACGCAGCGATCCATTTTGCAATCCACATACCGATACGAAAACAACGACAACATCCTGGATGGTTTTAGGCAAGGCATTTTCCAAAAGCCGTTTCAGCGTAGGCCGATCGCTGTTTAGGTTCAATTCATTCATTAACAAGCGCATCTTCATGCAATGGCCTGGATACCTAATTGTCTTATAATCCAAATACTTAATTCTACCCTTATAAGTATCAACCATGGAACCCAAACCACCCGATGTGTTAAACGCTTCGTACAAAGTGCCGTCAATTTCTATTTCCTCCAAACCCTCAAGGGGTTGAACTTCCATTAGCTTCCCATCACTAATACAAGGGCATAGATTACCATATTCATTAATCAACCCATCGGTGGACCATGTCAGTGCGTATTTTAACTGGTTGCTGGGATATTGCGGTAACGCGCCTACACGTAGTTTTACATTCTGCGGGGATTGGAATTTTTCAATGATTGCTTTCGCCACTATATTGATAAAACCCGGAGCTAAGCCACATTGCGGTACAAACGCATTCCTGGATCCCTTGGCAATCTCCTTTATCGCCGTGGTTACAGAGGTGTCCTCAGTCAAATCAAAGTAATGAACATTACATTCTCTAGCAACTCTGGCAACAACCACATTGTGATAGTAAGGCAACGCCGATACCACAGCTGACGTATTGTATCGCTGTATCAACTGAGCAAGCTGCTCCGAGTTTTCCGCATCCATTTGAAGAACCGGAATGGATCTATTGCCAAATAGCTGTCTTATGCGGTTTTCAGCATTTGGATCGGTATCAACTAGGCATACCTCATAATCGGAGCATTCATTAAGCATCCAACCAATCAGCGTGCCGATTTGACCTGCTCCGAAAACAAATACATGCTGCATTGAGTTACCTCCCTGGAGAACCAATTTCTCCTGAAACAATAATCGTCAAATCAACCGGCTTAACCTTGAAAACTAGCGGGAATCGATTCAAGAATATTTTAACTTAACCAACAAAAAGTATCGTCGCCTAAAATATCACCGGTAGTAATATTGGCGATCGCCCGGCAACCACCCTGGCAGAAAGGATGATTACACTTTCCGCACTTTCCTGTTGATAGCTCTCTGACATGACGGACTTTCTGCACACTCTCCTTTTGAAGAATTACTTTGAGACGCTCCTCGAATAGGTTTCCATGAGTAATGTTCGAATAGGCACAAAAACAAACATCGCCGTAGGTATTAATACCAACGCCATTACGGGATTTCTGGCAATTGGAGGCAATCACTGGGGGGGTAATGGTCCATGTAAAGCCGTATTCCTTTTGGTCGATCTCTAGAATCCGCTTATACAGGTCACCAACCTTTTTTGAATCCACAAACAAAGCCTGATAATACTTATTATTCTTATTCAAGGGTGGGACAAGGTTTTGCACATAGGGTATTATATTTCTATCGCGACAGAATCTCCAGAACTCAGGAATTTCGTCATAATTTTGTTTGCATAAAGCAGTATGGATCGCAAGTTTTAGCCCGTTTTTCGTGTAGCCCGCCTCTATGAAATTGTCTATCGCCTTTCGTAAGATCGAATAACTGCTTGCTATGCCGGTTAAAAAATCATTGGTCTCAGGCTGCATGCCATTGAGTTTGGTGACGATATTGACACGCATTTCAGCCAGTTGTTTTGACAATTCTATTGAATTATTCAGACTGTTTGTAAAAACGGTTACATAACCCACTTCTTTTTTGATAAACTCAAGAAGTTCCCAAAAATGGGGATACATTGTTGGTTCCCCACTGCCCACGATCTGAACCTCCTCCAGTCCAAGGGCCACTCCCTGAAGAATAAAATCCTGAATATCTTCAAAAGCTGTTTGTCTGCGGCCGACGTTTTCTTTTTCTTTCTCATGGTCAGTAAAACAATATTTGCAATCGAGGTTGCAGTTGCAAGGTATCATAAGACTATATTCTAAAATTCTGCCAGCATCTCTAGCTTTGATGGTGTCTTCGAAACTATGCGGACTCATTGAGGGCGGATTCGAATAATTCATAAATATTTCCTCCTCAAACTTTGTGTACCAATGAAAACAATTACTTTATATAAGTGTAATTTTTATTGGTCACTCGGTTTATTTTTAGTTCTTTAAGAACTAAAATCTGTCTAAAACTATAGCATATGGAAAATTTTAACACAACCATGAAATTACACCATATTTTTTCCTTAGAACTTAATAGGCCAATATTACATCCATTCCCTACCAATTTCATTCCATTAAATTCCACTATCGTTAAAATTTATCCAATGCGTCATTTAGTAAATCTACTGAAGAACTATCTCCGAAGAAGGCCTGGTTCTGCTCATGGGAGCATTATCACTTTTAGTTTCTGAAAAGGTTTCAGAACAAGTTAATTTAATTGTTGGTTTACCGGAAATAGATTATGAGCCGTTAAAGGACAGATATATTAATTCTATAAGGCAACTTCATCTCTAGCTATCGTAGCCTCGGAATTGAAATTCCACCGGAAAATATTGAACCATTCATCCGAAAAGGTGAACTTACTGTTGCAGGCCGACCTATTCCTATTGATTACTATAAGCGTGCCGCTTTTAGCGAGGCGGCAAAACAAATTATTAGCCGCATTAATCATTCTGGACCGCTCGTTGGAATATGGACCACATAATCATATCCGGTGGTGGAGCACATCTCTTAGGGGAATACCTTCTTCCGTTATTTGAACAGGCTACAATTTGTACCAATCCTATGGTTGCAAATGCTTCTGGATATCTTAAATTCGGGAAAAGAGTGTGGAAGTCATGAGTTTACGTTACACGTTCCGGCTTAAACCAAAACATGATCAGACTAGGTAAACTGGCTAAATTCATTAGGGGAAGGAGAGAGAAATTGAGGTACTAAAAGCTCCCTCCGAGATAGAAAAAGCTCCTTATTTGCTTCGAATTCCTTCGTTTGACTAAAAAAAGCTCCCTTTCTGAGAAAAGGATGAATTTCTTTGCTCCCATTTTAGCGGGTTATTTTTGAATCATTCATCTTTCTCCAAATATCCCTTGACGAACCGGCTCAAAGCCTTGCGAATTCTGCCGTCTCCTTCACGCCATACCCGGGCCGCCCGTTGTAAGAATTCACCTAGCTCATCCTCTCCGGGTTCCGAATTGAACTTGTCCGCATCCAGGAAAGATTGAAACTCCGCAAAGCGGGAATCCTTTAAAACATTGGCAAATCCCCGGCTCATCGAAGCAGGGCCCAGGAGTTCCATCCCTCTGGCGATATACTCCTCCGCCGTAATAAAACCACCGGCCAAACTCTCTTTTTTTGAGGCCCGGTTTGTCAATGCCCAACACCAGTTGGCGCTTCATAAGTATTAGCTTGAATGCCAATTGGTTAAAAATTCAATTACTTCCATTATACTATACGCAAGTTGAAAGAGAAAAGGGTAAAAAAGAACCCGCTCCAACCCTTTGGTTTTCAAAAAAATTATGTTTTTCAGATTTTCACCATGCAAAATCACTTTTCTCTTTTTAATGATTACTTTTTAAAGCAGGGGACCATGAAACGAAAAAAATCAAGCTCCCGCTCATCCTTGGAACGAAAAATCGCCGAAGGACGCCGCAAACTTCAGGAAGCCTACAACATCTGCGGTTGCACCGACGCGAAAGTGTTAGCCGCCAGCATCAGGCTGGACAGGCTGATCAACCGCTATCAACGGATATGGTTGAAAGAGAGGGTTCCGGGGTTTAAAGCGCGGTCATCGGAGTTAAAAAAATAATACATCTTTATAAAGGCACTTAAATTCCATAAGATAAGCAGGGCCATCTTCACTTTTGATCTTTACATATGGATTCTCCCTTTTACTGATTTATCGAAAAAGGCGCGACTGGCTGTCGCGCCTTTTCGATAGGCTAACCACGGTTCGTCTGATAGTAGTCAGCCATTCTCTCATTTAACTCACACCCTTACAATTTAGCCTCCGATAATAATAACTCTAACCTGTCTGCTTTTTTTTCAACAATCTTATCCCGATCCCTCAACACATACAACAGCGCTTCGATCACCGCCAAAACGTTAAGATGATTGTAATCTTTATAATAATCGAATCTCGTGGAATCACCTTTAGCCAGCAGCACATAGTCGGCCACTTCTCCCAACCTGGAATTTGCGTAACACGTTATGGCTATAATCCTCATTCCTTTTTCTTTTGCCAATTCCACACCCTTGATAACATTCTTTGTAATACCTGATTTTGAAATTGCAATTAAAACATCATCTTTGCTTGCCAAGTTAATGGTATTTACATAATAATCCACAAGACCACTATGTGTCGCCTTAATTCCTACGCGCCCCAAAAGGAAACCCATATGCTGAGCAAGGGTCCCTGTATCACCGGCTGCAATAACATGTACCTCATTACAATCCTTAATCAGCTCCACACACGCCCGCATTGTATCGATGTCGATTTTGTTTCCGATATTCAGCATGATATCCGCATACCTTTGAAAGATATTATTCACGACATTCAACTGAACATCATCTACTTTTTCACCTTCTCCTATTGCCCCCATTTCACGGGCCAGCATAGTCCGAAAGTGCCAATAGCCCTCATATCCGGCATGCTTGCACATTCGTACAACAGTCGCTTCGCTTACTCCGCTTTCATTCGACAGTTCTTTTACGGTATACTCAATGACTTGGTTTGGATATCTTAACACATAATCCGCTACTTTGCATTCTGTAGGCGAGAACGCTTTATAGTGTTTTTGTATATTGTCTATAACATTACTTTTGTTCATATTTCTATTAACCTTCAAAAAATTGAATATTATCTCTTTACAGTAATATTATAGCGTTACTGTACAGCGAATTCAATTGCCTTTTTATGATTATGGTCTCAAGACTTTGCCTTTATTATCTATGGAGTTAAAACTTGCACAAAGTTTTCAGGCGGTTTTCCACATACGGCTGCAGGCGGTGCTGTGCAAACTCCGAAATATTAATAATCTTTACCGGATCGGGATTGTTGCCGTTCTCTGCAGTAAACTCCGCAACTGCGTCATAATACTTCCCAAAATACTCTGTTCCGAGATTAAACTTCCTGATACCTTTGGAAAATGCGACTTTCAACTGGTCGTCCGGAATTCCGCTGCCTCCGTGAAGTACAAGAGGAACATTAACTGCCGCTTTGATTTCTTCCAACCGTCTGATATCCAAATGAGGTGTATCCTTATATACGCCATGCGCATTACCGATAGAGATAGCCAGAGAATCCACGCCCGCTTCCCGGCAAAATTTTTCTGCCGCGTCTGCTTTTGTGTATAAATCTTCGTTATTATGGTCTGCATTTGCTGCAATCCCCACATGCCCAATCTCGCCTTCCACCACGGCGCCTAATTCATGCGCTTTTTCAACAACTTTTTTTGTCATGGCAATATTGGTATCCAAATCGTTGATTGAACCATCCATCATAACCGATCCAAAACCTTTTTTCACCGCATTCATAATGGCTTCATAGGTGTATTCATGATCCAGGTGAAGCCCGATTGGGACTTTAACTTCTGATGCCAGTTCCTTTACCATTGCCGCATAACCACTTAAATTACATGTTTTTTGAATGGTTACATGTTCCGGATATAACATTACCATGGCCGGTGTGTTGGTTGCTTCGGCAGCATACACAACAGTCTTTGCCATCGTATAATCCATACAAACAAATGCAATTACCGCTGTGTTACTGTCCTCCGCCATTTTTAAAATATTGCTCACCTTTTCGTACATGATGAAATTAGCCTCCTGATTTTTATTTTGTTCATCTACCTGCGCCGCTCTATCAATAGTTCCGGTAAAAGGCCGCCCGCAAAAAAGTCTCCCAGACCCACAACCGTTGGGTTCTCGACAAATTTCAAATCTTTACTTGGCAGACAACAGATGGAACGTCCTCCTTTTTGTTCAATCGAGGCACAGAACTCTATGCTTTTTGCCTTGCCCGGAAGTTCTTTGACTTTCTGATATTCCTTCGGGCCAAAATCATCGCCGAACCAAAAACGGGTTGCCGCCATCGTAATTCCACCTTCTAGCGCATTCCTTATCCAAGCGGTCTCCTGTCCGTAGGCCAGCGCCCAAGATGCGGAGTGGACCAGCAAAAGTGGAATTCCGGCCTTTTCATATACCGATTCCACTGCTTTAAGGACCTCATCGGGATTCAATATATCAATTTTGTGACCAATATAGTCCTGAAGTTCATCTTCATTCATACTGAGCACATTCACTACGTCCCGGAGCGCTTTATGTACATAGTATCGAAAGTCTTTATTGATATAACACCCATCTTCCATCACTACAAGTGCATTCTCCGGAAGTGTCCCGAGCAAATTCCCCGTCCTGATCATGCGGTCTTTCAGAATATCAAAATCCAAAATCTCGCTAAAACAGGAGAGCAAAAACACCTCCGCCTTTTCTATCATCGGCGAAAAGTCCTGGGAGATCTCCATGTTCAAACTATCAATATCTCTGGAAAACAGAACCCTGTTTTCCCGCGGAGTCGTAAAGTCAATGTCGTTTGCCTTGATACATACTCCGGCCTGATATTGCAGATCAACATGGGGATAAACTTCTTCATGGCCTTCACCCACGCTGGAAAAATAGTGGATTTCTTTAGGGAGGAGTTCTTTGATATACCGATTAAAACAGCACATCTGTATGGTGCTCTCATATCCTATTTTACTAATGGCAATAGCAGCGCGTGTCGCCGTTCCGCCTATCGTAATGTTGTACTGGAAGCGATTGGCGAAATCCAGACATATCCGGGGATTTTCCGGCACCAGTTCTACACCGGTCCCCTCTTTCATATGTTTCAGACATATCAAAAGCAACGTCCGTTCGGAATCAATTGCGACATCCGTTTTAGTCTGGCTGTTTAACTCATTGTTTTGTATATGATACTCTCTTATCATATTTTCAATCGTCAACTTGTTCCAGACCAGTTCAAAATCAACACACGTATGAAATCCCAGCGCTATTTTTTCTCTCATTTTTTTCTCCACCAATTACTAACGATACAAGCTAGCCTTGCCATCAGCCATGAACAGTTTTATCTTTTCGATCGCCGCTTTCTTCAGAACTTCAATGCATGGAGGATAAATTTGGTTGGGTTCGCGAATCGCTTCGTCCTTCAGCATCTCTCTGCATTTGCGATAGAACGGGTCCTTAATATCGCTGGAAATATTGATCTTATTGATGCCATGTTCCACCGATTTGACAATCTCCGTGTCTTTGTTGGAAGAGCCGCCGTGAAGGACCAGCGGAACTTTTACCGCCTTTTTGATCTTGTCCAAAATATCAATCCGAAGTTCCGGTTTCTTACCCTGCGGATAGATTCCATGGCATGTCCCGATTGCAACGGCCAAGGCGTCGATTCCCGTCCGATTGACAAAATCCTTCGCCTGCTCCGGATCCGTGTAAAGAATCCGGTCCGGGGGTGTTGTCTCCTTTGAATCGGTAACTCCAATGGTCCCCAGTTCACCTTCCACAGAAACGTTGACGGCATGGGCTGCCTCGCACACTTTCCGGCAGATTGCGACATTCTCTTCATAAGCTTGTCCGGAAGCATCAATCATGACGGAAGTATAACCGCACTGAATTGCTTCCAGCACCTGCTCAAAAGATGCGCCGTGATCCAAATGAATGCAAACCGGAACGGAACTATGGTTTGCTTCCTCAATCACCGCCTTGATAAAGGACGGCTTGACAAAATGTAGTTCATCCGGATGAATTTCTACGATAACCGGAGAATGCATCTCTTCGGATGCCTCCATAATCCCGGTCAAGATCATATTGGACGAGGTGTTAAATGCCGGGATCGCAAAGTTGTTTTCCTTTGCCACTGCCAGAATCTCTTTTAGGTTCATTAACATAAGCCATTATCTCCTTCTTTTTTATCCTGTGGAATGTTTATCCCTTTATTGCCCCGGAAGACATGCCTGCAATAAAATATCTCTGGAAAAATACAAACAGGATTAATACAGGCAAAGAACCAAGAAAACTCATCGCCATCATCTGACTCCAGTCATAAGCATGCTGGCCCATGAGAAGGTTGATTCCAATTGGGACCGTACGCATATCCTCCGTTTTTGTCAGTGTCAGCGCAAACAGGTATTCATTCCACGCCTGCATGAACGTGTACATTCCGACGGAAACCAACCCCGGAACAGAAATCGGGACCAAAATCTTCCATAAAACTTTTGCCCGGGAACCGCCGTCAATCATAACCGCTTCATCCAGATTAACCGAAAGCATATTGAAATATCCCGTGATCATCAGAATGCAATAAGGAAGTGTGAATACCAAATAAGTAAATATCAATGCAAAATAGGTATTAAAAATCTTCATTGTTACAATCAAGATCATATAAGGTATCAACAGCACGATCGGTGGAATAGCCTGCACACTAACGATCAAAGTATTGATAAATCCTTTCAGAGGAAAATCGAACCGGCTGAATGCATACGATGCCATAATCCCAATTACCAGCGTCAGCACAACCACTACCAAGGACACGAAATAGCTGTTCAGAAAGAATCTTACTTTCGTAGGATCTGTCATGATTGCAACGTAAGAATCGAGACTGAATGATGGATCAAAGAATGTAGGCGGCCACGCAAATATTTGTGTATTTGATTTTAAAGATGAAAGTAACATCCAAACGACCGGAAAAGATGCGAACAGGCCCCCTAATACCAGTAAAATGCTGACAAGCACTTTTCTTGATCTCTTATAACTCCCAACCATATCTATTCACTCGCTTTCTTTTGTTGCTTAACATAGAAAACAGCCACAAAGATGCAAAATACCAGTGCAATCACGGCTGACGTAGAAGCCAGGGCATACTGACTCCTATTGAAGGCAAGTTTATAAATATAAATACTTAATGTCTGGGTAGAATTTACAGGTCCTCCACCGGTTAACATCCATATCACTGCAAATGACTGAATCGTCCATATAAAATCCAGCATTGTTATGCTAATCAAAAGAGGCCTCAATTGAGGGATCGTGATATTTAGGAAGGACTTCCATGAATTTGCTCCGTCGATTGCACAACTTTCATACAATTCTCCTGAGATTCCCTGCAGTCCCGCGAGTATGCTGATCATATAAAACGGGTATCCGCACCAGATATTTACAAATGTAATTGTGGCCAATGCAGCCGATGTTGAACTTAGCCACTGGGAATCTTTTGTAGCCAGATTTATAAAGGACAGAAGATAATCCACAATACCCTGTGGTTGAAGCATCAATTTCCACAGAATTGCAATAACCGATGCTGTGAATACCCAAGGAAGCACATAAATAACTCTGGCAATAGTTTTCGTTCTGGTCTTAAAATACTTTGAATTCAGAAGAAGCGCAAAGCACATTCCAAGCACAATATGTGCAACCACACTGACAACCACAAAAAATATCGTATTTTTAATGGCCATCCCAAAATTACTATCTGTCAAAATTTCAATATAGTTCGCCAGCCCAACAAAAGTCGGTTGCTTTAACACAATCGCATTGTTCAAAAAAGAATATTTTACGACCATGCAGATGGGGATAACCAGTAAAACTATGATTACTATTACTGTTGGAGAAAGAAATAAGTAGGGTGTTACCTTGCTTGCTAGCTCTGATCTGCTTTTTTTATTCCTCAAGTTTTTTCACTTCCTCCAATACTTATGATCGGTAAATATTTGCAGAAAATGGAGCCACGGGAAATCATGACTCCGTTTTCTAAGTTCTACAGTGGGACATTATCCATGCGTATTATTATTTTTTCTTACCATAAACAGAATCGATATCTTGCTGCACATTGCCTAAAAATTTGTCCGCATCTACTTTACCGTCCATATATGGAATCAATTCATTGATATACTCCGTCATGATGGCATTGGCTTCTTTCATGCCCGTAAACTCATTAATCGGGTATCCCGCTTTATACATATCATAGATGCTCCGGAATACCGGATCTGCCTTGCTATAATCGGGTTGGGCAAGACTGCTTCCCGGGAATGCGGACTGGGTAACCGCCAAATCAGCATCAATAGAGCCGTCTTTCCCGTTAAATCCGCTTAGCAGGTATTCTACGAACCTCATTGCTTCCTCTTTATGCTTGCTGTTTTCAGTGACTCCCAGCGCCCAGCTTGCAACGCACATTCCACTCTTGCCAGTATAGCCGTCTTTTACCGGAATCGGCACTGCACCAATATTTAAATTTGGAGATTCTTTTCGGAACGAATTCAATATAGCCGCAGAACTAATTACGAATGCAATATTACCGCTACTGAACTTGGATGACATATCCGCCTCTGTGAGGGAGCTCATGCCCGGATAAATATATCCGTTGGTGTAAAGCCCTTTCATATATGTAGCAAATGCTTTCAAATCACTATTATTGGACAGATTATATTCGCCGCGCTCGGTCTTCATTTTAATTCCGGAAGCCCAAGCAAAACCCATATACGTGTTCTGGATACCCGATGGCGAAGATGTATCGAGATTCAATGCGAACGGATAGGCGCCGGTTGCTTTGATCTTCTTGCAGCATTCCTCAAATTCCGTCCACGTCTTTGGCATCTTAGTGACTCCGGCCTTTTTCAGAATGTCCTGATTGACAAACATCGGATATGCATAGTTCACGATCGGAATAGCGTAAGTCTTGTTATTGACCTGCCATTGGCTTTTGATAATGTTCCGATTAAAGCCATCTTTTTTCATTAATGCAGTCATATCCGTCAAAAGGCCCTGATCTGCAAAATCTTATACCCAGCTGCTGTCTACACTTACGATATCTGCAACCGTACCAGTGCTTGCTCCAGATACAATCTGTGTCTTGGTGTCAGCAAAAGGAGCGCTCAACAGGTTGATCTTCACCCCAGTCTTTTTGTAGTATGTGTCTACAATTTTCTGAACGTAACCTTTGGGGCACTCGACAGCCCACCACTGCTGCCATTCCAATGTTACATTCTTGCTCTTCCCACTGATTGAGGTACTGAGGCTTAGTACCATTACTCCTGACAAAACTCCTAATAACATTTTTTTAAACAACATGCTCTTTTTCATTCCTACCTCTCCTTTTTTATACATTCAGCTTTTTTTGTGCTGAATTTTATATTTATAATATATCTTCTATGAAATAAAATGTCAATATTTCTGTAAAATTAAATTTCATTTCTAATTTATTATGGTTATTATTTTCACTTCTTGATATTATTCTTCCGTAAACAAAAAGATCTGCTGATGCTTAGCAGATCTCCTTTTAAGGCCGGGCTATCTAGAAAACACTTCGAAGTCTAAAAGATCGAATCTCCCGCCAAGGCCCGAAGACGCAGAGAAAAGATGAAAAACATTGTTGAAAAGCTCTGCGTCTGCGTCACCAATGGCGCCAACGCTTCTCTGAGAGAGAATAAATACCTTGTTTTAATCCTTTCACGTGCCCAGCAGGGACGGGACGGACGACTACTTAGTATGCTTTGTTTGTTAAGATTTAAAAAAAGGCTTATTGTCAACCCCGTTGAAACAGTTTAGAATAATAAATGGAGTTAAAATAAGTAAAAACAATCTTTAGGCAAAGTATCACGGACTAAAGACTAAAAAGTCGGTGACACGGAGGGAGTTACCTAACTTTAAAACCGCCTTTTTTTGAGATCGGGAGTTAATGGAGGATTAGAACGCCGCAACTATCAGAAGCCGTACATTTTTAGAAAATAAAAAAAGAGCTTTCGCTCTCTGCTTTTTAAATGGTGCGCCTGGAAGGACTTGAACCTTCGGCCCTTTGATTCGTAGTCAAATACTCTATCCGCTGAGCTACAGGCGCAAATATATGTCAAAGCCTTTCGGCTATTGATTTCTGGCGGAGAGGGAGGGATTCGAACCCTCGCTAGGATTACTCCTACTAATGGTTTAGCAAACCATCCCCTTCAACCGACTTGGGTACCTCTCCAGTTAAATAAAGTGTAAAGTCTAAAGGGAAATGTGTAAAATTCTTTAGAGTTTTATCTTACCCTTTAACTTCTCAAGCTATGAAATTTTGTTTTACTCTCTAACCTTTAAAGTGAAAAGTGTAAAATTTATTTCTATCCCCGTTTTACTCTTTACCCTTTTAACTTTTTTTCTTTTATCTGGCGGAGGAGGAGGGATTCGAACCCCCGGTACCTTGCGGTACAACGGTTTTCAAGACCGCCTCCTTAAACCACTCGGACACTCCTCCGAGACTTACTTCAAAGTGATTAAACCACTCGGACACTCCTACAGAAAACTTCATCGGACAAATTCCGAAATCAATTTCTCGGAACGCTAAATTATTTTAACACACCGCTCCTTAGGTGTCAAGTGCAGGAATAATAAGGCAACTATTTATAATATTCCGGCAAAGATTTAACGCTCCATTGATTTTTCGAATATTGCCGCAACCCTAATACAAGAGCCTGGGCGCCGGATAGCGTCGTAGTGATCGGAATTCCCCGTCCCACAGCGGAGCTGCGAATTTGAGCTTCGGCCGGACTGGTTTTTCGGCCGGAATTGATGCTGATAATCCAGTGAACTTCCCCGTTTTTAATTTTATCCATAATATTGGGCCTGCCTTGGCCAACTCTATTCACCGGCCGGCACTGCAAGTTATTACGGTTCAGAAAATCCGCCGTTTCTTCCCCGGCCATTATCGTGAAACCCAAGTCAATAAACTGCCCGGCAATCGCCATAAATTTCCGCCGGTCTTCATCCCGGATGCTCACATAAATCGCTCCAGCTTCAGGTATTCTCTCCCCGGCCGCCAATTGTGATTTAATAAAAGCCATTCCAAAATCGGGATCAATCCCCATCACTTCACCGCTGGACCGCATGGCTGGACCCAGCAGGGTATCGACGCCCGGAAACTTATCAAACGAGAAAACAGCCTCGCGGATCGCCGTGTGGCCCAAGACTCGTTCACTTAAGCCCTGAGACTTAATGGAATCACCCAATAGAATTTTAACAGCTGCAGCGGACCAGTCCACCCCAGTCGCCTTGCATATAAAGGGCAACAACGAATCCGCCTGGGATTTTACAGTTAATAAGTAAATCCCCTCGGGTTTTACGGCATACTGGATATGGAGGTATCCCTTCACTTGCAAGGCTTTGAGGATCGAACCCGTTAGCGACTTTATTTGGGAAATCACCGCTTCATTGATGGAATAAGGTGGCATGGCGCAAGCGCAATCGGAAGGATGAATCCCGGCCTCCTCAATTTGCTCGGTGATTCCGCAGATCACAAAGTCATTACCGTCAAACACACAGTGAACCAACAGGCCAATTCCGTCATCAATGTATTTTTCGATCCTCACGGGATTGTTTTGAGTAATGCCTTTAAGACCTTCCATGGAACTCCGTAAATCCTCACCATCAAAACAAACCTCTAACGGTTTATTGACCGAGCGGACGATGATCGGGTACCCCATCTTCCCTGCAAGCTCCATCCCTTCTTTTACATCCGTGGCTGCTCCCCTCTCCGGCAAGTATAACCCCAGATCAGGCAGATTCTTTTTTACAACTTCGCGGAGCTCCTCTTGATTGTCCCCGGAGGGTCCCAGGATTTGGAGCCCGGCCTTTTGAAGCGGGGCTGACAATTGAGAGGCGATTTGCCCACTAAATTGTAAAATGGCCGCTGCACACTTTTCTTGATCCACCATATTCAATATATCCTCTTTCACGAGGGGTTCAAAATAAAGCGTGCCGGCATTCAGGGGAGCGGTGGTAATGGAAGCCGGGTTGCAATTGATCATGATGCTTGCATATCCCTTTTCCCGCACGGCCTTGGCGGCATGGATCAAAGAATAATCATCTTCCGTACCTTGGGTGATGCGGTTGGCCCCGGTTCCCAACAGTAAGATTTTCGAACCTGGTTGGACTTCCACCGGACGCCCTTGGTCATAAGTAGAAAAATAATAGGGTGCGACTTTTTCGCGGATGCCTATCAAATCAATCGGAAAGAACTGACATGCAATCTCCTTTTTGCGTCTGGTCGCCCTTACTTCATCATCTGTGGTGCGTAAAAGATAGGCTAACTGCACATCGGAGAAACCCCACTTCTTAGCCTGCAGTAATACTTCCGTTGTTAAGTTATATAGGGCATAGGTCGTCAATTTTTTTTCGAGAGTTCCCAACTCTTGAATTTCATGAATAAACCAAGGACTTAATTTCGAGATGTCCACTAATTCCCCGCTCGACATGCCCCGCCTTAAAGCATAACGCGTATAAAACCAGCGCTCCGGATTGGCATTGCTGAGCTTATCTTGGAGTTCCCAGATAGTTAACTTTGATTCATCGACATCTTTCCCATCGGCCCCGAGCCCATATCGTTCCTCCGGCAACGAACGTAAAGCTTTTTGAAAAGCTTCCTTAAAATCGCAGCCAAAAGCCATGACTTCCCCAACGGCTTTTAAGGTTGTGCCCAAGGTTGAATCGGCTGCGGGAAACTTGTCAAAGCTGAAGCACGGCAACTTCACAGCCGTATATCCGGCGGTTGTCCCCATCGTTCGGCCCAGGGAATCCGTACCCGTCAATCCCAAATCCGCCAAACTAAAACCTACCGCCAGCCTGGCCGCTATTGCCGGAATTTGATATCCGGTTGCTCTGGCTGCCAGCGCGGTGCTCTTAGTAAACCTGGGATTGATTTCAATGGGAAAAATGGTTTTATCGTTTAAATTAACGGCCATTTGAATGTTGACACTACCGCTAACACCCAATCCCCGAACAATCTCCTGGCAAACTTCGGTTAGCTTTTGATAATCCTCTGCGCTCAAGCCTTGCGCCGGAATGACCACCGCGCTATTCCCCGTGTGAACGCCCACCGGATCAATGTTTTCCAAAGAAGTGACCAGCATGGTCTGACCATCCCCATCCCGGAGAAGTTCAAACTCAAATTCATGGAATCCATCCAAAGCCTTCTCCACCAAAACCTGGTGAATGGGGGAAAGACCCAAAGTCATCTCCAAAAATTCTTCCAACTCTTCCTGGTTATAAGCAATCATCACTCCGGAGCCTTCTACTGCCAAAGAAGCCCGCAGAGCCACAGGGAATCCGATTTTTTGGCCCATGGCCATTCCTTCGCCCAGCGTTGTAGCAATTTCCCCGGCCGGGAGTTTAAGACCTAATTCAGTCATCCACTCCCTAAATTTCAAACGGTCTTCGGTCTTTTCAATGACAGTTTCCGGGACACCCAGCAATTGAATTTGATATTGGGCGAGAATGCCTGATCTTGCTAAAAAATATGCCGAATTGAGGGCATTTTGCCCGCCAAACACCGGCAATATAGCTTCCGGCTTTTCCCGGATAATCATATTTTTAAGATTATCGAAAGTCATGGGCTCAAGGTAAACCCGATCCGCCGACTCAATATCACTGGATAAGGTGACTGGATTACTGTTGACAATGATGGTTTGAAAACCTTCCTGTTTTAAAGCGATACTGGCCTGGGACATTGCATCGTCAAATTCTCCCGACTGGCCAATCGTCACCGGTCCCGGCCCAATGATTAGAATCTTTTTAATATCCGGATATTTCGGCATAAAAACACCCTTTCACATAGAAACTGCTGCTCATTCTCGTTTTTAATCTATTCGCTTCATTCCATAAAATATCCTTTATAGACTTTTCCAGCCGGCTATAAGTTATTCCCCCGGAATTCGCTGGGGGCGACTCCCACAACCTTCTTAAAACAGTTGCTGAAATAGTAGGAATCGTTATAGCCTACAGCCGATGCTATTTCATAGATTTTCATATCCGTGTGTTTCAACAATTCCTGAGCCTTTTTAATCCTTCTTTCGGTTAGATAATCGATAAAATTTTTCCCCATTCGCTCTGAAAAAAGCAAACTTAAATATCCCGGACTGATTTTATAGCGCTCCGCCATTCCCGATAAAGTAATATCCGAAGCATAATTCTCATCTACCAGCCGCCGTGCTTCATCCACCAAATTTTGGTTCAGGGAATTCCGTTTTTGACTGGCATAGGCACTAATCTTTTCATAAAAAATTACCAAAAAATTTTCCAATTCATCCAAACTTTCGGTATTATTGACATCCCGTAATGGCGAAAGCGCGCGGGGGCTGGTTGTCTCAAATAATTCGTTTAAATTATATCCAAGTTCATTCATTGTAGTATAGGTCAGCAAAATCAAATTACTGGCAATAATCCGCAGCGACTCGGGGTTCATATCGGAAGTCCGCATTTCTTCAATGAAAGCTTTAATATCTTCGCGGATTGTTGAGTACGCGCCGACTCTCAGATCATCGAAAATACGGTTTTGATGCAGATAATAGTAATATTTATGATAATTGGGATTATCAAGATTGACATCCCGGATGGCAAAGACCCGGTTTAATCCATGGATGTAACGATATTGAGAGGCCAATTTCGCTTCCCGGTATGAGGCGGAGAGATCTTGAAAACCGCAGTATTTTCCTCCTACGCCGATAGTAACCGATTGTTTCAAGGCCAACCGTAATTGGGTCAAATATTCTTCCAAACGAACCGGAAGTTCCAAATCGGGGGCGAAGAAAATGACCGTCATTTGATTGCGCAATTGATTCATGGCGAAATAGTGGTAATCTCCGCCATCCAACAACCTTTTGGCCTGATTCATAAATTGCAGGTTTAAAAGATATTTATCCTCCTCGGTTACCTCGCGGAGAAGTCCTTCCGGAATTTCAATAACCGCCACTTGATAGGGCAAATCGGCCAAACGTTCCAAACCCAGGAACTTTAATTCAGCCGCCATATCCATGCAGGCCATGTTATGATTCAATAAATTCAAAAAAAATTTTTCCCGTAAGGCCTCCATATTTCTGTGAAGATTATCGCGCAATTCTTGTAGTTCCGTTTTTTCAGCCTGTTCCTGGTCCCTTTGTTCCTTTAGCCTGAGCACAATCTCCAATAGTCTGCGGCTGGCGAAAGGTTTCAAAAGATAATCGGCTACGTTCAGTTTAATTGACTCCTGCGCATATTCGAACTCGGCAAAACCCGATATTACAATAATTTTCATCGAATCGTTGCGTCTTTTAACTTCTTTAACCAATTCAATACCATTCATTTTGGGCATTTGAATATCGGTTACCATGATATCAATGGGGGTCTGTTCCAAAATAGCCAGCGCCTCCAGCCCGTTGGATGCGCCCAAGACCGGCTTGAACCCATACTCGTGCCAGGAGACATTGCCCATTAATTTTTGCTTAATCGCTTCCTCATCCTCAACAATTAACAAGCTGGTCATGTCAAACACCCTCTCTAACAGCGTTTAGTTTCTTCCGCCTGGAAAATCCCCTAAAGCCCTACCCTTTCAATTACCTATGCCTCATGACCCATCCTTTCTTAATCCTGTTTACGGATTAACGGCAAATGAACGATTACTTTAGTACCATACCCCAGCCGGCTCTCCATGGTAAGGCCGAATTCTTTCCCGAATGCGAGCGAAAGCCGCTCATGGACATTGCGCAGCCCGAAAAATTTGGTTTCTAACTCCGGAGTCGTATTTCCCGCCAAACAGTGCCCGATTTCCTCAAGCAGTTCCGGCGGAATCCCCTTACCGTTATCCTCAACTTCAAAATATACCTGTTCATCAACACCGTAGCCGCGAACCCTTATTAACCCTCCGGGTTGCTCTCTTTCACGTACTCCGTGGTAAATAGCATTTTCGACCAATGGCTGAAGAATTAATTTCAACGTCTTATGGGTTAAAATATCTTCCTGAACATCGATTACATAGTCGTATTTGTCACCATGCCGGAACCTCTGAATATATAGGTAATTGCGGACATGCTCCGTTTCTTCCCGAATCGAGATATATTCATGGCCATGGCTCAGACTGGTCCGAAAAAACACTCCCAAGGCTTCCACCATGGTTACAACTTCTTCATTCCGCTGGGTTTCCAATAAACCAATAATCAAATCCAAAGTGTTATAAATGAAATGAGGCTTGATTTGTTCTTGAAGGGCGATCATCTCGGTACGGCGCAACTTTTTTTGTTCCTGGACATTTTGCTCCATCAGTTGACGGATCCGGGCCAGCATTTGATTGAACGATTCTCCGAGTTGGCCGATTTCATCTTGGGTATTAATATTCGCATTGGTGTTTAAATCTTCCGAGGCCCGCCGCATAGAGTGTTGAAGTTCTTTGATGGGTTTGGTGAGCAACCCGGACAAGAAAATGGCCGCCAAAGTTAAAGCAACAATGGTCGCAGTGATTAAACCCAGGGTGAGTCCGGTTATCTTTCGCATTTCAGCCGTCAATTCAGCTTTATTGGACAGGCCGATAATCTTCCAATTAGCCAGGGTAAAGGTTTTAACAGTAATCACCTGATCAACCGGGCCTTTTTGGGCGGTAAAGAACCCCGACTTCCACTGGTTGGCATTGGGATTTCCCAATAAAAGGCCCAATGGTTTGCCGATGAATTCCGGTTTGGGATGATAAATGATTTGGCCTTCGTCATCCACCAGCATCACATAACCGGTCTTTCCCAACGTAATGTTCCGGCAGATTTGATTCAGTAGTTCAACATCCACATCGATGCTCATCATTCCCAAGAAATTATCGTAATCCCCGCGGATAGCCTTCCCGACGGTAAACACCTTTCCCCCAAGCCAATCAGGGTGGGGCCCCCAGATGGCCATGGTGTCTCCTTTGGTTGTACGGTTCGCCAAAGTCTGAAAAAGCTCATTTTGGGACAAATCCGTGTGATAAATTCCATAGCAGCCCACTGTAACTCCATCGAGGGTGGTTATGGTAACATCCCGCAGATCGGTTTTTAAAGCTTTGATATTGTTCAAGTTTTCCCACATTCGGAAAGTAAATTTACGGTTCCCCTCAATGTCGCCGGCAGAGCTCAATTTAATAAATTGGACGTTATAATAATCCCCACGAAGCTCGAGGGCTCTTTCCAAATCACTGATATAAATTTGTAAATTCCGGTCAACCCGATCAATGACTTCACTGGTATAAGAATGGACATTGCTTTGAAGGATTCCGAGATAGGTGCGATAAGAAAAAAACGCCAGGAGTATCATGGGAATGATACAAAGGAGAATAAAGGATAAAATAAATTTAACCCGAATTGAGCCCGGCCTCATTGATTTAAAATGTCCGGCTTTTAACAGGGCCCATAGCGGAGGCGCTGAATGATTTGCGTTCATTTCATCTCCCAAGGCTTTTTCTGTTTAAGAAGTTGACCGAAATTGGATCGATCGGCGAGTTCAAGGCCTGTATCGATATGATTATGGGGAATGGGTAACCCTTTAATGGCCTGGACCAGATAATCGACTGTCAGTTCCCCCATTCTGCGAAAGTCCTGCCCGACCAAAGCCTCTGCAAATCCTTTTTGAGCCGCCTGAAGAACAGGAAAACTGGTATCCATCGACACCGCAATACCTCCGTTTTGACACCATTTTTGGTAAAAAGGCATCGATTCGGTCGGTCCAAAAAATGCCCACCCCCCTGAAAAATAAAACACTTCGGTTTCAGGATGTTTTTTAATATAGGACTCGACTAACTTGGCTGCAGCGCTCGTATCATCATTACAAGCCAGTAGCGCCGTATAATCCAGTTTGATTTTACCGGTCACCGCCTCTTTAAATCCTCGAATCCGTTCATTTAAATTATGAGCCTCAATGCCTCCCGTAAGGATGGCGGTCCGTAAATGTTTATTGGCAAGACCCCTTTGGGTAACGATTTTTATCATCGCTTCACCGCAGGCCCTCCCGGCCTTGTAGTTGTCGGTGCCGCAATAAAAAAGCCGTTTACTCCCGGGGCAGTCCGCATCGATGGTTGCTACCCGGATATTGGCCGCTATTGCTTTGGCAATGACTTTGCTGAGTTTTTCAGGATCGCTGCAACTTATCGCAATACCGTCAACTTTTCTCCATATTAATCCTTCCACTAATTTAACTTGCAGATCCGGGTCGACTTTGAACGGCGCCACCCATTCCAACTGGACATTGTGTCTTCTGGCGGCAAGCTCGGCGGTTTCTTTGGCATCCGTATAAAGTAAATTGTCAAGTGATTTCGGAACAATAGCGATAACCAATGGCCTTTTTCGGGATAACAGGGAGTCGTTGGAACCCGGCAAATCAGGCTGGACATCTGCCGGGATTGCTTTTAAATAAGGTATTTCAACAAAACAGAGTACAAAGAAAAAAAAGCAGAGAATGAAAAAACGAAGAGTCCGCCGGGGCATGAAAAATCACCTCTCCCTCTATCGATTCTTAAAACATTTGCTATACAAGAAAATACCAGGAATTAACTCCGTTGATTGTTAAATAGCGTAGCAACATGAAATGAAATACTTACGGCAATAACGCCAAAGGCGATACCTAACAACAGGGTTGTCAATCCCACCATTCTTAAGCCCTGATACAAAATTGAAGTTGAGGCCACACTGATGAGGTGCCAACCGCTTTTACCGCCGATTCCGATCTTGCTGCCGATTGATTTGTAGGTTACCAGCATAGGTTGGTTGTTTACTTGAGTAATATAGCTGCCCTGATTGATTTCGTTTCCATAATCCCGGTCGCCGGTATACTTTAAAATCGGTTTCAAGGGTGTAGTATCCCGCATTAAAGTCGCAATGTTTTTTCCAATATCCGTTTTTATGGGGGACGATATAATTTCTCCCTCGTTATTCATGATGAAAGAATACCGTTCCATATTGCCGACGGATATATTCAGTTTATTATAAAGGGTCAAATTGGCTAACTGATCAATTTTCTCTTCATCCACCACAATCGCCAAAATACCTAGAGGTTCCCCGCTGCCGGCATTTTTAATATGTCTACCCAGGACTAAAAAATAGTTGCGGTTGAGTTTGATGGTATTGGACCAGACAATGCCCCCGCCCGCCACAATGATATTTTGATAAGAACTGGTTTCCGAAAAATGTTTGGTTAAGCCGACAAAATCCTCATAGTAATCTTTGGCAATGACGATCGATTGATTATTATCGGTATCACTGATGAACATAAAGGCAAAGATGTCTTTATTGCTTATCATATACTCATTAAAGTAGTCTTCGATATTTTTTTTCCGGATCGCGCCGGCGCCGTCTCTGGATTTCGTATAATCAGACAAAGCTTTATTAAAGTCTTTATTAATAAACAGCCGGACTGAGATATTTTCAAATTCAGCCAGTTTTAATTGGATATTCGCTACGGTTTGAATCAGCATATCCAGGGAATACTGAGATGTTGTTTGAGTAACATTCGCCTTCAAACAAAAATAAGAAAAAGATCCAATCATGCAAATCGGTAATAAAGAAACGAGAAGGAAAAAGAAAATGATTTTATATCGTATGAAATCATTAGACCGCTTTTTATTTTGAACATCGATCGGTTGTGTGTCTACAATCATTGGGTTACCCTCTACTATTATCAATATATACGGCTTGGTTACTCCAGGATGAATATTTTAAAAGGTCGGGATAACATCAAAAATTGCTGGCATTTACTGGAAGGGAATGAAACCGGCGCACACCGCCGCCGGGCTTCTCTATTCTTTATAATATGCTGTTTTTTGCAATTTTTCAATAAAATCCAGCCAATTATTCCCGAAATCTTTAACCTTTGCCGCCGAATCTTCCGGCCTGCATCTGGGATGTCCATGATACCAAACACAGGACTGCAGGCTGTCATTAGACATAAATCAAAATTTCCATCCCAAAAATGGCTACTTTTCAGTATCTGATTTTAGGATGGAATCGAATGTATAAAGTTTCGCAACATCAAACTAAATTGGTTCGCCTGCGCCTGCCGGCGCTTTCTCATCTTGTCCACTGAAGGAAACTTGAGCGGCGCCGGAAGTAAATCTTGAAGTCTGCGAAAGAAATCTTTGGAGCAATATAAAGGTAAATAACAAAATTCCGATAACGATTTTAGTCCACCAAGCGCTCAAAGTACCATCAAAAGTGATATAGGTCTGAATCGTTCCATAAATTAAAACACCGAATAAGGTCCCAAACACACTGCCAACACCACCCGTAAGCAGTGTTCCGCCCATGACCACCGCAGCAATGGTATCCATCTCCATATAATTGGCCGCCCAGCCGTTTCCGGAAAAAGTATACAATGCATAAACAGATCCGGCCAAGGCAGAACAAAAACCACTAAAAGCATAAACCTTAATCAAAGTTTTACCGCTTTCCAAGCCCATCAAGTTGGCGGATTGAAGATTACCGCCAACCGCATAAACACTCCGGCCCCACCGGGTTCTCCCGGCCAGAAAAATCCCCACAAACAAAACCAGCAAAAAAATGATACCGGGGATGGAAAGATTGCCATCCAAAATCGGGATTGAAATATCGGAAACTTTCAAGTAAAACGGATGGTTGATAGGGATCGAGTCAATGCTCAATACGAAACAGAATCCTCGGGCAAATAACAGACCCGCCATCGTCGCCATAAATGGCGGAATATCAAAAAAATGTATCAAACTACCGATCATCATGCCGTAAATAACTCCCATTCCCATTAAAATCAGCGACGCTAGCACAGGGTGCATATGAAAATCCCGAACCAAAACCGCAATTGCCACGCTGGTACAGGCGACCACAGCCCCGACCGAAAGGTCGATACCGCCGGTTAAAATGACAAATGTCATGCCTACGGCGCAGATCCCCAAAAATGAGTTATCATAAAGCAGGTTTAATAAAACGCTCATGGATAGAATACCCGGGAAACGGATAGCCGCTACCAAATAAAGCAAAATTGAAACCCCAATGGTAGCAGTGATTGGAATATGTTTTTGCTTAATCGGAAGTCTCATGCCGTAACCCTCCTCATCTTCCCGAACGCATTCGTTAATTTACTCCTGAATAACGGCGATTGTAGCAGGCATACCGCCACAACAACGATGGAATTCACTACTTTTACGTATTGAGGAGGCACTCCCAATGTTAAAATCGTAGTTTTCAAGGCCTGCATTACAAGGGCGCCAATCACTGTACCGGATAAACATGCCCTACCGCCGTTCATCGGTGTTCCGCCGATAATAACCGCCAATATCGCATCCGTCTCCATATCCGCGCCGGCATTATTACCATCGGCAGCCTTGATGTCCGCGCTTACAATAAAACCCGCAATTCCAGCGCAAATCCCGCAGAAGACAAAAACCACCCATTGGATTAAAGTGGCATTTACACCCGCATAGCGGCTGGCCTTAGGATTATCACCGACCGATTCAATAAAAAGCCCGATTGCGGTCTTACGGGTCAACAAATAAGTTATAAACAACATAACCGCGATAATCGTTACCGGGAAGGGCAACATAAACAGGAATCCGGTCCCAATAAATTGAAATTGCTTGGCGTGAAAGGTAATGATTTGTCCCTGAGTAATTAATTGAGCGATACCGCGGCCGGCTACCATTAAAATAAGCGTTCCGACCATCGCCGGAATTTTTAAAAAACTGACCAAGAATCCATTCCAGGCCCCGGCAATCGCACAGGCAATTAATGGCGCTATCACCAACCATATAATGGACGGCGGCGGAGGATAAGATAAATCGCCATGCAGATAGCCCGGGCGAATCATCAATGCGGCTATCGCGCCGGAAATCGCAACGATTGAACCCACCGATAAATCAATACCTCCCGTGGCGATAACTAAAGTCATTCCAATCGCGATGACCAAAACGGGGGCAACCCGGTTGATAATATCAATGAGGCTCCCAAAAAAATGACCATCCTTAACTCCAATATCAAAGAAATGCGGGGTAAAAAAAAGATTAAACAACAACACCAAAACCAGGGCCAAAATTGGCCAAATTAATTTTTTCCATGTCGTGTTTGAAAATATCCCTTTTAAAGCTGGCATTCGCTCCGGCCCCCTTCCGCGATCGTATGGATAATCGTTTGCTCGTTGACCTGATCGCCGGTTAATTCGCTGATTTTTTGCCGATCCCTCAGCACAGTGACACGATGGCAGCAGCGAACAACCTCCTCCAATTCGGAAGAGATAAATAAAATCGACATCCCCTCCTGGCAAAGCCGCAGAATTAATTTTTGGATCTCCGTTTTGGCCCCTACATCAATGCCGCGGGTCGGTTCATCAAGAATTAAAAAACGGGGATTGGAGGCCAGCCAGCGCGCTAAAATCACTTTTTGTTGATTCCCGCCGCTCAGGTTCTTTACGGCTTGTTCCGTACCGGGAGTGGCAATACTCAATTCGCGAATATAACGTTCGGCAATTTCGATTTGTTTTTTCCGGGAAAAACTTTTAAACCAACCCCGCTTAGCTTGCAAAGCCAAAATAATATTTTCCCGAACTGTCAGGTTTGGAATAATTCCTTCAACTTTTCTGTCTTCGGGACAAAACCCAAAATCATATTCCATTGCCTGTTGGGGAGAATGAATCGCCACCTCCCGATTATTCAAACTCATCTTGCCTTTATCCGGATGATCAATCCCAAAGATTAATCGGGCCATTTCGCTCCGTCCGGAACCAAGCAATCCCGCCAAACCCACAACCTCGCCCCTGGAAAAATCTATATCAAAAGCCTCTATGGAATGGGCTTTAGCCATCCCTTTGATTTTGAGAAACACTTCTTTTCGGGTTGATTGGCTGCCGGCAACTTTTGTTTTTGATGTATTCTCCAAGTCCCCCAATTCCTTACCCACCATCGCCGCAATTAAATCCAGTTTCGACAAGGATTGGGATTCATATACCCCAATTCGCTCACCATTTCGCAGTACCGTAATCCTATCGGAAATTTGATAAACCTGGTCCAAAAAGTGAGTAATAAAAATGATTCCCAAACCTTCGGCTTTCAACTTCCGAATCACCGTAAATAATTGGGCCACTTCTTTCTCATCCAGGCTTGAAGTTGGTTCATCAAAGATTAACAGCCGGGCGGAAATGTCCACAGCCCTGGCTATAGCCACCATCTGTTGAACAGCAATCGAATACGCGGACAATTGCTGAGTAACATCCAATTGCAAATTTAAACGTGCAAGCGCTTTTTCAGCGCGTTTATTCATTTCTTTCCAGTCAATTTGGCCAAAACGCATGGGTTGGCGTCCTAAGCCAATGTTTTCCGCCACTGACAAGTAAGGAATCAGATTAATTTCTTGATAAACGGTACTAATCCCCATATCTTGGGCTTCCTTGGTTGAACGGGGATTGATTTCGGAACCTTCAAAAATAATTCTGCCCGTGCTCATCCGGTTAACACCGGTTAGAGCCTTGATTAAGGTCGATTTTCCTGCCCCATTTTGACCCATCAAGGCGTGTACTTCGCCACCTTTTACTTCAAAGTCAACATTGGACAAAGCCTTAACCCCCGGAAATACCACGCTCACATTCTTCATTTGAAGCAAAGGGACCGATTGGTCCGATGCTTTAGGCGCTATGTTTTTAGGTGATGCGGTCATATGATTCACCTCTACGTTAGACTTACTTTGGGCCAACTGCATTCCCCGTATAAGAGGATATAAGGGTACAAAAAAATTCAATCTCTACTTAAAAACAGTTCCTGCTCCATTTTAATTTTGATATGTCAGAACGTTTTGAAATTAAATTGAGGGCTGTTGCAGCAGTTATAAAAATCAACGAGATATACAACATATTGCGTCGATGGCTCCAGCCATTCCCTTATATATTGCATATCTCGATCGATATTTTTTTTGCGACAGCCCCTTTTAAACGAAAAATCCGGTTAAATTGAACTTGACAAATCCTAGTACTTACGAGTCGGCATAACTTCTTTGGCGACTTCCATCGGGAATACCCCTTCTTTGGTGATGGTTTCTTTCGGCAGTTTCTTACCGTTTACCACAGCCATAACCGCTTCGAAGAATTGCGGCCCCAGCAGCGGGCTACATTCTACGGTGCAATTGAGTTTACCTTCAATCATGGCTTGAAAAGCATCATGAACGCCGTCGATGGAGATGATTTTGATGTCGGCGCCGGGTTTCAAACCATATTCCTCAATGGCCTGAATGGCTCCGATGGCCATATCATCATTGTGGGCAAACAAAATATTGATATTCTTGCCCTCGGCTTTTAAGAAAGCTTCCATAACTTGTTTGCCTTCCGAACGGGTGAAGTTGCCGCTCTCGGATTTAATAACCTTGAATTTCGAATGTTTGGCAAGCTCTTCCGTGAACCCTTTATGACGGCCGACAGCGGCGGAAGAACCGACGGTTCCGACCATCTCAACGATATTCCCTTTCCAACCCTTTTCAACCATGAAATTAACGACTTTACGGCCTTCCAACACCATATCGGAACCCATATGGGTTACCCAGAGGGATTTGTCTTTCACATCAACCATACGGTCAATAATGATTACCGGGATTTTAGCTCTTTTCGCTTCTCTTAAAACAGGCTCGAAACCGGTTTCAACAACCGGGGTAAAGCCGATAACGTCTACTTTTTGCGCAATGAAGGAACGAATGGCTTTAATTTGATTCTCCGGTTTTTGTTGGGCATCGGAGAACTTCAATACGATATTGGGGTACTTTTTGGCTTCGGAAAGGATTGATTCGGTATTGGCGGTGCGCCAACCGCTTTCAGCGCCAATCTGGGAGAAACCGACTACAATTTTCCTGGCAGCGCCGTTTACCCCTACGGCCATGACAAGGACCAAGCAGACCACAGCGAAAGCAAAGACGATTGAACTTCTTTTCACTCAAAAACCCCCCTTGATTTTATTTATTTTGATGAACATTGAAAAGAGTCTACCAACCATCGCCACCTGCCCAGTAACACGATTTAACTCTTTTTTAACTCATCGTTTACAGTATAGAAAAAATTTTTTTACCTTGAAATGGACGATTTTTGATTTTCCTATAATTTTTTTGCTCCCCCAACCGCTATAAAATCAGTTATTTGTTATCTGTATGTTATATAAAGAACCGAATGGTAATATTTAACCCAAAATATCTTGACTTGTGTAATATATATGTTAATGTTATATTGTATAATGTAATGCGCCGACTCTAAAAACAGCAAACGCGAACCGAAATTATGCACCGGCATGGTTCGTTCCCGAGAGGAGGAATTTGCAATATGTCTCAACCGGAAAATGATTTGAACCAAAGGATGACAATCTCCGAATTGAACCAATTGCTTAACAATGCCAGTGTTGCCTATCATCAAAACGAGCTCTCCAACGGAAATTTGATGGAATTGAAAAAACGTTTCCAGCTTTCCGGGATCGAAGGTTTTAAAACTACGCCCGACGTTCGGAAAAACCATCCCCGGAAAACTCCCGACTGGATTGCCGAGAAAATCCTATTATTAAGCATCGAACACCCCTCCTGGGGTTGTGTCCGCCTTAGCGCCCATCTGAAAAGCCAGGGACTGGCGGTGAGTTCTCCCACCATCCAAAAAATACTGATTCAGAATGAAATGGGCAATAAAAACGCCCGGCTATGGAAATTGGAAGAAAAAGTGCTTCATGGGGAAATCCAGCTTACCGAGGAACAAATGATCCGAATTGAAAAATTCAATCCCTGCTTCCGGGAGCGGAAGAATCCCGTCAATCATCCGGCGGAACTATTGGCTCAGGATACCATGATGGTAGGTTCCCTCAAAGGCCTCGGAAAAGTATACCTGCAATCCGTTGTCGATACCTACAACAGTTTCGCCTTCGGTTTCTTACATCCGGGCCGGCTGCCCGATTGCGCCGTGGCAATTCTTCACAATGATGTATTACCTTTTTATAAAGGGCAAAACATGTCCATCAAAGCCATTATCACCAACAACGGACGCCAGTATTGCGGCACTGAAAAACACCATTATGAATTATACCTCTTGTTGAACGACATTGAGCACCGCGCCACAACGATTCACGGGAGTCATAACAACGGCTTCATCGAGCGCTTTAAACAGACCGTTATCAAAGAATTCTTTCAAAAAGCTCTGTTCAAAAAAGCTTATGATTCCATTGAAAAGATGCAAAGCGATTTCGACGCGTGGTTGCATGACTACAACTACGAGCGTTGTCATCACGGTTATCCCAATATGGGGAAAACGCCTTACGCCCTTTATCAAACCTATTCGGGAACATAATCCTCCACCCAGGCAGAGGAGATCCATTCAAACGGCCCAATATACCCCTTCGGGCCGCCATCCCTTCAATCCTCATTTCATTTTGCAATCCCTTTCCAAGCAGCCTCCCCCTTTCAACTTTGCCCCCTTAAACCCTCACTCTCTTCTCGCAGGCAGATGGTTTCCTTTTAATTGAAACCACGATCCCATGGATTTCCATTTTTCTCTTTAGCGGCTAAGCCCATGTGTAACGCCTGCCGGCGCTATTTTAGTAATTTGATTATAATGTGATATTAATGTTAGTATTTATCATATAATATTAAGATATTATTTCCATTATGATACTGTTGTTGATAACATGTTATGTATGTGCTATAATCAAAACGATAATTTACATTAAATTAACCGGGAGGCAGTTCCATGAATACTGGAGATACAGCTTGGGTCTTAATTTCAGCCGCATTGGTGATGCTGATGACCCCGGCTTTAGGTTTCTTTTACGGAGGCATGGTTCGCAAAAAGAATTTGTTATCCACCATCATGTTCAGCTTTGCAATGTTGGCGCTAATCAGTATCCAATGGGTATTGTTCGGGTATAGCCTGGCCTTTGGCCCGGATGTGAAAGGAATTCTCGGCAATTTAAGCTGGCTGGGGCTCAATGGCGTAAAAGGAATCAATCCCGACTATGCATCCACTATCCCGCATCTGGCTTTCATGGCATTTCAAATGATGTTTGCCATCATCACTCCGGCCCTCATCACCGGGGCTTTCGTTGAAAGAATTAAATTTAGCAGTTTTTTAATCTTCTCTTTTTTATGGGCAACCTTGGTATATGATCCGGTAGCCCACTGGGTATGGGGTGTCGGTGGATGGCTCAGAAATTTAGGGGCCCTTGATTTCGCCGGAGGGACCGTGGTCCATATCACCGCCGGTTTCTCCGCCTTGGTGTTCGCGACCGTCATTAAAAAGCGGAAGGGTTATACCGTCGTAAGCATGGAACCCAACAACATTCCCTTTACCATTATCGGCGCCGCCTTACTTTGGTTCGGCTGGTTTGGATTTAATGCCGGCAGCGCGCTCGGCGCCAATGAATTGGCGGTCAATGCTTTTATTACCACCAATACTGCCGCCGCCGCGGCCGCTTTGACCTGGATGGCCATTAACTGGGTTGATCGCAGACCCAGCGCCCTTGGCATGGCCACGGGAGCCGTCGTCGGATTGGTGGCCATCACTCCGGCTTCCGGTTATGTCTCCCCGGCTTCGGCCATCATTATCGGAGCCGTTGCCTCCTTCATCTCGACCGCCTGTATCCGGCTCCGCAACCATTGGAAACTCGACGAATCCCTGGACGTCTGGGCATGCCATGGAATGGGAGGAGCCTGGGGCGCCGTTGCAACCGGTATTTTCGCCAGCAAAAGCGTCAATCCGGCAGGCGCTAACGGTTTAATCTACGGAAATTGGGGCCCTCTGGGGATACAGATTTTAACCGTACTGGTTGTCATCGCTTTTAGCACGACGCTTACGTTTGTTTTGGCCAAACTGGTTGATAAAATCTGGGGGCTTGCGGTAACCGAAGCCGAAGAGCAGGTGGGGCTGGATATCTCCCAACACGGCGAAGAAGCTTACTATTAAAACGAGGGGGCAATATGAAAAAGATTGAGGCAATCATCCGCGAGGAAAAATTCCAAGAGGTCCGGACGGCGCTGGAAGAAGCCGGTTTTATCGGAATGACCGTTTTTGACGTCAAAGGCCGCGGCGCTCAGGGAGGCATCTCCCTCCAATGGCGGGTAGGGGATTACCGCATCGATTTGCTGCCCAAGAAGCTGGTGGTCATGGTGGTCAAAGACCAGGATTACCAACAGGTGGTTGACATCATTTGCAAAACCAGCAAAACCGGTGCGGCCGGCGATGGAAAAATATTCATCTCCACGATTGACGAAGTGATCCGGGTGCGTACCGAAGAGAGCGGCGAAACAGTTCTATAGCATTTTAATAATTACAAATCCCAAAAAAGCGATACCTGAAAAAGGGTATCCTTTTTTATTGTCAAACGAAAAAGCTTTTCATAAGATGAAACCATTGACAAGTTTATGTCAAAATAGTATAGTGGTTCTAAATAAAACCACTACGGAGAAATCATGGATCTTATCGAAGCCCTTATCAAAGCCGGCTTTACCAAACACGAATCCTTGCTTTATCTCACACTATGCAAAGAAGGGGCCCTCACCGGTTACGAGGCCGCCAAACTCACCGGCATTTCCCGGTCCAACGTTTATCTCGCCTTAGCCGGGCTGGCCGAAAAAGGCGGGGCCTTCCGGATCGACGCCGCTACCATTAAATATATCGCGGTACCGGTCAACGAAATGATTCAAAATATCCGCCGCCAGGTTGAGGAGACTTTATCCTTTATCGGCCAACAAATACCCATCCAAGACGAACCTTTGGAACCCTATATCACCATCAACGGTTTTACGCAAATCCTTTCCAAAATGAAAAATATCATCACGGGCGCATCCGAAAGAATTTATTTATCCTGCTCTAAAGCAGAACTGTCTCTGGTCCGTTCGGAAATCGCAACCGCCTGCGGCAGAGGGCTCAAAGTGGTATTGATCACCGGTTCCGACTGTGAGCTTCCCGGCGCCATCGTTTATCACCGCGAAAAATTCCCCGGTGAGATCAGGCTCATTGCCGATTCAACCCATGTCTTGACCGGCGAACTCTCTCCCCACAAAGACGTGACCTGTCTTTTCTCCCGGAATAAAAATTTGGTGCGGTTAATTAAAGATTCCCTCACCAATGAAATCGAACTGATTGCCATAACGACCAGTCCACGGAATGAGGAGCATACCGACCATGAATGAATACCCCAAGCCAAAGCCCAATCAGTTTTACGGAGCGGCAACCCCCCAAGAATTACTGGAGCAGTATGGCAGTCCGCTCTATGTCTATAACGAGAGCATTCTCAGAGCCCGTTGCCGGGAAATGGCCCACTTGATTTCCATACCCGGCTTTAAATTTCAGGCCGATTATTCCTGTAAAGCCAACTCCAATGTTGAATTGTTGAAAATCATCCGCGAAGAAGGCCTGACCGCGGATGCCATGTCCCCCGGGGAGATTTTTCTGCTCTTCATGGCGGGATTTCTGCCTTCCGAAATTTTTTATATCGGAAACAATGTTTCACCCGCGGAGATGGAATGGGCTCTGGAACACCACGTGATGGTCAGTGTGGACTCCCTTTCCCAACTGGAGCAGTTCGGAAAGATTAATCCCGGCGGCAAAGTAGCCTTGCGCATCAACCCCGGCCTCGGAGTGGGCCACCACCAAAAGGTGGTCACCGCCGGAAAGAGCACCAAGTTTGGAATTACCACCGACCATTTGGGGGAAATAAAAAAAATCTCCCGCGAATATCAATTAAGAATAGCGGGCCTTAACCAACACCTCGGTTCATTGTTTTTAGACGGCGCCGTTTATCTGGAAGGGGTCAAAAAATTACTCGAAGTCGCGACTTCTTTTGAGGAACTGGAATTTATCGATTTCGGGGGAGGAATGGGCATTCCTTACCAAAAACGGCAAGGCCAGCAACGTTTGGATCTGCTGAAATTCAAAACCGATTTTGCTTCGGTTTTACAAAAACATGGGGCCGGGTTTCCCGACCATTTTCAATTCCGGATCGAGCCCGGCCGCTACATCGTGGCGGAATGCGGGGTCCTCCTGGGCAGCGTTCATTCCAAAAAAGAAAGCTACGGAAAAACATACATCGGAACGGATATTGGATTTAACGTATTGATGAGGCCCGTTCTTTACGGGGCCGAACATGATATTGAAGTCTACCCGGCGAGTCATGCTTTGGACCATGAAGGAGCGGAAAAGGAAACGGTCACCTTAGTCGGAAACATTTGCGAAAGCGGCGATATCCTTGCCAAGGATAAGGAATTGCCGGTCATGGAGGTTGGCGACATCATCGGCGTCATCGACGCGGGCGCCTACGGCATGTCCATGGCTTCCAACTATAACAACCGGTTGCGGCCGGCCGAAATCCTGATTCAAGGCGATGGCCTCCCCAGATTGATCCGCCGCCGCGACACTTTGGAAGACCTGGTCAGAAACTTCCTCTCTTAAAATCGCCGCCGCCGGGGTCCCTTTCTTACTCTAAGCATTGCATTCCCATGAGTATCCATGATATCATGAGGTAAACTACTTTTAGGAAATCAACTTCATGAATGGAGGTTAACTGGATGAAAAAAATCGAAGCGGTTATTCGTGAAGAAAAGCTGCCGGATCTGCGGACAGCTTTGGAAGAACAGGGGTTTGGCAGCATGACGGTTTATGAAGTCAAAGGCCGCGGCGCTCAGGGTGGAATTACCCTTCAATGGCGGGTTGGCGATTACCGGATTGACTTATTGCCGAAGAAAATCGTGATGTTGGTCGTTAAAGATCAGGAAGTTCAAAAAGCGGCCGATATTATTTGTAAAGTTTGCCAAACCGGCGCTGCCGGCGATGGAAAGATTTTCATTTCCACCATTGATGAAGTGATCCGCATCCGCACCGGGGACTCCGGTCCGCAGGCTTTGTAAGTTGAACCTTTCACTCATAAAGAAATAAGCCCGGCAGCCTGAGCCTTCAGGCCCGGGATTTTTTTCTCAACCCAATTCGGCATAAATGCAGTTCCGGCAAATTAATTTTGAATTGCTTTTCAGGACATCCCCACGAAACGCAATTCTGTTAGCTTTTGAAAACGATTAGAGTATATTCAAAGTGGTTTTTAAATAGTGAAAGCAAGTTGGAGGGTTGGCCCCTAACCTTGCTCTTCTCGGTCGCCGTTTTAGCGGCTTTGCGCTCCGCATATTCGCCTTTCCTGAACCCAAACTCCGGCCAGGTCTCAAGGTCATCAAATTAAATCGCCAAATGTGACAATGGTTTAGGAAATTTTCTCCTTCAAAGAAGCCAACCCTCATACT
>JAEZCE010000056.1 GCA_023429995.1 Bacillota bacterium | reverse complement strand
TACCCAATAAATGATCCGTGGTGACATTGAAAAATTCGGCAATGGATTTAATCATGTCAAGATCCGGGAAAGCCCGATCCGTTTCCCATTTTGCCAAAGCATCCCGATTAATCGAGAGTTGTTCGGCTAGTTCTTTCTGAGTTAGACTTTTATCTTCCCGTAATTCTTTTAAGCATTTCCCAAATGTGCTCATTTTTCACACTCCGTTAATTACAGGATACATCAGAGGCAAAATTATTACTATATTTGTGAAAAACAATTTTCAGCACAAGAATTCAATGGGTACTTGACAATCCGGATTTGGCAGTAAATGATATGTGGAAAATGCAGCGCAAGGCATTGCACTTGTGGCGGAACATTCGGAAATTTCCGGCGAAATTTATAATCTTTCAGAAGAACATCCTCTCACAGAATTGGAATGGGCACAAAAGCTGGCTGAGTTGATGGACTGGTGAGGAGTAATCCGTTTGACTCTAATCATGATATTGATTGGAAATTAAGTGGAATTTTCCCAACCAAATGGAGTACCGGTAAGAGGGACCGTTGAAGCTTTAAGAGATTTGTAAGTGATAAGTCTGGGATTAGGGATTTTTTGGTGAGCCAACCAGATAATCCGGCATAGACGGCTTGTCGGTTTTTTGAAATATATGTAATTTATTTGTAGGTATTATTGGTTAATCGAAAATAGCCCCAAGTAGCTATTGGGAACCATAACAGAAAGGTGATAATTGAGTCAATTGGGCGGGTGAGTTTTAAAATACCCAGTCCGGAAATCATATGGCCAAAAAGTACACTGTAAAAAATCCCCATAAATACATAAAGGTAAATATATACTTTTTTTTCAGGTAAGAGAAAAAAATAGATGATAAAGAATATTGTCCATGAGATCGGCGCCATAATATGAATACCCAATAGACCAAATGGCTCGTAGTTGATATATCCGAATCTTCCGGTAAGGTTTCCAATAATACAAACCAAAAACGAATCAAATAAACCGCCAAAAATAAGCCCGTAAATAAATAATCGGCGTATTTCCATTCTGGGTACAATAGTTACAAGAATTATTGCGAAAATACTCGTATATATGAAGGGTATGGCATTAATTGGAATGATAAGTCATCACCTCAATCTTGATTATTATTTTTACTAAAAAAATCTAATTTATACAGGAGTTTGTATAATGAATTATGCTTTTGGCCCTAAGGCTATCAACTTCTTTAATTTATCAATAAGTCCATGTTGGGTATGGCTAGATTTTTTTTAACCACAACCGGTCCGTTACAAAAATTAATCGATCAGCCGGGAGCGACTCATGAATTTAGTAATATTCAAGCGCTAAAAATTTTACAACACGACGGATTTACCCGTTGTGCAACATTTTTTCTGCAGTACGCAAAAGAACTAAATAGGGGCGTGTACTGGGCCGATCAAGGTTGGAAAAACATCAGTCACTTTTTTAAACCAGCCTCCGTAAAAGGCCTTTGGCATTTCCCAAGCGCTACGGAAGAGTTTGAACAACATCTGAGCCAGGCGATGAAAACCATGCGCCGGGGCAATCTGCGTAAAGCCGTTTTCTTTCTTGGAGCGGCGGCACATTTGGTGCAAGACTTATGTGTGCCCCACCATGCCCTGGGAAAAATGTTTGCCGGACATAACCCACGTCAATGTTCGATAGATACCCATCATGAATATGCCCTGAAGCCATTCCGGGACGCTAATCCGCGGTTCTACTGTGGGGAATTGCCCCTATTTTTGGCAAAATAGGACTTGTTAAAATCGCCCCTTTGACTGCATTAACCATTCGAACCACTGGAGTAGCAGTAGCTTTGTCTTCGGAAAAAAAGCCGAGCTTTTAAAGGCTGCCGGAGCGAAAACATGCGTTTTAGGGATCAATAAAAGCACCATGATCTGGGCTATCGATAACTTAGTTAATGATGGTTTGGTAATGAGCGGGATTTGGATGCGGAAGACCGGTGTTTTATGAGATTGAAACGGTGGAAGTACCGGTGATGATTGGGCTTGTAAATGTAGTATTATCCTTTCAACAGCAGTATTTTAAAGAATCCGAAACCGCCTAAAAGACACCTATTGATGAGGAGGACGATAGTAAGTTGGGAGATTTTGTAGAAGATCAGGATGTGCAAGCTTCAGTAGAAGCCCCTTCGTTTGAATTACTCAAAGAAAAACTTGGCGAAGTCTAAAAACCATGACCGAGCTGGAGTAGAAAGTCTTAGGGCTTTCAATTTGGGCTAGAAGATGGGCGGGTCCGTACTTTGGAAGAAGACGGGAATTACTTTGGCGTAAGCCGGGAAAGAAACGTTAGATTGAAGTCAAAGCTCTCCGGAAACATAGACACCCTAGTCGGAGAAAACAATTAAAAGATTTTATCGATTAATATTGAATATAAATCTTTAACTTAAATTTAGCTCTTAAATAAATTAGAATTAATAACATCCATATACAATAAAATCAAAATTCGATATCAATATACGATATCAATATATTTTTAAGAATTGAAGAGGCTAATGGAATGAAAGTCAAACAATTAATTTTGACATTGCTTATCTTTTGGATTTTTGGCATATCATTGTGTTTTTCAGAAAATAATAGTGGAATAATTACCATTGTTGGTTCGACTTCGGCTCAGCCATTGGTTGAAGAATTAAGTCAGGTTTATATGATAATGGGTCCGGAAGGACAAAAAATAGTAGCTAAGACTTATGTGGCAATAAACCAATAAATCCAGGTGATATCATGCTCCGGAGTTTCCTGTTGGGGTTTATCAAAATCCATATCTTGCATCACGCCAGTGAGGAAGAAATATACGGAACCGCCATTCTGGAGGAATTACGGCGGCATGGATATGACCTCAGTCCCGGCACCCTTTATCCCACTTTGCACAACCTGGAAGTTGAAGGTTATCTTTTAAAAGTGGAACGAATTGTTGGCGGTAAAGTCCGCAAATATTATCGTATCACCGCAAAAGGCCTGAAGATACTGAATGAAGTAAAGCCAAAGATCAGGGAATTGGTGGCAGAAGTGCTGGGGGAGGAATGAAGAATTTGTATGCCTACCTGTTCACCTTAATTACCTACATGGAGGATAATGATGGCAATTAATATCAAACCGGAGATGAAAGAATTCGGCAAGAAATCGGCGATTTGGTTCGTGATCCTTTTCGGTTGCGTCAGTTTGTTCGCTGATATGACCTATGAGGCGGCGCGAAGCATTATGGGCCCATATCTGAAAATTTTAGGGGCGGGCGCGGCGACCGTCGGTTTTGTCGCGGGGTTTGGCGAACTGATTGGATATGCGTTCCGGATAATCACCGGATATTTGGCGGATAAGACCAAACGATATTGGCTGTTTACATTTACGGGCTATGCGATTAATCTGCTGGCTGTGCCTTTATTAGCGCTAAGCGGAAACTGGTTGATTGCCGCAATGTTATTAGTAATGGAACGTTTTGGCAAAGCCATTCGGAATCCATCCCGCGACGCCATGCTTTCTTATGCCCGGACTCAGGTTGGCAGTGGTTGGACTTATGGTTTGCATGAAGCCATGGATCAGATTGGAGCCGTACTTGGCCCGGTCCTGGTGGCCGGAGTGCTTTATTTCCGCCAGAATGATTACCGCCTCGCATTCGGTGTTTTGCTTTTACCGGCGCTGGTCTCCTTGACATTGATTATTATCGGGCGGTTTCTCTATCCTAATCCGGCCAATTTGGAAGTAAAGCGGTTGGAAGTAAAAAGCAAAGGGCTTACTAAAGAATACTGGCTTTATATGGCGGCGGTCGGGTTGATTGGTTTGGGATTTGCCGATTATCCCCTGATTGCCTACCACTTTTTAAACCGGAATTTATTTTCGCAGGCACTGATTCCGTTATTATACGCGGTGGCCATGGGATCGGATGCCATTTCTGCTCTGGTCTTTGGTTATTTATATGACCGGATTGGAGTTAAATCATTGATTGCCGCGGCCTTAATTTCGGCAACATTTACGCCATTGGTATTTTTGGGGGGGACTGAAGCGGCCTTTGCCGGAGTCATCATCTGGGGTATCGGGATGGGCTGGCAGGAATCGATCATGCGCTCGGTGGTGGCCGATATGACGCCCAAAGATAAACGAGCTTCAGCTTTCGGTGTTTTTAATGCCGGATATGGAATCTTCTGGTTTTTGGGAAGCTGGGCGTTGGGAGTACTGTATGATTTATCGATCAAGGGGAAGGGTTCTCTTTTATCGCTGGTGATAATCTCGGTAGCGGTTCAAGTGTTGGCGGTTCCGCTCTATGTCTATTTAGCACGGCGAAATCTCAAGAATCAGAATGAGGTAATATAAGGGAATTTAATAAAAAGCTCCATAAAGATAATGGTAACTAAAGAGCCTTTGAACCACTAGTATTCTTTGACGGTTCTCTGAAATAGCAAGACTATTAGAAGCGGGGTTCAACCGAAACCTTTAGGTCAACCCTTTGGTATGTTCACTTCTAGCATGACCAAGGCAATCTCAATTATATCAGTCTATTTAAGTGTTTTTTCGGTCTTTGACCAGAATCCTCTGGAATACTGGATAATATACCCATCAACATAATGACATTCTTCTTCCAAAAATGGCCCGTTACCCATGTTTAAATCTGGATTTGGCGGGATTTCAGCCGTGGATGTTCGAAGATACAAGATCCATGTTAAGTGCAGACTTTTCACCAATTAAAATATAGGCTTATATGTAACATTTTAAGCAACAAGAGAACTAGCGGCAATCAAGTAAATCCGTCTAATCCGTTAATCCGTGGAATCTTGGTTCAGACAATGTTTTAGGCAATCAGAAACTAATCATAGTAAAATTGGTGATATTAGGCACCAATACATAATTTCTTTTGTCTGTTCTTTTCACCAAATAGCCGATACTGACCTTGTTGTATGTTAGACTCTTCAAGATTGATAAATCACTACCAATTAAGATTCCTCTGAATTTAAAATAATAAGTTTTCTTAACTTAATAAAATGGATTAAATAAAAATTAATGACTTATAAAGGTATAGGTCATTTTTTCTTTTTAATTGTCTCAATATAATTCGTAATCATCGCGAGCAGAAAAGCTTCTTCCTCTTTACCCATAACTCCCTGATTATCCCGTAATATCGCTACTACTTGATTTTCAAAGCTATTATCATCTCTACCCAATAAATGATCCGTGGTGACATTGAAAAATTCGGCAATGGATTTAATCATGTCAAGATCCGGGAAAGCCCGATCCGTTTCCCATTTTGCCAAAGCATCCCGATTAATCGAGAGTTGTTCG
>JAEZCE010000031.1 GCA_023429995.1 Bacillota bacterium | reverse complement strand
CCATTAGCTCCACCGCTTCCGGTTCCACTAATGTAAAGCCGATCCCGGTAACGATTACCTTCAGCGAAACGGTAACCGGGTTTGACAGTAGCGATATCAAAGTCACCAATGGAATTAAAGGGACTTTAAGCAGCAGTGGGAACACTTATATGCTCGATATTACACCGGTAGCTCAGGGAGCGGTCACGGTCAGCGTAGCCGCCGGAGTGGCCAAGGATGCGACGGGGAACTTAAACGCCGGAGCCACATTTAGCCGGACCTATGATACCCAAGGGCCGACAGTAGCCATTAGTTCTACTACTTCAAGCTTTACCAATGGGCCGATTCCGGTAACTCTCACCTTCAGTGAAGCGGTAACCGGATTTGACAGCGGAGATATTACAGTAATCAATGGAATCAAAGGAACATTAAGCGGCAGCGGAAATAGCTATCAGATAACTATTACACCGGTATCCCAGGGAGCGGTATCGGTTAATGTAGCAGCGGGAGTGGCCCAGGATGCTGCGGGAAATGGAAATACCGCAGCCGCGACGTTCGGCCGGACTTATGACAATCAAGCACCGTCAGTCACTATTAATTCCACTGCTTCAAGTCTTACCAGGGTATCGCCGATCCCGGTGACGATTACCTTCAGCGAAGCGGTAACCGGATTTGCAATGGGCGATATTACGGTAACTAATGGTAAAGCAAGTAGTTTCGGGGGTAGCGGGCGGACCTATACGGCTAAAATCCTTCCAACCGCTCAGGGAATAGTTAAGGTATGTGTAGCCGCCGGAGTAGCTCAAGATATTTCGGGGAATGGAAACACTGCAGCCATAGAACTAAGCTGGACTTATGATACTCAAAAGCCGGCGGTAACCATTATCTCCACCACGGCAAGCTCTAGCAATGTGTCGCCGCTCCCGGTAACCCTCATCTTCAGTGAAGCGGTAACCGGGTTTGACAGCAGCGACATTACGGTAACGAATGGAATGAAAGGAACTTTAAGCGGCAGCGGGAACACATATAAGATCGATATTACACCCTTAACCCAGGGAGTGGTTACTGTCAGCGTAGCCGCCGGAGTGGCCGAGGATGCGGCAGGGAACTTAAATACCGTAGCCGTCACGCTTGGTCGAACTTTTGATAATATAGCGCCGACGGTAACGATAAGTTCTACCGCTCCGAGCTCTACCAATAAATCGCCGATCCCGGTAACATTTACTTTCAGTGAGGCGGTAAGTTGGTTTGCAGACGGCGATATTACGGTCGCCGGCGGTACTGTGAGTGGCTTTAGCGGCAGTGGCAAAACTTATACGGCGAAAATCATTCCGTTCGGTCAAGGAGCGGTAATGGTAAACGTAGCCGCCGGAGTGGCCCAGGATTCATCGGGGAACGGGAATACCGCGGCCACGGAGTTAAGACGGATTTTCATCCTAAAATAAGATGTCTTACTGGAAGTCAAAGCTATAATGGGGTAAAGGAGGTTAAAGTGTAAATAGTATACTACCGGTAATGTCATGCTAAGTAATAGTGCGGGAATTAATATAACTCCTTGGACATAAAGCTAAATTCAAAGCTTACAGTTTAATCTGTGGGCTTTGTGTTTTAGTGCGCCCAGCATGGGCGCAATCTAACGGGTGAAAGTCCCAAGTGCGGGTTGATAGTGCCAAGCACATAGCCAAAAGCTCGCGTCCAATGGGACGCGCAGGTGTCCACGGTGACGTGGAATCTGAAGGAAGCCAGCGGCAAACTTCCGGTCTGACGAACAGGAACCACATCAGGCATATGTATGAAGGGTAAGGTTGCAACTCAAACCGAAGCCCAAAACTATCCGGAACATACGGTGTAAATGTGGCAGATAGATGGAAGGAAAGATTGTGTTCTTACCTGGGGAGGGCTCATGGACGTGCGGAAACAAAGTATGAAGCACGATTGAAACAAGATTTATCATGAGAGGTCAGCAGAGTCGTAGTACTTCGTAAAGTCGACAAAACGAAGGAAGGACGAACTTTAGGAGGTGAAAGTCAATGAAAGTTACTAAAGATGAAGATAAATACAGACAACCACGAAAAGGGGGCTATCTTCAGAAAACAACTGCCTCATATCAAATGGATTTGGCGATGAAAATGCATGACTCTTATAATGTAATAGGATTAATAATAAGTTTTGGATTATTCATATTAGCATTAGGAATACTTATTTTTTCAAAATAAATTCGCTTTCATGACGATTGCTTGGTTGATGTTGGCTTTTCGACTCACCCCATCACTTACCCGGTCGGTAGTAGCTATTTGTGTGCTTTGCCCCTCCCTTTGACTGCCAGCCGATATGAATGCGAAAGGGAGGGGCAGGTCGATTTACTTAGCTTGTAGTCACTTTTCCGAGGTAAAAATATTGGAGCGCCAATAATCGAGCGGGTCAGAGACTTAAGAAAAGACCAGACTCCGAGTGAAAAAATCCTATGGAAAATATTGCGTAACCGGAAACCTGCGGGGAAGAAATTTGTTCGGCAGTATCCGATCAAAATTAACTACGAAGGTGGAATCAGATTTTTCATCGCTGATTTTTATTGCCATGAATCAAGGCTTATTATCGAGCTGGATGGATACCGGACTTTTATCATCAATCAACTTGGAATGCGGGTATTGCGAATTAAAAATGAGGAATTAAAAGATATACCCGCCGTAACCGCTAAGATAAAGGATTTTTTGTAACAATGGCCGAAATCCGGCGATCTACTCCTCTCTCCGGCATTCAAAAAAAACGTTCAGTCAGAGAGAGGGGAGCAGCTAACCGGTGGCTCCGGGCGCTTAGGTAACTGGAGGGGAGAGTCGAAGTCCGGGCTTTTCGACTCACCCCATCAGGAACCCGACTGGTAATAGCTTCCCGTCAGTATTGCCCCTCCCTTTGACTGTAAGCTCGGTATGAATGCATAAGGGAGGGGCAGGTCGATTTACTTAGCTTGTGGTCTTTTCCCGAGGTAAAAATATTGTAGCCGATCATCGAGCGGGTCAGAGACTTAAGAAAAAATCCAGCCGTAACTGCTAAGATAAAGGATTTTTTGTAACAATGGCCGAAATCCGGCGTTCTTCCCCCTCTCTCCGGCATTCACAAAAAACGTACAGTCAGAGAGAGGGGAGCAGCTAACCGGTGGCTCTGAACACTTATGTAACTGGAGGGGTGAGTCGAAGTCCGGGCCTATCGACTCACCCCCTTCAATTACCCGGTCGGTAGTAGTTATTTGTGTGTCTTGCGCCCCTCCCTTTAACGGCCAGCCGATATGAAAGCTGAAGGGAGGGGCAGGTTGATTTCCATAGCTTAAAGTCGCTTTCTTGGTCCGCAGGCAGTTTCCCCGTGGAATAACTGGCGAACATCCCGTTTCGGGCAGGTAACCGCTGCCCCAAAATACCCAAACCGGTCCATTTTAAATCCAGATAGACTTCTGATCCTCCTACTTTTTACTCCTATAATAGAAATTTAAACAATGCCCGTAAGATTTTAAATTCCTTCCCTATAGCCGGTCCTGCTATAATATGGATGTCAATTGTAACAGGAATTTCATATTTCATTAACGAAGGAGGTGACAAAAAATGAGAAACGACTTTGATAACCAAAGTAAAAGCTTAAGGAAAAGCAACCCGCTCCAATTTCAAGCCACACCCTATTTATTATTGATACCTGCCTTTCTGTTTATTGGCGTTTTTATGTTATATCCGGTTATCAATACATTTTTACTCAGTATGCAAAATTATGTTTTGACCCAGAGAGCCGCTTGGGGTTTCATTGGGTTTGAAAATTTTCGGCAGCTCTTGGTTAAAGACCCGCTTTTTTTGACTACCCTCTGGAACTCAGTGGTTTGGACCTTCGCGAATGTGATTCTACAGTCGGCAATGGGGCTGGCATTAGCGCTATTACTTAATCGTGAGTTTAAGGGAAGAGGTTTTTATAGGGCATTGGCGTTTTCACCATGGGCGGTAGCTGGGGTTTTGGTGGCGACAATGTGGAGCTTTATGTATAGCGAAAATTTTGGAGTTTTTAATGACCTGATGTTAAGGATGGGATTGATTGACAACAGAATTTCCTGGTTTTCCAGTCAAGAGAGGGCTATGGCTGCCATGGTCTTGGCCACCACTTGGCGGGGAATACCGTTTTTCGCCGTAAGCATCTTGGCGAGCCTTCAGACCATTCCCAATGAAGTTTATGAGTCCTGTGACGTTGACGGCGCAGGCCCATGGAAGAAGTTTATCCATGTCACCATCCCCATGATTAAAGATACTTTGATTTTAACAACGCTTTTGCGAATCATTTGGACGTTGAATATCGTAGATATCATCTTCAGTATGACCAAGGGCGGGCCTAATTTTTCGACATTAACATTTCCGGTATATGTGATGATAACCTTCATAGATTCGCTGAATTTAGGTTACGCTTCGGCAATATCGGTGGTTATGGCAGTTTTTCTGCTGGTATTCTCACTAATTTATCTTGCGCTTGGCAGGTTTGGAAAGGAGGAACTATATTGAGGCAAAGCAGACTGAAGCGTTTCTTTACATTACATCTACCGTTAGCCCTTTTTATTATCTATATTCTTTTCCCGTTTTATTGGAATTTGTGTACCTCCTTTAAGAGAGAAGATACAATTCTGCAGATGCCGATGAAATATTGGCCTTCTTCTTTTACGTTTGATAATTATCTGAAGATGTGGAATGACGTGGGGTTTGTGCATTATTTTATGAACAGTTTGGTTGTTTCCTTGACCACAACTTTACTCATCATAATGATTGCGCTTTTGGGAGGTTATGCCCTTTCCCGGTATAGTTTTAAGGGAAAGAAATTTGTGTTTATGATATTTTTATTGACCCAGATGTTACCGGGGGTAATGTTGGTAATCCCGCTGTTTGAAATTTTTAAAACACTCGGCTTGATTAATAACCTCACTTCGTTAACCTTTACTTATACTACGATTCAAATTGCTTTTTGCACGATTATGATGAGTGGCTTTTTTTCCAGTATTCCTAAACAAATGGAAGAGGCTGCTCAAATGGATGGTTGTTCACTGGTCGGAGCTATCTTCAGGATTATTGTGCCGGCAATCGCCCCTGGAATCGTCGCCACAGGAGCATTCGCCTTTGTAGGCGCCTGGAATGATTTTATCTATGCTTTGGCATTTATGAATGATCATAACAAATTTACACTTCCTTTGGGTTTGAGTATGATGAATGGCGAATTTACCGTAAATTACGGCAGGTTGGCGGCTGGCGATATTATTGCTTTAATTCCGGTAATGATTCTCTTTGCCTATATCCAGAAATATCTGGTGACGAATCTTTCCGCTGGCGCGGTTAAAGGTTAAGGTTATATGATGGAAAGGGGGAACGGCGGAAAAGTTATAAAAGATACAATTGTTGTACCTAGAAAAAGTATGATGAAGGGTGGAGAAGTAATGAAAAAATTGTTTGCCATTGTATTAACTGCTAGTTTAGTTTTCGTTATGACGATCTCGATATGCAGCGGGAAGGGAACGAAGACGAAAATTGTGTACTGGCATTGGGATGGAAATCCAACGTCAATGCCGATTTATCAGGAATTAGTCAAAAGGTTCATGGTGAAAAACCCTGATATCGAAGTGGAGTTTGTCGGGTTGCCGGCTGAATCTTATTTGCAAAAATATCAAATTGCCATAGCCACTAATAGTGCGCCGGATGCTGCCGGAGTAAGGGATCTTGATATTGCTCCCCTTGTCAGTCAAGGCGCGTTAGAGGATCTTAGCGGCCGCTTCAATTCATGGAATGAAAAACGAAGGATTGCCCAGAATGTTCTAGACAGCGTAAAAGTATTGGCTCCCAATGAAAAATTGTATGCATTGCCGTTTTTTGTAACAGTAGATACCGCATGGTATAACAAAAAAATGTTTGATCAAAACGGCGTCAAAGTTCCCAAAACCATGGACGAGTTCGTCAAATTATGTGAAAAATATGCGAATCAAAAAGAGGGGAGATACTTCTTCTCTTTGCGAGGCGGCGCAGGCAGTCTGGAGAATCTTTGGGATTTTATATTCACCTATGCTGGGACCAATGTAATCTTTGACGCCAAAGGCAATTGCAAAATCAACAGCGAGAAATTTGTCAAGGGACTCGAATTATATGCCAGCCTCTACTGGAATGGCTGGGTCGCCAAAGACAGCATCACGAATTCCTTTAAAGAAATGGTATCTGAATACGGCGCGGGTACCAGTATGTATATTTATCATAATTCCTCCTCCCTGCCGGAACATATGAAAAATTTGGGTGAAGGCAATTTCATGAGTGCTCCGCAATTGGTTGGACCCGATGGAATCCGTGTCACGAAGGCGCCTTCGTTTTGCGGACCAGTAATTTTCAAGTCATCCAAGCACAAAAATGCCGCCTGGAAATTTGTTTCTTATCTTGCTTCCGCCCAAGCTTCTTCCTACATTTGTGAAAAAGAGGGAAGAGTGCCGGTAAACAGCGGTGTATATGATGACGATTGGTACAAAAAAAATCCTTACCTCACCACCTATGCGGATGTTTTAAAAGATGCCAATACCAAAAATTTAGTCCATCCCCAGTGGCTTCCCCAGTGGTCTGAGTTTAGAGCCAAGATCCAGGAACCTGATCTTCAGGCGGTACTGTTAAAAAAGAAAACTCCCAAGGAAGTATTGGATAATTGGGCTGCGGTTTTAACTCAATATCAGAAAGAATACTTGAAATCCGTAAAAAAATAGTTTTTCCAAGAGAATCAATCTACTAAAAGTGCAGCATGTAGCTTCAGGCATGTTGCACTTATCACAAATACTGAAGCTGATTTTTCGTAAATGAATGAAGGGGTGAATTCATTTGGATATTTCCAAACAGCCATTGCGGTTCGATCAAGCGGTGCTTACGACCTTTGCGCCAATCCAATTGCCTAGACCGTTTTATGATTCGACCGGCGGACCTTTTGATTTTGTTCCCATGAGCCATTGGATTCAGTTTTATGATGGAGATGGCGCATGCGGTCAGGCCCCGTGTTCTTCTCTGATGGCCGAAGCAATACTTCCATTGATCATGACGGGTGAAACCAAATCCTATGATCAATGGTACCAGATGGTATATTGGAAGCTCAGAAATAGGGGATTTTCCAGTGAAGCTATCAGTGAATTCGGTCGGTTCGATCTGGCGCTCCATGATTTAATGGCGCAAAAAGCGGGATTGCCGTTGCATCGTTTTTGGGGCGCGGATCGTGATTGGGTCCAAGTATATGGCAGCGCAGGCGGCACCAATTTGACAGATAAGGAGTTGTCGGAAGAGATTGCCGGGTTGCTTGAAGACGGTTATACGGTTATTAAGATGAAAATCGCCACAAATTTCGGGACTGAGATTGAAAGAGACATCCGGCGGATTGCCATGATCCGGAAATTGGTTGGGGAAGATATCAAATTGGCAATTGATGCCAATCAGTGTTGGGATGCAAAACAAGCTTTGGAATTTGCTGAGCGGGTTTCCGAGTATAACTTGGCTTGGTTCGAGGAACCGGTCCACTCGGCTGATTTCGATGAGTTAGGCAAGCTGATAAAGGCATGTCCCATTCCGGTCTCCATGGGTGAATCTATGCGAACTCATTTTATGTTCGAAGAATATGCCAAACTGGGGGTGGCTCATCTTCAGCCGGTACCTTCCAGCATGGGCGGGATTAGGGAATGGTTCCGAATTAGAGATATTGCGCAGGAGTATGGTTTGACCTTTACTTCAGGGGGATTTTCCCAGATTACAGCTTCGTATGTGGCTGCCGCACCTGATACGGCAATGGTGGAATATTTGACACCGATTATGAAGAGCTTTGCAGCTATAATGAAGGTAGCGCCGGAAGAAAAAAATGGCAAATTTTATTTACCTTCAAAACCAGGATTATCGGTTGAGCTTGATTGGAAACTTCTGGAGAAACGCGGGTTGCTTTTAAAGAAGGAATACTTTTATTCAAGATAAATTGGAGGCATGTGGGATGATTTTGGATCAATTTAATTTAGCCGGAAAAGTCGCAATTGTAACAGGAGCAAGTACCGGACTTGGACAAGGAATGGCCACGGCCCTTGCACAGGCGGGTGCCAATATTGTTGGTGTGGATTATGTTGAAATGGCCGAAACAAGTCAACGAATAGAACAAACCGGGCGAAGATTTTTAGGAATTGTGGCAAATCTTATGAGCATCGAACCTATTGCCGGAATTATCGAAAGAACCGTTCAAACATTTGGCAAGGTTGATATTCTAGTGAACAATGCCGGTATCATCCGCCGGGAGGATGCTATTCATTATACGGAAAAAGATTGGGATGAAGTTATGAATATCAATGTGAAAACAGTATTCTTCTTTAGTCAGGCTGTGGCCAAAGAATATCTGAAACAGGGAACCGGAGGGAAAATCATTAATATCGCTTCCATGCTATCTTACCAGGGGGGAATTAGAGTACCTGCTTATACAGCCAGTAAAAGTGGTGTTATGGGAGTTACTAGGCTGATGGCCAATGAGTGGGCTAAACATAATATTAACGCCAATGCCATTGCTCCCGGTTATATGGCGACAAATAACACCGCCTTGCTTCGAGCGGACGAAGGAAGATCCGTCGAAATTTTAGGAAGGATTCCGGCCGGAAGGTGGGGGACTCCGGATGATGTGCAAGGTCCGGTAGTTTTTTTGGCATCTGAGGCTTCGAATTATATCAACGGATATACGATTGCTGTGGATGGCGGTTGGCTAGCCCGATAAAAGAGGTTATTCGTTTTCGGGCTGAAAAGAAACGTACAATCTGAATCACTTTGGGTAAAATTTAGGGTAAGGGATGATTGATATGAAGGCTATGGTATTGACGGACTGGGAAAAATTAGAGCTTCAAGATGCGCCGGTGCCGGAGTTGCATGAGGATGAAGCGCTTATTAAAGTGAAATATGCGGGAATCTGCGGATCGGACGTGCATATTTTTACCGGACATCATCCGACGGCGAAGGCTCCAGTTATTATGGGGCATGAATTTATCGGAACTGTCGAGAAGATTAACAGCAAAAAAAGTTTAAAATTTAATGTGGGAGACAGAGTGGTGGTGGAGCCACTTATAAGTTGCGGATCTTGTGAAGCCTGCAATACGGGAAACTGGCATGTCTGTAAAAACCTTAAATTACTGGGAATCCATACAAATGGCGCCTTTGCTGAATACGTTAAAGTAGCTGTCAATAAGATAATACCTGTTGCGGGACATCTTTCGGATAAGATTGCCGCATTAACCGAACCGTTTGCTGTCGGTTTTCATGTAAATCAGCGGGCGGAATTGAAAAATGGTGATACGGCTTTGGTAATTGGCGGCGGTCCCATCGGATTGATAGTGGGAATGGTTGCCAAGATTAGTGGCGCATCTCAGGTCGTGTTTTCGGAAATCAATGAAGATAGATTGAAACAGATTGAGGAGTTCGGTTTTACTGCCCTCAATCCCGCGAAAGAAAATGCGCTGGAAAGGGCGAAAGCGTTGACTGAAAATGAGGGCTTTGATGTGGTATTTGAAGTGTCCGGTTCTCAGGAGGGGATTTTATTTGCCACCCAAGCCTGTAAAATACGGGGGAAAATAGTACCTGTGGGTTTTCCAGGCAAGCGTCCCGAGTTTGAAGTGTTGCAGGTTATTTTTAAGGAGACTACGGTTATTGGCAGCCGTGTTTATAGTTTCCAGCATTTTAAAAATACTGTTAAGATGCTGGAGAATATCGTTGAGAATCAAACTTTTGACGTAGAAAAGTTAATTGGCGGTGTTTATCCATTGGCACAATTGGAAAAGGGGATTTCGATGATGAAAGAAGGGAAAAACATCGGTAAGTTGCTGATTGAATGCGCATGAAGGCGAGAGGGAGATAAAAGGCGGAAGTTATCATTCGCTCCCCTGTCCCCTATAAGAGTACACTCCCGCCACTGGATGGATAGCGTCATAAAACTGTATCTACCTAATAGAATAAAATCTTTTCAGCGTACCGCGTCGCAATGAGGCTGTCGAAAAACTAATTTAAATCAACAAGATATACAATATAAAGATCCATGACCCATGGAGCGGTATATTGTATATCATTGTTCATGAGATTCTTTTTGACAATCAACTGGAATTGATGAGTATCTTGAATAATGATAGATCCTACTATAAGATAAAATCGAGATCTTACAAAGAAATCAGATGGGTGACGTTATTTGAATATATGGAGCCTCATGGGAAAAATATTTATGTTCTTTAACAATCAAAAGATAAAAGTCAAAATTCTCAGCCTTTACTTGATGATCATTATCGCATCAATTGGGACTGTCAGTTATATGATTTACATTTCAACGGAGAAACAGTTGAAGCGGAATGTTTACTACATTACCAATGAGGCAGTCAATCAAATTAATAACAACATTTGCGATAAATTAAGCATTATTACCGAACAACTGATCAAGATCAAATATGACTCTGAATTGGAACATTTGATCAATGCGGATATTTCAACTATCAGTGAAGCGGAAAAAGTGGAGGCAGGCATCCATTTTAAAAAAATATTTGACGAGATTTACTCATTTGCCAATAACTATCAATTAATTCATTCGATGATTATTTATTTGGATAATGGGGCCGTTTTCCAATTTGAAAGGGGTAAGTATCGTTTCCGGATCAAAAAATTGTCCCCCGAAGAGATACGGAAATATAGTGATAATGAACAAAATTATTGCTGGTTGAATGTACATAAGGATGACGTCTTTTTTAAAAATTCCGGAGAGGATGTTTTAACTATTTCGGCGCCCTTACGAAAAGGCAATTCATTAAAAGCGCTAATCATCGTGAACATGTATGCCGGTTATATGAAAAAATTGATTGAAAATATTAATATGGCCAATACTGGGTCGACTATTATTGTAAGCGAAGATGGTTACTTGGCAAGCAACGAGTATAGCAAAATGTCGGGGTTGGGAGTAATCATTCAAAATAAAGTGTTGCATAGTCCTGATGAATCGGCTCAATTTGAATACAAGGCAAAGAATGTTGATTTTCTAGTCATTTTTACTACAATCAGGGTCAATCGGTGGAAATTGGCGGTGATTTTAAAGCGAAATGAGCTGATGCGGGATATTGACAAGGCCAAATATGGGATTATTTGTTTTACTCTTGGGATTATTTTAATAGCGACAATTGCCGCCATTTTGATTGCCTATGGACTCACAAAACCCATCAATAAGCTTTCCGAGTTGATGGCAATCGCGGAGAGGGGGAATTTAGATATCCGGTTTAACACTCTCTATAACGATGAGATCGGCAAGCTAACCCGACAGTTTAACTCCATGATTGAAAAAATAAAGTTATTAATTTCCGAAGTCGCGCAGGAGCAAGCGCAGAAAAAAAAGATGGAACTGGAAACGCTGCAAATGCAGATTGACCCTCATTTTCTCTACAATACGCTTGATTCGATTAAATTTCTGGCTGAACAGAAAAGTGATGATACCGGTGAAATGGTAAGAGCTTTGGGACAATTCTACAGGCACGGCCTGAGTAAAGGTGATGGCCTTATTACCGTATCTGAAGAAATTGATCATCTGAAAAACTATTTAATTATCCAAAAAATCAGGTATTCCACACAGTTCGATTATCGGATTGAAACGGACCACAGTATTTTGGGGTGTGAGACCATCAAGTTTATTTTGCAACCTTTGGTTGAAAATTCTATTTATCATGGTGTCAGAAAAAAAAGGGAAAAAGGGATTATAATCATCAAAGGTTATCAAGAAGACGGAGATTTGTTTTTTACAATTTACGATAATGGGGCCGGAATGACCCTGGAGCGCCTGGCGCAAATCCGCGAGAACTTAGATAAAATACATTTACCCAAAGACTGCGGCATCGGAGTCCATAATGTTCATAAAAGGATAATGATGCAGTATGGGGAAGAATACGGCCTGAGTATCCATAGTGTTAAAAATGAGTTTACCTTGATCAAGGTAAAATTACCTTGTAAAAGTGTTATTGAAGAGGTGAGCACATGTACCGAATGATCATTGTAGATGATGATGAAGTGATCTGTAAAGGTCTCTGCCATAGCGTTCAATGGAGCAAAAATGAGGTTGAAGTGGTGGGAACGGCATATGATGGTGAGGCGGGACTTGCTCTTATTAAAACACTGCTGCCGGATATCGCCCTAATTGATATCAATCTGCCGTTTTTAGATGGGCTCGAACTTTCCGGAATCATTAGGCAGGAATATCCTGAAATTAAAGTGATATTGTTGACGGCCTATGAAGAATTTGAGTTTGCCAAAAAAGCCGTTAAGATGCATGTACACGATTATATTACCAAACCCTTTGATAATCAGAAAGTGGTTGAAGCGGTTTGCAGCGCAAAAGAAAGACTGATCGAAGAACGGAAGCTCAGGAACGAAATCAAAGCTGGGTTACCTTTACTTAAGGAAAAATATTTATATGAGCTGGTAACAAGAAGCCTCACTCCGGAGAAGGAAGCAGAAATCCGGAGTTTTGTCGGTTTACCCCTTGAAAATTATTTTGGAGTCGCTATTTTAAGTATTAAAAGTTACTTTCTTAATTCGGCAGTGAGCGCAGTTTCTGAAATTAGCTCTATTATTATCAATAAGCAATTTATGAAACAGAAAATATTTTCAGCGGTCCAGGGGTTGTTGGATATTTCAAAAACTGTCATCTTTAACAGCAGGGATGATGAAATTGCCGTTATTTTCAATGATTTCCCGCAAAAAGAAGCTTGTGAACAATATATGCTTGAAATTGCCAATGAGATTCGGACTCGGATCAATACAATGGATGAGTTTTTTTTGACGCTTTGTGTGGGAACGGCCTATTGGGGTTTTCATGATATCGCCAAATCTTATGAGGAAGCGAAAATGGCGGCAGAGTACAGCCGATATTTTGAGAATCGTAGCATTATTCGAATCAATGATATCGATAGCGGTCAGAAAAGATTGGATCTCAACATCAGCGACAAGCAAAAAGACTTGGTCAACTGTTTGAAATTAGGGCAGTTTGAGGAGATATCGAACAAAATTGAGCAGATTTTTCTCAGCTTTAAGAATATCAAAGGCATATACTTCTCTTATATCCAGTTGGTTGCCGTCGAAACAATCATCTTGGCTTGTAAGATTATTGAGGAGGAAGAGAATGATTCATCCAAGATAATCAATTTATCAAACAAGATAATCCCCCAGGTCACTAGGATGGAGAGCGTCGCGGAGATCGAGAAGTGGCTAAAAAGTACGCTAACCGAAGTGGTTGCGATTTTATCAGAAAAAAGGAAGAGCGGGGCGGAAAAAATAATTGATAACGCAATATTCTATATTGAAAATCATTATATGACCCCGGATTTAACTCTGGATGACGTGGCTGGTTTCGTTCACTTAAGCCCTAATTATTTTTCATCACTGTTCAGGCAGTTAAAAAAGATTAATTTCAGTGATTATCTGGAGGATATGCGGATCAAAAAAGCCGTAGAGCTTTTTAACAGTACTGAACTGAAAATTTACGAGGTAGCCTATAAAGTAGGGTATAATTCCCCCCAATATTTCAGTATTTGTTTTAAAAAAACCACCAACTATACCCCGAGTGAGTTTAAAATCAAAAAGAATTAAAAAATTGGAGATAAACGATGAAACAGGAAAAATTCGCACCCGAAGGAATTTATTGCGCAATGTGTACTCCGTACAACCACTCTGGGGTTGTTGATTATGAGGCGATTTATCAAATCATAGATTTCTTGGTGGATAAAGGTGTAAATGGGGTTTTCCCAGTTGGGAATATCGGAGAGTTTATTGCCTTGGATATGGATGTCAAAAAACGCATAATCGCAGCGGTCATTGAAAGAGGCCGTGGAAAATTGAGGATTATCCCGGGAATTAATGACTTTGAAGTCGGCAGAAGCATAGAACTTGCCCGTTTTTGTAAAGAAGTCGGCGCGGATGGAGTAGTTTTAAGTGCTCCGTACTATTATTCCTATCCCGTGAAATATATCCATAAATATATTACAACGGTTGCCGATGCATGCCCGTTACCCTTGGTTTTATACAATTCGCCTTCTTTTACGAATAACATTGAATTTGAAAATTTGATCGCCATTTGTAAGCGTGGGAATATCACGGCTATTAAAGAGTCAAGCGGGGATCTTAAATTTCTTTTGAAGCTGGCAAAGCGGTTGGAAGACGAAAATTTGGGGATCAAGATTCTAATGGGCTGGGATGAGCTTGTGTTATCGGGGCTTGCATATGGCGCTAGCGGTTGTATCATTGCTACAGGCGGGATTGTGCCGGAAATATTGATTAAACTTTACCATGCCTATAAAAGCAATGATTACCGGACTGCGTTGCATTGCCAAAAGGCGGTGGCTACTATTGCCGAAGCGGCAATGAAACTCGGTTTGCCCCATGGCTATAAATTAGCGGTTTTGGCCCGGGGCTTTCACTTTAATATTTATCCCGGGACAGCTCTCCAAGATTTGGAAGAAGAACTACAGAGCAATTTACAAAATATGCAGAGCCTGATTGATAAGCAGTTACTGGATACCGGCTGTAGGTGAAATTGACTATGATTTTTCCTCCCTCCATTGACCCACGGCATTCCTACAAACTAAATCTAAACCCAAGCTCATAGACTCTGTCGCTTTCCAGGTCCGCAGGGAGTTTCCCCGTGGAATAGCTGACGAACATCCCGTTGGGCAGGGTGAGAGCTGCCACAAAATACCCAAACCGGTCCATGGCGTTTTGTTTTATAAGCTCCGAAGCATTAGGCTGCCAAAAATAGCGATAGGAAGCCTCGAAAAAGATTAAATTCTGCAAGGAAAGGGGAGTCCGGAAGGAAGTCTCCGCCCGGAAGCGCGTAAAAAAGGAATCATCCGGATGGAGCTTTTTGACAACCCCGCTTTGCGGATCCACCATGTCCAGTCCCAGCAGGACAGTGGGTATGGCAGTGCCGCGGGGAGTAAAAGAATTGTCGTTACCGGTTAAAAATCGTATCAGGGCGAAAGGCCAATCGAAAATATTATATTTTGCCAGTTTGGACTGGGGATCCCAGGCCTTAAGGTCCAGGCCCAACTGAACTCCGTAATATAACTGTCTTTCCCTGCAGGAGTGGTTTGATTCGTAACCGCCGATGGCCGAAAAATCGATATAATATTGATCGGTCATGTTTTTCCGCAAAGCTTTTGCAAAATCCTTATATTCGGCGCTGGCCAGGAGCTGGTTTAGATCCCCCAGGCCGGCCAGTTTATCTTCCAATTGATTGAGGGAGGTATATAAAGCTTCATCGGCCTGTATGGCTCCGCCTTGGCTGCGGAAATAATGGATGGAAAAGTCGGAAATCAAAAAATCGTTGGGGTTTGCATCTTGGATGACTGCAATATTCCCTTCCAGATTAAGGGAATAACTGATCCCGGTTTGCAACGAATGACTTTTGGTGAAAAGAAACCGCTTCAGATCTTTGGCCAAAGTGTAACTTAAGCCCAATGACTGAGTGCCGTCGCTGGTTGTCAAGGTATATAATTTTAGGTTGAGGTCTTTTAAAAATTTCCAGGCGTGATCGGTGATTAAAACGCTGTTTAATTCCTTGTTGATACTCAAGGGTTGCTCCAGCGCCTGGATGAGAACGGCGCCCGGGAGCCCGGAGGATGATGCAAAATCACTCATGTTGATGGAAGAACCCGCTTCATCGGCATATGCGGGTATAGCCATCAGGGCCGTTAAGACCAGTAAAATAAGAATGGATAGGAAAAATTTAATTCTCACCCGCTTTATCTCCATTCCAAAAGGCGTAGTTGTTATTGTTGAGTTCCGCCAAATCACTGACGGTTTGGTCGCCGACGGCCAGAATGTTCATCATCCCGTTGATGGCAATTTCTTTGGTAACGCCTCTCTCGTATTGGGCTCCCCGGATCATGATAAAAATATTATCCATTTGCGTCGCCAGGGTATTGGCCATTAATTTGCGCATCTCGGAACTGCCGGTCTTATTCCAAAAAGTGAAGCCCTGGATTTTAAGGGCGCCGGAATCGCTAAAAGCAGCGCTGATTTGGTCCAATATCAATAAAGTGCTCCATGTGGTGGTACAGGCCCGGTTGTTTTTGCTCCAGGTAAACATGGCTCTCCTCCTTGGATTTTAAAAGTCGATATTAACTTATTACCCTCGATTCGTGGGTAGGCCTCTTATAAAGTTAAATTTGAATGCCAATTATTGGAATATTGATTGTAGGAGGTAAAGCCGGAAACTAGACCTCCATTTTTGCCTTTATGATTCTTAAACGGGTTCCCGGGGGAAGAAAAGTTAACGAAGACAGGATGAACAGCAGCATTTATGGGAATAAAAAATGGCGAAAGGCATTAAACCCGGCAGATTGCATTCCTGAAACACAAAAACCACACCTCTGTGTCTGCGACGCCTTGGCGACGATGTCCCTGTGATTATTTTCCGACGGCGGAGAGAATTATTTTTGTGACGGAAGTAATTCATTGGACGACGGAGAGAATTATTTTTGTGAGGGAAGTAATTCACTGAACGACAGAAAGAATTATTTTTGTGAGGGAAGTAATTCATTGGACGACGGAGAGAATTATTTTGTGACGGAAGTAATTCATTGGACGACGGAAAGAATTATTTTTGTGACGGAAGTAATTCACCGGACGACAGAAAGAATCAGTGTATCGTTCCCCATTCCAAAGTCGTTCGGATTATTGCGGAGTCTGCCATTTTCATGCGATAAGATTACAAAAACTCATTCCATGTCTTTGAAAATTCCATAATATAGTTAAGGGAACCTCAAACTGATGTTGGAGGTGAAATGAATGAGTGATGTAAATGCCGAACAATTTTGGGGCGGCGGGTGTTGGTGGATCATATGGATTATCATCATCATCATCATCTTGTGCTGCTGCTGCGGTGGGGGTTTTATTTAAATAACTGGACTATCCGAAAGATTTATCGTTCATAAATTAAGGCACATCCTTTTCAGGGCTAATGCTGCCTATCCCATAAAAGTTTATCATCCTGAAATCAAAAAGGCCTGTCGAAGACTTTCGCTCATCAGGGGATACCAAACCGGGTTCCTATCCAAATAAAATTGGATTCCCAATTCATGAGGAGAGCCGACGGCGGCCTCTTTTTTTATTGCCTGAGTTCCGGAGCGATTTTAGGAATTCTCAATGCGTTTCAATTTTGAATACGGTTTTCCAATCTTTGGTTGTAGAATTTTGTCGATTTTTAACGATATCCCTTTGTTTTCCAAAGGTATTTTTGAAATGGCGGCGAATGAATCAATGACATCGTTTGTTTGAAAGGAGAGTTTCATTGGCATCTGTAATACGGAATCGTAAATTAAATCCCAATTGGGATAGTCTGTTAAGTCTTGAACAAAGACAACTTCTCGTAAAACCCGGGATGGGTCTTTCTCAAACTCTCCCTTACTTAGAAGCGGAAGAGGTCAAAGAATGGATGGATACCATTCTCAATTGTTTGCGCAAACTTGAAGAAAAGTTTGACTTGGAGAACGGATGAGCCTGTTTTCGCTGCCGTGGGCGGCTTTTTTTATGGAATATGATTTCAAACCCCAATCAGGGCTGTTCGGTACTGCTCCTTAGTACAATTGAATCGTTTCTGAGCTGAACCTGGATCGAGAAAGTTTATGGATGATTGACAGCCCGGAGGCGCCATTTTATAATAGAATGAGTGCTCTGGTATGATAAAGAGTAAGGGCATTTTTAACAACGATGGATTGGTTATCTTGCTTGAGATGATGAATTTTTCAAGGGGACGGAATAAAATGATTCCGTCCCCTATTCCTACAGTTTGGATCGGGATTTTCAATTAATCCATGCTCTTTTTCAACACGGAGGATTATATGAAACAAATCAAGACAACCGATGCGGTGGGTCATGTCCTCTGCCATGATTTGACGCAAATTATCAGGGGAGAGAAAAGCGGTCCGGTTTTTCGTAAAGGCCATATCGTCGCCGAGGAGGATATTCCGGTATTGCTTTCCATGGGGAAAGAACATTTATATGTCTGGGAGAAGCAACCTGGCATGCTGCATGAAAATGAGGCGGCGGAAATTCTGTTGAGTATATGCAAAAATAAATATATGAGTTCCAGCCCTGTCAAAGAGGGTAAGATTGAACTTTTTGCCGCGGTGGACGGCTTATTCAAGGTTGACGTGGAAAGGCTTAACCGTATTAATGCTCTGGGTAAAATGATCATTGCCACCCGTCATAGCAATTTTGCAGTTTCTGAAGGAATGAAACTGGCCGGGACGCGTGTTGTTCCATTGGTCATCGAAGAAGCGGAAATGAAGGAAGCATTGGCGATCGCAGATAACAAGCCTTTGTTGCGAATTTTGCCTTTTGGAAATAAAAAAGCCGGAATTGTTACAACGGGAAATGAAGTTTTCTACGGCCGGATTCAGGATACTTTTGGTCCAGTCATCCGCCAAAAACTGGCCGAATATGATGTTGAGGTTTTGGGTCAGGACATTGTCGGAGACAAACCGGAGAATATCACCCGCGCGATTCTTGGCTATATCGACCGGGGAGCTGATTTTGTCGTATGTACGGGAGGAATGAGCGTCGATCCGGATGACACCACTCCCGCTGCCATCAGAAACACCGGCGCCGAACTCATCTCCTACGGTGCTCCGGTTTTGCCGGGGGCCATGTTTTTACTGGCTTATTACCCCTTGGTTTCCAAAAAGATTCCCATTATCGGTTTGCCCGGGTGTGTCATGTATGCCAGACGTACCATTTTTGATTTGATACTGCCCCGCATCATGGCGGATGATATCTTGACAGCCGGTGATTTGACCCGTTTAGGCCATGGCGGATTATGTTTGAACTGTGAGGTTTGCAACTTTCCCAATTGCGGTTTTGGAAAGTAAAGAGCGGAGGCTGATCCCATGGAAAATGGTTTGACTCATTTTGACGAAGACGGCAAGGCCGTAATGGTTGATGTTACTGAAAAAGAGTCTACCGAGCGGATTGCGGTTGCCAAAGGTAGCATCGTTGTAAGTCAGGTTGTTTTTGATGCAATTCAAAGCGGTACGGTGACAAAAGGCGATGTCTTGGGTGTCGCCCGGATAGCCGGTATCATGGCGACCAAGCGCACTCCCGATTTAATACCATTATGCCATCCTTTGTTCATCACCAACGCGGTGGTGGATTTTCAATTGGATCCGGAAACCTGTACGATAGAGGCTATATGTACGGTTAAAATCACTGGAAAAACCGGAGTGGAAATGGAAGCCCTCACAGGAGTGACGGTAGCATTGCTTACAATCTACGACATGTGTAAGGCTATGGATAAAAATATGGAATTAACCGGGATTTTTCTTCAAGAAAAAACCGGCGGGAAAAGCGGTCATTACCTTAAAAAATAGAATGAAGCCCGAATGGATTCCGTGGGGCGTAATCAAAAATGATACGGGAAAGGCTTTTGATGAGGGGGATTGGATGATCGATCAATTTGGCAGAAAAATCGATTATTTACGGATTTCAGTGACGGACCGCTGTAATCTGCGCTGCGTTTATTGCATGCCAAAGTCCGGTATCGTTAGCCTGCCCCATCATGAAATCATGACTTTTGAAGAAGTCATCCGGTTGGTCAAGGTAGCCTCGGGTCTTGGAATTCGCAAAATAAAGGTCACCGGAGGAGAGCCTTTGCTGCGGAAAAATCTTGTTTTCCTTATCCGGGAGCTCAGGGAGATACAGGGGATTAACCAGGTTACCATGACCACCAATGGCGTGCTTTTTGATATGTATGGGGAGGAATTGGCCTCTGCCGGACTTGGTGGGGTCAATTTTAGTCTGGATTCTTTGAATGCCGGCACATTTTTACAAATAACCCGTGTTGATGCATTTTCAAAAGTGTTGAGCGCCATCAAACTCTCATGCCGGTTGGGGTTAAAGACAAAAATCAATTGTGTTCCGATCCAGGAAATAAACAGCTCATCCCTTATGGATCTGGCCGGTATGGCCAGAGCTTATCCGGTCCATGTCCGGTTCATTGAATTAATGCCGATTGGACTTGGAGCAAAGTTTACACCGATCGAAAACCAGTATGTGCTTAAGATGCTGACCCAACAGTATGGAAAGCCCCGGCGAGTCTTTGGCGGCCTCGGAAATGGTCCGGCGCGGTACTATAATTTCCCGGGATTTCAAGGCAGCATCGGATTTATCAGTGCAATAACCGAAGGGTTTTGCGAAAATTGCAACCGGATAAGGCTCACTGCGGAAGGGAAACTAAAATTGTGCCTTCATGGCGAGGAAGAAACCGATTTAAAAACGTTACTTCGAGAAGGCGTAACGGATGAGAAACTTCAGGAAACTCTTCAAGAGTTGATTTTTCAAAAACCTCGCCGTCACAATTTTCATGACGAGGCGAACGGGACAACCGATGGCAGGAAAATGGTTCAAATAGGAGGCTAATCATGGGGAAGGTCATGGCCGTATGCATCAGTGAAAAACGGGGAACACCGAAAATCAATATTATAAAGGGCAAAATTATTACCAATTATGGTTTGGAAAATGATGCGCATGCGGGTAATTGGAACCGCCAAATCAGCTTGCTTTGCTATGATAAAGTCCGGGAATTTCGGGCTAAAGGCGCAAAAGTCAGCGATGGCGCTTTTGGTGAAAATCTGTTGGTGGAGGATATTGATTTTAAAAAACTTTCAGTGGGGACGATTTTACGCAGTAACGATGTTATTCTGGAGATGACTCAGATTGGCAAGGAGTGTCATGCTCATTGCGAAATCTATCAACAAGTCGGAGATTGTATTATGCCCAGAGAGGGTGTATTTGCAAAGGTCCTTCATGGCGGCACGATTGCTGTGGGAGATGATTTATATGTTGATTCAATCGATAACCTCGGCGGTTGATTGTTTTCATTGAATGATGATGAGTGAGGTCCGACTCGTAAAGGGGTGCCTTTTCATGGGTAAGGAAATATATAGGGAAATTTTGGAACTGTTGGAAAGCGGCAGGAAAGTTGCTCTCCAAACTGAATTTCTCGGCAGGCAGGGACGGATTGAGCAAGATCTGGTCCGTCAAATTGTCCCCGAAAAGCCAGGCGATGGATTGGCTTTTCAATGGTTGGAGCGGGGAATGCCTTTGCTTGAATCCTATGAAGAGAAAACGGTTTTAACCGAACCCTTTTTCCCTGAAGAACGTTTAATTATCCTGGGCGGGGGCCATATTGCCTTGCCGCTGGTTGAGTTTGCCGTGAAAGTCGGTTATTCGGTTACGATTGTTGATGATCGCCTCAGCTTCGCCAATACCGGCCGTTTTCCCCTGGCCAGGCAAGTCATTTGCGCTCCCTTTGACCAAGCGTTACGGAGGCTAACGATTACTGATAATGATTATGTAGTAATCATCACCCGGGGTCACCGGCATGATCAAATTTGTCTGGAGCAACTGTTAAAAGGGGTCCGGCCTTTTTACACAGGAATGATCGGTTCACGCCGGAGGGTTGGAGCTCTTAAGGAACTATTGATAGGGGCGGGCTATAGTCGGGAGTTGCTTGAAAAGGTGCACAGTCCGATTGGTCTTGCCATTGGCGCTGTGACTCCTGAAGAAATCGCGGTTTCCATTATGGCGGAGCTGATCGCCTGTAAACGGTTACCCGAAGAAGCGAATTCGGGACAACCCCATTGTGGGAGACGTTCGGATATGGATTTTGAGGTTATCCGGCTGTTGGGAGAGGAAAATGATGAATCTAAAGCCGTGGTCACGGTGATGTCCACGCAAGGCTCCGTCCCGCGCGGAGCCGGAGCCAAAATGCTGGTTTATCCTGACGGAAGAATTGTGGGCAGTATTGGTGGAGGGTGTAGTGAGGCATCTGTCATCGGTGAAGCCCGTCGGATCATTGGGACAGGAACTTATGAAATTAAATCAGTCGATATGACCGGAGATGTGGCCGAAGATGAAGGAATGGTCTGCGGAGGGGTTATGGAAGTAATGATTGAGGATTATGACTGATATTCTTTTGAAAGTTTTTATTGGTGCGTTTTGAAAATTGGTGGACTTTATTTTAAGTGAAAACTGAAGATTTTAAAAAGGAAGCTTAAATTAGCTTTCTTTTTTCATATTTCGGAAAAGGAAGGTTTTTTAGGAAATACAAAGAAATTGTTAAGGGAATTGAGGAATAAATGAGGAATCCTTCATGAAATTTGTAAAATGGTACCAAAAACTACACAAAACCATCCAATTAGTAATGGAACAGCAATCTTTCAGCCGCCGGAAGAGGATTCGAGAGTTGGTGAAAAAGCGTACCTCAAAGCTCTGCGCCGAGGCTAACCAACTCCGGTTAGAACTTGCAGAATACAAATGGAAGGAAATTAACCGCTTTGAAAATGATTCAAAAGGCAACCTGCCCCAGTCAGCCTATCAAGCCCTTCGTCAAGCTTTGGTGGAGTTAGAATTGAGCCATTCACAGCTTGAAGCTATTTTTGCCGCCCAAAATGATGTGGTTATCCTGTATGATACCAAAATGAACGTTTTCCGGGCCAATCCCTCCTTCTTCATTCACTATGGTTTTGATCCGACCGGACTCAATGTAAAAGACATTATTCGCCGGGTATCCAGTCAATGGCTGGATCAAAGGGCGCGCCCGTTTATGGAACAGCCGACTCCCCGGGCGCTTCGGGGTGAAAAAGTGATCGGATTACGGTTTAAGGTTCAAAAAGCCGATGGTAGTGAAGGGATCGTTGAAAGTTCCTCCGGACCGGTGATAATTGGAGAGAAGATAGTCGGTGTAGTCACTGTTTGGCACGATATTACCGAACTCAAGCGGGCTGAACTTGAATTATCAAGTTCCAATGATTCTTTAGAAAGAGCGAAAAAAGAAAGCGAAGAGCGCTTCCGGGTTTTGACTGAAGCCTTACCCCAGCTGGTCTGGATAATTGATGCGGATGGGAAATTTCTTTATCTCAACAATCAATTTCAGCACTATACAGGCATTCATGTTGATAAACTGATATGCCAACAATGGAATGAATGGATTCATCCCCAGGACATTCAAAAACGGACGGAATGTTGGAGAGAAGCCTTCCGTACCGGAAATTCATATCAAGTTGAGTACCGCATCAGGCGCTATGATGGTGAGTATCATTGGTTTTTGGGCCGGGGAATTCCGATGCGGGATGAAGAAGGCAAGATAACTTATTGGCTTGGTACTTGTACCGATATCCATTATCAGAAACAATTGGAACTGGAGCTACAAGAGACCAATGCGCGGCTTCATAAATTGAATCAACAAACCATGACGACTCTCGAGGAAGAGCGCCGTATGATTTCCAGGGAATTGCACGATGAAGCCGGTCAGGCACTGACTGCCCTTAAGATGTATATTGAATTGATTTTAAAAGGATTGCCGCCGGATGCCAATGCATTACGGCAAAGGATAGGTGAAGCCGTTGATTTAAGCGATAAAGCCCTTAAAGAAATTCGCCGCTTGGCTCAGGACTTACGCCCGCCGGCTTTGGATGCTTTGGGACTCAACCTCACGTTGGAAGATTTTTGTTATGAATTTAGTAAAAGGGTGGGGCTTTCTATCCGCTACCAAGGCCGTGAGCTTCCGGCAATAAGCAGTGTGATCCGAATCAGCCTCTATCGCTTTTTGCAAGAGGCGCTTACCAATATCGTGAAGCATGCCCAAGCTAGCTTTGTACAGGTTAGGCTTCGTTACAGGCATCATCAAATTTCCCTCGTTGTTAAAGATAACGGCAGGGGTTTTGTAATGGCTCAAATTGAAATCCAGGGCATGGGCCTTGTAGGGATGAGGGAAAGATTAACGATGCTGGGCGGGATTTTGAGCATTCATTCCAAACCGGGTCGGGGAACATGTTTAATGGCGACTATTCCTTGGGAGGAGGTTTAAATGATTCAGATATTGATAGCGGAAGATCATCATCTGGTTAGGGCCGGGTTAAAAGCTTTTTTAGAGCAGGAGGAAGATGTGGCGGTTGTCGGAGAAACTTCGGATGGACAAGAAACTCTGGAACTAACGGAACGGCTGAATCCGGATATTCTTCTTTTAGATGTTGGTATGCCTAAATTAAACGGGATTCAGATTTTACGACAGTTGAAGGAGTTGAAACTGGCTACCCGAGTTATTATCTTAACCATGTATTCCGATACCTCATTTATCAAACGAAGTTTTCAATACGGCGCCAAAGGCTATCTATTAAAAAACTCCGTTTCCGAGGAACTGATATTAGCCGTCCGGGCGGTTTTTAGGGGTGAAGTTTTTTTGAGCACGGCAATTTCCAGATTTATTTTGGATGATTTTCTTACTTATCAGGAAAAGGCGGAAGCTCTGGATGCTTTTGATACTCTTTCGTCCCGGGAAGTTCAGGTTTTACAATTGATTGCCGAAGGTCATTCCAATAGTTCCATCGCTCAGATGTTGTTCATTTCCCCGAAAACTGTGGATAAACACCGGGCGAATTTACTTATCAAACTGAGTGTCAAAGATACAGCCGGATTAATACGGATAGCCATTAAGAACAAACTGGTTTTATTAGACTAAAGGATATCCTTTAGCTTACACTCATTCCTATCGATGACGGTCAATTCGTTTATTTTTTTAGATAGCCTCGAAATACTATCAAGATGACATTCTATAGCGGTTCATAAATAGGTGTTTTTCCCCGCTAAAAGTAGAGAATTCCCCCATAGATTGAGTAAAGAATTCCAGGCGATAATGAAATATGAATAGCAGCTGCCATGATTTTTCTTCATTTATATATGTTGAAATAAATTTTAGTGATATCAAAGATTATTGCTGAAAAGTAAATGTCTATTTGACCTAACCCTTGCCCTTCCCCTTGTGAAGCAGAACAAAATTTGTTGATTCAAGTGGAAGGGTAACCTTGGCCGATGTCGCCTAAATAATTTAGGCTTCAAAGGCATCGGTTACTCTCCCAATGAATGTGCTCCTTTGTATTACCATCATTGGGGGAGAGCCAGAGAGAGGTCTAGACCAACAGTTGTCTTGGATTGACCCTAATTTTTTTCACTCATTTAAAAACTTCACGTCAAATTATTTATTTCAACTTATATAGAGCTATGAAATGAATGGGGGAATGATGAAAATGACTGCTCAAGCAATTTCGAAAAATGTAGCGCCGGGGAATATCAATGAATGTAGTTTCGATTTAAATATTTTGGTTGTCGAAGACAATGTAATGATTCAAGAACTGATTGGATTTATTTTGGATTCCGCTGATTGTCATCTTTTCATGGCGGAAAATGGAAGAAAAGCCTTAGAAATATTAGAAAGGAATCAAGTGGATTTAATACTGATGGATTTGGAAATGCCCGAAATGAACGGTTTTGAAGCAACTGCCCGAATCCGTGCCAAGGAAGCGGAAACAGGAGCGCATATTCCCATCTTGGCAATGACGGGGTATGTTTTAGAAAATGGCCGCGAAAAATGTATGAATGCAGGGATGGATGATTTTCTGGTTAAGCCTTTTAATATCAGTGATCTATTAAATGCCATCGAGCGATTAACGGATACGAAGCTGTATCCGGTACTTTGATTGAATAATAGGTTTTAAAGAGGTGTCCGTCATGAAAAACTTCCTGGGAAATCAGCAAGAGCTGAAATATAAACAAATCGTTGACAATTTGGTGGATGGATTTGCCTATCACAAAGTCGTTTTGGATCAGGGAAAACCGGTCGACTACATCATTGTAGAAGCAAACCAGGCGTTCCAAAGGATGACCGGCCTGGATGGGATTGATATACTCGGTAAAAAAATCTCGGAAATCATACCGGAGGTTGGGGAGGATTCATTGGATTGGGTTGGTGGTTGCGGTAAAATTGCTTTTACGGGCCAGTCGATCCGTTCCGATTATTATTCTAATTCTTTAAAGAAATGGCTTTTAATTGATGCCTTTAGCTATGAACTGGGCTATTTTGCAGTTGTCATTCAGGACATCACCGAGCAAAAAAGACTACTGGAAGAGCACAAAAAAATCGGGGATGAATATGAACTGATTTTTAACAGCACCCAAGATTTAATGTTTCTGATGGACGTTGATGAGCATGGAGTGTTTAAATACCGCAGGTTGAACAGAAGTCATGAAAGTCTATCGGGTCTAACGACAGCAGATGTTTATGGGAAAACTCCGCAACAGGTCTTTGGTTTGGAGCTTGGGAACAAAATCGATTCCCATTTCCGTGAATGCGTCAAAGCTAAATCTTCAATGGTATTTGAAGAAATGTTACCTTTTCCTTCCGGCATTCGAACCTGGTCTACGATGTTATCGTCGGTTTTAAAAGACGGAAAAGTTGTTCAAATCATTGGATCACGGAGAGATATTTCAGAATTACAAAAAACAATGGCTGAATTAAAGGAAAGCGAAAAACGTTATAGCAGCCTATTCGAGAACAATCATTCGGTAATGTTGATCATTAATCCCGCCGATGGACGGATCGTTGACGCCAATCCGGCAGCATGCCGCTATTATGGCTATTCCCAGGGGAAAATATGTTCCTTGAATATTTCTGATATCAATACCTTTTCAATGGAACAGATTCGAGATGAAATGCAAAAGGCTGCGTCGGAACACAGGAATCCTTTTTTCTTTCAACACCGTCTTTCCAACGGGGAATACCGAAACGTTGAAGTTTACAGCGGGCCGATCGATATATCCGGGCAACATTTATTGTATTCGATTATTCATGATATTACGGAGCGGAAAAAGGCTGAAACAGAACTTTTTCAGGAAAAAGAACAACTGAGGGTTACTTTACACTCCATCGGCGACGGGGTTATTACCACCGATATCGATGGAAGAGTGACTTTAATTAATGAAATCGCGCAAGAACTAACGGGGTGGAGCTTTGAAGAAGCCGTTGGCCAGCAGCTATCTTCAGTTTTTTATATTGTGGATGAAGAAACAAACCAAGTCTGTGAAAATCCGGTCCAAAAAGCGTTAATTACAGGACGGGTGATTGAATTGGCCAATAATACCATCTTGGTATCAAAAAATGGCGCCAAACGGTTTATTTCAGATAGCGGAGCTCCTATCCGGGATAGGGATGGAAAGGTGTTTGGAGTGGTCCTGGTTTTTAGGGACGTTACTGAAAAAAAGTTACAGGAAAATGAAATCCGTTATCTGAGTTTTCATGATAAACTGACCGGATTATATAACCGGACTTTTTTTGAACGTGAGATAAAACATTATGATATACCTGAGTTCCTACCGTTATCATTAGTTATTGGCGATGTAAACGGCTTGAAATTAACCAATGATATTTTCGGGCATGAAGTGGGTGATAAACTTTTGAAGACTATTTCGGGAACTCTCGAAAAAGTATGCCGAGGGGCGGGAATCGTTGCCCGTTGGGGCGGGGATGAATTTGTTATCATACTGCCCAAAACAACTGAAAGTAAGGCCCTAGAACTTTGCCAACAAATTCAAGAGCAGTTTTTAATGTTGCCGCAGGATCCTATCCAACCCAATATTACTTTTGGCGCCGCAACCAAAGAAGGGGTCAATTCGGATATTCACATGATTCTAAAGGACGCTGAGGATATCATGTACCGTCGCAAGTTACTGGAGGGGAAGAGCGTCCGGAGCTCATTAATTACATCTTTGGAAAAAACTTTATATGCCCGCAGCAATGAGACGGAAGAGCATGCGCAGCGTATCATGAGTATCGCTATCAAAATCGGACAAGAAATGGGTTTAACTTCGAGTGAACTTGATGAGTTAGGATTATTGGCGATATTACATGATATCGGCAAAATCGGGATACCGGATCATATCTTAACTAAGCCGCTTCAGTTAACTGAAGAGGAATGGCGGGAAATGAAAAGGCATCCGGAAATTGGTTATCGGATAGCCCAGTCTACTCCCGAGTTGTCGCATGTTGCTGATTTAATTCTCTCTCACCATGAACGTTGGGATGGACAAGGGTATCCTATGGGCCGCAAGGGTAATGAAATCCCCAAATTGGCGAGAATAATCGCGATCATTGATGCTTTTGACGTTATGACTCACTCCCGACCATATAAGGATGCAATGACCGTCATGGAAGCGGTCATTGAAATTCGTCGATGTTCGGGGAGTCAGTTTGATCCGACGATTGCCGATCTTTTTGCCAACATCGTCGTCGCTGGAATCGATGGAAATCAAAATTTTCCGGAACAAAATATAAGCTTCTAGAGTAATGATAAGAATTCGGTTTAAAATAATATTTGTCCAAATAGGGAGAGAACCAACGAATATTAAAAAAAAATTTTTGAAACGGGTTGAAAAATACTTCATATTGAATTATAATTACATTAATAGTTTACTTAGTTAAATATTTTTATGGTTAAGGAGATGTAATAAATGGTTCCAAAGGATTGGATTACAATTGTACTTTGCGGGGAAGCCGGACAGGGTATTCAAACTATTGAGGCCTTTTTGACTCAGCTCTTTAAAAAAGCCGGATTTCATATTTTTGCCGCTAAAGAATATATGTCAAGGATTCGGGGCGGCAGCAATTCTACGGAAATTAGAGTTTCTTCCCGTCCTGTGGCAGCATTCTCCGAAACGATCGACCTTTTGATTCCCCTTGACAAAGAGGCGATTCCTCATTTGGGAAAACGGATAACCTCAGGAACCAAAATCATTGGCGAAGTTGCCCAGATACTTCCTCCGGACGGTATTTCGGTAGAAGATGTTCCTTTCTCAAAAATAGCCGCCGAAATTGGGAACCCAATATTCGCTAATACGGTAGCATGTGGTGTAATTGCAGGTCTGTTCGCCATTTCTCCTGAACTTACTGGGAATCAAGTGAGACAATTTTTTGCCTTTAAAAGTGATGAGATTGTCAACAAGAATTTAGTGGCGGTCGAAAGAGGTTATCAATTAGGAATTCAGCTTCGCACCGTAAACTCAGGACAATATCTATTTGACTTGCCCGTCGATTCTAGCGTTGAAAATCATATGATTGTCAATGGCGCAGAAGCCGTTTCCCTGGGCGCTTTGGCCGGAGGATGCAATTTTATCTCTTCATATCCGATGTCTCCGGGAACGGGAGTACTTACATATTTGGCTCAATACGCAAGAGATTTTCCGATAGTTGTTGAGCAGGCAGAGGATGAGATTTCTGCTATCAATATGGCTTTGGGAGCTTGGTATGCCGGCGCCCGCGCAATTGTTACAACCTCCGGAGGCGGTTTTTCATTAATGACAGAAGGAATCAGCCTGGCCGGAATGATTGAATCACCGGTAGTCGTTCATTTGGCCCAACGTCCGGGACCGGCAACCGGTTTGCCGACACGGACTGAACAAGGGGATTTGGAATTGGCCGTTTATGCGGGCCATGGGGAGTTCCCCAGGATTGTCCTGGCTCCCGGAAACATTGAAGAAGCTTTTTATCTTACCCAAAAAGCTTTTCAATTGGCGGATCAATTTCAAGTACCGGTCTTTGTCCTGACCGATCAATATCTAGTCGATTCTTACGGCGATATTCCGGCGCTTGATCCGGCGAGGTTCCCGGTGACAGGGCAGATAGTAGAGACTCCTCCCGATTATCAACGCTATAGGTTCACGGATACCGGGATATCACCCCGGGGTATTCCCGGCTATGGCGAGGGACTGGTAGGGGTGGATAGTGATGAACATGATGAGGCAGGGCATATTACGGAAGATTTGGATTTGCGAATCAGGATGAATCAAAAGCGGCTCCAAAAGTTGTCGTATATTAAAGAAGCCAGTATCTCTCCGGAATTGATTGGAAATCCCCATTACCGTACTTTGCTTATCGGTTGGGGTTCCACTTATGAAATGGTCAAGGAAGCGATGAAGATGCTTGAAGGTGCTGAACTGGCATTTCTTCATTTCAAACAAGTTTATCCCTTGTCCCCTGAAATTTCGATCTATCTTCAAAAGGCAACCCGAGCGGTTGTCATTGAGAGTAACGCCACGAATCAGTTTGGTAAACTAATTAAGTTGGCAACAGGTATTTCAATTCCAAATCAAATTCTGAAATATAACGGAATGCCTTTTTCCGTTGAGGAATTGGTGGAAAGAATTCTGGAAATATGCGGGGAGGAGTTAAAAGGATGAATGCTATAGATTCGACCGATATCAGTTGGTGTCCCGGATGCGGGAATTTCGGGATTTTGAATATTTTAAAACAGGCCCTGACGGAGCTCAATATACAACCTGAAAATTTGGTAATGGTTTCCGGAATCGGGCAGGCTGCCAAAATACCTCACTATTTACGGTGCAATTTTTTTAACGGGCTGCACGGGCGAGCCTTGCCGCCGGCGACTGCAATCAAAGCGGTAAACCCGGGATTAACAGTGATTGCCGAGAGCGGTGAAGGCGATATGTACGGTGAAGGGGGTAACCATTTTCTTCATACCATCCGTCGCAACCCGGATATCACCAATATTGTCCATAATAATATGGTTTATGGGTTAACCAAGGGCCAAGCTTCTCCCACCAGCGGGCAGGGTTTTCAAACACCCATCCAAATTAATGGGGTTACCCATGAACCTTTTAATCCGATTGCGGTAGCTTTAAGTTTGGATGCATCTTTTGTGGCCCGGGCTTTCATGGGTGATGCAGCCCAGACTAAAGAAATCTTCAAAAAAGCAATCTTACATCGGGGTTATGCCCTGGTAGATGTTTTGCAGCCGTGTGTTTCATTTAATAAACATAATACATATCAGTGGTTTAAAGAACATACCTATTATCTGGATGAAACCCATGACCCGCATAACCGGGTTGCAGCTTTCGCCAAAGCCATTGAAACTGAGAAATTACCTTTAGGAGTTTTTTATATTCATCCCAAAAAAACCTTTGAAGATAATCAAGGGCTTTATCAGGAAAACAGGGAACCGCTCTATCAAAGGGAGATTGATCGAAAGAAATTGAGAGAATTCGTGGCGGCGAAAAAGTAAAATTTTAGCTGGTAGACGTAATAAAAGGAGGGATTGTCCAATGGATGCCTTGGAAATCGCAATGAAAATGGAACAAGATGGTGAAATCTTTTATCGGGAATTAGCAAAAAGTGCTATCAATCCAGGTTTTAGAGAAATTTTCACCCAACTGGCGGAGGATGAAGCGGCTCATTATCAACATTTTAAAAGTATGCGGTCAGTACCGGAGCAAGTGAGGGAGACGGGGGTGTTGAAAAATGCCGGCAATATCTTTAAGGAAATGATTGCAAAGGATGAGCTTAAAAACCTGGACCCGAGCCAGCTTGAGTTATATCAAAAGGCAATGGAAACCGAGAAGAAAAGCCAGGATTTCTATCTTGCCAAAGCTGCCGACGTACGGGATGAAAATCAAAGCGAACTGTTTACGAAGATTGCCCGGGAAGAAGAAAAGCATTATTTCTTACTTCACAATATTTTTGAGATGGTTCTGCGTCCGGCGAACTGGGTTGAAAACGGTGAATTTGTTCATTTGGAAGAATATTAAAACTGAAAAGAGGGAATAACCATGGATTTTAATAAAGTTGTTACTGAAAGACGTTCCGTGAATTTTTTTAAGCCTGAGCATAAAATCGGGGAAGATGTTTTAAGGGATGTAATTAATTTGGCTACGCTGACTCCATCGGCGTTTAATTTGCAACCATGGGAAATTATTGCGGTGAAATCGGTGGAAGCCAAAGAGAGACTCTTCCCGCTCACCGGCAATCAGCCAAAAATCAAAGAGGCGCCGGTAACTTTGATCATTGTTGGAGATTTGAATGGGTATCAAGCGGTCAATCCGGCCTGGGATAATTTGAAACTCATGCTTGACAAAGAAGCGTTGGAAAATGCCCAGCAGTATGCGGCTGCCTTATACGGTTCCTCGGAGGAACGGCGGATTAAATTTGCAGAAAGCAATGCGGCTTTGCTGGCGATGTCGATCATGTATGTTGCCAAAGAGTTTGGCATTGATTCCCATCCAATGAGCGGGATTGATTTTGAGGGAATCAGGAAAGAGTTCGGTTTAGATGAAAACAAGACAGTGGTGATGTTGATTACCTTGGGGTATTTTGATGACTCAAAAACTTTGTACCCCAGACAGAAACGTAAAAGTTACTCTGAAATCGTCAAGGAGATATAAATTGCCCGGTAGCAAATATGACCGTAGTCAGGCCGGCAGATGCCAGCAAGACAGCTGCGGCTTGGCATACGGCTCTGACCAACCGTAAGGGGACAAGGGTTTTGGTTTTGACCTGACCAAAATAATGGGAATCGGAAAGGAGACTAAAAAATGCCGAATTTTGCAAACCCTTTTCAGGGAAACGTGAATCGAAAAATGTCCAAAGAAGAATTGATTCAGGCGGTCCGCCTGGATATCGCCGGGGAATTGGAGGCGATTTATCTTTATGATGCCCATGTGCAGGCTACGGACGATCCGCTTGCCAAAAAAGTAATCGCCGATATTCGCGATGAAGAAAAAGCCCATGTCGGAGAATTAATGACCTTGTTACGAGCCTTGGATCCTGAGGAAGCGGCCCATTTCGCGAGTGGAGAGGGAGAGGTCAAAGAAATGCTTGAAGAGTTGGGATTTGCCAGTAATATTACCATTGAGTCCGGAAAAAATGGAACCGACGGAGGTACGGTGGGTAGTTTGATTGGAAAATAAGCAAAGGAGGTAAAAGATGATGGAGTTTTTATTAAGAGATGATTCCCCGTTTTCAAGTCGGCAGTGGAATCAAATGGATGAAATGGTGATAAAAACGGCCCGGCAGACTTTGGTAGGAAGAAAGTTTCTACATATTTTCGGCCCCTTAGGAGCGGGCGCGCAAAGTATACCTCTTGATGAATATGGTGAAATCCCTCAGGGAGAAACCAGTTTCTTTGGTGATGGAGAATATGCCCCACTTAAAGTGAATGCCAGAAAATTCACGGAAATACCGATGATTTTTCAAGACTGTACCATTTCCTGGCGGGACCTGGAAAACGGAAGGCAATTCGGATTGCCTTTGGATTTATCTCCGCTGGCCGGCGCGGCCGCGGTTTGTTCCAAGAAGGAAGATACCTTGATTTTTTGGGGAAATAAGGAAATGGGGCTCGAAGGACTGGCAGGTGCTGCCGATGTAAAACATCTTGAAAAGAAGAATTGGCTGGAAGGGGAAAACCCATTTCAAGATGTTGCCGCGGCTATAAAGTTTTTTCAAGATCGCGGGTTGACCGGAAAAGTAGCACTAACCGTAAGCCCCGACCTTTTTATGCAGATGCAGCGAATCCAAGCCAAAAGCGGGGTTCTGGAAATCGATCGGGTCAAAGAATTAGTCGGCGGCAATTTATTTCAGACACCGGTGCTTGGTTCGAACAAGGCTGTACTGGTTTGCCCGGAACCTCAAAATATGGATCTGGTTGTCGGCCAGGATATGGTAACCGCTTATTTAGGGCCTGATAAATTAAACCATGAATTGCGGGTTTTAGAAACAACTCTTTTGCGGTTGAAAAGGAAGGATGCCGTAGTTGTGATGGAATAGCTCACTTTAGCGTTTTTTTGACTCTAAATGTAATTAAAATCTAAATTAAATTTAAGGAGGAGTTCTAAATGGCTGCAAAATTAGAGATTTACAAATGTCCCCATTGCGGGAATATGGTTGAAGTGGTTCATGGTGGAGGCGGACAGCTGATCTGTTGCGGGGAACCGATGGCGTTGGTTACCGAAAATTCGGTGGATGCCTCCAAGGAAAAGCATGTTCCAGTTATAGAGAAAACTGATACCGGGTACAAAGTCACGGTGGGGAGCGTTGCCCATCCAATGGAAGAAAAACATTATATTGAATGGATTGAACTTATCGCCGACGGTAAATCCTATCGCCAGTTTTTAAATCCGGGCGAGGCGCCGGAAGCTGTTTTCTGCATTTCCGCCCAAACGGTAACCGCCCGGGAATATTGCAATGTGCATGGACTTTGGAAAAATGAAGCGTAATAACGAATAGGGATTCGATCGTTGGATGTAAGTTAATAACCAAAATATGGAAGCGCCATACGGTGTTACGACTGTTATGGCGCTTTTTATTGCCCGAAGCTGTCCGCTGGTTTATCAAAAAGAATCGTCTAAAGAGTTTTCGACGGATAATTTGGAATGGCATTTGAAGTTGGGATTCGTTTCAAACGAAATTTAATGAAACAATACGGAAGTTAGTTTCGCTTGAATAATCCTTTGAATGAGTTGCAGATGTCTCATTTAAAAATCCTCTCTAATAGGTATCGTTTCTGATTTTTGAACATAGAGACCGGGTCAATGAAGAAGATAGGAAAATTATTTCGAAAAGTTACGAAATCTAATCAAAAAGTTTTGGAAATAGGATTATAAACTTGACATTTGAAACAAAACAATATAATATATGGTTGTAAATGAAATTAATGAGTGGGGTGTCAAAAATTCTTACTGAAGAAAGAAAGCGAGCTATTCTTGATATTCTTCAAGAAAAAACGTCTGTTTCAGTAGGGGAACTTCGCGATTTATTTAACGTGTCAGACGTAACAATTCGAAAGATATTAAATGAACTCGATGGCTATGGATTCCTGAAAAGGACCCGGGGTGGAGCGGTTAGTCTGGCCACTTCCATTCGTGAGTTTGAAGAAAAAGAGAAAGAGAAGAAAAATACTGCTGAAAAAAGAGCCATTGCCAAAGTGGCTTATGAACAAATCAAGGATGGCGAAACGGCATTTTTTGATGCCGGTTCTACAACATTGGAACTGATAAGACTGATTAAAAACGGCAACAAACGGAATATTGTAATTATTACCAATGCAATTAACCTGGCAGTTGAAATGGTGGATGCCGAAGATATTGATTTGATTTTAATCGGAGGTAATGTCCGCCACCGGATTTTATCCTGTGTCGGTGGATTGGCGGAAAGAGCGATTGAAAGTCTGTTTTTTGATAAAGTGTTTTTGGGGGCCAACAGTATCGATATTGAACATGGAATAACCACTCCCAATACATACGAAGCTCAAGTCAAGCAATGTATGTTGAAATCGGCTAAGGAGAAAATCGTGTTGGCTGATTACAGCAAGTTTAACGAGGCGTCCCTGGCTAAGGTGTGCTCTATTGAAGGACTTGACCGGGTTATTACGGATTGGAACCTGGAAGAAATCTACATTAGACAAATCCGTGAGCTGGGGGTAGACGTTATTGTTGCTCAGCCCGGTGAATGAAAGTTTGCGTCAAGATTATTCAGAGAGTGGTGATAAAAGATGAATAAAATCATTAACTCCCCGGATGCCATGATCCGTGAAATGCTGGAAGGTTATTTATACGCCAATCCGCAGTTGCTTGAGAAGGTTCCAAGCACCAACGGATTGGTATTGAGAGAACGTAAAAATAAAGTAGCCATTGTGACGGGTGGCGGCGCCGGTAATGAGCCCTGGAATATCGGTTATGTCGGTAACGGCTTAGCGGATGGGGTGGCTTTGGGTAATGTTTACGCCGCGCCCCCGGCTAAGGCCATTATGAATGTAACTAAGGCAGTGAATCATCAAAAGGGAGTTCTTTTTTTAGCCACTAACCATGCCGGAGATGTCCTTAACTTTGAGTTGGCGGGAGAATTGTTGCAGCTTGAGGGAATCAAAATTCAATCGGTGTTTGTAAGTGATGATATAACGTCCGCCCCTTTTGAAAAATCCGATGAACGTCGGGGTGTGGCCGGAGTCGCCATTGTGCTTAAAATAGCCGGCGCGGCCGCCGATGCCGGTCTTACCCTGGATGAATTGGTACGAGTGACTCGAAAAGCGAACCAGAATATTCGCACACTTAGCGTAACAACTTCTCCCGGATATTTACCCTCCACCGGGGAGGCGATGTTTGATATGGAACCGGGGATGATAGAATTCGGTATGGGATTTAATGGAGAACCGGGAATATTGAAAACAAAGCTGATGTCGGCAGATAAGATTGTTGATGTTATGATGGATTATTTGCTGGGCGATTTAAAGCCGGCTACTACAGATGAAATAGCAGTATTCGTCAATGGTTTCGGTTTTACCGGTTTACTCGAGCTTTGTATTGTGAATCGCAGGATCAAAATGGTGTTGGATCAAAAGTCGCTAAAAACATACGACATGTTTATCGACACCCTGTTAGCTCCGCAGGGAACCGGCGGATTTTCAATTTCCTTGCTTCGATTAGATGATGAACTGAAAGGTTATTATAATTATCCCGCTGATTCACCTTTTTTTAGGAAAAAAGCGCTGCAAGGGTTGGTGATAGATTGAAAACTTCTTTAACTGCGGGCGATCTACAAAAAATGTTTGGTTTTGTTGCCCAGCAAATGATTGATTCTGAGGATTATTTGACGGTTATTGACAAGAAAATCGGCGATGGCGACCACGGCACCAGTATGTCGCTGGGATTTAAGGAAGTTCAAAAGGAACTTCATGCAAAAGAATTTGGCTCCATTAATGAAGTATTTCATTGTGTCGGCATGACTCTTCTGGACACCATGGGAGGGGCCTCGGGAGTGCTTTTTGGGACAGTTTTTATCAGCGGCATTATTGGGATTGAACGGGTAAAAGAAATTGACCTTCAGGGCATTGCGGATATTTTTCAAAGGTCACTGGTGGCTCTCAAGAAACGTGGCAAGGCGCAAATCGGTGATAAAACAATGGTGGATGCCTTTGAACCGGCGGTCATGGGTCTGCAGGAAGCAGTAAGCTTGGGTATCGGCCTCGTGGAGGGCTTTAATCGGGCAGCTAAACAAGCAGAAGCTGGAAAAGAATATACCAAACAATGTGTGGCAAAATTCGGTCGGGCAAAATCTTTCGGACAGAATGCGATTGGTCTAGAAGATGCGGGAGCTGTCTCGGTATGGATCATCTTTCGGTCCATGGCTTCGTGGATAAATGACAACTACGCCGGATAGCTGTTTTTTGCAACAAGGAGGAGATTTTGAGTGATTACAACACTAACGCTAAATCCTTGCATTGATAGAACCATTACAATTAAAGATTTCAAGTATGGCGGGTTAAACCGGGTGATTCACACCCGTTCCGACTTATCGGGCAAGGGTATTAATGTAAGTATTGCGGTTCACCAATTAGGCGGACAGACTGAGGCTTTAGGCTTTAATTATATTAATAACCGGGATTTTGTCCAGGCAAGTTTGGAACAAAGCGGTATCCAATACCAATTTATCAATATTGAAGGGACCCTTAGAACCAATGTGAAGGTCTTTGATGAACAAAGTCATGTGATGACCGAGTTTAATGAAAATGGTTACCCGGTTATCACGGAAATTTTACCTGAGCTTCATAAATTGGTTTATGACAGGGTCAAAAATTCATCCATTATGGTTTTTAATGGCAGTGTCCCGGCTGGAGTTCCTAAAGATATCTATCGGACTTTAATTACAACCGTAAAAGAGAGCGGAGTCAAAACAGTTTTAGACGCTGACGGGGAGTTGTTTCTGGATGGTTTGAAGGCTGGACCCTATTTTATTAAACCCAACCTGTATGAATTCGAATCCGCATTCAAGGTGAAGGTGCAAAATAAACAGGATATCGTTACTATTTCCAGGAAACTCATAGAACAGGGAGTGGGTATTGTCTGTGTTACCATGGGAAAGGATGGCGCGGTTGTCGTAAGTAAGGATCAGGCTTGGTTTGCGCCGGCATCCAGTATTGAAGTGCGGGGAGTTCAAGGGGCCGGTGATTCCCTGGTGGCTGGAGTATGTATGGCTATAGAACAACAACTGAATATTTCGGACATGCTCCGGTATGGAGTAGCGGCGGCCAATGCCTCTCTGATTCGCGAGGGTACTCTACTTTGTACGGCTGAAGACTTTCAGAAAATGCTGCCGCAGGTCAATATCGAAAAAATTTGTTCATGAGGCCTTAATTCAAATAGTGAAACAATAAATAAGGGATGTGTTGCCAAAATGCCTTTGGTTACAAGTAAGCGAATGCTGGAAGATGCCCAAAAGGGAAATTATGCAGTAGCGGCATTTAATATTGAAAATATGGAAATGGTTCAAGCAGTATTGGAGACAGCGACTGAACTCCGGGCTCCGGTGATGATACAAACCACACCGGGCACTGTCAAATATGCCGGAGTTAAAATGTTGGCTGCCATGGTTCATGCTGCTGCCGAGTCCTGTCCGGTTCCGGTAGCTCTTCACCTTGATCATGGTGAAAGTTTTGATTTGGCAGTGCAGGCATTACACGCAGGATATACATCGATTATGATTGATGGCTCAAAGCTTCCTTTTGAAGAAAATATCGCAATTTCAAAACGAGTCGTGGAAATGTCCCGTGCGGTCGGGATTCCCGTTGAAGCCGAACTGGGCAAAGTCGGGGGTAAAGAAGACGGCTTGGAGGTTAGCGATAAATCGGCAACCTATACTGATCCGGCTGAAGCAAAGGAATTTGTGAAGCAGACCGGGATTGATTCTTTGGCCGTTGCGATTGGAACTGCCCACGGTTTTTATAAAGGAGAACCCAAACTGGACTTTGAAAGGCTTGGGGAAATTCGTAAGGTTGTAGAAGTGCTTTTGGTACTCCATGGGGCTTCCGGTGTTCCCGATGATATGGTGCGAAAAGCAATTGCCCTTGGTATCAGCAAGGTCAATTTTGCCACCGAGCTTCGGGCTGCGCTAACTCGGGGAGTTCGGGCTGCGCTGGTTGATCAAAGTATTATCGACCCCAAGAAGTTTATGGCCGGTGGGAAAAAAGCCGTTCAAGAAATTGTAAAACAAAAAATTAACCTTTGCGGTAGCGCAGGTAAAGCTTAACCTTTGGTAAAAGGGGTAGCCAAAAAGCCCTTTTGCATACAAAAAATCAAAAATGGGAGGAACAAACATGAAAAGATTTACCCGGATTATCCTCGTCTCGCTCGTGGTTCTCATGATTTTAAGCCTTACTGTGGCTGCAATCGCGGCTCCCAAAAAAGTTGTTGTCGGCGTCAGCTTGCTCACCCGTGAGCATGTTTTCTACAACAACATTGAGAAATCCTTAATCGCAAGGGCAAAGAAACTCGGAGTCAAATTGATCGTTCAAGATGCATCCAGAGATTCCAACAAGCAACTCAGCCAGGTTCAAGATTTTATTACCCAAAAGGTGAATGCGATTATCCTTTGCCCCACCAATTCCGCAGGAAGCAAATCCATGGTGGAACTGGCCAACAAAGTAAATATTCCTGTCTTTACAATGGATATCTCATCGGACGGACAAACGACAGCCCATGTTGCCACTGATAACTACAAAGGCGGCGAATTGGCAGCTGATTATGTAGCCAAGAAAATGCTTCCCAGCCGCAAAGGTGAAGTTGCAATTGTGACTTATTCCGAAGTTGAAAGTTGCGTTAACCGTGAAAAAGGTTTCAAAGAATTCTTAGCGAAAAATTATCCCGATATCAAAGTGGTCGACGTTCAAAACTGCTCGGGCGATCAAGCGAAAGCTGCTGATGTTACCCAAAACATGCTCGTTAAATTCCCGAATCTTCAAGTGATTTTCGGTGTTGGCGATCCTTTTGCCATGGGAGCTTTATCTGCAATCAAAGCCGCCAACCGTAACGTCCAGGTCATTGGTTTCGACGGTAATCCCGAAGGTATTGCTGAAATCAAAAGCGGTGGACACTGGAAAGCCGATATAGCTCAAGATCCTACGGCTATCGGCGCTAGAACTTTGGATGCCGTCATGGATAAACTGAACGGCAAAACCGTTCCCAAATTAATTCCAATCGCTCCGAAAGTCATTGATAAAACCAATCTTTAAGAGCTATCGGGGCTACAGTTTTACGGTTAGGTTACGGTGGAAGGAGACATCTCCTTCCACGGCCCCAATGATCTGGTTGATAAAAGTCGCGCGCGAGGGGGCTGTCCAAAAGGAAATTTAACGATCAAGAAATACAATATATTGAAATTGGCACATCCGATGAAACTATATATTGTATTTCTTATTGATTTCAAGTTGCTTTTTAAACAGCCTCGGCCGGCGCGCTGAGTACTCGAATGTCAGGAGGAAAGACCATGCATCAAATGCCATTGATAGAAATGGCCGGAGTTAGTAAAACTTTTCCCGGGGTCAAGGCTTTGTCAAATATTAATTTGAATATTTATCCCGGCAAGGTGCATGTATTGTTGGGCGAAAATGGCGCTGGAAAATCGACTTTAATCAAAATTATTTCCGGTGTATATTCCCGCGATGAAGGAATTATCAAATTAAGCGGTCAGGAAGTCGATTTTAAAAATACCCGTGAGTCTCTGGCTGCCGGTATCAGTGTAATTCACCAGGAATTAAGCGTTATTCCCGACCTCACGGTTGCTGAAAATATTTTTCTGGGCCGGGAGCCAAAAATCGGTAAGTCCGGTTTTGTCGATCGCAAGAAAATGAACAAGGATACCAGTCAATTACTGGAAAGTATTGGAGTTAAGATCAATCCGAAGGCGGTCATTCGCCGGTTAAGCAATGCCGACAAGCAAATGGTGGAGATTGCCAGGGCGGTCTCGCAAAATAGTTCATTGGTCATTATGGATGAGCCTACCTCGTCTTTATCAGAACATGAGGTTGAAGCGCTTTTTAAAGTGATTGACAAGTTAAAACGAGAGAATGTAGCCATTATATATATATCCCATCGTTTAAAAGAAATCGCTAGAATTGGAGATACAGTTACTATCCTGCGGGATGGACAGCTTGTAAAGACGGTATCCCTTCAAGAAATTGATGAAAGCCATATGATTGCGCTAATGGTAGGTAGAGAAGTTACGCAATTTTATTATAAATCGGAAATACCTCCTGCCGACGAAGTAGTGTTGGAGATTCGAAATTATACCCGGAAAGAAGTTTTTGAAAACATCTCTTTTAGCTTGAGACGGGGAGAAATTTTAGGTGTGGCAGGTTTAATAGGCGCCGGTAGAACTGAAGTGATGAGGGCTATCTTCGGCGCAGACAGTATTGACCGCGGAGAATGTTTTTTAAACGGTGAGCCGGTAAGATTTACTGAACCTCAACAAGCGATCAAAGCAGGTGTGGGCTTGATACCGGAAGACCGACGGAATCAAGGGCTTTTATTGTCAAAGAGTGTTAAGGAAAATACTTCTCTTGCCAGTTTATTTGTAAACTCCAAATTTGGTTTTATCAACTTTGGATGGGAATCACAAATCGCTGAAGATTTTATTCAAATGTTACGCACGAAAACACCAAATGCCAATGCTCCGGTAAAAAACCTTTCCGGAGGTAATCAGCAAAAGGTGGTTATCGCCAAATGGCTTGCGGCCAAGTCCAGAATTCTTATTATGGACGAGCCTACCCGAGGCATTGATGTGAACGCCAAGGCTGAAATCTATAGTTTGATGAAGAAATTTGTAGAAGAGGGCGGCAGTATTATCATGGTTTCTTCGGAGCTTCCGGAGATTTTGGGGGTTTCAGACCGGGTCATGGTGATGCGGGAAGGAAAGGTTTCAGGAATCATCGATAATCAAGGAATTAATGAGAAGGATATTTTGCAACTCGCCAGTATTAGTGGAAGTTAAGGGAGGTTAATCGAATGGGCAATGCCTTGGATTTAAAGCGGCTTAACAAATATGCAAAGGAAAACTCACTGGTACTCTTTTTTGTGCTGCTGATAGTGATGTCGGCTCTTTTTGTACCGCGTTTCATAGATCCCAATAATTTGGTCAATGTCATGATGCAGATAGCCATTAATGCGCTACTGGCTACGGGAATGACTTTTGTCATCCTATCCAATGGAATTGATTTGTCGGTAGGATCTGTGGCGGCATTGGCGGGCATCGTGGCTACCGTGACGATCAAATTCTTTCCCAATGCCAGCATTTTAACCGGAGTTTTGGTGATTTTGGCAACTGCAATCGTTATTGGAGGTATTTTTGGCGGTATTATGGCGCTGAACATTGCCAAGTTAAAAGTGCCTCCCTTTATAGCCACTCTGGCGATTATGAGTGTAGCCCGCGGTTTAGCTTATGTATATACCGAATCCCGACCGGTTTTTGGTTTGCCGGATTCCTTCAGTTGGATGGGGATAGGATATATCGGCCCCATACCGGTAATGGTAATTGTGACGGCTATCATTATGGTTATCGCTCATATTATACTAACCCGAACTTGCTTTGGTCGGTATGTTTTTGCCGTGGGAAGCAATGAAGAAGTTGCCAAACTAAGCGGGATTAATATCGTTAAGATTAAGTTTTATGTTTATATGATTTGTTCAGTATTGGCTGCGCTGGGTGGAGCGGCACTGGCTTCCAGGTTGCAAGCCGGACAACCCAATGCGGCCCAAGGCTATGAGTTAAATGCAATTGCTGCAGTGGCAATGGGCGGGACCAGTATGTCGGGCGGTCGCGGGGGGATCATTCAAACCACACTCGGTCTGGTGATCATCGGAGTTATTAACAACGCCTTGAGTTTATTGGGAGTGTCATCTTATTGGCAGACGATTGCTATGGGTATCATTATCCTGGTGGCTGTCATTTTCGACCTGAATAAGGATGCCTAATCGGGAACAGTCATTTCAATAAGAAGCAAAAGAAAAATCAGCTAAGAATTATTTTGGCTGATTTTTTTGTTTCAACATGGAACGGTTCATGGGTGAGGAGTTTAGGAAATAACAGAAAGATAACAAAGCCGAAGAAAATTGAGCCTGTCTTAAATCTTGAAATCCTGGTCAGCCTCAAATAAATCAGGTATTTTTCCCCCAATTGGGCAAATTTCCAATGGACAATTCTCCATGTGACCACAATCAAATGCGAAAGCTTTATATAGTGATGGAGCATTATTCAGTTTAATTAAAGTATATAAAACCTGGATTGTATGGTTTTTTTTTAAAAACGGGCAATAACCTTCAAAATCTTTTTGCAGTTCATCGGGTTCCATGATTTTTTAACCTTTCGTGTTGAAAGTTTTAGTTTTATAAAGAATAGAAGTATAATAATTCTAGGAAAGATAAATATATCCTTTTAGATTTATTGATAAACTGCTTTATATCGACCTGGGCTTTGATAGAAGTTTAACCGTTTATGGCAGCTTTTAATACCCTTTGGTAAGTTAGTTGCGGTACATTATAATAGGTATAAAGCTTAAACTTAAATTTCCCCAAAGAGCTTGAAAAGTTTTCAGGGATAATATATTATATTGTTATAACCAATTAAAAGCGTGGTGGAAACAATTTTACTGAATGAAAAAGCGCCAGTCGCATTGTATTATCAATTAAAAGAAATTTTGGTGGACAAAATCAAAAGCAATGAGTGGGAGATTGATAGTAAGATACCTACTGAAAGGGAATTGTGTGACTTATATGAAGTCAGCCGGATTACTGTTCGGCAGGCGTTGCAAGAGTTGGAGGACGAGGGTTTTTTGTATCGGAAACAAGGGAAAGGCACCTTTGTGACTGCTCCCAAGATCGAACAAAGACTATCCAATTTTTACAGTTTCAGTGAAGAAATTCGCAACATGGGGTATGCTCCCAGTACTAAAATGATTGAGTTCAAAAAAATCAGAGTCGATGAAAGTATTGCCAAACATTTTAATGAGAGGGAAACGGAAGTCTATTATATCAGGCGGCTCAGATTGGCCAATGATGAACCATTTGCCGTTGAAACATCCTATATACCCTGTGAATTATGCCCCGGCTTAACTGCAGATGAAATTGAGGCCAAAGGCTTATATAATGCTTTGACAATCCGGTATAATTTGATTCCCAATGAAGCGATTGAGACATTTGAGGCTGTGATTATTCATTCGAGTGATGCCGCTCATTTACATGTCGGCAAAAATGCGCCGGGTCTTTTGTTAGAAAGGATTACCTATGCAAATGAGCGGGTGGTGGAATTTTGCCGGGGAATCATCCGGGGCGATCGATACAAATATAAGATTTGTTTAAAATAATGCGTTACGCAACCAATGTGATGAAAATGTAAGTTTTTATTATTGATATGAAATACGTGTAATATATCTTGACATCTGGACTGATATGATATATTTTATTGGTATAGAAAAAGATATATACACCTTTTTTCATATACGGTTGAATAAGTTTGTTAAAAGAAGAGGTGAATGAAGACATTATGATGGAGCGGTTTGTTAGAATTAATGGTTATAACAATATAATAAGATGATGTTATAAATAAAACGAAAAGAGAGCCGAAAATCATGAATTATACTTATGCGGAGATAAAATCTCAATATACAGCATTAAGAAAAACTTTTGATTATGTCACTTCAAAGAAAGAAGAACTGCTTCGTTTCTACAAAGATAGATCGCCTCAAAGTATAATATTTACTGGGTGTGGTTCAAGTTATAATCTTTGCCAGTCCGCCGAATTTACCTGCAGGATAAGATTGGATAGACCCGCAACGGCTATTGCTTCCGGAGATTTGATGCTTCATTATAAAAGCTACCAAAAACTGTTTGATGGTGCGTTCATTATTGCTCCAACCCGTTCCGGGAGTACCAGTGAAGTGATACAAGCGCTAAAAAATGTCAAAGCATTGCAGCCATCCGTGCCGGTTATAGGCATCACTTGTGTAGAGGATTCAGATCTTGCTAAAATTGCGGATTTAACTTTAGAAATTCCATGGGCTTTTGATGAAAGCGTTTGTCAAACAAGGACGGTGACCAATCTTTATTTAACGAATTTATTAGTGCTGGCGTATTTAGCTAATGATCAAAAGCTCATTAGTGAATTAAATACAGCGATCGATGCCGGAGAGCATTTTATTGAAAAATACGAAGCACAATTAAAAGGGATTGCGGAAGTCGACTGGAGGGATGCGGTGATATTGGCAGACGGCGAGCTACAAGGGATTGCCGGCGAGGGCGCTCTGGCTTTTACGGAGATTGCTCGAACTCCGGGGCGGTATTATCATCTGCTTGATGTCAGACATGGGCCGATGGTATTAATTAATCAACATTCTTTGGTCATTATGTGTCTTAGCTCCGAAGGTTATGAATATCAAACGGCTTTAGCCGGTGATTTAATCAAAAAAGGAGCTACCGTGATTACATATAGCGATACTCCCAAGGGTAATATTCCGGGCGTGAAATTAGCGGTTTCGTCCGAGATTACTCTGAGCAATGCGTCATATGGACTTCCTCTTATTTTTATACCACAAATCTTGGCTTACTATAAAGCCATCCAAAAAGGATTTAACCCGGACCAACCGGAGGGTTTGGATGCCTGGATTAAGTTATAAACAACAATGAGTTCATCATTTGTCTATCGAGGAGGCTTATCGATGTCTAAAATATTACGGTCTCATCTGAGTCTGTTGGAAAGACCCGGAATATTAGCTTTTATATTATTATTACCGGCCGCAATGATTATTTTTGGTTTATTAGTCTTTCCAATGTGTTCTTCTTTGATGATCAGCCTAACCAAGATGGATTTGCTTAATCCTGCCAGTAGCAAGGATTTTGTTGGTTTGGGTAATTATATTGAAGCCCTAAAGAATCCGATGTTTTGGGCGGCCTTCGGCAAGACTTGGTATTTTGCATTATTGACCGTTTCCATCGAGACCGCGCTGGGAATTTGTATCGCACTTATTTTAAACCAGAATTTTAAGGGAAGAGGCTTTGTTCGCGGACTAATCATTTTGCCGTGGGCGCTACCTTATGTAGTTAACGGGATTATGTGGAAATGGATATTTGATGCAAATTATGGAGCCTTTAATGCTCTATTAAATCAAATTGGATTACTCAAATCCTATCAGATATGGCTTGGGGATCCGATTGCCGCTTTTCATATTGTAATCCTTGCAAATATTTGGAAGGAAACTCCGGTGGCTATTTTACTCATTTTAGCGGCGCTTCAATCCGTGCCAAAAGAATTATATGAGGCCGCCACGGTTGATGGAGCCACCGGATTTCAATGTTTGCGAAAGATTGTGATTCCAATGTTAAAACCGGTTATCATGGTGGTTTTAGTGTTGAAAACGATATGGGCTTTAAAAGAATTTGACCTGATCTATATCATGACCAAAGGCGGGCCGGCGGATGCCACGAATGTACTCACTTACTATATCTATCAAAATACTTTTAAGTTTTTGAAGTTTGGTTATGGATCAGCATTGGCTTATATTTTGACCCTTGCAGCAACGATATTGGTAATGTTATACGTCAAAAATTTATTATCAGAGCAAGAGCTTGATTCATGATTGTATTAGTATTGTAGATAAATTTGCCGTTAAGAATTCACTAAGATTTATTGAAGAATCCTTTCTGAAGATTCTGCTGAAAGTAAATGGTGAAGAGGGTAAAAGATATGACAAATTTGAAAAATGTTGATAATGATAGGCAGGGTATTTTAACAAAGTCCACGCTTTCTCAGAAACTAAAAAGGGGAAAATGGAAGAGGATTTTACTATACTTGACTGTTTTTCTTATCAGTATATGTATTTTGGCGCCTTATACTTGGCTTATTATAAGCAGTATATCCTACCGGGTTGACCTCACTGCGATTCCATTACATTGGATACCTCAAAAGATTAATGTCGAAAATTATCAACAAATATTTCTGAGCACGGCTGATTCGTCGAGCCCTAATCGAGACCTGCGATATGGATTTCTTAATAGTCTAATTATCGCCGGTTCATCGACGTTGATATGCCTTTTTGCCGGGACATTCGCGGCATATGCTTTTACACGGTTGAATTTTAAAGGCAAGAAACCCTTATATCTTTTGATATTGATAACCCAGTTTTTACCTTTGGCTGTTTTAATTATCCCGCTTTATATCATCATGAAGAATTTAGGGCTGCTGAATACCCGTTTGGCGTTGATTCTTGCCAATTGCTCCTTTATTCTGCCCCTGATGGTCTGGCTAATGAGAAGTTATTTTACCAGTGTACCGAAAGATTTGGAAGAAGTGGCCCGTATCGATGGCTGTTCTAGATTTGGCACCATATTTCGAATCATTATTCCGCTTTCAACTCCGGGTCTTGCAGCTTGCGGGATTTTTGCCTTTATTATCGCTTGGAATGAGTTTTTTACGGCATTCATTTTAAGTTCAACTTTAAACTCCAAAACCATTAGCGTTTTGCTTTCAGAGTTTTCCAGTAAAGTTGGGATCGATTACGTTGCTATGGCTTCGGCTGGTGTAATCGCCAGTTTGCCTCCGGTCGTCATGGCTTTGGTATTTCAAAAGTATATCGTTCAAGGCCTTACCGGTGGGGCAGTTAAAGGTTGATAGCCCAATTAAGAGTTTGTTTAATGGAGAAGGAGGTGGATTGTAGTTTCCCATAAGTCCGGATCCACAAAAAATTAAAAGGAGTGATGTTATGAAACGTAAAATGATAATGTTATTGATATTAGTGACCTTAGTCGGTTTCTCCCTCACCGGAACCATTATAGCCCATGCGGCTTCAAAAATAACCGTGATTATGCCGAGACACGAAATGGATTTAATTGGTATTTGGGAAAAGCAGACCAAAGAGTTTGAGTCAAAAACTGGAGTTCAAGTAGAGTTCATTCAGATGTCCTGGGATGAAGTTGCTGATAAAGTATTAACCGACTTGGCAACTGGCGGAAGTTCCTACGACGTTATCGAATTTGATAATGGCTGGGTCGCCAAATTTGCCGCAACTGGCTGGGTAAGCCCCCTTAATGATATTGCCGATAAACAATATATAAACAGTTTAATGCCGGGACTAGTGAGTACATTCACGCGAAATGGAAAGTTATTGGGGATTCCGTGGAATAATGACACCCGTTTCTTCTTTTATAACAAAACATTACTGCAAAAAGCCGGTTTCAAGGCGCCGCCAAAAATTTGGGCTGAGGTAATAACTCAAGCCAAGGCGCTTAAAAAAGCGGGCATTTGTGAATATCCCATCGCTGAGTATTGGAATCAAGAATGGGCCCTGGCAAACTCCGTTGCATTTTATCTGCATAGTTATGGTGGAAATTATTTCAATGATAAGGGCCAAATTACGATTAACAAGTCTCCTTCATTGGATGCGATCACCTTTATGGTGGATATGATGAAAAAGGAAAAACTGGTTAATCCATCAAGTACCACTCTTTCCCAAGAAGCGGCAGCCGATTTATTCTATCGAGGTTCAAGCGCCTTCTTTTTCCAAGGACCGCCAAGTACGTTCAATTACGCAAATGATTCCAAGAAGTCCAAAGTTGTAGGACAAATCGAGGTAGCGCCATGGCTTCCCGGCAAAACGACTTCATTACAGACAACCCTAACTTTACCGGAAGCTTTTTCAATTCCGAGGAACAGTAAGAATCGCGATTTAGCATGGAAGTATATTCAATTCATGATTTCCAAAGAAAAAGACAAAGAGCGGGCAATGGAAATCGGAAGTTTACCTTTGTTCAATGATCTTTATAAAGATGATCAGCTGCTCAAGAAATATCCATATTGGAGACAATTTGGCCAACAGTCGCAGGTTGCCAAACCGCTTCCGTTGGTTGAATGGTATGATGAATTAGTGCAGAAGACCATCGTGGCAATTCAACAAGCCATGTTGGGTTCGCGCTCACCGAAAGCAGCTGCTGACGATATCGCTGGTTTCTTAAAGGGCAAAGTTGTTGATGGTAAAAAATTGAAGTAAAATATTTTTTCGAAAACAATTACTCGAATTACTTGATAAATGGGCTGTCTAAAAAGTATTTTAAAAAAATGAGATATGCAATATAAAACATAGTTAAAAGGCAAACTTCTTTGTTGTATATCTTAATCATTAAATTTCTTTTGGGACAGCTCATTTTTGCCATAAAATCATTTGGAAGCGATTTTTGGGAATTCATAGTGAGTCGCTGTTAGATGACCTTATTTGAAAGAATAGTAAACCCAGGAGTGATCAGAGAATGCCCGAATTTGATGTCTTAACACTTGCCGACCTTAATGTTGACTTGGTTTTAGCCGATGCCGACCCCGAATTTGGCCAGAAAGAAAAAATGATTTCCGGATATTTATTGGAATTAGGCGGTTCTTGCCCAATCTTTGCCTGCCAGGCAGCAAAACTTCAACTTCGTACAGCAGTGGCGGGAGTTATGGGAGAGGATTTGTTCGGCCGTTTTATGTTATCACGTTTAGCCGAAGCTGGAGTTGATGTTAGCTTGGTAGAGATGAAAAAGGGCTTTAGAACCGCCGCCAGTTTTGCGCTTTGCCGGGGAAACGATCGGGCGATTTTGACCGACCAGACGGGTATAACGGCAATGCCCTTTGAGCGTGTAACTGAAACATTGCTAGCAAAGGCAAGACATATTCATGTAGGAAGTTATTTTTTATTGACGAATTTAAAGCCCCACTTCCCTGAAATATTAACGATGGCTCGGAGTCTGGGTTTAACGGTGAGTATTGACACCAATTGGGACCCCGAAGAGAAGTGGGATGGAGTATATAAAATCTTAGAATTGACTGATGTTTTTTTGCCGAACGAAAATGAACTGATGGCCATATCGGGTATTGATGACCTGGACCGCGCTTTGGAAAAGATGTCCCAAATAGTGCCGTTGGTCGTGGTAAAAAGGGGTAATTTGGGTTCCATCGCTCGTCAAGGAGATAAAATTTGGAGTATGCCTGCCTTTCCTATTCAGTATGTGGATGGAGTAGGTGCTGGAGACAGTTTTGATGCCGGTTTCTTAAAAGGTTATCTAAGCGGATTTTCCGTTGAGAAATCTTTACGCTTGGGTAGTTATTGCGGAGCCATGAATACAACTGCAGCAGGTGGTATCCAGGGCCAACCCCGTTGGCGGGACTTTCCTTCCGATCTTTTGCAGGATTGATTATTGACCTTTGTGTTTGGAACGGCGATTTTGGCAATAGAAATGATGGCTCTATTTCACCATAAAATCACGGAAGTTACCTCTCCCTATGCTTTTGCCCGCGGCTTAGAAAAATATGAACTTGAATTAAGGAGGAAAGTCCAATGAGCCTTGTCCCGCTTGGGGATTTATTGAGTACGGATCGGCCAGGAGCGGTTTGCGCTTTTGATTTTATCAATTTGGAATATGTAAAAGCTATAATGGCAGGAGCCGAAGAGCTAAACGCCCCGGTTATTTTGATGGTAACCGAAGGCGGGTTAAAATATGCCGGTTTGGACTATGTATCCGCTTTGGGAAGAGTGGCGGCTGAAAAGTCAAAAGTTCCGGTAGCTTTGCATTTGGATCATTGTACCCACTTTGATACAATTGTTCAAGCAATTAAGTGTGGTTTTTCGTCAGTGATGATCGATGCATCCAAGTTGCCATTTGAAGATAATCTGCGGGTTACCCAAGAAATCGTGAAAGTGGCCCATGCGGCGGGAGTTTCGGTAGAAGCGGAGCTGGGGCGGATTGGTGGTAAAGAAGGTAATGTTGATGTTAAACGAGCGGAAGAGACAATGACCGACCCGGAGGAAGCCGTCAAGTTCGTGATGGAAACGGGGATTGATTGCTTCGCGGTGGCCATAGGGACTTCGCATGGACTTTACCGGGGAGAACCACAACTAAATTTTGAGCTGTTGGAAAAAATTAAGGCCCTCATCGATATCCCGTTGGTATTGCATGGCGGTTCCAATTTGCCCGACGGTATGGTCCGTAAAAGCGTTCAGTTGGGGATCCGAAAATTGAATGTATGGACTGATTTGGCGGTAGCGCAGGTTCAATCAATCCGTCATACCCTGGGGGAAAATCCGGAGATGTTCGATCCCCGGAAGATTTTCGAGCCGTCCATGAAAGCCATTACCGAGGTAGTCAAAGAAAAAATCAACCTGGTAACTTAACATAATAGAAGCCTGGAAAGTACAGATAGTTAAGGGAAGCCTGGCAGATAAGCATGAAGAAATATGGCCGGATATGGCTGCGTTGTTAAGTTTTATCCTTTAAACGTAGCTCATTAATATTCCATAAGCATTGAATCCACATATTGTATCATGTCGTCAATTGAGATTGGCATGCCATTTTGAATCCACCAACGGGTTAAAGCAATCAAGGCGCCTGCACGAAAATTAGCGATAATCGGCGTAGGAACGCTGTGTTTGGTGATTCCTTTTTTTTCAAAGTGTTCTAATTTCTTCGCTATGTCTTCCGCTATTAATAAATAAAACATAACCAATATGGCGCCTTTTTCATTTTCAGTATTGGAAATTATGGCGGAAGACATTTGATAATTATCCGCAACGAAATGCAATACGCGTCGGAAATATTCCATATAGTATTGTTGCGGGTTGTTGTAGTTTTCATTCGTAAAGCTGAGTTCATCAAAGCTTTTTTGGAGCTCTTTGATGCCAAACTGTAGCAAATGGTATTTATCCTGAAAATGTTTATAAAAGGTTGTCCGATGAACCATGGCTTTCTCGCAAATGTCAGTAACGCTGATTTCTTCAAACGATCGTTCTTTTAACAAAGCGATCAACGCTTCAAATAATAACTTGTAAGTTCGTCTAATTCTTAAATCCTCTTTTTTTTCCTCAAGTTTTGTTATCATAACATTCATCTCTTTCACGTTTTAGTTGATTACTCATCTGTAAAAACGGCTACACAAATCAATTTTTGTAGCTTATTCTACAATACGGTTAGCTATGTTTCTTGCTTGATGCTTATTTTAAGTATAAACTCTAATTATACACATGTAAAGATATTATACATATGACGACTAAATTAATTGATGTCTAGTTCTTAAGGGGTGAAAACATGGGAAATAATTAATTGTCCCGCATGTCGGGGCTTGTATGCCAGATGGTTTACACCAGCAATGCGCGGCAGTTATTTCTGAGGCTGAAAAATTAAAGGCCTCGATGGGGATGGAACAGCGGTTTCGCTTCTAAATAAATGATGAAAGAGTGAATAATATGAGGTTAAACGTAAAGCCTTGGCAAAACTTTAAATGGCGATTGTTTATAATTACCTTTGTAACTTTAGTCTTAGGGTTTAATACTGTTTGGGCAGAAGAACCTATCCAGGCGCTCTCTATTGATCAAGCGATTCGGATCGCGATGGAAAATAGTCTACAACGTCGCTTAGCCCAGGATAATGTGAAGATAGCTAGGGATAAATTGGCCCAAGCTTTTTCAGCTTATGGACCCCAATTAACATTAAATGGCGCCTATAATCACTATAATGAACAACCGGCTGAGGCTCAGCTTGCTCAGGGCATAGTCAATCTGGGTAATGCATTATCGAAGCAGATATATGGGCCCAATGGACCGCAACAGCAGAATATTGACGATAGTCTAAATTATTACGGATATAATTTCCAATTGAGCCAGCCGCTCTATACCGGTGGCAAACTTACAGCCACAAAAAATGCGGCCAAATCCAATCATCAAAGCGCCCAGGCCAATTTGACGGTTACCGATAATAATCTGGTTTTGGCGGTTAAAAAGGGTTATTATACGGTTCTACTTTGCCAGGAGATGGAAATCACGATGAACGATGCGGTTTTCAGCATGGAAAACCATCTAAGGGAAGCCAACTGCTATTACAAAGTGAACCTAGTTCCCAAGCTCGATGTGTTACGTGCGGAGGAGAAATTGGCCGACCTAAAGCAGAAACAGCTATTGGCGCAAAACAATCTGATTTTGGCGAAAACCTCATTCAATTATGTTTTGGGCGTAGATCTGATTACCAACTATTCTTTTGACGGCAAAATGGAATCCGGACAGTTGCTGCATGATCTGAACAGTTATCAAACTGAAGCTTTAGCCAGGCGGCCGGAACTCGAGGATATTAATGCGAAAATTGAAATGGCCAGGCAGGCTGTGTTGATTGCCAAAAGCGATCATAAGCCAACTGTGGCTTTGGTGGCTGACAGTCGCCATTCTGAACCCATTAATGAAGCACCATCGAAGACGGTCGGAGTGATCGCGACCGTAAAGTTGTTTGATAGCGGAATGGCAAGCCACCGCGTCGCCGAGGCTGAGGACACCTTAAGGCAAGCACAAACAGGCAAAGAATTAGTAGAACGTGGGATAAATCTCGAAGTGGAACAGGCATACCGTAACGTTCAAGTAGCCCTAAAAACGATTGAGGTTGCTGAAAAAAGCCTGGATACGGCCAGGGAGACGCTGCAAGTTGCACAGACCCGTTATAAAGTAGGATTAAGTACTTCGCTGGAACGGCTTGATGCCGAGGTCGGTTTGACGCAAGCCAAGACTAACTATACGCAGGCTTTAAGTATGTATAACATCGCCTTAGCTGAGTTGGATCGGGCGATTGGTAAAAGAAACAGTTCAAAATGAAGTTGATTTCTATTACTTAAAGGAGTGAATGACAATGTGGAAATCAAACCACACAAAATATTACTGGGGAGCGACTGCAGGAATCTGTCTAGCGCTTCTTTTAACCGGATGGGTTATCAAAACCAAAGCCCAGCCAAAGCAGATAATTACTAACGATATTCCCGTCGTAAAAACTCAAACTATTAGTTCAGGCGGTTCATCCGTTCAAAGTTACAGTTATTCCGGTGAGGTGCGGGGCCGCTATGAAAGTCAATTGGCCTTTCAGGTCGGCGGCAAAATTATCCGGCGGAATGTCGATTTGGGGAGCGTTGTGAAAAAAGGCGATGTGCTGTTGCAAATTGATCCTATCGATATCCAACAAGGAACCACTGCAACCAAAGCCCAATTATCGGCGGCGGAGTCCCAATATAAACTGGCCAAGGATAATTTGGAACGCTTTAGAGAGTTATATGATGAAAAATTAATGAGCCAAGCGGAATTTGACCGTTACCAAACCGTGTACGATGCAGCCGATGCGCAGTTACACCAGGCAAAGGCTCAATATACCGCCAGCGCCAACCAGCTTAATTATTGTAATTTATATGCCGATCATAGCGGGGTGGTGGCGGGGATTTATGCCGAAACCGGGCAGGTGGTCGGCCCCGGTCAACCGGTAGTAATCTTAGTGCGCGATAATGAGAAAGAAATCGAAATTAATGTGCCGGAAAACCGCTTGGCGGAAGTACGTAATTCTACGCAGCTCATTGTTAAATTTTGGGCATTGCCTGATCTATACGTAACTGGGAAGATACGGGAAGTAGCCCCGATGGCTAATCCGTTATCACGAACTTACACTATGCGTATTAGTTTACTCGAGGCTTCTCCAGAATTGAAACTAGGAATGACCGCCACAGTAATGGTTGCCGATTCCGGGGCAACAGAAACGGTTAATATTCCTCTTACCGCAATTTACCAGACCGGGAAGACTCCTGGTGTATGGGTGGTAGAAGATAACAGTTCAGTCCATCTAAGACGGGTTAAACTCGGTGAATTTGGCGAGGATCAAGTCCAAGTGTTGGAAGGACTAAAGGCTGGCGATGTTGTGGTTACCGCCGGAGCTTACAAATTGCTGGAAGGGCAAAAAGTCCGGCTGGAGGATGCCGAAAATGAGTAAATTCAACCTTACGGAATGGTCGCTTAACCACAAGCAAATGGTCTACTTTTTCATAGTCTTAGTATTTATAGCCGGACTGTATTCTTATCAGACGCTCGGACGCATGGAAGATCCCGATTTTACCATTAAGACAATGTTAGTCGCTGTCGGTTGGCCGGGCGCCACCGCCCACCAGGTGGAAGAACAGGTTACTGATAAAATCGAGAAGAAATTGCAAAATACTCCGGGCCTTGATTATCTGAAAAGTTACTCCCGGCCGGGACAGTCTTTAATCTATGTTAATTTGAAGGATCCGGTTCCCGCAGGAGATGTCCGGCCAACGTGGCTTGAAGTGCGCAATATGGTCAATGATATTAAAGACACTTTACCAGCCGGCGTCATCGGGCCATATTTTAACGACCGGTTTGACGATGTCTTCGGCAGTATTTATGCGATCACCGGGGATGGGTTTTCGTACGAGGAAAAAAGAGTCCAGGCCGAAAAAATTCGCCGGATTTTTCTTGGTATCAAAAGCGTTAAGAAGGTAGAACTGGTTGGAGTGCAACCGGAAAAAATTTATATTGAAATGGAGAGCAGCAAATTAGCGCAACTGGGCATTGATCCCACTTACATCGTAGGAATGATTCAAGCGCAAAACGCGATGGCTCCATCGGGAATGCTCGAGACAAAAACGGATAACGTCTATTTACGGGTCTCCGGGATGTTTGATGACCTTGAGAGCATTCGTAATTTGCCGATCCGCGCTGCCAGCGGCACATTCCGGCTGGGCGATATCGCCAAGGTAGAACGGAGCTATGCTGACCCGCCGGAACCGGAAATATTTTTCAACGGCAAGCCGGCCGTTGGAATTGCTTTGTCCGTGGAAAAGGGCGGTAATGTGCTTACTCTGGGTAAAGATTTACAGCGGGCGCAGGCCCATATCCAGAAAGAATTGCCGCTTGGGATGGAATTGGAGCAAGTAGCCGACCAGCCCGAGGTGGTTAAAGATTCCATCAACGAGTTTGTGGAAACTCTGGTTTTAGCAGTCGCCATTGTGCTTTTGGTTTGTTTCCTGAGTCTGGGAGTACGCACCGGGATTGTAGTTGCGTTGGGGATCCCGTTAGTCATTTTCGGGGTGTTTGCCGGTATGAAAATGTTTGCCATTGACCTGCATAAAGTTTCGTTGGGAGGCTTGATTATTGCGCTGAGCTTATTGGTGGACGATGCGATCATTACGATTGAAATGATGACAGTCAAGTTGGAACAGGGATGGGAACGTAGTAAAGCCGCTTGTTTTGCTTATTCCTCAACCGCCTTTCCCCGTCTAACCGGCGCTTTGATAACCTGCGCCGGATTTATACCGGTAGCTTTCTCCGCCGGAATGGCTTCGGAATATGTCAATACGCTTTTTTGGGTTGTGACGCTGGCGCTATTGATTTCATGGCTGGCCGCTGGCGCGGTAACGCCTTTGCTGGGCTATAATTTAATTAAAATAAAACCGGAGACGGCTGGTAGCCATCATGATCCCTATGATACCAAGTTCTATTATTCATTCCGGAATATACTGGTTTGGTGTCTGAATCACCGTATATTAGTACTGGGTTTGACGGTTAGTGTTTTTATCGGTTCGCTGTTACTGGGACCATTTGTTAAGCAGGAGTTTTTTCCGCCTTCGACCCGCCCGGAATTGATCGTGGACTTGAAGCTGGGGGAAGGGTCCTCCATCCAGGCGACCGAGACGGTGGCGCGGCAATTTGCCAAATGCCTTAAGGGCGACCCTGACATAGAAAAGTGCACTTTTTATGTAGGGCAGGGATCACCCCGCTTTTTATTGACCTCTGATCCGGAGCTTCCTAGGCCGGATTTTGCCGAGTTTGTGATTGTGACCAAAGGAATGGAATCCCGTACCCGGTTGGCCGCAAGAGTGGATCGGCTATTCACCGAGAAGTTTGCCAATGTCCGCGGGCATGTAAAAATATTACAATTGGGGCCGCCGGATCCTTACCCGGTAATGCTGCGGGTTACGGGCTATGATAAAGACAAGGTACGGCAGATCGCGAACCAAGCCCGTACCATTATGGAGGCAAATCCCAATTTAAAAAATATTAATCTTGACTGGAATGAGAAGAATAAATTGGTGCATTTGGATATCGACCAGGACAAAGCGCGGATGTTGGGCGTCAATAGCCAGCAATTAGCGTTAACTTTGCAATGTCAAGTATCGGGGATACCGGTGACGGAGTTCCGGCAAAAAGATAAGACCGTCAGCATGGTGTTCCGGCTGGATGAGCAAAGCCGGGGCAGTTTATCTCAAATTAAGGATCTGAACATTCCGGTCGCCGGCGGGAAGTTTGTGCCGCTGGAACAGATTGCCAAAATTAGCTATGATGCGGAAGAAGGCTTGATTTGGCGGCGTAACTTAAAACCGACCATTACCATTCAAACGGAGACAGTCGGGGGAGTCACCGGAGTCGATGCGACGAAACAGGCCTATGCCGCGTTGCAAAATCTACGTAACAGTCTACCGTTTGGGTATAGTATTGATATTGGAGGACCGGTGGAAAGGATGAACTTGGCGCTCGGGTATCTGATGCAGCCGGTGCCGATTATGATTGTAATTGTAGTATTATTACTCATGTTCCAATTACAGAACATTTCCAAAATGATTTTAACCTTATTAACCGCGCCGCTGGGGCTCATTGGAGTCATTTTGTGCTTGTTCTTGACCGGAAACGCGCTGGGGTTTGTCGCCGATGTCGGAATTTTGGCCTTAATGGGGATCATTATCAGGAATTCGGTTATTCTGATTGATCAGATCGAACAGCAACTGAATGCCGGAGAATCAATGTGGGACGCCATTATCAATGCGACGGTAATGAGAATCCGTCCGATTATGCTAACCGCTGCCGCAGCCATTTTGGGAATGATTCCCTTGATGCCCAGCGTATTCTGGGGGGCGATGGCGGTTGCGATCTCCGGGGGTTTATTGGTGGCGACCATTCTGACCTTGCTGGTCCTGCCGACGATGGTTGCGGCATGGTTTAAGGTAAAACCGGAATGAAAATGAGTTTGGAATCGTATCGTTGGAATATCCATCAATAAATGCATTGAATGGGGATTACTATGACCAGTGCAATCAGCCATAATGATCCAGTCGAGCCGGGGATTTGTTAACCGGCTCGCTACTTTTAAATGAAGATGTAAAATTTTAGCTGCTTTAAATAATAGCTATGAAGCTATGCGTATATGAAATATATATATTGGTAATTATCAATCGTCATGAATATAATGAAACCATAACAATTTACATTTTATTGAATTTCAGAAAGAAGGAATTAACAATGCCCTTAAATCCAAAATTTGAAAATTTTCTAAAAGGCGATTTTGACGGTCTATACTCTCTGGGTGTTGATAAAATGCGGGAGTGGTACGCTAAAAGCTGGGACGATTTTAAGGAAAACACGGAAGCGGTTGGTTTCGTGAGCAATCTGGCTGTTAAAACTTCATTAAGGGATACACCTATCAGAATTTATTATCCCAAAACCGAAAAAAATTTTTACCCGGCGTTTATCTGGATTCATGGCGGCGGATTTGTACTTGGAAATATTGAAGTTTACGACTCTATCTGCAGGAAAATAACAAACAATGTTCATTGTGCCGTGATATCCATCGACTACGGTTTGGCGCCGGAACATAAATTTCCGGAACCCGTAGAGGAATGTTATCAAGTTGTCAAGTGGATATCGGATAATGCGCATGCCGGAGAGTTGAAAATCGATCCTTGGCGTATCGCAATCGGCGGTGATAGTGTCGGTGGAAATCTCAGCGCTGTAATCAGTCGACTTGCGAGGGAACGGAGGGAATTTACCCTTGTTTATCAAGTGATGATAAATGCCGTATTTGATTTGCTGGGAAAAACCAAGCCCATATCCAGAGTAGTAAACGCTAAGGGATACCGGCTAACCGCTAAAGGCAATGAATGGTTTATGAGGCAGTACCTGAACGATTTTAGCGAGGCCGAAAATCCATTAGCCTCACCATTATTGGCGGAAAACTTTAAAAATCTTCCTGCCGCATGCATTATTACCTCGGAATATGATCTGTTAAGAGATGAAGGTGAGCATTATGCCCGGCGTTTATCCGAGTCCGGGGTTGAAGTATGCCTGAAGAGATATGATGGAATGATCCACGGTTTCTTTAATATGCAGTCAACACTTGAAGCCTCGCGGGATGCTCTTGCTTTAGTATGTAAAAACCTTAAGGCGGTTTTTAACAATTAGACCGACCTTTTGGCATCAATTGCATTCAAATTTTTAAAATAATCAATCAAGTAATTTATGAATTGTTTGGCGGTCCCGGATAAATAACGGCCTTGGGCATAGGATAAAGCGGTAGTCCGGTTGCAAACCGGTTCTCGGATATGCAAAGGAACAGGCAGATTGACAGGGAAATCACTCCATTGCAATATTGGAAGCAAAGCGATCCCTAAGTTGAAGTTTACAAAATCAATTAAATTGCTTGCGATATCGCTTTCAAAAACTATTCTCGGAGTAAAGCCGGCTTGACGGCAAAATCTTTCCGTTAGGTCCCGTATGCCATATCCTTCCTTTAAGGCGATAAAGGGTTCATCGGCAGCTTCAATTAAATCAATACTACTGCGGCCGGCAAACTTATGCCCGCGGGGAACAATTAAAAATATTTCCTCGGTAAACAGCGTTATGTTTTCAATGCCATCGCCTTCAACAGGTGGAGATGAAACGCAAAAATCGACCTCGCCGCTTTGAAGTTGTTGTTGCATGATCAAATTGGAGCCGATGGTTTGGCGAAAAATGGTATGCGGATAAACTTTTAAGTACCCTGTAAGGAGTTTGGAAAATGGATACAAATTGTTAAACGACAAGGAAATGGTGGGATTTCCATTTCCAAGCATATCGGATAATTGCCGTTTTCCATCTTCAAGCTCACGGAAGATCTTTTCCACATGATATAAAAATGCTTTGCCATACGGGTTTAGCTTTATCTGGCGGCCGATACGGTCAAATAAAGCAACGCCCAAATCCTCCTCCAAACGGGCAATAACTTTACTTAAGGAGGGTTGGGCAATATGAAGTTCTTCGGCGGCCCGGGTCATATGTTGATATTTAGCGACCATTTGAAAGTATTCCAATTGGAGTAAGTCCATGGATTTTATGCATTCCTTTGAATTAATAGATTTGAAGTTATTATTATGTGTCAAATTATATGCTTGTTATTATGGATAATCAAGGGTAGTTTTACGTCGTAACGAATGGAGGCGCCAATTGTATACTTTCATAATGGTTGCTCTCGCCCTTATACCTGTGTGATCTGGCTAATGATGGATTTCGCCGCAAAGTATCGCAGTATCGACTTCTGCGATCAGAATGGTCGGACCCAAGGGGAAAATTCTTCAGCAGACAATCAAGTTTTGTATCGGCTATCTTCTAATTCTCAGTATACTTTTCGATGCGGGAAGCTTTTTGATATAACAATTTAAGGAGAAAAACAACATGGAAAATCTGATAAAGAATTATCAAAGAAGTAATATGCCTAAAATCGACCTGCATGTGCATTATTTGCCACAGGCTTATACAGAGGCTTTATTAAAGTCTTATGGAGAAACAAATCCGGATGGATATCCTACCCCGGCCTGGAATCCGGAGAGACATTTGGAATTCATGGAACATTTGGGCATTACGACCTCGATGCTGGCCCTATCTTCGCCGCACATTAATTTCGGAAACAAAAAAGCCACGAAAATCCTGGCGCGGAAGGTCAATGAAGATGGAGCGGAGCTTGTCAACAAATATCCTCATCAGTTCGGCTTAATGGCTTCCTTGCCATTACCTGATGTAGAGGATAGTATAGCGGAAATTCGCTATGCAATGGATGTTTTACATGTTGACGGCTTTGCGCTGGCAACAAATACCCGAGGTATTTACCTGGGAAGTCCTTGCCTGGATCCAATCCTTGAAGAATTAAATCGTTATCACGCTGTGGTCGTGCTTCACCCGAATACACCCGGCAGTGTCCCTGAAAATGTCGTAGAGGGGCTACCTATGCCATTGATGGAATTCTTTTTTGATACAACCCGGACCGTAATCAACCTGATCATAAAAAGAACATTAAAACGTTTTCCGAATATTAAGTTTGTGATTCCTCACGCCGGCGCTTTTTTGTCGATACTGGCGGATAGATTTGGCGTCGCTCTCCAGATGTTGCCTGATTTATTTGAAATCAACGGCCAAAAAGGAATAGACAAAATTAATATTTTTGCGGAATTAAATCATCTATACTATGATGTCGCCGGAGTTTGTTTACCCAGACAATTAGGAGCCTTATTACAAATTATCGATGTCCATCATTTACTTTATGGAAGCGATTATCCATATACCCCGGAACCGGCGTGCCTAGCCTTGGCGGATGCTTTCGGCAAAACAAATCTGCTTACCGACGAACAACGCCGGAGTGTTTATTATGATAACGCGATAAAGTTATTCTCTCGCATTGCGCATTCAAAATAGATTTGGATTTATTAAGTAAAACCAACTCTATACTTGATCTATACTTTTCAGATAACTTTCGATCCTCGATACCAGCAAGCTCAGAGCGACAGTGTTATGGCCGCCTACGGGAATGATGATATCCGCATAACGTTTGGACGGTTCGATGAAGGCTTCGTGCATCGGCTTGACCGTAGTCAAATATTGATCACAAACCGAGTCCAAGCTGCGGCCGCGTTCTTTAATATCCCGGGTGATCCGGCGGATCACCCGGGTGTCGGCGTCGGTATCCACATAAACCTTAATATCAAATGTATTTCGCAGCACCGGTTCAGCCAGAATTAAAATACCTTCCACCACAATAACCGGGTGGGGAGTTACCGGGATCTTCTCTGAAGTCCGGGCGTGTTGCGAAAAATCGTATATCGGAACTTCAATCGTTTTACCCCTCCGGATTTGATTTAGATGTTTAATTAAAAGATTGTTTTCAAAGGCATCGGGATGGTCATAATTTCGTTTAGCCCGTTCTTCAAAGGGCAAATTTGCTAAATCCGCATAATAAGAGTCTTGGGAGATTAAGGCCACGTTACTCGAACCGAGTTCTCTTTGAAGAGCCTCGGCTACAGTGGATTTCCCCGAACCGGTTCCTCCGGTTATTCCGATAATTAACATTTCTCTACTCCATTAAATTCCGCAGTCATTGAATGGACTTGGACAACCTCGTCCATTGACTATCCCAATTCGTTTTCGGCGTTTATTTTACCTGCCGGTAGATGAAACAAATCTTAAAAATTGGTGGCATGTTCAATTTTAACTGAAATTCTTGATTTTTTGCCAAGAACTTCTGGATTTTTAATTACTTTCAACTTTTTTCCGTTGCTCCCGTAAATAATTAATGAATAAAAATTTTTTGTATTGCTTTATTTAAAATCAAATATATAATAATTTGTGGCTGACAATATTTATGTCATACATTTTTCAGCTCGATCCATGACGCTTGAAAAGGAGAAGACATGATGGAGACGCACATTAAGGAGATTTCCCAGCGAATTAAAGGCATGCGGGAAATTCTTAATATTTCCGCCGAAGAGATGGCCAAAGTTACGGAGACTCCTATTGATAAATATCTGGAGGCTGAGAGCGGAAATTCCGATTTTACCTATACATTTCTTTTAAAATGCGCTCAAAGGTTTAAAGTCGATATCGTGGAATTGCTGACCGGCAGCAACCCGACGCTTTCATTTTACACTGTCGTGAGAAAAGGCGGCGGGCTTCCGATTGAACGCCGAAAAGGCTTTGATTACAAGCACTTGGCCTACAGGCTTAAGGACAAAATGGTGGAGCCTTTCCTGGTAAGCGTTCCTTACAACCGGGAAGAGCAAACCAAACCGCTTAATTATTCGACCCATGCGGGGCAGGAGTTTGATTACATCCTTAAAGGCAGCCTCAAAGTTGACTTTGACGGGCATGTGGAAGTTTTAAACGCTGGAGACAGTGTGTTATATGATTCAGGTCACCGGCACGGCATGATAGCCGCAAATGGCGCCGACTGCCAATTTCTAGCCATTGTGATTCCCAAACCCGAAAAATAGAATTTGTAGTTTCCCGTGTTTTAAAAGTAGTTTAAAATAAACAAACTCAAGGTAAGTGTCAAATTCCACTTTCCCATTTGAGCTGACGAAAGGAAAGACTATCATAATGCAAGGACTTCACCGAAAGTATGTCAATGAAACCTATGATGAAAATGGAATGCTAAAAACCTTCAGTCTAAATGTCCCGGATGATTTCAACTTCGGTTATGATGTTGTGGACGAGATGGCAAAGCTTGAGCCCAATAAAACGGCAATGGTATGGTGTGATGAAACTGGGGCCGAAAAGATATTCACTTTTGGAGATATCAAAAAATACAGTGATAAAACAGCCAATTTTTTTAAGAGCCGTGGGATTGGAAAAGGCGATATGGTGATGCTGATTTTGAAGCGGCATTATGAATTCTGGTTTTCGATTGTGGCCTTACATAAATTGGGCGCCGTCGCTATTCCTGCGACCCACCTGCTTACCACCAAGGATCTCGTTTACCGGTTTAACGCGGCAAAGGTTAAAGCCGTAGTCTGTACAATCATGGGTGAGGTTACTGATTATGTGGACGAGGCGCAGGCTCAGTGCCCTTCGCTTACCGTAAAAATTGCCGCCAAGGGGAAAAAAGACGGTTGGTACAGCTTTACGGAGAATATGGAAGCGGCATCCGAAAACTTTGAGCGTCCCCGTGGCTTTCAAAAACAAAAAGTCAATGACCCGATGCTGATTTATTTTTCTTCCGGTACTTCCGGCCTGCCTAAAATGGCCTGCCATAATTTCGCTTACCCGCTGGGACACATTGTCACCGCAAAGCATTGGCATAATGTCGATCCCGAGGGCTTGCATCTTACCGTTGCCGATACGGGCTGGGGCAAGGCTGTATGGGGCAAATTGTATGGCCAGTGGCTGATGGAGGCGGCGGTTTTTGTCTATGACTTCGATAAGTTCGCCCCCGGCGATTTACTGGGGAAAATCCAAAAATACAAAATCACCACTTTCTGCGCGCCGCCGACGATTTATCGCTTCTTTATCAAAGAAGGGATGGAAGGGTATGATCTTTCCTCGCTGAAATACGCGACCACAGCCGGAGAGGCCCTGAATCCCGAAGTGTTCAATAAATTTTATCAATATACCGGACTTAAGCTAATGGAAGGTTTCGGACAAACCGAAACGACTCTGACAATATTAAATTGGATCGGTATGGAGCCTAAGCCCGGTTCGATGGGAAAACCTTCTCCCCAATATGAAGTGTCCATTGTGGATGAGAACTGTCGGCCGGTTCCAACCGGAGAAGTCGGCGAAATCGTTATTTGCACCAAGCGCGGCAAACCGGCCGGCCTTTTCAGCGGCTATCATAATGATAAGCCGAGAACGGATGCGGTCTGGCATGACGGTTATTATCATACCGGGGATACCGCCTGGCAGGACGAGGACGGGTACCTATGGTACGTTGGCAGAACCGATGATGTGATCAAATCCTCTGGGTACCGGATTAGCCCTTTTGAGATTGAAAGCGTACTGATTGAGCATCCGGCGGTATTGGAATGTGCTGTTACCGGCGCGCCTGATCCGGTGCGCGGGCAGGTCGTCAAAGCAACCATCGTGCTCACACGGAATTATACCCCCTCTGATGAGCTGGCGGGTGAGATTAAGAATTTCGTTAAGCATGCCACAGCGCCTTATAAATATCCGCGCCTGATTGAATTTGTCGCTGAGTTGCCCAAAACCATTAACGGGAAAATCCGCCGGGTAGAGATCCGGGAAAAAAGCAAAGAGACGGGGAAATAAGGGAAATGTTGTCCCTATCCCGAATGGATTTCTTATCGCCGGATAAAAAATTGCTGAAGTGATTTTAACGATTGGAAGATGAGAAAAACCGATTGCTGAAATGATCCCGCTGATTGGATGATGGCTAAAAACAATTGGATGATCGGAAAAATGAATTGAAAAAATGAACCGGTCGATTGGGTGAAGGGAATAAACAATTGCTGAAATGATTTCGATCATTGGTTGAGGGGAAAAATGAATTGAAAAAATGATCCGGACAATTGGATGAATGAAAATTAAAAGTTAAAAAAGTTTCGGCATAACTTAAAACTGGGATTTTGAAGGCCACTCCTTTCTCCATAAATGGCCGATTCCACTCCGGCAATAGTTTTACTCGGCCCATATTCCATCCCGGCGGCTCGCCGGAACAATCTCATTTTCGAATCAAAAATAGGGTGATCACACTTAATCCCAGAAACAGACGGTACCAGACGAACGGTAAAAAGCTACTCTTGCGTAGCCATCGAAGCAAAAGGCCGATAACCAGAAAACCAACCACCGCCGAGGTAAGGATTCCGACAATAAAAGGAAGCTGAAACGTTTCGCACCCCAGATCTTTAAGTTTAAGAAGACCGGCTCCGGTGATAATCGGAGTTGATAAAAGGAAAGAGAACCGGGCGGCTTCTTCCCGGGTCAGCCCCAGAAATAACCCGCTGGATATTGTAATACCGGAGCGGGAAACGCCGGGAATGACCGCTAATACCTGGGAAATACCGATGGTAAGACTTTGGTAAAAGGAAATCCCTTCGCTTTCCTGCCGTTTGCGGCCGAAACGATCTGCGGAATATAGAACCAGTCCCATAAGGATAAGCATCGCACCAATGATGAGGGGACTGCGGAAAGTAGTTTCCACCTTTTTTTCAAGTAAAACTCCAATAATCGCTCCCGGAATCGAAGCGATGACCAGATACCAAAAGATTTTTCCCTGCCTGGTTTTAAACCCTGTCCCAAGGCCATGCCGGATTAAATCCAGCCAATCCCGCCAAAAGTAAGACACCACCGCCAATAGTGTTCCGAGATGGAGAGCAACATCAAATGACAGGCCCGGATCGGGCCATTGGAACAACCAGGGTATTAAAACCAAGTGGGCTGAACTGGAAATCGGCAGGAACTCGCCTAAGCCCTGGACAAGTCCAAGAACCAAAGCCTGCAGTACACTCATAAAATTTCTCCTCTGAAAAATTATTTTGATTCTCTATCTTTCATTTTTTAAAGACACGGCTTTAAAAAGAGCACTGCTTGGATTTTTTTGTCTTCGCATGTCTCTACGACATGAGGATGAATGTTAAGGGTTCCCGGTAAGGGGAATTGGTTTATCCCTAGTGTAACGAATGAAACTGAAATTTGCCTTAAAAAATCTGTCGAAAAAGATTAAATTTTCTTTATGATGCTTATCAACCTTTGGTTTTTTCCCTATCAATGGTTCTCTAGCTAGTACATGGAAAAATATTACTTAATATAAAAATGTTGACAATTAGCAACAAAAGTAATATTCTTTAAACAGGGACAGTCCCAAAATTTAACAAAAATGGAAGGGTGATAAAAATGTCCAGATATCGATCCATTCTGCTCGTTTTATTGGTTATTGCATTGGTACACTTTAGCAACATAGGCATAGGCGAGAGAACGTTTATTTCCTATGCAGCCCAGACAATAAAAATTATGCCCTGTGGCGACTCGGTCACTGCAGGTATAGGAGATCCCAATATGGGAGCTTATCGTACCGACTTATATAGCTATTATATAAATGCGGGCCTTTCGGTTGACTTTGTCGGTTCACAGAGCGGCGGACCGAGCGGTTTAGCGGACAAAAATCATGAGGGGCATTCCGGGTGGACCATTCCCCAAGTGGCAAGTAACGTCAACAGTTGGCTTGACACCTACAATCCCGATGCTATGTTGCTTTGGATCGGCGGAAATGATGTCGTACTTGGAGCGCCGAATACCAGCGGGCTTAGTTCGCTCATTGACCAGATAACGAATCGTAAACCGAATCTAATATTATTTGTAGCGGATTATTACCATCTGCCCGCCAGTAATCCGATTCATGATAAGATAGAGCAGTATATCGCGGCAATTCCTGGGATTGTTAGTTCAAAAGCGAGTGCGGGCAAACATGTATATTTAGTTAAACTTAGTGATGCCACCTTATTGAGCTCGGATATTTATTCGGATAATTTACATCTTACTCCCTCCGGTTATAGCAAGATAGCTGTTATTTGGTACAATAGCACGATATCGGTTCTGAAGTCCCTGATCAATCCCACGCCTACTCCGACGCCTACCATTACCCCGACTCCTACCGTAACTCCCACTCCGACGCCAATAACGAATGGTTTTGTGTTGGGTTATAATATTCTGAATGATTGGGGAAATGGTGCTACCATTAGTATCACGATCAAAAATAACAGTAACAACGCGGTGAATGGTTGGACCCTGAATTGGTCATTTTCCGGCAATCAAAAAATAACCAATATGTGGAATGCTTCTTATACCCAAAACGGTTCCAATGTATCCGCAAAGAATATGACCTATAATGGGACGATCCCCGCCGGCACCAGTATTAACTTGGGGTTTAATATCTCTTACAGCGGTTCCAATGCCAAACCCAATGAGTTTACTTTAAATGGAACTGCTTGCACAATAGACAATTAAATTTTTTTAAAAACGGTGAATGCATTTAGAAACGCTATTAAGTTTCATCGATTGAGGGGGCATTTCCCTATGAACCGATTAACATCAAACGGTACCACTTAATTTCAGGTACGAACATTTGCCCAGTTATGTTGTTGGGGTGTTCTCCTCGACCATTTGCCGTAAGAGAAAGCCGGATGAATATTTTCGGGCAGCAGCTTTTCCGGGCACATAGAAGAATTGTGAAAAAGCTCTCTTTCCAACAGAACGTAATACCAATACCTTGCTTTTTCACAATTCTTTTTAAAAAGAAGACTCCGTCAAACAAATGGAGAACATAGACGGGATGCAACAGGATTGAGGTTTTTGCCGTAGGAACGCCGTAGGGCGTTTTTTTTATATCTGGGGCTTTGTCCACAGATTGGATGGGGAAAATGTGGTTAAATATTTCTATGCCCAGCTAAAGTTGACGTTTTTTCATAACTTGTTGTTTATCATCAAAGGAGCGGTGGAGGAGAAGGCGAAAGACAATGTTTTGAACGGTTATCCAGGTACCACATCCTCTATTTTCAGGATCGAAGACCCCTGCCGGACGCGGGAACCTTCATCAAACATTATTGCAGTTACTTTTCCACCGCCCTCCGCGACGACCGGTACTCATTATTGGCCACTATCGTTCCCAACTGGAATAAAGGGCTTATTTCAGAGTCCGAACTGGACTCGGCCCGTCTGGCGTATAAGTCGGCTCAAGCCCAGTATATTGGAGCGGGGCATCAATATCACAATTCTACCGTAACTTCGCCGATTGCGGGTGTAGTTACCGCAAGGCCGGTGAACGTCGGGATTATGGTCAATTCTGGTACTGTAGTGGCGAATATTATCGATGACTCGATGTTTAAAGTAATGCTGAACATCGCGGAAAAGGATGTTTTAAAATGCAGACGGGTGATGCGGTTGCAGTCACGACTGATGTCTATCCGGGAGGGAAGCTAATTATGTAGCTGTCCAAACCAATTTTGAAAAAGCCCAAAAAGATTATCAATCTCTTTAGCCTCCCGGCGGTTATCCATGAGTTCATGGCTTCCAGGTTTAGGAAAAGATTAAGATATCAAACCAAGCAGGGAATTATTCGCATAGCTCGAAATTATTTAATGGAGGGGGTGTCTCTTATTTCAGAGCGTTCATTAAAGGTAATGGTACCTCTTCTGGCAATTTTAGCTCATGGAGGGGCTTTCGTTCAATTCTGGTTACAGCAAGGAACGTCTTTATTGCCTCTTCATTGGGGATTGCAGTTTGACTTTTTATTGGCCTTTTCCTTGATTCTATCAGTACTCCCCATTTTCTGCCGCTGGCCGGTGTTGATTTGGACGGTATTGTGCCTGAAAGGGGTCGCTTTTTTGTTGGTGGGACTGCCGATGGGAGGCTATTTGGGTGTTGAATTGACTTTGCTGACGGCGCTACTGATTGAAGCGATTGTTTATACCCGATTCGTGGAGGGTTTAGTTTATTCAATTACCATCATCCTTTTGACCATCATTTTTCAACATCGGCTTAGAGCATGGGGAGTAATGCTTCCCGCCGCCTCAATCCATGACATGTTTTCTTTATTATTATATTCCACCTTTATCATTACATTAACCGAATTATTGCGATTACAAAACAGTTTGCCATTGAAGGAATTGAACCGTCGGTTCCATGAAGCCACATTCAGATTGGCGGAAACCAATATTCAATTGCAAGATTACGCCGCTTTGGCTGAACAACAGTCTGCAGCAAATGAAAGGAAGCGGCTGGGGCGGGAGATCCATGATTCTTTGGGCTATACATTAACCAACTTGCTAATGATGCTGGAGGCGGCGCTGGATCTCTCACAGGAAAGTCCGGGGGAACTGCCCGGACATTTGGAGCGCGCCCGTGACCAAGCCAAAGAGGGTTTGGCGGAGATACGGCATACCTTAAATTTATTACGTACGGAACAACAGTCGAACAAAGGACTTTCAGCAATTCATAAACTGATTGATTCTTTCACCAAGGCTACCCATTTGGAAGTTGAATTAAATCTGGGGGACGCCCCTTTGCATTTCGGAGAGGAAGCGGATTGGGTTGCCTACCGCTTGGTGCAGGAAGGAATCACCAATGCCATCCGGCATGGGAAAGCGACCCAAATCTTTATTTCATTCTATCGCAAGGGTGAGGGGATCGGTATCCAGATTAAAGATAACGGGAATGGGGCGGCGACGATTGAGGAAGGTTACGGCCTAATCGGGATGAGGGAACGGATCGAACGTTTGGGAGGCAACCTTTCGGTATCAAGTAAACCCGGCGATGGATTTATGCTGTCGGCTTGGATGCCTTTTGATATGTAAAGGAGAACCATGGATAAGATCAAATTGTTACTGGTCGATGATCAGACTTTGTTTGTGGAAAGCCTGCGGACTGTATTAAGGGTCCGGGCCAAAGATATGGTGGTTATTGGAGTGGCTGGCGACGGTCCGACGGCTTTGGCCATGGTTGCCCTGGAACAACCCGATGTAGTATTAATGGACATCTGTATGACGGGAATGAACGGAGTGGAGGCGACCCGCAGGATCAAGGAAAAATTTCCGGCCATCAGAGTGCTGATGTTGACCACTTTTGATGATGACGATTATGTCGTAGAAGCGTTAAAAGCTGGAGCAGTAGGCTATTTACTGAAAGACATGCCTCCGGCGGAGCTAATTACAGCTATCCGTGCGATTTATGAGGGTGGAGTATTGATTTCCCCGAAAGTTGCCGCCAAAATCGTTGATAAGTTAATCATTCGGCCTGGAAAAGACCGCAATCCCGGATTGGAACCCGGTTCATTGATTCATGTTCTCAGCAACCGGGAAAAAGAAGTTTTGCGGTTGCTGGCCCGGGGGCTTGATAATAAAGAAATCGCCGCCCAATTATTTATTGCCGAACAAACGGTAAAAAATCATGTGAATGTAATTTATTCCAAGCTGGGAGTCCACGACCGGTTTCAAGCTTGCCGCAAAGCCAATGAAATCGGAATCTGGTAAGCTCTCCCTCGCCCCAAGTTTATTGGAAAAGACATCAAAGAATCATCCAGCAAGCATCAAAAGGGTAAGCACTCACGCTCTTTGATGATTTCGCTCCCGTCAATTTTTTATTTACCTTTATTTTTCCAACCAATCCTTCCGTTGCTGCCGAAAAGCGTGATAGGCAGAAGCATCCAAAGTCAGTTAGAAAGTTTTTTCATTGACCCAGTACCGGAGTACTAGTACTTCATTTATCGATACCCTATTTAAGCGGCATTTTAAGGTTATTGAAAAGGTATTCTAAATAGGAAGTAACAAGATTGTAAATTGATTTATAACGTTTGATTCATCCGTTTGAGGGTTTGGGATGGAGCTTCCGGGATTCATATAAAGAAGTTTTTATTTTGGCAGTGGGTACTGATGAAAATGATTATGAAAACAGTACTCAGGTATCAAGTATTTTGGGTCGATTCTATGTTAAAATTTCTTTAACAAAATGGGGGAAGCAAATTTCAAAAGATAATCGAACCCCCAAAATAAGCATAAGGAGGATGGCAAGTGAAAAAGTTGATTACAGTTCTGCTCTCCGTTTGTTGGGTACTTTCTTGTTTCATCGGTATTAGCGGCGTCCAGGCGAAGGGTCCTACGGAAATCAGTTATTACCTCTGGGATGACCCTACCTACCGCCAGATTGTTGATGCTTACAATGCCAGCCAAAAAGAGATTCACGTGAAGGCTACTTATCTTCAGGCTGCGGATTATGAAACAAAGCTGCTTACATTGCTGGCAGGCGGAGTCAATATGGACTGCTATATGCAAAAGCGGCAGGCTGATATGTTTCCCCAAAATTCCAACGGATATATTGAACCGTTGGATAAGTTAATCAAGAAGTATAAATTTAATATCGGGGCGGATAAACCCTATATGAACGACATATCCATCAATGGGAAAGTGTTGGCGATTCCGTTCAGGGGGGCCGGTTATTTTACCTATTACAATAAAAAGATTTTTGAAAAAGCCGGTATTCCAACCCCGACCGAACTGGTGAAAAAAGGGAACTGGAATTGGAACAAGTTTATGGAAGTCTCCCAAAAGTTATCCACCGGTGACGGAAAACAGTATGGCGCGATTCTATATACCTGGCCGGTTAACACATTCCTGCCGGCTTATCAACAAAAGGTCGATTTTATCACCGCCAGCGGCAAAGTTGACGTAGATATCGATTCTGTTTTATTTTCGATGCGCATGAGGCGGAATCTGGAAAAGTCAAAAGCCATCATACCATTGGCTGAATTGAAAGCGACCAAAACCCATTATTCTCAAGCTTTTTATCAGGGTAACGTAGGTATGGTCCTTATCGGCGAGTGGTTTCCTCAGTTTATGCTGGCGGCCCGGGATCAAAAGTTATTGAAGAATTTTACCTGGAATGATTGGGCGATAACCAGAATACCGTGTGATTCCGCCAATTACATCACAGCCGGAGCTTCCACTTTCAACCATATTTATTCCCGTTCCAAGAAGAAGGATGCTGCCTTTAAATTCCTTGCCTGGGCCGGCGGAGTCGAAGGAGCGAAAGTCGTCGCCAAGAACGGTATTTTACCGGCCATCGTTAATGATGAAGTCCAGAATGAATTGACCAAGGTTGTTCCGGATATGGAGTCTGTGAAATATCTCAGTGAGCCGGCGCCGAAATTTACTGCTTATATCAATAAATACGGTACGAAAATTGAGACTCAGGTATTAAATCCATTAATTGAGAAATATTTGGTTTCAGATATGAGTGATGGGGATTTCATGGTGGAACTTGACAGAGGGTTAAAAGAGGTTGTTAAGTCCAGCAACTAAATGAAATTTTTGTGACCGAAGCCGGAGGTTTCGGGAAAAAGCCGGAACCTTTGGCTTCCATAAAGGAGAATGCTAATGGAGTCATCCTATCAACCCCGTAAATGGTTTACTGTACTTCTGTTTTTATTGCCAAGTTTGATTGGGTTTCTGGTGTTTGTTTTTGTTCCGATTGTTGCTGTAATGGGACTGGCATTTACCAACTATTCCGGCGGCCTTAACACCAGTTTTATCGGTCTTGACAACTTTGTGAAGGCGTTAACCAACAGCACCTTTCAGAAGGCTTTGTGGAATACGGTTAAATTTACTCTGGCCACGGTTGTTTTTCAGTTGGTACTGGGTTTTATCTTCGCGATCATTCTAAACGGAAAAATTATTGCCAGGTCTTTTTTCCGGGCCATCATCTTTTTGCCGGTGATCTTATCCAACATAGCGGTCTCCTTGATCTTTATGTTACTCTTTCATCCAAGCAAGGGCCCGGTAAATAATTTTCTGCTTTCAATGGGTTTACCGGGATTGCCCTGGTTAACCAGTCCCAAGACTTCCTTGCTGACGATCATTTTGGTGACTTTGTGGCAATCCTTCGGATATTACATGGTTTTGTTTTTAAGCGGATTGCAATCCATCAATCCCGAATTATACGAAGCCGGGGAAATAGACGGCGCCAACGGGTTCCAGAGACTTATGCGGATCACCGTTCCAATGTTAAGTCCGACCACATTCTTATGTGTGATCATGGCGGTAATCAATTCGTTTAAAGTATTTGATCAAATCTTTGCGATGACTGGCGGGCAATTGGGAGGGGGACCGGCTGGTTCAACAACGGTTTTAGTATTTGATATCTATCAAAGAGCCTTTACCAATTATGAAATGGGCTATGCTTCCGCCGAATCATTCATTCTTTTATTGATTGTATTGTCAATCACCATTATCCAATATCGAGGCCAGCATCGATGGGTGACTTACGAATAGAATACCGCCACTTATGTTTATACGGGAGGTTATTATGGAACGACATGAGATTGAATCATTCCCAAATGAATTGCATTATCAGCCGCCTAAAATCGACAGGGTTCACTTGATTAGCAAAATATCAATCGGGTTGATTTTAGTTTTGGTCTCACTCTTAATTTTTTTACCCTTACTGATTATGATTTCAGCCGCGTTTAAAAATGAAATTGAGATCTTTGATTATCCAATCCATATTATTCCCAAACAGGCGACGCTAGCTAACTTTACACGATTGTTTTTCGATACGGCTGGGAAACTTAACTTAAATTCGTTTCCAATTTATATTTTCAATTCCGTGAAAATTACCTCGATTATCATGGTCATCCAGCTTTTCACTTCCACCACTGCCGCTTATGCATTCTCCAAGCTAAAGTGGAAAGGGAGGGATGTTTTATTTTTGATTTATGTCAGCTCTATCATGATACCGGCGCAGATTGTAATCATTCCCCAGTTTATCATGGTGCGAACTCTGGGGATGTACAATACCCACCTGGCATTGATTTTATTGGGTTCATTCACTGCCTTTGGGACTTTTTTGGTCAAACAATATTTCATGACCATTTCCGACTCTCTATTGGAAGCGGCCCGAATCGACGGGGCCAACGAATTTTATATTTATTACAAAATCATGTTGCCGTTGTCCAAACCCATTTTAGCTGTACAAGTCATCTTTTCCTTCCGTTATTTTTGGAATGATTTTTTTGTACCGATGATTTATTTATCGGATGCCTCACTCAAGACGGTTCCCCTGGGGATGGCTGATTTTGTCACCGAATATTTTACTTACTACGGTCCTCAGATGGCGGCCTGTATGATCTCGATCATGCCGGTTGTGATCATTTTTCTCTTTACGCAGAAGTATTTTGTGGAAGGCATTGCCTCAGGGAGTCTCAAAGGGTAAGCAAATATTAGCGATGGGCGGAGGTAATAAAAATGGCCGAAAAAAAGATAGTGGAAAATCTCCATAGTAATATTCATTGCGAGGATTATGGGCAAAAGTATAATCTTCAAAATTTAAACCATCATACGATGATCTTCTCTAATTACCGGGATAAGGAAAGTCTCAACGGCAACTGGAATTTTACGGTGGATCCTTATGACACCGGCCTGCGGGCCAATTGGAACCAGATTGAACCTCGCGATGAAAATGGCCGCCGTATCCCCTGGGATTATGATTATAACGGCGGAGAGGAGATTCCGGTGCCCTCCTGCTGGAATATGTTTCGCCCCGAGTATTATTATTATGAAGGAAGCGCTTGGTATGCCCGGGAATTCACCTATTACCAGGAGTCCGAAGGAGAAAGGCTTTTTTTGCGGATCGGAGCTGCCAACTATGATACCAAAGTTTTTTTGAATGAAGAGTTTTTGGGAAATCATTACGGCGGTTCGACGCCATTTTGTGTTGAACTGACCGGCAACCTAAAAACTAAAAATATAATCCAGATTTGTGTCAACAATAGCCGGACCCTGGATCGGGTACCCATGCGCAATACCGACTGGTTTAATTATGGCGGTATTTATCGTGAAGTTGATTTGTTCCGTTTGCCACCCGATTTTATCCGGGATTTCTCAGTGTCGTTGGCGCCCGATAATCGCTACAACCGGATCCGAGTGGCGGTATCCCTTGATAAACCCCTTTCCGGTGAACGACTGCTTTTCGAGATACCGGAATTGAATATCTCGAAGGAGCTTACGGTGCAGGATGGGGACTGCCAATTTGAGATTGAAGCAGCTCCGGAGCTATGGTCTCCGGAAAATCCCCGCTTATATGAAGTCAAAGCCAGTTTCCGCGGCGATCGAGTCAGGGATAGGGTTGGGTTCCGCCAGATCGAGGTGCGGGGAACCAAAATTCTTCTTAACGGCCGGGAACTCTTTCTACGCGGCATTTGTGCCCATGAAGATGATGTTGTACTTGGAAAAAGCTCGAATGAATCCGATATCCGGCGGCGGTTTGACGATGCCAAGGAGCTGGGCTGTAATTTTATGAGGCTGGCCCATTATCCCCATACCGAGCTTGCCGCCCAAATTGCCGATGAAATTGGGATGATGCTATGGGAAGAGATTCCGGTCTATTGGGCAATTGATTTTGTGAATCAGGATACGTTCCGGGATGCTGAAAACCAGCTAATTGAGCTTATTAAACGTGATCGCAACCGGGCCAGCGTCATTATCTGGTCGGTAGGAAATGAAAACCCCGATTCCGATGAAAGGTTATCTTTTATGAGCAGACTGGCCCAGACCGTAAAAAAATGGGATGCTTCACGGCTTGTCTCCGCCGCCTGCCTTGTCAACCACACCAAAATTAAGATTGAAGATCGCTTAACCGATTATTTGGATGTTATCGGAATTAACGAATATTATGGCTGGTATAATCCGAAATTCTCTGAATTGGTTGAACTTGGAGCCAACTCCAATCCGGATAAACCGGTAATTATTTCCGAAACCGGCGCGGATGGATTGGCTGGCTTCCACAGCAGTAAATCGGATTTGTTTTCAGAGGAATATATGAAAGAGGTTTATCAAAAACAGGTAGCGATCCTGCGGGAATTGGATTATGTGAAAGGTTTGACGCCGTGGATCCTCTATGATTTTCGGGCCGAGAGGCGCTATAACCGGTACCAACAGGGATATAACCGTAAGGGATTGATTGCAGCCGATAAGAAGACCCGAAAGTTGGCGTTTTATGTACTTCAACAGTTTTACCGAGATAAGACGCGGGAAAATGCCCCTCAAGGAGAAGAGTGACCGGTGAGGTTTGATATGGCGCTTGGTTTCCATCAAAGATATCAGAGCCCTCGTGATGAATTCAACAATTGATTTAACCATAACCTCCTTACTTTCAGGAGGTTATGGTTTTTCTGAGGCTGTCTAAAAAGCAACTTAAAATTAATAAGAAATACAATATATAGTTTCGTCGGATGTGCCAATTTCAATATATTGTATTTCTTGATCGTTAAATATCCTTTTGGGACAGCCCCACTATCTATTGCTTTTAAAGAAATAGTCAGCCTTTCAGCGGGGCTGGAATTGCCTGAAAATTATATACCGAACTTAATTTTCACATATATGCCTGCCGTTACAATGAACAATGCAATGATCGTGGCGGGCATGGCTTCCTTGAACCATCTGCTCCAGCTGATTTTTATTTTATTCTTTTGCATAATGCTGTAAGCCATCACGTTAGCGGAAGCCCCAATCGGTGTGGCGTTGCCGCCAATATCGAGTCCCATTGCGAGCGCCCAGGTCAGGTTTGCTTTAAAAGGAGCAAGAGCGGGATCCGCGGCGATTATGTCCAAGAGAACATAAGCCATGGTCAGCGCCATCGGCACATTATCAACAATAGCGCTGGCTAGACCCGCAACCCAAATGAAAAGAATGGCCAGTAAAATGGCGTTCCCTCCGGATAAACCCACGATATAATCTGATAATAGTTTTAAGGCTCCGGCTTTTTCCAAGCCCCCAATGACGACGAATAACCCAATGAAAAATAATAGAGTTTCCCCGTCAATGTTTTTTATAACATGTTCTGCCTTAGTGGCGCCCAGGAATACCAAGGAAATCAGGGCCGGCAGCAGAGTGGCGATTGCAGCGCCAATATGGATTCCCAGCAGACGGTTAAGTTCCGTATGAAGAATTAACAATAAGATTGCGCTGGCAAATCCGATTAAACCGATTTTTACCAATCTTTGATCGGAAATGGCATTGTTTAGTAGTAATTCTTTTTTTTCTTGCGCGGTCAGTTTGGCGGCTTTTCGTAAAGACTTAAGGCTGAATAGATAACAAAAAATGGTTATGGCAATGGTGGCGATGACTGCAATCGGACCTGTATTCCCGACAAAGTCGTTAAATCCATACCCCAGAAGATTACCAATAATTACATTGGGAGGGTCGCCCACCAGAGTGGCGCTGCCGCCGGTATTGGCGGTACAAACTTCGGCGATAATGAGTCCAATCGGATTGATATGAAACATCTTGCACACATTAATCGTCAGGATGGTAAAGAATAAAAGCACGGTGATGCTATCCATAAACGCCGCTAAAAAACCAGTTAATAATGGAAAGACAAAGAAAATTTTCTTCACATCAAAGTTCACTTTTTCCATGGTTTTGACGGCCAAGAAATCAAAGAAATTGGCGTCTTCAAGGATTCTCACCAGAATGAACATTCCCAAAAGCAAGCCAATGGTTTCCCAACTGACAAACTTCATCGCCTCTTCCATCGAGAGCAAACCGGATATGATCACCGCCAGAGCTCCAATTAAAGATACCAAATGGCGCGGAATCTTCTCAAACATAATGAAAAGATAGGTTACTCCAAAAATTAACAAGGCTAAAACCATACAGAAAACCCCTCCTCAAAAGTTGATAATAGTAGTTCCCGATATTTAAAGTTCAATAACGGAAGAATAATGCAGTAATATATGCCGGAAAAAAACAAAAAAGTGGGAAGCTCTGAATAAGAGCTTCCCACCCCGGAAGCCGGTTTTCTCTTGAAAGCGAAGAGACTTCGCCCAACCGGTAAAATATTTTATTTTATAAAATAATACCATATTGGTTGGATAATTACAACACGTAATCAAAATGACTCCTTTTTACATGGTTGGGAATCTTCCGGACGCATACAAAAAACTATTCTGATCAAAATATCTCTGACAAGGAGGCGTTTCAATGGCATTCACCGATGATCGCTTAACGCTATGGATCGTTTCGGGGGTAACTGGATCGATAGTTAGAGAGGTATTTGATTTTTTTGTTATTTGGATAGGATTACCTGTCATTCACATTGCTTCTTTGGCGGCGGATTTATTTACCAACAATATGAATGATGCCAAATCATTATTAGGTATACTAACCGGTATAGTAACCGATTGGATAATGGGAGCAGTCATCGGGGTTATCATCGGCCTCGTTTTGCAGTGGAGTGGTTGTCGAAATTATTTATTAAAAGGGATTGGAATTGGTCTTGTTGGTTGGGTTGGTATTTTCGGTTTTTTGGTCGAAGGTATGCCTCATGTATTTATGTTTAAACCAACAATATTGAATACTTTTTTTGCTATAGTACCACATAGCATATATGCAGGCATAACCGCCTTCTGTATCATAAGGTTTACCAAAATAAAGAGTCGCTAAACTGATGCGGAAAAGCGCTTCGCCATTTCTCTGCGCCTTGGCGGGAGATTTGATCTTTTAGTCTTCGAAGTTTAAGACCATGCTTTTTTATGAATACCACCATGTTTTGCCTCTATATATTCGCTTAATTTTAAGTAACCCCATGTCGCATAAGAATACCATAATGTGAAATTAGCCAATCTCAGTAAGAAATTGGGCTCAATAAACATTCCCAAGTTGACGAGCACTCTTGAATAGATCATACTCATGAGTACCCCGGATATGGGATATATATAAAGGAGTGGCTTTTGTTTAGGCAATAGATAGAAGTAAATAATATAAAAGGCACACCAGGATATGGGCGAGGCTAACGGCAAATAACCATAACCGAAGGGATAAAAATTAATCCATCTAAAAAGATTTGTAAAATGGCCAATGGTTAGTCCGATTACATCATAGAGGCTGCCAAATATGATTCCATATGCAAAAAGACGACGAATTTCGGGTCTTGGAACAAGTACCACCAGTAAGAGAAGAAATATTGTCAGTTTGATGAGGTATAAATAGCAAATTGGCATCTATATTTTAAGCCTCCAAAGTTTTAAACTTCATAAACGGAAGTTCTTTGGGATTATCCTAGCTTAGGATGATAGATTATTATTGTCATTATTTTTAAAATCATGTAGTGGTTGAAAATTATTCAATCGGGAATGTTTAAACAAAAAGATAAGCCGAGGATAATTAGTTCGTTTTTTATGCCCAAATTGCCAAGGACTTGGGAATTTTGTAATTCATTTTATTGCATATTTTATGATTTACTACATAAGTTTATTGCACCTTTTTTTACGATATTGTCTAAAATTAAAAAAATCCAATTCATTTGTGAAATCTTATACATATAGTAAATTGAAAATTTCTGGATAGGAGGGATTTTTGATAATGTCACTCACAAAATTCAAGGACAAGTTACCCATACCCAAAGTTTTAAAGCCAACATACCGGGATGAGGAAAAAACTTATTATGAAATTAAAATGGTTCAAACAAAGCAGTCGCTTCATAGCGAACTTCCTGAGACCTTAATTTGGGGTTATAACGGAACCTATCCCGGCCCGGTGATTGAAGCCCGGAAGGATGAGAAAGTGATGATCCAATGGCAAAATAATCTTCCCGACAAGCACTTTCTTCCTGTTGATAAAACGCTGCATGGCGCAATGGATGCTCCGGAAGTCCGGACTGTAACCCACCTGCACGGAGCCAAGGTCAAACCGGAGAGTGACGGTTACCCTGAAGCATGGTTTACCAGAAATTATCAGGAGACCGGACCTCATTTTCTCCATCAAACATATTGCTACACCAATCATCAACAAGCCGCCACACTGTGGTATCACGATCATGCCATGGGAATAACGCGATTGAATGTTTATGCCGGACTTGCCGGATTTTACCTAATCCGCGACAAATTTGAAAAGATATTGAATCTTCCCCAGGGTGAATATGAAATCCCGCTACTAATTCAAGACCGCTCTTTTAACCGAGATGGTTCCCTGTTTTATCCCAGTCAGCCGCAGCCCCCGGTTCCCGGCGTTAATCCATGCATTACTCCCGGAGTGGATGGGGACACGATTTTGGTCAATGGAAAAGTTTGGCCGTATTTAGCGGTGGAGCCGCGTAAATACCGGTTCAGGATTTTAAATGGCTCCAATCACCGCTTTTATCGAATGAAAATCGAATCCGGACCGCCAATTTATCAGATAGGAACGGATGGCGGTTTTCTGGAAGCGCCGGTAAAACTGCATGAATTGATTTTGGCCCCTGCGGAACGGGCCGATATCATCATCGATTTCACCGGTTATAACGGAAAAAAATTGGATTTGATCAATGACGCTCCCAGTCCATTCCCCAATGGGACAGCGGTTGATCCGGAGACTACCGGGCGAATCATGCAATTTCAGGTAAATTTACCGTTATTTTGTCAAGACGGGAGTTGGATTCCGGATAACCTCTATCCGGTGGTGCCTCTGGCCGAATGTGTAGCCAAGGTAACAAGGAATATGAATATGGTGGTGCAACAAGACTCATATGGCCGGTTGGTATTTTTATTAAATGGAAAGAGTTGGCATGATCCGGTCACGGAAACTCCAAGGCTGGGCAAGGTTGAAATTTGGAATCTGATCAATTCCGGCCTTTTCGCTCACCCTGTTCATCTACATTTAGTGCAATTCCAAATACTGAACAGGCAGCCTTTTGACGTCCAGCTTTTTAATCAAACGCAGAAAATTTATTTTACCGGGCAACCCATACCACCGTTACCCAATGAGCAGGGTTGGAAGGATACGGTCCGTAGCACTCCGGGAGAGGTGACACGGATCATTATCCGGTTTGGGCCATATGCCGGCCGTTACGTCTGGCATTGCCACCTGCTTGAGCATGAAGACTATGATATGATGCGGCCCATCGATGTACTGGACGTCAGATAGGTTGTTTGGGAAGAAAGGGATTTTTTGGCGGGAACTATTACAAGATGAAGCCGTTACGATAAATATCAACCCTCTTTTTTCATTGTATTACCTCCTTTGAAAGCCCTCATTGCCTAATCAGGCAATGGGGGCTTTTGTTCATAAAATGCAGCGGCGCGAAAAAATTTCGGCGCTTTTGCGGCGCCAATCATATAGGACAAGGCCCGGGTATATTGTTTGATGTACAAGTGGGGGAGGTCTTCAAAAACAGTGCCACATTTCATTACGCGAAATTCCAAAGGAGTAGTTAAAGTAGTATTAGGTAGAGTATAATACTATTATGGAGGGGACTGATGTTTTCATTCTTTGAGAGTAAACAAATTAAGACAAAGCTTTTGATTGCTTTTTCTATATTAATTATCATTCCGATTGGCATCAATAGTATTATATCGTATTACCGGATGGTCCGGTTTACTGAAAATAAGTCTTTGATGTATGCCAGAACTATCACTCAGCAGATAAATACAACCTTTGACACCTATTTGCGCGGGGTCGACAATCTTTCGATCCAGGTGGCCTATAGCGACAATGTCAGGAAATGGCTCATCAGTGATTACTCGGTCGTTGTTAACCCGAGTTATGAGTATAGCAAAGACTTGTCATCCGCCTTTCGTTTTTTGAACGGCATGCTCAAAACCACTTATGGAGTGGACGGAATCTTCATTTATAAAAACGACGGTAAAGGATACTACGGTTATAGCACATCTTTTGTAAATCCTGATTATAACATTAAAAATGAGACATGGTACGGAAAAGTCGCAACCTCCCATGGAGAAAAAGTACTGATAGGCCCCTATGAGGAGAAACAAATCGATTTACGAAGAACCGTGATTTCATTAGTCCGAAAAATTAAGGATTATAAGACTTTCAAGGAGATTGGGATTATTGTTGTCGCAATGCGTATGAACAGCATCTACAATTATCTGCTAAGCAACATTGGCAAGGGTGCGGGAAGCAATATATATATCCTCAATCAGGATGGGAATATTATTTATAACAATATGAATGAAAATGAAGTGAACACCAATTTTGATCCGATAATATTTGCGCAAATAAGGCGGGAAAGTTCCGGGAGCTTTCAGGAAAAGTTTCGTAGCAAATTATCGCTCATTACTTTTGATACTTCTTCCTTTACCAATTGGAAAGTGGTGAACATAAATTCAAAGAAAGAATTATTCAAAGAAATTTCAACGATCCGCAATGATTCGATCTCTGTCGGAATCATTTTAATCATCGTTTCCATTGCTTTTGCAGTAATCATTTCCAGCGGCATTGTTAAGCCGATCCATAAACTGATGAAAATGATTGGTCAGATCGAAAAGGGAGATTTCAATAATACCATCGACATAGCACAGAAAGATGAGATTGGCTTGTTGACCCAGAGTTTCAATCAAATGTCCGGCCGTCTTAAAGATCTGATCAATCAAATCTACATCAAGGAAGAAGAGAAAAGAAAAGCAGAAATTGTGGCTCTCCAGGCTCAAATCAATCCCCACTTTACCTATAATACCCTGGGCGTAATTAAACAAATGGCTGTGATCCAAAAGGCAGAAGGTATTTCCAAAATGGTGGAGTCTCTGATAACGCTGTTGCAAGCTTCTGCCAAATACAATGACCGGTTGATTGCGGTTGCGGAAGAGCTGAAGTTTTTGGAATCTTATATTTATATTCAAGAAACAAGATATTGCGGAAAGTTTGTGGTTCATTACGATTGCGATGAGGCGGCGCTCAGTTGCAAAACATTGAACCTGATTTTGCAGCCCATTGTGGAAAATGCAATTTTTCATGGCATCAATAATCAAAACCATATCGGGAAAATATTCATCCGGGTTAGGATCGTTGAAAATCACCTCCAATATGAGGTCGAAGACGATGGCATCGGGATGACCCAGGAGCAGCTCGATAAGATAATTCAGGAAAAACGAAGCAGTTTTGAGCGTTTAGGTGTTCATAATGTCGATAAACGTATTAAGTTGCACTTTGGTAACGAATATGGCTTATCAATCAGCAGCCGTATCAACGAAGGAACAAAAGTTACGGTAATTATGCCATTAATTCGATGAGGTGTTTGACATGTTAAAAATAATGATCGTGGATGATGAATCTTTATTGAGAATGGCCGTAAAAAGTTTACTCGATTGGGAGGCCAACGGATTTATCATGCTTCCTGATGCTTCGAACGGAGAAACCGCGCTTGAGTTAATTGAAAGGGAATTCCCGGACATTTTACTTACCGATATTAAAATGCCTGTTATGGATGGAGTGGAACTGATCAAACAGATTGAAAGAAGGTTTCCCCAAGTTAAGACCATCGTGTTGAGCAATTATGATGATTTTAACTATGTCAAGGAAGCTCTGACCCACGGCGCCGTGGATTATATTTTAAAAGCCAATATCACGCCGGAGAATCTAATCAAGGTCATCAATAATTTAAAGGAAAAGTTCATCACCGATGAACGGATTACCCATGAAAGTTTGAAACGGGAGAATGAAGTTCAAAAAAGTTTTCAATTTCTGAAGAACGAGTTTTTAAAGAATCTGATCAATGGAGATATCACTTCCTTAGGGGAAATCGAGGAAAAAAACGACTATTATGATGCAGGACTTAGAAAAGGAAGATTTGTTGTATGTGCGATACTGGCGGATGATGTTGGAAAATTAACCCAAAAGTATCAAGGCGAGGAATCAACCTTGTTACAAAACACCATTATTACAATTATGAATGAAATTTTGGTCGTCGATAAGTCATTTATTGTTTGCAACCCTTATCACTTTGCCCTCATTCTTTATACGGGTAGCTGCACTGAGGTGAATATTGGAAGTGAGACATTTGAAATATTGACTCGATTTCAGACTGCAATTTTTCGATATGCCAATATCTCTTTTACCATTGGAATCAGCGGGATTAAGGAAAAACTTTCGGAACTGTCTGTGGCCTATCATGAAAGCGTTGATGCAGCCTCTTACCGATTTTACCTGGGGAAAGGGAAGATTTACCGCCATAACGAAATCAAACTGACTCTTGAAGATCCTCAAGTTAAATGGATGAACAAGAGTAACCTCAATTGTATCGCCGACTCATTTGAAAAGGGCAATATGGATGGCATCACCGGTATTTTAAACGACTGTTTTGAGGATATTGCCCAACGGCGCTATTCGATTTATGCCATCAAAAAATTTTTGACAGATTTTATTGTATTTTTGAGAAGTACTTTCCTAGAGATGATGGAGGAATATGAAGTGGATTTTATACAAAGTGAAACAGTTTTAAAACAAGTCAATCAGTGTGAAAGTTTAAGTGAAGTGGCCGAGTTGGTCTTTGGGCATATCCAACAGATTGAAACGTATCTCAAGAGCGATGATGTTGCAAAGCATAGCGATATTATTGGTAAAGCCCTTAAAATTATTCGCGCAAGTTATGATAAAAACATTTCTTTAAATTCTGTTGCGTCCGACATTAATGTTAATCCCAGTTATCTCAGCCGGTTGTTCCTCAAGGAAACCCGGAAGAACTTCATCGACTATCTGACGGAGTACCGGATCAAAAAAGCGATGGGGTTTTTGGAAGAAGGAAAATTGCGGGTTCATGAGGTTGGCGAAAAAATTGGTTACCCGAATTCAAAGTATTTCAACCGAGTATTTAAAAAGGTAACCGGGGTATCCCCCCAACAATACAGGATGGGCGGCGGTGTTAGCCGGACGGCGGAACCCTTAAGCTAAGACCTCTTTGCCCCTCTTTTCCTCCGGGTCCCCACTTGACAATGAGCATTTTGGGGAGATCCTTGTTATCGCTTTCTGGAACGGTTTCTGCTATCACCGTAATACTTTTCTGCAATTGCCTAATCTTTTGTAAGTACCAAGCTTCTGATTATCCTTCCTCGTTTACCGAGTTTTTAAGAACCGTAGCCTTTGGCAAAATTTAGCGAAGCATTTATTAACGAAAAGTAAAAAATAGGGTACCAAAAAGTAAAAAAATCGGGTCATTATTTTATTATGGGCGGAGTATTACATTTATGTTCCTAAAATATAAAAAAATGGTGAAGAACTTGTCAATTTTAGCGGATAGGTTCAAGGAGCAATTTGTTTTATAATTTACCTGGAATCTAGATTCTAACTATGGCAGATCATTGTTTTGATTATGTAGAGGAGGGAAATAATGAAACGATCCAAGAGTATTATCACGGCATTACTGGTTCTGGTATTGATTTCGGTGTTATTTGGAAGTAGCGCTTTTTGCAGTCCGGTGGAAATTCAATTTTGGGATATGGTGTGGGGACCGAAGGAATACATTGAAACTGCAACCAAACTGGTGGACAAATTTAATCAAGAGAATAAAGATTTTAAAGTCATCTACCAGTCAACTCCTTGGAGCAATTGGTATCAAACTTTCGCAACGGCTATCGCTTCGGGGACTGCCCCCGATATCAGCACCGGTGGCGGTTACCAGGCTTTTCAGTTTGCAAAACTAAGCGATGCGATTTTACCGATAGACGATGTGATCGCCGAATTGAAGAGTACCGGAAAAGCCAAGGATTATAGCGGAAATTCCTTGGAGATGATGAAATATAAGGGACATTATTACGCGCTGCCATGGATGATTGATATTCGATCATTTTGGTATCGCAAGGATCTGTTTGACCAATCCCAAGTGCAACCACCTAAAAACTGGTCAGAATTGCGGAAGGTCTTAAAACAACTTACCAAAGGGAATACTTTTGGAACAATCGCTGCAGGGAATGCCAATCAATGCTGGCACTTTTTGGTCAGTATGATGGTGAATAACGGTGGCGGACTTTTTGACGCCAACGGGAATGTCGTGGCCAAGAGCGCCCGAAATATGGAAACTTATAAATTCTTATCCGATATCGCTGCGGAGGGTTCCATTAATCCGGCAGGTGTCGGCTTTGATAACGATACGGCTATCAAATCCTTTGCTGCGGGAAGAACGGCAATTTACCTGAGCGGCCCGGATCTGGAAAATAGATTGCCCGAATTGAAAGGGAAGATTGCCGTAATGTCACCGATAGCCGGACCTCACGGAAACAAAGGCGTCCTTTGCTGGAATAATAATATTATGATTTATAAAGATTCCAAGCACCCGAAAGAAGCGAAAACCTTTTTAAAATGGTGGGCGGAAAATCAAAAAGTCCTCTTTACCGAAGGACATTGCAGTGGGTTACCGATTCGGAAATCCTTTAGCGAGGACCGATATTTTACCCAGAATGAAAATGTCGCCAAAATACTCAGGGAATACGTACCGATTGGCAAGTCTACCGGGACGATGGTTCCTGGACTGTTCCCGGAACTCAATGAGATTGAGGGAGATTCGCTCCTTCGCAATGCGATGCAGGGACTTGTTTTAAAGATGGATTATAAACAGATCGCCAACAATATTCAAACCGGCATCACCGAAATTATGAAAAAAGGAAATTAAAAAATAAGGCAAGATCAATGGAGAATGGGCTAATGCTCATTCTCCACTTTAAAAGGAGTTTGACTATGAAATCGGCTAGTAAACCTTTTATTCCAAAGGAGCCAGGTCCGAGTCGTAATTTCAGGGATAAAACATTTTCGTTGTTTTTTCTGGTGCCATCGCTGCTTTTTGTGGGTACTGTAGTCGTTTATCCCTTTTTTACCGGCTTAATTTACAGTCTGAAAAATGGGAACCTTTTTAAACAGGGTGATTTCATTGGCTTGGCCAACTTCATCAAGGTTTTTCAGATGCCGGAATTTTGGGCTGCCATGCGCTTCAGCCTGATATTTGCTTTAATGGGGGTGCTCGGAAGCTACCTTTTAGGACTATCGCTGGCCTTGTTATTAAATTCCGATATTCCCTGTCGCAGTTTTTTTCGGGCGGCGATTCTGATTCCGTGGATTATTCCTTCGATAGTGTCGTTGGTCAGTTGGAAATGGCTGTTAGGCGATCAACAAAGCATCATCAATTTGCTTCTGGGCAGAGTGGGGATCCAACCAATCATGTTTTTGGCGGATCCCACCTGGGCGATTATATCGGTAGGGGTCGTTAAAATCTGGCGGAGTTTCCCCTTTATGATGATATCGTTACTGGCGGTATTGCAAACGGTTCCGCAGGATCAATATGAATCGGCCCATATTGACGGCGCCAATCGGTTTCAATCTTTCCGCTATATTACATGGCCCAATCTGGTTCCGATCACCATCATCTGTGGAATTTTAATGACAATCTGGTCGGTCAATGATTTTGATACCATCTTTTTGCTGACGAATGGCGGACCCTTTGACGTTACTCAAAATATCATTGTGATGGCGTATAAATATGCGTTTACCAAAAATGATATCGGATTAAGTTCGGCGATGGCTATTATTATCATGGTGATATTGATGTTCATGTCCAATTCCGTATTGAAACGCCAAAATGAGCAGGTTTAGGGGGAAACGGCTATGCAATCGAGAGGGGTAAAAACAATCAGACCCATCTTCCTTTTTCTTGTTTTGTCAGTCATTACATTTGTTGTTGATTTCCCGATTGTAGTTCTGATTATTAATTCGTTTAAATCGACTGGTGAAATCCTGATGTCAACGGCATTTTTCCCGAAACATTTTACCTTGGTCAATTATTTTTCCATGTTCCATAACACGAAGATGCCGTTATTCATCGCTAACAGCCTAGTGGTGACTACGATAGGAACAACTTTAAGTATCCTGGTATCGGCCCTAGCCGGATTTGTAATATCCAGGGTCCATTTTGTAATGGTTAAGGGGTATTCACGATTCTTACTCATGATCCAAATGTTTCCGTTAATTCTGTCGTTAATCCCCTTGTTTATCCTTTTTAAAAACTTAAGTATCATCAATACTTATTTTAGTGTGATCATTGTTTACACTTCGATGAGCCTACCTTTTGCGACTTGGATGTTCAAAGGCTTTTTTGATTCAATCCCCAAAGAGCTTGAGGAAGCGGGTTGGATTGACGGGTGCTCAAGAACGCAGACTTTTTTCAAAATCATCCTGCCGATCTGCGGGTCGGGGATTATCGCTGTGGCGATTTACTCCTTTTTGCTATGTTGGAATGAATATATGATTGCCAATATTTTTCTGCGAAAAGTCGAACTGATGACCATTCCGGTCGGCATCCAAATGTATATTCAGCAATTCACAACCGACTGGGGCGGTATGTTTGCGGCTGCCACAACTGCCATGATTCCCGCATTCATCATTTTTCTGTTTTTCCAAAAGTATATAACCTCCGGTGTGACTGCCGGGAGCGTTAAGGGATAACCTTTTAAAACAGGAGGAGTTTTTATGAAATTTAAACGGGCATTTTTAACGGAACCGGGAAAGTTTGCAATTTCCGAAGTTGACGAGGAACCAAAGGCCGGACAGGTACTTGTGAAAGTTGCCGCTTGTGGATTATGCAACTGGGAATTGAATTTTTGGAAAGGGAGCCTCAATTATTACGGGTACCCGCATTCACTGGGGCATGAATGGGCTGGGACAGTCGTAGAACTCGGCGAAGGCGTCAAAGACCTCAAAGTTGGCGATAAGGTTACCGCACTGCCAAATTTGTTGAACGGATTTGCTGAGTATACGGTTACCCATGAATCAAATTGCTGCAAAGTCAGTCCGGAAATCGATTTGAAGTATGCTTTGGGAGAACCCTTAAAATGCATTCTTACGGTACTCAGGGGAGCGGTTCCGGAAGCGGGCGATCATGCGGTAATTCAGGGCTGTGGACCGATGGGCCTATGGTGTATCCAGGCATTATCGGGCAATCTCTTGTCATCCCTGATTGCCATTGATATTGATGAAACTAAACTTGAACTGGCTAAAAAATTCGGCGCAACCCATGTCATCAATCCGAAAAAAGAAAACGCCGCGAATCAAATTGCCGCCATCACCGAAGGACATATGGCTGATTTGGTCATTGACGGTACCGGGGTTCCGGCTTTGCTCAATACCGCACAGGTATATCTCAAGAAAGGCCGGGGTCGGTTGGTTTTGATGAGTTCCCATGAGGAAACCTGTAAAGAATTTGACTTTCGGGAAGCCATTAAACGATCATTGCAAATAATCGTTTCTCACCCGGCTTATTCTACCAATCCTATGGACGACTTGCGGCGGGCTGTTGCGTTCCTGAATCAAGGAACTTTCAAAGTTGCGGAGATTGTCAGCCACAAGTTCCCGCTGGATGACATTCAGACGGCTTTTGAAACTCTGGAGAATAAGCCGGCCAACTATTTAAAGGGAATTGTGATTCCGTAACCATAAAAAATGGAGGAATTGAAAGATGGTCAAGGTAGGAGTGATCGGCTGCGGTTCCATCACTAAATTCAGGCACGCGCCGGAATATGCAGCCCATAAAGATGTGGAAATTGCCGGCTTTTTTGACCTCCAGCCGGAAAGAGCCGCGGAAATAGCCGCCCAATTTGGGGGTAAGGTCTACGATACGGTTGAAGTGATGTTGGCTGATCCATCCATTGCAGCGGTAAGCGTATGCGCGGCAAATCGTGATCATGCGCGGATTACCATTGCGGCTTTAGAAGCTGGGAAACATGTCTTATGTGAAAAACCGATGGCGACTTCGGTGGAAGATGCGGAAAAGATGAACGCCGCCGCCAGAGAGGCCCAAAAATACCTGATGATCGGACATAACCAACGTTTGGCAGAGGCCCATCTGAAGGCTAAAAAGATTCTAAGCAGTGGAGAGATTGGTAAAGTTCTGAGTTTCCGGACTTCTTTCTCCCATGCGGGGCCAGAAACGTGGAGTGCAGATAAAAGTGTCAACACCTGGTTTTTTCGTAAAAAAGACGCCATCATGGGAGCCATGGGGGATCTGGGCATTCACAAAGCGGATTTAATCCGCTGGTTGATTGGGGATGAAATCGTCGAGGTCATGGCTCTGGTAACCGCATTGGACAAAAAGGGACCGGATGGAAAATTGATTGAAGTGGACGATAATGCAATCTGTCTTTTGCAATCGAAAACCGGAATTATTGGGACCCTCTCTGTAAGCTGGACTAATTATGGCGCTGAGGATAACAGCACCATTCTCTACTGCAGTGATGGAGTCATGAAAATTAACGATAATCCGGAATATCCGATTGAGTTATTTAAGAAAAACGGCGAAAAAGTATTTTACCGGATCGAGAAGATTCAAACCAACCAAAATCAGACCAAATCGGGCGTAATTGATATATTTATTGACAGCATCATCAACCATACCCCTCCGGAAATATCCGGCGAGGAAGGTTTGGCCGCCCTTAAAATTATCTCCGGGTGTATGGAATCCTCACGGACAGGCCAAAAAATACGGATCAACTCATAATGGAAAAGGAGTGAAGCAACATGTTGAAGATCGGACTTCAACTTTTTAGCGTTCGGGACGCGTGCGAAAAAGATTTTGTGGGAACTATCCAAAAAGTAGCGGCCATGGGTTATCAAGGATTGGAGTTTGCCGGATATTACGGGATGGAAGCGAAAGAACTTCGTAAATTGATTGATGACTTAGGTGTCAAAGCGGTTAATTCCCATGTAAGTCTAATTAATTTAGTGAATCATTTTGATCAGGCGTTGGAATATGCGAATATTTTAGGTATGAAGACGTTGACAGTGCCCTTTTTAGCGGAAGAATACCACCGGGATAAAGAGGCGGTTGATCGTACATCCGAAACGATGACTTCAATTGCTGAACAATGTGCTAAGAATGGCCTTCAATTATGTTATCACAACCATGACTTTGAATTTGCCAGTTATGATAACGGCTATATTCTGGATGCTTTCATGAGAAAAATTCCCAGCCTGAAGTTGGAATTGGATACTTTTTGGGCCTTTTTCGCCGGTGTCAACGTAAAGGAGTATCTGAAGCAAAATCAAACGAAACTGCAGTACATCCATTTGAAAGACCTGGTACACAATTATCAGGAGATCGTTGCCGCGAAAAAACCCGACGAACGGGTCTATGGTTTACCACTCTTTTCCGAAGTCGGGGAAGGTTGTTTAGACATTGAGGCATTTGTTAAAATAGCCCTTGAGGCCGAAATCGAATGGGCCTTTGTCGAACAGGACATTTGTCAGAGGCCGTCCCTTGACAGCGTCAGTTTAAGTTTGGAAAACTTAAGAAAAAAAGGGTTGGTTCAATAATACCTATTTCAGAAAGAAGGTATAGCAGTGCATCTTGGACTTCTTACGGTTTGCCTGGGTAATAGGACATTGCAGGAAAAAGCGCAATGGGCAAGGGACAATGGGTTTAAGGCGCTTGAGGTCGCTTGCTGGCCGAGGAATAACACTCGGGATTACGCGAGTTCGGATATTGACGTAAATCATCTATCCCAGCAGCAGGCCGATGAGATCAAAACCTACTTGAAGGGATTAGGCCTTACCATTTCTTCATTGGCTTACTACGACAACAATCTGGATCGGGACGTGGCCAAAAGAGCTTTGATTAACGGGCACTTAAGGAAATGCATTGATGCGGCTGAAATGCTGGGAGTGCCCCTGGTAGGGACTTTTGTAGGGCGGAATAGTAATCGATCCATTCAGGATAACTTTGTTGAATTTGAAGAGGTGTTTGGCAATATTGTAAGGTACGCGGAACAAAAGGGAATTAAGATTATGATCGAGAATTGCCCGATGGAAGGATGGCAGATGCCGGGACTTCCGGGTACGATCTCTTTTGCGCCCGATTTATGGCAGGAAATGTTCCGGCGTATTCCAAGTCCAAATTTTGGTTTGAATTTGGACCCATCCCATTTGGTCTGGCAATTGCTGGATTACCTTACGATTATTCCTGAATTTAGAGACCGGATCTTTCATGTCCATGCCAAAGACGCTAAAGTCTATCCCGATAAGTTAAAGCGGTATGGCGTTTTCAACCGTCAGCTGTTTACCGGCGCTGACGCCGAATTCGGTTATTGGAAACCCTGTATGCCGGGCCTGGGAGATGTTGATTGGAAAATGTTTTTAAAGACATTGCGTAGTAATGGTTATGACGGTGTTGTCAGTATCGAACATGAGGACCCGGATTATGAAGGCAGCGATGAAAAAGTCGAGAGGGGCCTGATGATCGCTAAAAAACATTTAGAGATGTCTATGTAAGATTTTACTCATTTTTCACCACGGGAGTGTCGCAAAACTACTGATTCAGTAGAAAGGGACACTCCTTAGTTTATATCCCATAATAAAATCCTTTCCGCAACATCCCCCTTTTGGATCAGGTCGTGAAGAAAGCATTATCGATTGGCCCGTCTGTATTCTAGCGGGGTTACACCAAAACGCCGCCGGAAGACACTGTGAAAATAATTTGCGCTTGACAAACCCACTGCAGCAGCGATTTCAGCCACCGGTTTTTCCGTTTGAATGAACATTTCAGCGGCCTTCTGCAGACGATATTCGGCTATATAATCGGCCAAGGTTTCCCCCATGGTATCACGGAATAACGCCCTTAAGTGGCTAGGGGATAGACAAACGGCCTCAGCCAGTTTCTGGAGGGTTAGGTTGGGATCGTTATACTTTTCAACAATTAACGACTTCACTTTTTCAACGATATCAGTCCGCCGCCGGGAACGGTTGAGGTCAAAAACTTCAATATTTGTCTGGTACCAACCCATTAAATAATGAGTGATATCATCTAGGGTTTGTAATTTGTCCAATTCCCTTTTAATAAGCCGTTTATTTGTTGATGAGCCGGATTTATGGGTATCAGTCCATTCATCAATGACTCGGGTCGAAGCAAAAACCAACTGATTGATGGCTACCATAATTTCCGCATCGGAGTAGGGTATTATCGCTGTAATAAAACGGCTTAAAGCTTCTTTAACCTCAGAAAGACTGCCAACCCGCAATCCATCAAGAATCAATTTTTCATACTCCTTGGGATAAATAAGATCGGACTGGTCCAGGTGAACCATATCCTGATCGAATAGGAAACCCCTGCCCAATTTAAAACGGCAGGAAACAGCATCAAGAGCTGCTTCGTAAGATTCGTTCGTTTTTTCCATATCCGAAATGATGGTTCCTAAACCGATAGTCATGGAATAGTTGGTTTTCTGGCGAAACCATTTTTGTATTTCGCGACATGACTGCTTAAACTCTAAAACAAAATCTTTCTCTACAAGTCGGGTACTGGAAACTACAACTGCCAATTGATCCAATCCGGTTATGAAAGAGAAGCATGAGAAATGAGGGCCGAATGCTTCTTTCACTTTTTCCTTCGTTAACCCTAATATTTCGGAGAATTTTAAACCCGGGGAGAATGTTTTTTCATAATTTTGCGGTTGCCAAGGCAAAGTATCCGGCGCATAAATGGCAATCATCATTGGATCCGAAAACATATCGCCCAGTTCTTGATAAATCGAAAAATAATCCTTCTCTTCAAAGGGAATACCCATCACCAGATTTTTAACCAATTCCTCCTGCAATCGGGCCCGGGCTGTTTCCGCCTCTTGCCGTAAAACTTCTGCTTTGGTTGCAACCGTGTCCAGAGCCTGGCTCACTGTGCCGATTTCATCAAAGCCGGAATTAGATTGAGCGGGTAAATTTGGTAAGAATTTTTTAGCCTGTTGAACCAGGGTATTGACCGGGCGGATCAGGTTACCGGAATAAAATAAGGAAAACCCGCAAATCAAACTGCAGACCAGTATGGAAATGAGGAGGAACAAATTTCGCAACAAATAGGCTTCGGCGAGAAGGGATTTATAGGGAATGATGGTTATAATCTTCCAACCCAAATACCCGGAGGTGGCGAAGGTAATTAAACACTTTTTATGATTGATATGCATGGTAAAACTGCCGGCCGGCGCCTTTGATTGCAGGATTCTAACAATATAGGGCAGTTGATTGATTTTTCGGCCAAACTGACCGGAAAATTCATCAAAAAAAACAGTACTTTTTTTATCCATGATCAGCAATTTCCCCAAGCGGTTGACGGAGAGAGTATTACCAAATAATTGCTCGATGCTGCTGCCATTTCCGTAATCATATTTATGCTTGTTATCAACGGAGATATTAATAATAAGCGCCGATCCTGGAGAATCCGAGGGAATGACCGCGGTAATCACGTTGGTTTTTACCAAACGATTGGAGCGTGTTTCCGTGATTTGGCGGGGGAAAAATAGCTGCCCGGTTAAATGGGAAGAGGATAGGAGCCGGGCCAAACGTTGGTCGGGAATTTTTGACAAAGGTAACGGACTGGCTTCCGATTGAATGAAGCGATCTTGAGCGGCGTTATAGGCATCAATGGACCAGATTAAAGGGTTGGACTCTTTAGCCCGCATTAACCTTTGTTGGATTAGGGCTTCAAATAGCGTATTCGGTTGAATCCTATCGGAATTAAGCCAATTGATGATATCGGAATCGTTATTTAAGACATAGACCTGGCTCAAAGTCATAAGCCAGATATAATCGGAAGTGTTGGTGACTTGCTGATTCACATCAATGGCGGCTTTACGGGCAGTATATAGCGTCCGGTTTTGGACGATGGCAAAAATGACTAAAAAGGCAATCACCAGACCAAGGGTAGCCGGTAGAATTTGGCCAATGAAAAATTTGCGCCGGAAACTCAAATGATCCATTGACCGGCGGAAATTGGCATAGTGTATCAATTTTATGAGTTTGCCCCAGCGTTCTGACATCAAATGGATCTCTCCGTTCATTTTCAATGGTCTTAACCATCGAAGATATATTCAATGAACCATGGATGAAGGAAATGGCGCGAATTTTAAAAGAGGAGTGTGAGTTTTATCGTTTCAAAAAACCTATTCTAAATTTGATCTCAGACTTTTCATAATGCAGAGAATCACTTTAATAATAATTCCTTTATGAAAAAATTTGAAGTGTAACTCTCCATCTTCGTCAAAAATTAGAGAATTAATCATTTTTTATACTTTGGGTTGTTTCCTTAACGTAGTTTTCATCGAATCTTTCAGTATCGGGTTCTCGATTGGGGTTGTAATATAAAAAGCAACCAAAGGGTTTTCAGGTAATTAAAAATGTTTCTCCGGAAATCTATTGCGTTGATCAAGGTCAGAAAGGTGTATTGAAAATGTCAAATGAAACGATTGCTACTTTAACCTCGGTTGGTAAGGAAAAACCTATTCCTAAAAAGAGTTTTCGGGATCATCTACGGAAACATCTTTGGTTATACTTACTTGCTGCTCCGGGTATTATTTTCTTTTTCCTTTTTTCCTATTTGCCCATGGCTGGAATCATCATTGCCTTTCAAGATTTTACTTCGGCCAAGGGGGTTTTTGACGGGCACTTTATCGGACTCAAAAACTTCAATTATTTCTTTGGTTCCAGCGATTTTTTCCGGATTACCGGAAATACTTTGTATTTAAATATTTTATTTATTGCCTTTAATACCATCACTCAAGTAGGACTGGCCATTTTACTTAATGAAATCCGCTGTAAATTATTCAAACGGATCAGTCAATCATTTGCCTTTTTGCCCTATTTTGTATCTTGGATTGTTGTGAGTATGATGGCTCAAAGTTTATTCTCTTCGAGTACCGGTTTAATCCCGGCTTGGCAGCGGAGTATCCATCAACAGCCGATTAATTGGTATAACCGGGCTGATCTTTGGCCGGTGATTTTGATATTTTTTAATTCCTGGAAATGGGTGGGTTCGGGGGCAGTAATTTATTTGGCTACGATTTCCAGTATTAATATGGATCTGTATGAAGCCGCGCGAGTGGATGGGGCCAACCGCTGGCAACAAATCCGCCATATTACACTTCCAATGCTTGCCCCCACCATCAGTGTCCTGACATTATTAGCGGTGGGCCGGATTTTTGTGGGAGATTTCGGGATGATTTACGGCATGGTCGGGGATAACGGTTCGCTGTTGCCAACAACTGACGTAATTGATACCTTTGTTTATCGCTCATTACGATTACTCAATGATGTGGGAATGGCATCAGCGGTTGGACTGTACCAGTCGGTCATGGGTTTTGTAATGGTGATGGTTGCTAACCATATGATTCGCAAAGTGCATCCCGATGGCGCCTTGTTTTAAATTTCGATAATTGTTTTGAATAAGGAGTTGAATGGTATGGAGTTTACAGAATTAAAAGATCATCGGTATGAGATGATTCGGGATACCAAGGAAAATCAAGTTAAACTGAAGCGGGAAAAATCGCTTTGGGTTGATGCCCTAATTTATATTACGGTTATCATAGTGACTTTATTATGTGTAATACCTTTTTGGATTGTAGTGATTGGTTCGATGACTGAGGAGAATCAGATACTCCAGCATGGATATGCACTGTGGACTTCTCATTGGTCCACGTATGCTTATGAAATTATTTTTGCCGGAAAACAAATTCCAAAGGCTTATCTGATTACCATTATCGTCACTGTTATCGGAACCAGTTTATCATTATTGGTCACCACTGCATTGGCATACGTAGCATCCAACCGTCAAGTGAAATGGAGCCGGTATATTTCAGGATATGTCTTGATTACCGTTTTGTTTTCCGGCGGCATGGTTCCCTGGTATATGGTTTGTACCCGTTTATTACACTTGTCGGATACGATTTGGGCGATGATCATTCCCTATTTGGTAAATCCCTGGTATTTTTTCCTGGTGCGCAATTATTTCCGTACCCTGCCGGATTCGTTGATGGAGTCGGCCTATATCGACGGAGCCTCCGATATGACGATTCTTTTCCGAATCATTTTACCGCTCTCGAAACCGGTGCTAGCGGCGGTTGGTTTATTTATCGCCTTGATGTACTGGAACGATTGGTGGCTTAGCTTAATGTTGATCGAGAAAAATGAATTGTACCCACTCCAGTTGCTATTACGCCGTTTAATTTCAAATATCACAGTGGCTTACCAGATGATGAACAATATTCCCGGCGCCAATCAAGTTCCCCCGGCATTTGGCGTACGGATGGCAACGGTGGTGGTTACGACTGGACCGATTGTATTTCTATATCCCTTTGTCCAAAAGTATTTTATCTCCGGTTTAACTGTGGGATCCATTAAAGAATAATGAATAAAGGCTTTATCCGGATACCCGGTGAAGTAATAAAAAAGATATAAGGGGAGGTAATAGGGTGAAAAGTTCAAGATTTTTAGGTTTAATGTTGTCATTGGTGTTGTTGGCAGCAGTTTTTAGCGGTTCACTGTTTGCCGCTGGGAGTAATTTGACACCGGTCGATGAGATCACGATTTATTGTCCGGGTGATCCGCCTGCCAAAGCCGATCAGGTATTTGAAGAACTGAATAAACGGGTCAAACAAGAATTAAATATCAACAAAATCAGTATCATTTTTATTCCTTGGGGTGATTTGGCTTCTAAAACTACGGTCAAATTGACAGCCGGGGATACCGGGGATCTGTTTTTTGATGCGCCATGGTTGCATATGAACCAAATGATCGCCAAGGACATGTATTTGCCTTTGGATGAATTATTAGTCAAATACGGGCGGGGGATTTTAAAATCTGTTCCCACGAAAATGATGCAATATAACAAGTTTCAAGGTAAGACCTATGGAATTCCCATTGGGTTTTGCAACTTGGGTTCCGGTATCGCATACCGTGCCGATTTGGCGAAAAAGTACCAGGTAGGACCGGTGAATAGTTGGACTTCGTTGGAAAAGTATCTGGCGGTTATAAAAGCCAAGGATCCATCGCTTTTAGGAATTTCTTTTAACAATGATACCTCGGTTTTTGATGAATTATACATTAAATCCCTCTCCCGGATGGCGCTCGGTAACAACGGATGTATAGCCTTTGAACTGAATAATACCGGGAAAGTCGTTCCCTTCTATCGATTACCGGATTATCAAAACAAGTTAAAAATGTTTCAAAGATGGTACCAAAAGGGTTATATCGACCAAGATATTCTTTCCCAGAAGGATTGGAAGGCTTTATGGAATGCCGGAAGGATTGCGGTTACCCGTAGTGATGCCGGGGTTGCTACGGATACTCAATTAAAAGAGGCAGTTCGTAGCGGAGCTGTTGGAGAATGGATACCTTATTTCGAGAAGCAGAAACCGTTAACCGATTTTAAACAATGGAATTTTCAATGTTTGAACCGGAAGTCCAAAAACCCCGAGCGGGCTTTGATGTTCTTAAACTGGATTTACAGTAGCCAGGCCAATTATGATCTGATTGTCCATGGTATCAAGGGACAAGATTGGATCGATGCCGGTAAGAATTTATATAAACTACCGGAAGGATATAATCCGGCAACCGGTTATACTTTCCCCTGGTATATTTTATGCGGTAATCCGTCGCAGATCCGTTTGGATGCCGGTATGAATGCTGAAGACATGAAATTGACCCAAATGGCAATGGATGAAAAAAATTATACGCCTTCAATCTTATCAGGTTTTACTTTCGATCCCGAGCCGGTCAAAGCCGAGGTGGCTAAATGTACTGCCCTGTATACCACCAAAATGATCCCGTTGTGGGATGGTGTGACTACGGATATTGATGGCGTAACCAAAGCATACAAAGATGCGGGTTATGATAAAGTCGTGGTTGAGATGCAGAAACAAGTTAATGCGTATTTAGCAAAAAAGAAAAAGTAACTTTTATTCACGGGGTCTGTTGCAAAAATATTTTTGCAACAGCCTTTTTTACAAAAATTGATGATGAGGCTGCTTTTTTGAAGAGGATCATCAATGAGACTTTACGATGGTCGCTTTTGGATGGGCCGGCGATCGACTATTTGATTTTCAATGAAATGGAAAGAAATCAAAAGGAGAATTATGATGACTGTTTTACGTTCACCGTTTAATCCTATTATTCAACCCGAAGATGTAAAACCATCCCGGCCTGATTTCGAGGTTATCGGTTCATTTAACGCCGGTGTTGCCCGTTATCATGATGAAGTGGTCCTGTTGGTAAGGATCGCCGAACGTCCCTTCAATGACGATCTTGGAACTTATTTGGCTCCCGTGTATGACCCCAAGAAACATGAGTTAATGATTGAAAAGTTTTCAAAGGATAATCCTTTATATAATTTTTCGGATTCGCGAGTGATCCGGACTCCCCGGGGAACATTTCTCACTTCCATGTCGCATTTACGGGTTGCCCGGAGCGCAGATGGAGTTCACTTTGAAATCGAAGAAAACCCGGCCCTTTTCCCGGCCAATGAATATGAGACATTCGGAATCGAAGACCCTAGAATCAGTTTAATTGGCGATACCTATTATATCAATTACAGCGCCATATCAAATATTGGAATTACCACTTGTTTGGCTTCAACAAAGGATTTTAAATCGTTTCAACGTTTGGGCGTGATCCTGGCTCCGGATAACAAGGATGTGGAGATTTTTCCGGCCAAGATTGATGGAAAATATTACGCCTTGCATCGTCCCTCCATTTCACATTTCGGGAATCCCGATATCTGGATCGCCGAATCTCCGGATTTGCTCTGCTGGGGGAATCACCGTTACTTGATGGGGACCCGGGAAGGTTATTGGGACAATGGCCGGATCGGTGGAGGCGCAGTACCTTTCCTGATTGATCAAGGTTGGCTGGAGATTTATCATGGGGCTACCAAGGATGACCGTTATTGTCTGGGCGCTGTTTTATTAGACAAGGATGAACCTTGGAAAGTGATTGCCCGCTGTGAAAAACCAGTAATGGAGCCGGAAGCCATCTATGAAGTGAACGGTTTCTTTGGCAAAGTTGTTTTTAGTTGCGGTGTCCTTTATGAAGAGGAAAAAGTTAAAGTTTATTACGGGGCGGCAGACACAGTGATGGCTTATGCCGAGATACCCATAAAGGATATTTTGAGGAGTTTGAAATAAATGGGTGCATAGGTTGTTTGTCAATCATATTTGGCCCTATAGCACGCTATGGGCTGTTGCTTTGTAATGGCCGGGTTTTGCAGGTTCAGCAAAATACCCCGTTGCTTTTGTTAATGGTAACAAATTCGGCGGCAACTGAGAGATTCGGTTTCATCTCTGGGGGATGAGATTTTGGGAATGGGAGATTCGGTTTCATCTCCGGGGGATGAAATTTTGGGAATGAGAGATAACTGGATTAACAGACGTTATGGATCATGAGAATTGAATGAGCATGGCCCCTGCATACTGATAATGTCCAACAATTCATTTCAAGCGTCAACGATATCGGTTGAAATAAATAATTTAAGCGCACGCTAAAAACGGATGAACTAACCAAAGCCTCCTGGGTCGAAAGGCTTTTAGAAATCAGAGGATAGGATTACCCTTCCACTTGAATCCGCTACTTTGCTTGCTTCTAAGGGGAAGGGCAAGAGTCAATGTCATCAGGCTATCATGCTCTCACCCGGCCTCTCCCCGACGCAGTGTTTCAATGACGGCTATTCGACGGGGAGAGGTGTATCGAATGAAATTCGCGCCAATCTTTTAGGCTTCCAATTTTCGGCTTTTTAAAAGGCCTAAGTTTACGCTCTAACATCCCTGGCCGTGAATTCGCTTCTCTGAGTTGCATCGTCGGAGAGGGCGGGGTGAGGTTAAAATAGGTAATTGAAATCCTTGCAAAATATGGAATTTCCCTTGATGACATTGGGGCAAGCGTTAGGTGTGAATAGACATCTTGATTCCGATCACTTATTTCAACATATATAGATGATTGATTTGCCGGTTAACCTAATGATATCAAACTTTATTTACCGAATGGATACTGGGAAATTTGAATTAATTGTTACCCGAAATCAGGGAAAATACTCATGAAAAATTTATACTTAGTGTGCGAATGGGCGAGTATTTACCGAACAGTCAAGATGGCATTGAGGTAGCTAAAATTTTCGAAAAATCTGGAATTGATTTGTTGGATATATCTTTTGGTTTAAAACCACCAGAACATCTTGTTCCAGAAGGTTTCAAATGCAGTCCTATTACTTTTAGCGGATGCAAATTAAAAAAGGAAGTTAGCATTCCTGTTATAGCGGTTAATGAGATTAACTCAGAAGCTCAGGTCCGTTACTTAATAGAAAATAATTATGTCGATTTAGTTGCTGTAGGAAGGTGTATGCTCACAGACCCCCAATTTGCCAATCATGCTATTCAGGGAGAACACATAAACAAATGTTTAGGTTGTGGAGGTAGTGCGGATAAATGTAAATGGTTTATTGACCATACTCTATGCCCAGCAATAAATAAGATAGAAAATTGAATAGTGATAAGGGCAGATCATGAACACCCGACAGGAATGAATAGAAAGTAATCATTCATTTTCCATAAGAATAACATAAGTCAAACGTCGCATTGTCAAACCGCTGCGGCGTTTTATGGCAATTCCTATTGATTTGCTGGTTTACACCCCACAGGAAATCGAGGAATGGGTGATACCAGATCGGCCTTTATTACCCGGATAGTTGATCAGGGTCGGGTCCTTTATGAATAAGAAGTATTTGTTGGTCAATGAATAGATCCACAAAATTGAGTTTTTTTCACCACGACGATTTTTTTGCTAAAGTGCTTGTTTTCTTAAAAAACCAAGCCCCAAAGCTCCACCATGCTAAAAAAATAAAGGGACTTAGGCCATAATAAAACCAGAGTTTAAAATCATATAATCCACAATTATGCACCATTAGGCCATAACCAAAACTGTATAGCGTGAATGTCAAAATGTAAAGGTATAAAAAAGGACGTCGTTCCGGTAAAAAGTAAAGAAAAAGCATCATAGTTAATGTCCAGCAGGGCGGAGATAGAAAAAATTCACCCATTACCAAAAAGATGCCGCCATTTTTAAACCACATAAAGTGCAGTAGATTAGCAAAGATGCCTACTACGATCATATCGGTAAGGCCTCCGTTGATAAATCCGTAGATTAAATATTCTTTATATTCTTTTTTTGGAATGAAGATCAGCGTAAGGCTAAAAACTATAACGAAATAAACCGGATAGAATAAGGAGGAAGCCATTTAACACACCTCTTTGGGATTTTGGTGGTATTCTTTTAATTATTTACCGTGCGAAAACGCGCTATACAAAATTAAAGAAAGGTACAAAGCTACTTTGAATCCAGTAGCTTTTTGTTTTTGTAAAAAAAGATTGGGCCAGGTTTGATAATAAGTCAGTATAGCAAAAAAGCAGCTATTCTGCTGCTTTTAAATTTAAGTTTTGTGCCCAGGACGGGGCACATCATGAATGGCACATAGAAAAGGGCAGTTTAAAGCGAAATTAAATTAAATATCTTGCAAGTATATCTGACAAATGTATTAAAGAATAATAAGTACCCCTAATTAACAACAGCATAAGTTCCTATATTTGCAAAAAAATAATACCAACCTTAGCTTCACTAATTCCTCGTTAACGTTGAAATAACGTCCTAAATCACCGATTTCCATAATACCTTTTTTAATCGCCTCATCGATGTCATTATTGGGTATTAAATAATCAGCGGCCCAAGCCATTGCGTAATATTTTATCCGGCTCATTTCAATTCTGTCTTTGTAATGCATAAATGTGTGCGTTGTGTTGCCTTTCGTTCCTGTGAAATGATGGCCTAATTCATGGGCAAATACAGTCCGGTAATGAGCCTTGTTTTCGAATAATTTTTTTGATAAACCAATAATGGGAGGGTAATCCGGACGGTTTAAATAGAATGCCTCTAATTCTGTTTCCATATCTAGATATTCAACCTTAATCTGAGGAAGTTACTATGGTAAATAAAGGGATTAGGGATGAATTTATAGAATATAATACATCAGAGGTCATGTTGGCTTTAGGCAGATACCTTTATGTTGTTTTCATGTGCCAGCAGGCAGTTGAAAAAATAAACAAAGGGTTATATGTATTTTATAATAAGGAAGAACCACCGCGAACTCATAATATATTTTCTATATTTGAAAAGATTCAATTTAAAGCCCTTAATTCTGATCCGGTAATATCAGATGAATATAAGGATTTCTTTGAAGAACTGCGCTTGAATTTTATATTTCTGAAAGGTACCCTTCTTACAAAGAAAAACTATCTTCCGGCATTGATGAAGGCCACGCCCAAAGAATTTTGACCCAGACCAAGGAGGTGTTCTCGTGGCTCAAATCCCTGAAAATATAGATAACGCCGTAAGAGAATACATTTCAGATCTTAAGAAGGAAATACCAATACAAAAAGCCGTTTTATTCGGGTCTTATGCCAATGAGAATTATACCAAAGATAGTGATGTTGATTTGGCTATTTTTTCTGATTTCTTTGAGGGAACACCGCGAATCGACGGAATCAAATTTTTGCTTTCCAGGGCCAGAAAGTATAGCCCGATGGATTTTCAACCGCTGCCCTTTACGTACCGGGATTATCTTGAAAAGAGATGGTTTTGTGGCGGAAGTATTAAATAAGGGAGTAGAGATAATCTAAAGTTAGATTAGCAGCTAAGAATGATTGAAGTTAGCGATTTCTAATAGTTATTCTGTCTATTCTAAAATATTTTTTGTCATTAGCATTCATTCTTGAACAAATGGGTTTATCTGCTATATTTGTCTCTTTTTCACGTTTTTTAAAATTGGCTCAGAAGGAAGAAACAGCACAAGTTTGAAATTATACATCAAAACATAAATGAGCACCTTCGGGTGCTTTTTTATTGGTGCACAGACGGTACACAGTTTGATGTGCAAGTTGGAAAAGTTTCCAAAAAGCGTTAGCGCACTTTATTGTTACTATCATTCTAGCGATGGTCATTTCTAATTACACTCAGTCTTTAGCATTTCTTTTTCCATAATCCATAAGAAAATTCAATGGCAGGAAATTACCGGAAAAACACGAAAATAGACAATACCTTGGTGATTGGCTTATCAATTAACAGATAAAAATCTTAATAACTAAAGCGGGAATGCCTAATGATGCGGCAAATAACAACCAAAAAGCGGATTCTAATACTGCTCTCTGCCATTGTTTTTGCAGGTGTTGTCTTTATATGCTTATTTAGTCTTTTTAAACCGAGGGAGCAACACATATATCCGGTGAATGGCCAATTAAACTTGAAAAACTGGCACAGGGGCCGGGATGGAATTTTAAGCCTGAACGGTGAGTGGGATTTTTACTGGCAGCATTTTTTGACCTATCGGGATGTTGCATCCGGTAAACCTTTACCCCATGAAACCGTGGATGTACCTTCAGTCTGGAACAGCTACAAAATAAACGGCAAAAATCTCCCCGGTTTTGGCTACGGCACCTTTCTGCTCAAGGTGGTCAATGCGCCGATAGGTAAGGCATTGGCGGTAAGAATGCCTACATTTTCCACCGCCTTTGAATTATATATGAACGATCGCCGTATTTCCTCAAGTGGCAAGGTTGGAAAGAATAAGGATCAGTTTTCTCCCGGATTAAAACCGCAGGAAGCGGTGTTTATACCGACCTCAAAAACCTTTGATATCATCATCCATGTTTCCAATTTTACATACGATCAAGGCGGCATGTATAATGTGGTCAATCTGGGAACTCCGGAGCAAATCCGGAGTATGGACAAGGCTATCGCGGACCAGGATTTGTTTTTATTCGGCGCTCTGACCATTATGGCTTTCTACTATATGGGTATATTTCTGCTGCGTCGGGAAGATAAGGGCAGCCTGTATTTTGTCTTGATGTGCCTCTTATTGGCAAGCATTACGGCTATATCAGGAGATTTTTTGATATATCGCCTGATACCTTCCATAAGCTTCGAGGCCATCATCGCAATTTATTATATTTTTTTGAGTTGGTTTTCGGTTTGCGCTGCTTTTGTCATCGGAGAGTTGTTCCCGGAAGAAAATTCAAAGAAGATTCTGAGAGCGGTTTTTGTTTATGTTGCGGGAATGACACTTCTGATTTGGTTAACCCCGATGTCATTCTATTCCCGATTGTTCAATATCATTATAATTACCGCAATTTTGATCGACGGATATTGCATCTTCACGTTAACTCTGGCGTCTCTTAGAGGAAGAAAGGACTCTTTGATCATACTGCTGGGAGTACTGGCAGTGATTGTTTGCGCCATACATGACCTTTTGTTCCAGAGCAACGCCAGCAAACTGGGGATCCTGATCATATTATTAATGCAACCCTTTATCCTTGCAAAGAGATTTTCAGAGGCATACAGAAATGTCCATGAACTGTCCCAAAAGCTCGTAAAGTTGGACAAAATAAAAGATGAATTTCTGGCAAATACCTCGCACGAATTGAGGACTCCTTTGAACGGTATTTTAGGAATCACTGAGGCCATACTCAAGGGTAGTGAAGGTGAAATCAATGAAAGCCAAAAGCAGAGTCTGGCGCTGATTGCTGGAAGCAGTCGGAGAATGACCAATCTGGTTAATGATATTCTGGATTATTCCAAACTGAAACACGGCGACATCAGGTTGAACATTAAGCCGATCCAGGTTGATGGCTTGATTCTGACCGTAGTCAATGTTTTTCAACAGTCAAGTAAATCCAAGGAGAACAAAATACTTGCCAATCTGCCCCTAGGAATGCCTGCTGTACTGGCTGATGAGAATCGGGTGGTCCAGATATTATACAATCTGATTGGCAATGCCACCAAGTTTACCACCCGTGGTTATATTGAAGTATCGGCCAAGGTAACCGGGGCAGTATTGGAGATAGCGATCTGCGATACCGGAGAAGGCATTCCGGAAGAAAAATTGAATGACATCTTTAAACCATTTGAACAAATGGATACATCAATAACCCGTAAACATGGGGGTACAGGGCTGGGGCTTTCGATTACCAAACAACTGGTGGAATTACAAGGGGGCAAAATTTGGGTAAAGTCGGCTCCGGGGAAAGGCTCACAGTTTATTTTTACTCTGCCGATAGCGAAGGAATTAGATCCGGATAATGATCCTGAGCTTGCCCTACCTGAACTGGCGGCAACTGTGTTTGTGGAACCGGTAGTAATAATTACAAAAGAAGCAGGTAGTAATGGTCATCTCCTTTTGATTGATGATGATCCGGTTAACCTCCAATCTTCAGCTACCTTACTTCAGATCGGTGGTTTTGGTGTTACTGCCGTTAAAAGTGGTAAAGCGGCATTGGAGGAGTTAAGTAGGGTTCATGACTATTCTTTAGTGGTACTGGATGTGATGATGCCCGAGATGTCCGGTTATGAGGTCTGTTGGAAGATCCGGGAACATAAATCTCATTTTGAGCTGCCGGTGCTGCTGCTGACAGCCAAGACTGCGGTGGCCGATATTGTTGAGGGATTTAAAGCCGGGGCCAACGATTACTTGGCGAAACCTTTTGAACCTGAAGAAATGCTGGCCAGGGTCAGGACGCTGGTAAATCTAAAAATGTCGGTGGATAAGGCCATCGCTGCTGAAGTAGCATTTATGCAAGCCCAGATTAAGCCGCACTTTTTGTATAACACCTTGAATACGATCTCTTATTTTTGTGATACAGCTCCGGAACAGGCCCAGCGGCTCATCGACCAATTCTCCAACTATTTACGGCAGAGTTTTGATTTCAAAAATCCGGTGATGTTTATTCCAATAACGAATGAGATTAGCCTGCTAAAATCCTATGTTGAAATTGAAAAGGCTCGTTTTGGCGAGAAATTAAAAGTGGAATTTGAGATTGATGAGGTCGCTAGAGTGAAAATCCCGCCGCTTTCCATTCAACCCCTGGTTGAAAATGCTATTCATCATGGGATTAGGAAAAAAGGGGGTGGCGGTACGGTTAGGGTGAGCATCAAAAATACTAGCAAAGGTGTCGAGATTTCAGTGATAGATGATGGAGCGGGCATTGCACCGGGAAAACTGGAGGGGATTTTTAAGACCGATAATAAGGGTTCGGTAGGATTATGGAATATAGATAACCGGCTTAAAAACCTATTTGGCAAAGGTCTGGTAATTCAAAGCGAACCCGGTAAAGGGACTCAGGTAACCTTTATGGTCCTGCCGGGGGTGAAATAGCGCGTGGGCAAGTTGATTGGGGCTATTCTCGTCGATGATGAACGGCCGTCCCTTGACAAGCTGACAAAGCTCCTAAACGAAAGCGGTATGGTGGAGATTAAGGGAAAGTTTACTCAACCCTTGGCTGTGCTGGAATTTTTGGAAACCAATACGATCGACGCCGTTTTTTTGGATATCGAGATGCCAGATCTGGACGGTATTGAACTCGCTAACCGGATCACCGATTTACAGAAGCAGGTTGCCATTGTTTTCGTAACAGCTTATAACCAGTACGCAGTGGAAGCCTTCCGTTTAAATGCGTTGGATTACTTGATGAAACCGGTGACAGATGATCGGTTGCATGAAACTTTGAACCGGATCGTCATTGAAAAGCAGATTCGGATTCAACCCACCCCGGTTCAAATTCACTGTTTTGGTAAATTCAAAGTAAACGTGGGAACTGCTGAAGTAAAGTTCCGTACTGAGAAAGCCCAGGAGTTACTGGCATATCTAATTGATCACGGAGGCGATTTTATTTATCGCAGGGAAATCTGTGACTATTTATGGGAAGAATACGATGGCGATCGAGCTTTAATTCATTTCAATACCACCCTTTATTATGTAAAAAAGGCTTTACTTCAACAAGGTGTGGAAATTCAGATCGAATATGACAAAGGAAGCTACCGATTGAATATTGAAGGATTAGATTGTGATTATTGCCGGTTCCTGGAATTTACTACTACAGCCGTTCGGGTCGATCAAAGTAATATTTTAGAATATGAAGAAATCGCCGGCCTTTATCGAGGTGATTATCTTGCCGGTGCGGAATATATTTGGGCGGAGCGGCAACGGCAAATGTTGAAAGAAAGATTTATCATGCTCTTGCTGCAAATTTCGGCATATTACAAAGCCAGGGGCGATTTTCAAAAGACAATTGGCTGGCTAAAGCAGGGGCTAACTCAGGAACCGCTGCACCGGGAGATTAATTACCAGTTGATCCTAACCTTGTTGATAGCGAATGACTGCTTATCAGCAGATAAGTATTATAAACTTTATAAGACCAATTTAATGCGGAACTTGAAACAAGAGCCGGATGTTTCATTTCAAAAAGTACTGTTGATAAAAAGCAAGGGGATCGGATAATGGCTCAAGAAACGGTATATAAGCGGATATGGTTGCAACTGTTTTTGGTAATCATGATCATATTTGTCTTTATCGGTATTTAATTTTAGATGGAATGATGCCTGAAATGTCCGGTTAGAGGTTTGCCGGAAGCTCAGAGAGAGCAAATCCCATTTTGACCTGCCGGTATTAATCCTTACAGCCAAGACCACTACCGAAGATATTGTGACGGGATTTGTAGCGGGTGCCAATGATTACCTACCGAAGCCTTTTGAGTCCGAAGAATTATTGGCAAGGGTGAAGACACTGGTAAATCTGAAGAACTCTGTGGATAAGGCCCTGGCTGCTGAAGTAGCATTTATGCAAGCTCAGAAAGTGAATCCGGCAAGGGAACCCGGGTCATGTTTGTAATCCCGTTGGAGAGGAGTCATTCGTTTTATAAAAGAATTGCAATATACCGTAGTTCGCCTGAAATATTCACCTTCGAAAAAATTTCTTGATTGTTTTAAAATTTGTTATAAACCCTTGACCTTCAAGGGTTTTTTTATTTTTGCCACTCAAGTGGTTAAGTGGTGGTTAAGTGGGAATTGCTAAAATAAAAATAGCAGATTATGTTGGAGGCATGAAATTAAATTGAATACAGAATTGAACTTATCAAACACCGATTATAGCAATTGTTTTGGTAATGGCGAGTCCATCGATTATGTTCCGGGGGGTCTAAAGCTGCCTCTAGTACAAGGAAAGCCCTATCGGGGAGAAATGAGTAAACTATATTGGTATTCTTGCCTGGAACATTTTGTTTTTGGTAATGCAAACTATATTTACGGTCTAACGATTTATGATGAAGGCATTTATTTAAACTGGTTCATCACGGCCAAATCTCAATTTTATGGTTTTGCCGTCTATGGCAATAATATTTATGTTCAGGATGGACCGGTGCTTTTCCAGTATAATATTTCAAAAATCGCCTCTGACGGTAAAAGCCCTTTAGAAAGGGAATTAACCGCTCCCGATGCTGCGATCTCGCTTTTAACACAGCAATCAGCCAAAGATGCCGACTACCTGGCGATTAACGCACCTGCTTTTTCCGCTCCGATTGTCAAACCTCCTCAGGATGTAACCGTGGGACCTAAAGAAAACCTGGTTTATGTTTTGGCGGATACAGGTTCTATTTATGCTTCGAACGCTTCGCTATCATATATTGTTACAGGGTGTCACAATCGTCCCGATTCTTTAAGGTTAGGGCTGCAACAGGATGGTAACAATACAGCATTATATTATCTTAGTGGTAGCCAGGTCATTGCGATTGATGGTAATGCGGACAACCTTCAAGGCGCTCCTTATATTCCACCCAACGGGATCTCAGCTGTTGATTGGATGGAGATTACTACCCAGTCTTCAGATTTACAACCCCGATTAACCTCTTTTAGAAATGTACTAGGTTTAAATGTGGTATTTACTAAACTTTCCGATTCACCCCATCGATTTGGACTTTGCATGGGAAACCCTCAGAAGAATGCCTCTATTTTTATGATGACGGAACTTGACCAAAACTTTTCGCAAATCGATCCGACAGGGGTACCCCAAGGTCGACCCACGATGACTAAAACCGCCTCGATAGTAATTACCAATGGCAAATCACTTTCCGGTGTGTTTCTATCACCTCCTTATATCGCCCAAAGGGGAACCAATCTTTTTTATATTTATGGGTTATTTGCAGACAAGCAAGGAGATATAACCATCAAGAAAATCAGGTTACCGGACAAGAAAGACTCCCCCGACTTAACGGCTATTTGGGCTAAAGCATGGGGGGATATTTACCTAGTAATTTTAAATGCAAAGGTAATGAAGGCGTTGAACATTCTTAACACTGCAAACTCAGATTTGATTATTGCAGAAAATTTCGTTTGTAACGAGATGTGTTGTGATCAATTCTTCCCGGGTTGTAACGAAATGGGACATCAGCACTGTCCTTATTTACCAGATGTTAATGGCGCAAGAATCGCGCGAGATAACGCTCAAATTTCTTATAATAACATTCTTAATCAATATCATACTGATAAATCAACTGTTGATATATTGACTCTAAATATTAATCCTACAACTACAAATTATCTAATCGCCTCTCTGGCTTGGGAAATCCTTAAAAGCGTTTATCAGTCGTCAGTATGTAGAAAAATAATCGGAATATAGGAGGCTGAAAAATGAAAACATTTAGAATCATTCTTGACAAAAAAGAGCAAGAACTGTTGCAAGCCGATCCTTCTCATGAAACACTGTTACCGGAATGGGATCTTACAAGCTCATACTTAACCCCGGATTCACCACCTCTTTTATTTTGTGGCGACCGTTTGATCGGTTTTGGTAGTAGAACGATTTTTGCCGTCAACATCTATACCGGAGAAGAGATTCATACAGCCGGGACGATGAACCAGGGAGGATTCCCCTATCCTTTATCCAGTCAAAGAGGCGAGCCCCATCTCACCTATAGCTCAGGTTTTCTTTATTTTATGGATGGTCGGAAGTTACAAGCTGTTAGTATAATGGATGGCGCTCCCAAAGATAATTGGCTGTCGCCAACGATTGATCGTGTGGTTGGACTGAAAGCCTATCAAGATATTATCACCGTAGTATATCTAGACCTAAACGGTTCAACCTGCGTCCAAGGATTTACTGCTCAAGACGGGAGTAAAACTTGGGGCCCTTACATAACAAGCAGGCAGAGCCCCGGGGAGATAATAGTAGGAACAGGAGCTGTTTATTTTGTTGCCGAAGGTAATCTTTTTGCCGTAAATACGGATAAAGGAAATACCCGGTTTTCCATGCAATCCTCATCGACGGGAATTCCAACTCCTAATTTAAACCAAACCATCTCACCCCTAATCTCATCGAAGACAATCGTCTGTGTTGGCGATAAAATTTACGGACTTGATCCCATCAACGGTGCTAAAGTCTGGGAATTCACCTCCCAAAATGCTTCCGGTAGTATCACTTGGCTTACTGCCCTGAATGATTCTCTTGATACCATAGTGGCTTCTAACAGCCGGGGAGAAGTATATGCATTGAAAGCCGCTACCGGACAAGTAATATGGCGTTCTGTATTAACTGCCAGCGGAAAACCCACCATTGCCGGGAATGAAGTTTATATCGATATTCCTCAACAAGAGAATATTTATGTTTTATCTTTAAGCGATGGTACCACTAGTGCCATATATAATCTCGCCGGCAATGTGAGTAAAGCCAGACCGGTCCTGGGTAACGGTCATCTTTTTATCCCCACGGATGATGGCTTGCTTCATGCCGTACCTTATGGCGATCAAAATGCGGCTTACTTCGACGGTGTTTCCGCCTGGATAGACGCAAGTTCAAAATACCGGCAAAATTCAGACCCAAATTCCCTGTTTGGTTTTTCTTCTGACGAATTTTCCATCGAAGCCTGGGTTCGATCAAGTATAGGCGGTTGTATCCTCTCCGGTAAGTCCGAGACCCGTAATACCTTTCTGATGTCATTGGATCAGGATGGCAGTATCTGTTTTGCAGTGATGGGTTCAAATCAGATTGATAATGATGCCGCAGTCAGTACAAAAACTTGGGCAGTGGACGGATTTTGGCATCACCTTGCCGTAGTTAGACAAAGAATGAATGTAGTAATGTATCTCGATGGTATTTCCATCCCGGTGAATCTGTTACAACAAAGAAAACGGGCAGATGATGCACTACAAGAACAATACGGCAATATATCCTTCTTAAATGGAAAACCTTATCGTTGTGCCGATCCTCCGGATACACTACCTCAAGGATTAAGCATCAGAGGGCAAAATTCCCTGGCTATCGGTGCGCTTTATTCGGACTTTAACGGTTCTGTTGCCATTGATCATTATTTTGAAGGCCTATTACGGGAAGTCCGTATCTGGGACAAACCATTGGAACCAGCCTCCGTAATCAGCCGAAAGGGGGCGGAATTAAATGATCTTTTACCGAATCTGGTGGGAAATTGGCATTTGAATTTTGATTGGAAGCATGATTCAACAAAGACCACTTCCGGGGATGCCTCTTTTAAAAATTCCGTTTACCTTCAGGAGGTCGATGCGGTTTTTCATAAGGCCAATTCTTGCCCCACGGAGCTGGCAATGGATATATCGGCGTTTCCTTTCCAATTGGAACAAGAATCTCTATGTTGGCCTTATACCGGGCAATGGCAAAGCCGGGGTCAGAGTAAAATATCCTCACCCCCGGCGGTTTTATCCGGTGGGACTATCTGTTTTACCGATGAAGAAGCAATTTATGGGGTAGCCAAATCAACCGGCCTTCGAAAATGGGGGATTAGCCTGACGGGAAAATATTCTTCTCCCGTTTCCTATCTTGATAAGGTTTATCTTATGACTGAAAATTTTCAAGAAGGGCTGATTGAAATCGATGGAGATACGGGTGAAAAAAGGATTCTTGATCAGTTTAAGGGGATCATCACGAAAGAGATGGGTAACCGTGTTCCGGCACCGGCGATTTCGGACCGGTATATAACTGCCCTATCGCCGGACGGTTATGTATGGGTATTGGATAAAACTTTAGCCTCCATTGATGATTCTCATAAACTGCATTTGGGTGACTGCCCGGATAATCTAACGATTCAAGGAAACTGGATTCTCGCCACCACCGAAACCAAGGGCTCCTTTACATTACATATCATCGATGCTTCAGCCAGGGTCCTCTCTCCGAAGAGTATCCCGGTTAATTCTCCGGTTTATCATATTGATAACATGAATGTGTACTGTGTATATCAGGGTTCCCTTTCCGTTTTTGTTCTTCCTGAACTTGCGGCGCCAAAATATAAAACGACATCTGTAGAAGGTTCGAAAATAACCGGGTTGGAAACTTCCTCCGACGAAAATCTCTTGGTTGTAACAACCTCAGTGGGTATGGTCTATGGCTTGTCCTTTGCCACCCTTGATTTGCGATGGATGACAACTTTGCCTGAAAAACCGGGCGCGTCAAACATGATCAATGGAATTAACCCTCCCACCATCGATGGGCGAAAAGTTTTTGTAAATAGCCCATCCGGTACAGTTGCCGCAATTGATGGCCGCAGCGGTGACCTTTTAGGATTGTTCTACGAAAAAAATCCGATCAGTACACCCATGATTATTGATAACGGAACGGCTTTGTTTGGATGCGCCAATGCAACTGCCAGTCAATATTTGGACGGCGCTTTACATAGCATTGCTTTCGGTAAAACTTACGCCCTCAGATTGGGACTCGATATTTATGGTAATGAGGTCACGGAACAGAACTATGCGGTCATTGAAAACTCGAATATTCTTGAATTGATGAATGTAGCGGAATGCTCCGTCGAAGCCTGGGTAAACACAACCAAAGGCGGAGATATTCTTTATTGCTTCCCCAGCAAAGAAAACAATTTCGGCTTGCATCTCTTTGTAGATAGTGACGGTAAAATAGGCTATACCATGATTTATATAGATGAACAAACGCAGAAATGGAATAAAATTGCTGGTTTAACAGACTTATCAAAGGCATGTAACGGTAAATGGCACCATATTGCAACCAGGCTTTCCACCGTTTCGGGCCTGCAAATTTATCTGGATGGTACGCCTCAAGATATAGAAAAGTCTAATGATATTATAGCAGAACCCGTTAACCTGGATACCGGAACGAAAGTATTTATTGGTGGCAGCGATACCGGAGTCTTGACCGATAAGGTTGTTTATTATAGAGGGATGATAGCGGAAGTGCGTTTATGGGATACTTATCTCTCTGTCGATGAAATATCCAACCATATGCATATCAAACTTCACGGTGATGAACCCAGTCTCCTTTGTTATTGGAACTTTGCCACTCTTGGTATTAATGATACCGCTCCCGGAAAATTCGACGGCAAACTTCTTTCGGATAATAAAAATGGTTGCTATTGGATCACCGATCTTCCATTTAACGAGCCCAATTATCCTTATCTTACCACTAAAGCTTCCATTTGCAGCATACCGGACACGGGCAGCACAACCTATTCGCTGGATATATATGCATACAAAGCTGATAATACTGCATTAAGCAATTGTGACCTGGAACTCTGGTATATTAAACATGCCAAAGATGCCGGACCGGACTCCATTGATATTATTTCAGGAGTGAAAAGCGCTACTCTTGCCTATGTGACCCCGGACCATGAGGCGTTATCGAAAAATCGCTTTACTGTGACCACAGATAACTATGGAAAAGCTTCTTTACAGATTACTACTTCATTTCCCAATCACGGTCCGTCCTTGGATTTACGTTCCTCCTTTATGACAACCAATGAACGCTATCATCTCAACGTCCTTATTGACAACCAAAAATTAACCCGGCCCGCGCCGCCGGTTTTGACCGCCCAATCTTCATTAATGCAGGATTATTCATACTCGCCCGGCGGCACAATCGACTCCAGTAATAGCCGTAATACTTACCGGACGATTTTAAAGGTCAGCACTGCCGACGGAGATCCCGTAGTCGGGGAAGCGCTGGAGATATCGGCCCTGGAGCACCTCGCGATTGAGGTGTCCGGAACCGAATACCAAATTAGTCCCCAGAACTCTTATCCATTCAAAACCGACTATAATGGCGAACTTATAGTGGTGGTCGAGGCTAAAGAGATCAAGGTTGCCGATCTGTCCGTTCATGCAGGGTATATGCATACTGGAGAATGTGTTACCGTATCCATCGACCAGGATGCTCATACCAAACTTGCCAATCTTAGCGCTGATGACATGTCACAACCGAGAATGACGAACTGGAAGCCTGACAGCCAAGGCGGACCGGAGAAAAGCACCATGCTTGATAATAATTATAAAAGCCATGCCGGAGAGATTTCTCAGAGTGTCAGACACGTGATGTCCTCGGTAAATCAACAACCAGCATCATGTACTCGTTTACGAACACGCAATAAGAATAAATTACTCGGGATTCATTATGATAGCAACGGGATATACATTCCGATGTACCAACCTTCCATCGATGAGCCTTCCGATAAAGCAAAGACCATGGTCACAATGGATCATATCATGAGAGTTCTCCCCTCCGATCCGGATGCAATTACTCAGTCGGTCAAATCTCAGTCCGGGAATGCCTTGGGCTTTGTTTTCGATAACTCGGATCCGTCCGGATTGCGTTTTAGTTATATTTCCAATACGCAAGAACTAACGGGAGAGATGGGCAATCCGGGACTGATTCATCCTATCGGTACGGAAATATTGTTGGGAGGGCTATTTAGCTGGATTAAGAGAGCATTTAATGCCGTGAAAGAAGCAGCCGCAGCTGCCCTCAGGGCCGCCCAAAAGTTAGTGATTGAAATCGGAGAAAAAGTTACTGCCGCGATTCATTATGCCGACGAAATCGTTCATAAAGTGATTCATACGATTAAGGATGCGGCGGAGGTCGTAGGGGAATTCTTTAAACAACTTGGACTATTGATCTGGCAGATCATCAAGTTTTTAATCTTCTTATTTGACTGGGCCGCCATCCTGAAAACCCATAATATTATCAAACATTCCCTGCTTAATGGGCTTAACGCCTATCGAGGATATGCCAAGAGTTCATTAAAAGGTGACTTCAACCGATTTTTTGAGCTTATCAAAAAAAGTATCGATGGCAGTTCCATTCCGGATAGCCTTGCTACCCAAAGTGCGACCGGTATAAGCTCCCAATATCCTCCCGATTCGGGTAGCAAACATAGCAATAGTGTACAAGGAAAATATCTTACTTCGAAAACACAAGAACATTCAGATTATGCTTCGATGCCAAAAAACAGTTCTTCGCCGGAAGGTGGGAATCCCCTAGATCAATTTGACCCGAAAACTACTTATGATATTATTTTTAAAAATTTAGGGTCAATCGTTCAGAATCCTTCCGCTCTTGTAAGTATGTCTTTATCGGATCTTAAAAAGATAGTAACCGATTTGATAGTTGCGCTTATTGATTTAGCGGAAAAAATGGCCGATGCGGCTATCGACCTTTTTACAGAAATAATTGATGGATTTACAAGTATTATTTCAGCTGATATATATATTCCGTTTATTAGTGCTTTATATAAATTTATAACTGGGAGTAGTCTTACGCTTTTAGACCTCTTTTGTTTAATTATCGCTATTCCATTAAATGTTTTCTATGGATTACTTACTGGAGATCATTTTGGAGACGACTTTAACAACTTGCCTGTCGCAACAGCCGATATTTTTAATTCCTCCACAATAAATACGGTATTATTCAATAACTCAGGGAACTCAGATGACGGCATGTATAGGGGATTTGATTACCTTTTCTGTATTGCTGAACCATTTTATGGCATTTTCCAAGCAGCTTCGGATTATTTCGCTTTGAAAAGAACTCAAGGCGGAAATCCTGATTTATGGGAGGGTTATCTTAATGCTTACCAATCACTTGCCGGATGTATAGTTTCAGTTAGCCGCTTAGGTTCTAGTCTATATGAAAAAGATAAATCAAAAATCGATTGGTCCCCGGTCGCCGGTATTTTATTAGCAAAATCAATATTCACATTGGGAAAATTTTATTATGAGATGGAAATTGCTGAACGACCCCTTAGTGGTAAAAAGAGTATTTTCTTTACCTCACTAAACGCAGCAATGGCAGGAGTTGTCATTATTTACAGTATATGCTTATCTGACTCCTCACAGGTGAAAGCCACAATGGAATATATCTGTAGTGCTATCCCTGATCTTCTCAGTATTTTGACAATTAAGGATCTGCGCGTAGTAGAAAATCCATGCATCACTAAGGGAAAAATAGCGGCCATATGCGCTGTCGATCTTGCTTGTGCCGGTGCAGTTACAGGCCTTCACTATAGTAGGTGCATCTAATTAAAAAATCAATATAGGAAGGTGATAATTAGGATGAACGCTCATCAATTGCAAAAAACCAAATCTATAGGTGTTCATTTGTTAGTAATACTTTGTTTTGCTGTTTTTATTTCTGGTTGTTCCGTAAAATTAAATTCCTCCTATGATGAAGTGTTGGACCAGTTTGTAACTAATTTTGAAACGAAAATCGATACCTTTCTTATCAAGATGGAACGGCTATCCGGGACACCGGAGGGTGACTATAACCATAACGCCGCATTTTACGACGAAGTGGAAGGAGCTTTAAACAGCATTGTTTTACGGTCCCAAACGTTGGCCCACCATGATGAGGTGGTGGAACAGGTTAGTCTGCTCCAAAAGAATGTCGCCAATTTAAAGTTAATCCATCAAAAGCAGGGACCAAAGGGATTGGAAAAGGCCGTGGTTGAGCCATTACAGGCGGCCTTTGACACTCAATTTACGGCAATCCTCAAACTGCAGGATGCCTTGAAACGGGGAGAGAAGTCACCCCAGGAAAAAAAGGCATTGGGCAATAAGCAATAGATAATAGGAAAAGGCAATAGACCTGAGGCGTGGTTGTTTTCATCCTTTTTATTATGTTGCATCGGGAAGTAAATCTGAGACCGGAAAAGGAGTGTTGAGTTTGGAAAAGATGAATGTGAATGAGATTATCAACCAGGCGCTGGATGCGGCCAAGCGAAGCCTTGGTAATAAATTGCCCTATACAATGGATTATGTGGAAAGGACCATCAAACAACTGGGGATGGAAATGGCGGATGTTGAGACAGAGAGGGCGCTGGGCCAGATGGATGACCAAACTGCCCGTTTAATCATTGATACGGAGATTAATGCCGTTCGGACCGTAGAAATCACTGGAGAGGGTGTTGCCAAAGTCGAGACAGAAAAGGCGATTAATGCCGCCTTGGATGCGGTGATGAAGGCGATTAATAAGGTTTTGGGTTTGTAATGAAGGAAACAAGTTCAATTTAGTATTAAATATAATTCCTATCCGATTAGGAGGTATTTCCATGACAACCATGCCCGCCGGCGCTGCCGGCAATAAATTAGGAGAATGGTGGCAGAATATCAAACGAGTATTCCGGATCTTGGGAGTGGCTAGAATATCCATCATTATGGTCGGTTTTTCCTGGTTTACCCTTTTTCATGTCGGACAAGTCAAAGATGCCATCGTGGCTTTAGGGAATTTCGCCAGCCCCATTCAGTTTGTAATATTCGGACTTGTCGGCTTGTTATGGGCATTGATGATCTGGTATTGGGCCCGGGTTTTTTGTTACATTGAATATCACAAAGTACCGGATCTGCGAAACTATGAATTTGAAATTATCAAACATACCCCGCGTATTCTGGGCGTGGCTGCGTTATTAATCATTGCCATTTCCTTTTTAAAACAGGCTCCGCTATGCCAGATTAAAGATCAGCCAAATCCAATCCGGATCATTGGGTTGACATTGATAGGTATGGCAATAGTTTTTCTTTTGCTGGTATATCTACGGCGGAAAATCTTTCAATTGGATTCATTGCCGGATGTTCATACCGCATTACAGGAAATAAACGGACTGGTAAGTATGGAGAAATTACCGCGCTTGACCCAAAAAATACTTTATAGCTCCACAACCATCGTTATAATTCTGTTAATAGCGCTTATTATCTTCCCGATACAACTGACTATTATTTTGGGTGACGGCGTGACGACCCTTTTGATATGTCTAGCCATTTGGCTGCCCATATTATATTGGGTGCGTTATTTTAGCCTTAAACTGCGATTCCCGCTCTTTTTGGTCCTTTTCATTGTGATGGCTGTATTTAGCCTTTTTAACGGCAATAAAAATATTCGCTTTACTGATACTCCCCATCGCCCCAGGATTAATTTGAGCGATTTTTATCAGCAATGGAACCAACGGGTACCGGTGCCAAAAGCTGTTTCCGGGAAGACCGACCAAAGGAAACCACTGATCATTGTAATATCGGAAGGCGGAGGAATCCGGGCTGCATACTGGAGCGCCAAATTGCTGGCCCGAATTCAATCGGAATATCCGAAATTCCGGGACGATCTCTTTGGTATCAGCAGTGTTTCCGGGGGGAGTTTTGGGGCCACCATCTTTGCCGGCTTATTAAAATGGAATGTCCATGGTCAGCCTCCCGCTAAAAATGAATTGGAAACCAAGACGGCTCAAATCATCGGCAAGGATTATCTTTCTCCGGTCATTGCCTGTATGTTAACCAGAGAAGTCGTCCAGCTGCTCTGCCCGGTACCGATTGCTTCCTTCGATCATGCCAAAGTTTTTGAAAATACCTGGGAATATCATTGGCAAAAGGTAATGAACGACGAGACTTTCGGAGCGCCATTCCTGTCCTTATGGGCGAATCATTCCGGTAAGGCTGTACCACCGTTATTTATCAATACCACCCATGTGGAAGACGGAAATCCGGTGATTATCAGCCCGCTTGATTTGAATTTTTCCTCCGGCAGCAACCCGGTGCAGATGCTGGAATTGGCTCAGGTCGGCCAGGAATCCAACTTCAAGGATTTCTATGATGACATTAACAATACTGCCAATGATGTTTCCATTAGCACGGCGTCGCTTTTATCGGCCAGATTCCCTTATGTGGGACCGGCTGGTACTATCCGTGAGAACAACGGCAAAACTATTGGACTGGTGGACGGCGGCTACTTTGAAAATACCGGCGCCAATACGGCTTATCAAATATTACTTTCCTTAAAAACATGGGATGAAAAACAAAGGTCTTTATCAGACCAGGAAAAATCAAACTCGCCGGCCAGGCAGGAAGAATTGTCCATATATCGCTCCAAGATCAAACCGATTATCCTCTATATCAAAAACGGGGTGGAAACGGATGATGTTCAAACTTCCGGTAAAACAATGTTTTATCAATTGTTCGCCCCGATTCAAACATTACTGCAGGTGAGGGATTCCCACACCAAGAACGCTTTATTCAGGCTGAAAGAGTTTGTGGAGTTATATCAAGGGGAATTTATCACTTATTCCCTGAAGGCCACAGACTATGAACCCATTGAAATCCCATTAGGGTGGGCTCTTTCAAAAAAGGCTCAGGAACAGATCGATCAGAAGGTTGACACCACAGATATAACCAACTTAAAACAATATCTGGCCAATTAACGCATTGTCGCTCAAAGGCACCGCCTGAAATAATGTAAAATTTAACAAACCATGCCAGCTGATTTTTTACGGCAGGGTTTGTTTATAAAACATGAGGAAATTTCACCAATGTGAAGCAACAAAAATAATCCGTATCTTTTTCCTTAAGTGGAGATTGCGGGTCCCAAGATATCCCGGTCGGGTATTCGGAACTCACTCATATTCAAGTCTTCGAAAGCGAGCGACTAACGCCCTGGGAAAGCTCATTAACACTGCCGCAGGGTACCCAAATTAAAATTATTTTTGAATATAAAAAAAGCAGCCCATTTCGGCTGCTTTTAATTTCATTTTGGTGCCCAGGACGGGGCATATCATGAATGGCACATAAAAAATGCTATATGAGTTGAAATAAATAATTTGAGCAAAAGGCAAAACAAGTACCTAGGCTGACTGTAGGTCTATACCTCTCTCGCGAGGCTGTCTAAAGAGCAATTCGAAATCAATAAGAAATACAATATATAGCTTCATCGAACAAGTGAGTTTCAATATATTGTATTTCTTTATCGTAAATTTCCTTTTGGGACAGCCCCGAATTCTCCCCCAATGGAGCTTTTTAATGAAGCGGATTCGGTGGGAGAGTATCCCCACGCACAAGTGCGTGCTGCCTACGAGGCTAAAAATCTTTTAGAGGTCAACGGCTTCGAACTTAAAGTTCGCGGTTACTCTTCCACTGAAACAACTACTTTGAACAACATCGTTGGGGAAGAGCCCGCCTTTCGAGAAAGGCGCGAGTTAGGTCAAATAGGCGTTCACTTTCTAGCAGTGATTACTACTGACAATAACAATATTTAATTCAACATATATAGTATTAGTTGGACTTTTTTAGGTAAGAGAATCACGGAGACCGTAACCACAGGTTCGGAAAACTCATTTATTTCTGAGTTTACAACTCGATGACCACAGTTAATCTTACACGATTTGTCAAATCCGTGTCTTGACAACGGGGGAAATTATAGTACTTGCATGAACGCAAATATTGTTTTATAATTAATCTATACATATTAACATATTAACATATTAACGCAATGACCTTTTAAGAAAATATGTTAATTAGCGTACAATAAACAACAAGGGGATGTGGAAGTGGAAATTCAAAACTATTGTCAAAAGTATGAAAAAGAAGTAGTTGATTTGTGGAACAAGACCTTGACTGCGGACCCTATTACTGTGTACAAGTTTCGGAAACAGGCGCTGTTTGATGACAATTTCGATACGGAGCTTTGTTTCGTGGCAATAGAAGATGGGTATACCGTTGGTTTCTTGTTGGCTACCAAAAGAAAGTTTCCATATCTTGAAAGAGGTCTGGAACCTACCCGAGGATGGATTAATGTCATGTTTGTAGCCCATAATCATCAAAGGAAAGGTATTGGAGAAAAATTAGTCAAACTCGCGGAAACAAAATTGAAGGAGATGGGGGCAGAGACAGTGACGTTGGGAGCCTACAGTCCGAATTATTTTTTCCCGGGGATTGATAAAGGTAATTATGCCGGAGCAATCAAGTTCTTTGAAAAAATGGGTTATCAGGCAGGACATGAAAGCTACTCAATGTGCAAGGACTTGCATGGTTACAAAATTTCCGAAGCATCCTTGAGTAAATTGGCTAAGGCGCAGGAAGCCGGTTTCTCGTTTATCAATTTTGAATACAAATATGCTTTGGAGTTGCTTGAATTTCTGAAAAACGAATTTGGCGGAGGATGGAAAAGAAACGCGCTGATTTCCATGCAGAATGATACGGCTGAAGACTGCGTTCTGCTGGGTTTAAACTCCAAGCAGGAAATTATCGGATTCTGTATGAGGATGATCGACGGTAATCCCATGAGGTTTGGTCCCATAGGGGTCAAGGAAGAGACGAGAAATTTCGGCATAGGCGGTATCCTGCTTGATATTATGCAGTTGGAAATGGAGAAGCGGGGAATATATCATATGTATTTTGTTTCGACGGACGAGCCGGGAAGAAGATTTTATGAAAGGCACGGAGTTAAAGTTTTCAGAACGTTTGTAGATTATCGAAAAACAATTTAGGAGAAAAAATATGAGTGATATAAAAAGAGTTGTAAGTATTGGGGCACATTCATTAGATGCTGAAATTTTAGGCGGAGCGATAATGCTGAGATATGCCAAACAGGGGGCACATTGTACTTATATCCATGTTACACAGGGGCGTCTGGAGGAGCCCAACGCGACTCAAGAAGCAAAAGACAAATATTTAAAAGAGCTGTTGGACCAAAACAGGTGTGCGGCGGAAAAATTGGGCGGAGATACGATTTGGCTGGGGTATGTTTCCAGCAATATGCCTTCGTTAAATGAATTTTCCGCAAGGTTGGAAAAATATTTTATTGATGAAAAAGTGGATCTGGTAATCACCCATTGGCGCGGGTCGATGCATCCGCGCCATGTAAATACGCATGACGCAGTGGTTACGGCAGTAAAGCATCTCAGGGAAAAGGGTAATCCGATTAAATTGGTCTATGGAGAAAATTTTGAAGATCTGGTGGGTTTTATTCCCCAGGCATACTTCAAACTTGAACAAAATGAAGTCGATCAGTGGTTCTCGGGTTTGCGGGAATATTCGGTTTTCAAGGGCGAAATCAACGATTTTCCGTACTACCCTTACTATTCAAATATGTTGAAAGTGCGCCAGATAGAATCAAATAACAGCGGATATACAGTTGCATATATGTATTCAAGTCTGATTGAAAACGGGTTGTGGTGAGCGGAATGGATAGAGTAAAAATCGATAACCTGAAAACAGAAAGCCGTAACCCTAAAACAATGAAATTGGATTCGATGTCCGTTATGGAATTGATCCGTGTCATGAATGAAGAGGACCAGAAAGTAGTGGACGGGGTTCGAGAAGCTTTGCCGCAAATTGAAAAAGCCATAGAGTTTGTAGTCCATGCGCTGAAGAACAATGGAAGACTTATTTACATGGGCGCAGGTACAAGTGGCAGACTTGGGATTCTGGATGCGGTTGAATGTGCTCCTACATTCTCAACCAGAGATGAAGTGATCGGTATAATTGCAGGAGGAGAAAGAGCCTTTGTAAAAGCCGTGGAAGGGGCGGAGGATTCGGAAGAATTAGCGGCCGTGGATCTGGATAAGGTAGATGTAAGCGAAAGAGATGTCGTTGCAGCAATTGCCGCATCGGGGAGAACTCCTTACGCAATCGGAGCATTAAAGCACGCTAAAAGCATGAAAGCAGGATGCATTGCGATTACCTGCAATAAAGGTTCCGAACTGGCAAAATATGCCGATGTCGCTATCGAGGTCGATGCGGGGCCTGAAGTATTGACCGGATCAACACGCCTTAAAGCAGGTACCTGTCAGAAGGTAATTCTGAATATGCTTTCAACGGCTTCTATGGTAGGGATTGGGAAGGTATACGGAAATCTGATGGTCGACGTAAAAGCGACTAATCTTAAACTGGTTGAGCGGGCCAAGCGGATAGTAATGGAAAGTACTGGATGTGATATCGATACTTCGGCCGCTACATTGGAATTGACGGATTATAACTGCAAAACAGCCATTGTAATGATTTTAGCGGATGTTACAAAGGAAGAGGCATCCAGGCGCATTATTGAAAATCACGGCTTAATAAGAAATTGTATCGAATAACTTTTTGCAGTGAAGTTTCAGAATTGATTAATGAAAGAAAGGAGGACCATAATGGCAAAGACATATGTAAGAGTGGACGACAGGCTGATTCATGGTCAGACGATTCTTGCTTGGTGTCCTACGCTTTCAATCAAGGAAATTATCGCCATTGATGATGAAAGCGCAAAGAACCCCATGCTTAAATCGATTATGACGATGGGGGTTCCGTCGGCTTACAAAACCTATATTGTAGCAACGGAAGAGGCAAAAGAAATCCTGTCGCATGACAGCGGCAATAACCGGTTGGTCATTGTTAAGTTCCCCGGCAAATTACCGGCTATTGAGGATGAAATAACAGATTCTGAAATGATTATCTTAGGTAACATTGCAAAACGTGAGGATACAATTCATAAACTAAGCGGAGCCACAGGGATTTTCTATTTAAGCGATGAGGATGTTAAAGTAATCGACGGGTTTGCTGAAAAAGGAATAAGTATTTATTTTCATCAATTGCCAAACACAACAAAGATAAGTTGGGAAGCATTTAGAAAATCAATATAACCCTATTAAAGGAGGTAAATTATGGGGACTGTTCAAATTATTCTAATCGCGGTATTTGTGTATTTGGGCTCAATTGGTTCTATTGTAGGAAATACAATAGGATGGTACACTTTGGGTAGGCCGCTGATAGCTTCATTTGTTGTAGGTGTTATCCTGGGAGATGTGCAGACGGCAATGATGGTTGGTATTCCGCTGCAGATCATGTATATGGGTAATGTAACACCGGGCGGTGCGGTTGCATGGGATTTGTCGTATGCAACATATATAGGCACTGCAGGCGCAATTGTATTTGGTAAGGGCATGGGAATGACGGAAATCATTGGCCTGGCAGTTGTATTTGCCGGTATTGGAGGTTTGGTAGGTCAAATCATGTGGAATGTATCCTATGCTTTGAACCTTCCGTTAAACCGCGTAGCCAGCAGGTATGCCGAAGCGGGTGAAACTAAAAAGATGTTTATTCCTAATGTGGTATTAGGGCAGCTGATAGGATTCGTATGCCGTTTCGTTCCTGCAATCATCGTTTTAACTTCTATTACGGCGGCTTCCGCCCAGGCTGATTTTGCAAAAATCATCCCTGGTTGGATTACCACCGCATTGGGTATATTCGGAGGTATGATGGCTTCCCTTGGTATGGGAATTATCCTCTCGTTCTTGGTAAAGAAAAAGTATCATATTGTAATTTTCCTGGCAGGATTTATCCTTATTACTTATTTTAACCTGAGTACAATGGCGGCTGCGGTTGTTGCGGTCATTACAGCAATTCTGTACTATGTTATTGTCAATTCAGCATCAATAACTAAGAAAGGAGTGGCATAACCATGGGAAAGAAAATCAGTGAAAAAACTTTAAGAAAATCATTCTGGAACTGGTTCTTCTGGCACGGATGCTCGCAACAGGCGGAAACGATGTTGGGAATGTCTTTTGCCCAGGCAATGTCCCCTGTTATTGATGAATTGTACGATAGTAAAGCAGACAAAGCGGCGGCTTTAAAACGACATATTACTCTTTTTAATACGGAGCAACAGGTAGGAACGATTTGTAACGGAATCGTATGCGGTCTGGAAGAAGCGAATGCGAACGGTAAATGCACCCCCGAACTTATAAGCAGTGTGAAGGTCGCACTGATTGGCCCGACGTCCGCTATTGGCGATTCGCTTTGGGTAGCGACAATCATTCCAATCCTTTTGACGATTTGCCTGTCAATTTCACAGGCATCACAGGCAGTTTCATGGTTAGGTCCCATAGTCTATATAGTCGTATATCCTATTGGAACCTGCATATTAAGCTGGAATCTGTTCAAGCTGGGTTACAGGTCGGGTATTGAAGGCATGCAGGGATTAATGTCCACGGGCAAACTGGACACATTAACGGATACGATGACGATATTGGGACTTATCGTTGTAGGTGCATTGACAGCGTCATTCGTCAGCTTAGTTATACCTTTTAAGATCGTCAAAGACGTTTATGATGCCACACAAGGCAAAACACTTACAGGTCAAACTATTTTTGACGCAAACAATATGGTCAACTCGATTTTCCCCAAGATTATACCTTTATTGTTGACATTGGGCGTTTACTATTTATATTCAAAGAAAAAATGGTCTCCGCTTAAATTGATGGGCTTGATACTGGTTGTTGCTTGCGTGTTTACGGCTGTGGGTTATTTGACCGGATATTATAAATAATACCCAGGAAGAAATAATTACAGTATAGTTGACGTAGAGACTTTAATACTTGATGGATTAAGGTCTCTACCAAAAAGGAGACCTGAAATGAAAAGGATTGTTGTACTGGGGCATGGCGGATATGCCGAAGGAATAAGGAAAAACCTTGAGATGATCGTCGGGGAATTGGAGTATATGTATTTTGTCGATCTGACCAGGGAAGATGACTTAAATGCTTTGGAAAGTAAAGTGAATCAATTATTGGGAACCTTCGGCGATGATGAAGTACTGTTTGCATGTGATTTACTGGGCGCATCGCCGTTCAGAGTAGCTGCTATGGCCTGTGCAAACCACCCGGGAAAGTATATTACGGTTGCGGGGCTTAATACTGCGGCATATATCGAACTGAATCTTAACAGGGAAAATGATTTATTAATCCTAAAACTGGCAGACCTTGCTATAGAAGCCACCAAGAGTTCTTTGGCAAAGTTTCCTGAATAGTCATCCACCCCAGCTTTTCTGGGGTGACTGTTTTATCTTGAATCCGGGTTAAAAGTATTTTCTAGATAGGTGATAAGATGTATAAATTTTTATATTATGCAATTTTTCTTATCGTAGTATTTGTTATACTCTTTTTACTGAGTAAATTGAGGCGGAAAACCACGCAAGAATTAGAAAAAATATTATATTTTCAGAATAATCCTAAGCTATATTTGCAGCTGCTTAAGAATCCCATGCTGAAAATATTGTATCGAAAGAGTATGCTCCTTCAATTTGAGCTGGATGCCTATCTGCTGTTAGGGGATGATTCCAGGGTTGAGGATATAATAAGTTTATTGGACGGCACGCCGCTGACAAAGGGTGAGAGCTTGGAATTTTGTCAGAAAGAATTATCTTATTTTTGCACAGTGGGCAAAAGGGTTGAAGCAGAGCCTGTATTGCAGAGAATCGAAAGTATTCTTTCCAAAGTCAAAGGGGATAAGGCCGAATTTATTCGCAAAGAAAGCAAAATGATTTTCGATATTTACATCAGACGCGATACGAATCTCATCGAAGAGCTGGAACAGGCGCAAATGAATGAACAGGGTACAACCAGAGGATTGACCCTGTACAGGCTGGCAAAGTTGAATTTTTTTGATCATAACGCCCAAAAGGCTCGTACTTATTTGATCCGTGCGAAAGAGCTGCTAGCGAATACAGCCTGGGCGGATATTGTGGAGTCGGCGCTTAAGGACATGTCCGTATTAAATTATAAATAGGGTGATTACTTGATTTACAATGGGATCATCGGCTCGGGCGGAATTGCAATCGGCAGGGCCTATATTTTAAAAAAAGAAACCGTTACGATAAACAAAGATTTGATAGATGATAATCGCTTGAATGCAGAGCTTAATCAAGTGGATGAAGCCGTGGAACTGACTAAAGCTCAAATTGCCAGGATCAAGGAGCGGGCTTCCGAGGATTTCAGCGCGGAGGAGGCTGCCATATTTGAGGCTCATTTGATGATTTTAGAGGATCCGGAGCTTATCAATGGAATAAAAGAATTGATAATCAATGAAAAGCTCCATTCTGCAAATGCGGCTACGAAGGTAATCGAAAATTTTATGGATATGTTTTCAAATATTGAGGATGAATATTTGAAGGAACGCGCCGCCGATATAAGGGATGTCGGAGACCGGCTGATAAAGAATTTATTGGGTGTTGCGGTTTGTGATATTGGAAATTTCGATACGGATGTTATAATTGTAGCTCATGACCTTACTCCTTCCGATACGGCCCTTTTGGATAAAAAGCATGTAAAGGGCTTTGCGACCGATATTGGAGGCAGGACATCACATACGGCAATCATGGCAAGGAGTCTGGAGATTCCCGCAGTATTGGGCTTGGGCAATATTAGTGCGAAAGTCCGCAATGATCAAATGATAATTGTTGACGGGACAGGCGGCATAGTGATTGTTGATCCGGATGAAAATACCTTATCCGAATATCGTAAAAAGCTCAAAAAATATGATAACTATAACAACGAATTGAAAAGTATATCCAGGTTGCCGTCGGTCACACTCGACGGCAAGCATATAGATATTGCCGCAAATATCGGCGGTCCTTCGGATATCGGCGCAGTGACAGAATATGGCGCAGACGGAGTTGGTCTATACAGAACGGAATTTTTATATATGGACAGGGATAGGCTGCCGGATGAGAACGAGCAGTTTGAAGCCTACAGGGCGGTTGCCGAAAAGCTTAAGGGAAAGCCCGTAATAATAAGAACTCTCGATATCGGTGGCGATAAGAAACTGTCATATCTGCCGATGCAGGAGGAGCTGAATCCGTTTCTTGGTTTCAGGGCGATAAGGCTGTGCCTTGAAATGAGGGACATGTTTAAAACTCAGTTAAAAGCGATACTGAGAGCCAGCATATATGATAATATCCTTATCATGTATCCCATGATCTCCAGTGTGGACGAGGTGATAGAAGCCAGTAAAGTTCTGGAGGAAGCAAAAAGCGAATTGAGAGCAAAGGGTATCGGCTTTGATGAGGGAATAAAGTGCGGGGTAATGATCGAGATACCTTCAGCCGCAATGTCTGCGGACATATTGATAACGGAAGTCGATTTTTTCAGCATCGGAACGAATGATCTCTGCCAATACACTTTGGCAGTGGACAGGATGAATGAGAAAATCAGCGCTCTCTATCAACCATTCCATCCGGCGGTGCTCAGGCTGATTAAAAATGTTATCGACCAATCCCATAAGGCCGGTAAATTTACAGGAATGTGCGGTGAACTGGCAGGAGATCCAACAGCCACACTTTTGCTTCTTGGCATGGGGCTGGATGAATTCAGCATGAGCGCCTCATCAATGCTCATGGTTAAGAAAATAGTCCGCAGCGTATCTTTTGAAGAAGCAAAAAAGATAGCGGAGCATGCCTTAAAACTTAAAACTTCCACCCAAATCAGGGAATACTGCGAGATGGCCCTTAAGGAATTAAAAATAGATATCAATCAGGAGGATGAAAAATGTATGCAGAAAGTATAGAAATTCAAAATAAATCGGGATTGCATGCCAGGCCTGCAACAACATTTATTAAGGCGGCCCAAAAATTCAAATCGGATATTACGATTGAAAAAGACTCAAAAAAGGCCAATGCAAAATCAATCGTTTCCCTGCTTTCGATAGGAGCGTCAAAAGGCAGCATCGTCAAAATAACCGCAACAGGCGAGGATGAGATCCAAGCGATAAACGCGTTGATCGAACTTATCAAGTCTAAATTCGGAGAAGAGTGAGTTAATGTGATGAAAGAAGGCCTCGTTTATGGAATATAAAGTAACAAAATATATTCAGATCAAGCAAGATATAATAAATGAAATAAAATCGGGTGAATTAAAGCCCGGAGATAAGGTCGACAGCGAGTCCGTACTGAAGAAAAAATATAATGTGTCGACGATCACGGTCAGAAAAGCATTTAATGATTTGATCAACGAGGGCTATTTAATCGGCGTACAGGGCGTGGGTACTTTTGTTACAAAGAAGCAAATGATACGCAGCTTGACATCAATCAGCTTCAGCGATGAGCTGCTGCTTCAAGGTTATGAAATCGGTATGCGCATGGACAAAATCGAGGAAACTTTTAATGAAAACATCGCAGGTATATTGGAGATACCGAAGGAGCAGTCCATCGTATGCGTTCGGAGAGTGAGGCTTGCAAATAACGAGCCTATTGCTTACCAGAGTTCTTTTGTGGACAGCCGGTTACTGAGTATTGGTCAGGCTCAAAAAATTTACGAAAACGGGTCTTTTTACAAAACTCTAAAGGAAAATAATATTTTCCCGATCTGGGTAAATGAGAATTACTCGGTAAAACAGGTCAACAATATTGGAATTGCTAAGTTAATGAATATCAAAAAGAACACGGATACTTTTTTTGTTAAAAGAGTTGCGTACGATGAAGTGGATAAAGTTATCGAATATGCTGAGACTTATTTTAACAAAGACTGGTATTCTGTTACCGTAAATATAAAAGCCCATTAGACTGTCAATTTTTTTGTTTTTGATTCCGAAAAACGAAGGAGTATGAGTATGCGACTGTATATCGTACGCCATGCGGATCCGGATTATAAAAATGATACGATAACCAGCGCGGGTCATCAGGAGGCAAGGGCGCTGGCGAAGAAATTCTCTGCCCAGGGATTGGATAGGATTTATTGTTCCCCGCAAGGGCGGGCTATTGCTACGATGCGGTATACCCAGGAGCTTTTGAAACTGGACTACGAGACTTTGGAGTGGACCCGCGAATTGCGTCCGGAATTATACGTCAAAGATGAAGTTAAAGGTTACAAGGCATTATTTCAATTTCCGGGCGAAGCTTTCCGTTCGCATTATCCGTTACCGACGCATGATTCATGGGGGGAAAATGAGATAATTAAGCAGAATCCATCCGTAAGCGATGCGGTACGCGCATTGCGGTCAAACTCCGATCAGTTTCTGTTGCGCTTGGGCTATGAGCGCTCAGGGGGCCTATACAGGCGTGTAAAACCGAATCGTGAAAAGGTCGCAATATTTTGCCATGCGGGGCTTGCCCTGACTTGGCTCTCCATTTTGCTTGAAATACCAGTGACCTTGATGTGGTCGGGATTTTTTCTTCCTCCAAGCTCGGTTACCACCATACTTTTTGAGGAACGCTCCAGGGAATGGGCGGTTCCGCGCTGCATCGGGATGGGAGACATATCTCATTTGTACGCGGATGGACTGCCAGCCGGCACCATAGGGCTTGAAGGCAATCTCCTATAAGTACCCTCCCGTATATGCGATGGATAATCTATTTACGCCAAATAAGGAATGATAAAATATCGTTTTGGAAAGAGGAAAATAAAATGTTACAAATGTGGAATGAGATTTTGGAACAACCAGCTGTTTTGGAGAGATGTCTTAATTATAATACCGAAGTAATCAGGGAAATTGTCAAGAAAATCCGGAGTAAAGAAGTAAGCTCAATATATATTGCTGCCAGGGGCACTTCTGATCATGCAGCGGTGTACGGTAAATATCTTCTTGAACTTGAAACCGGTATTCCAGTGGGATTAGCAGCTCCGTCTATTTTTACCATGTATAAAAAAACCTTGGAGTTGAAAAACAGTTTAGTAATAGGGATTTCTCAATCCGGCAAAGCTGCAGATGTCTTGGAAGTGATCCGGGGAGCCAGAGAGAAAGGGGCTTTAACAGTAAGTATTACTAATTTTGATGATTCGCCGTTGGCTGTTGGCGCGGAGTTTCATTTGCTTTGTAAGGCGGGGGAGGAAAAAAGTGTAGCGGCTACCAAAACATTTACTTCACAAATATATATCTTGGCAGCATTGGCAGCGGAATGGGCCAAGAATGAGGCATTAAAGAAAGAGTTGTTGACGGTTCCCGAAAAGATTTTGCAAACTTTTGAATTAGCTCAGGAAATAAAAGAACGGGTGGAAAGATACTGCTTTATAAATGAATGTTTTGTATTGGCGCGGGGAGTTAATTATGCAATTGCATTGGAAGCGGCTTTAAAAATACAGGAGACTACCTATGTGCGGGCCAAAGCCTTTGCAACTTCGGATTTTTACCATGGGCCGCTGGCAATGATTAATAAGGATATCCCGATCATGATCTTTGCACCGGATGGTCCCTCACTCAAAGATTTAAACGAGATGATTCTCAAGTTGAAAGAAGGCCAAAATGAATTAGTGGTAATCTCAAATCTTAAGCATCTACTGGAGCTTGGAACATATGGGTTTGCCATTCCCGAAACCAATAATGACATTATCTCGCCATTTTTTAATGTTGTTTTTGCGCAAATGTTTGCCTGTCAGTTGGCAGTAGTCAAGGGTTTGAATCCGGATGCGCCGAGAGGTCTCCATAAAGTTACCATCACCATGTAATCAATTTGGGAGCTGACCGCTAATTTTTTGTCAAGCTGGGAGGTCGTTTGATATGAAGATTTTAAAGGGTACAATTATTACTCCGTTTGAAAAATTTTTTGGCCATATCATTGTTGAAAAAGCAACTATCATGGACGTCGTGAAGGGAGAAGTTTCGGAATCTGGAAACAACATAATGGATTTTAGCGAATCCTATATCTGCCCCGGGTTTGTTAATATACACGCTCACGGAGCGGTTGGGGTTGACTTTTCAAACCACAATCTGGATAGTTTTTCCAAAATATCCCGCTTTATGACCTCCACCGGAGTTACCAGATTTTTAGGAACTACGATGACTTTAAGTAAAGAGGAGCTTAAGCAGACTCTTTTGTCGGCCTGCGATTTTCAGCGAACTCGAAGTTTGTATGCGACAGGCTTTAATGGCTTGCATTTTGAGGGGCCCTATATCAATAAAAAATTTAAAGGTGCCCAAAACCCGGAATATATTTTAGAAGCTGACGATGGATTATTAATCCGTCTGGCGAAAGGAAATCCCCAAATAATCAAAACTGTTTCGTTGGCCCCGGAGATTAATGGCGCCGAAGGGTTGATCAAAGAGTTATTATCCTTAGGGATATATATTTCGGCTGGGCATACCGGAGCAGATTATGAACTGGCCCGTAAAGCATTTGACTGGGGAGTTAATCGGGTGACCCATCTTTTTAATGCGATGCCTCCATTATTGCATCGAGCACCTGGGATTATTACAGCCGCTTTACAGGATGAACGGGTTTTTGTTGAAGTGATTGCCGACGGGATTCATATCCATCCGCCGGTTTTGGATTTGATTGTAAAGTTAAAAGGTCCGGATCGGATTTGTTTGATTACAGATTCTATGGAAGCTGCCGGGTTAAAGGATGGAGTTTTTAAATTGGGTGGTCAAGAGGTGTTTGTCAAAGGCGCGGAGGCAAGGTTGGCCGATGGTACTTTGGCAGGCAGTACCTTGGCTATGGATCAAGCTGTAAGAAATATCATCAATTTTACAGGAGTATTATTACCGGAGGCCATTAAAATGGCTTCATACACTCCGGCTTGCGCAATCGGATTAGGAAAAATTACCGGCAGTATTGAAAAAGGTAAGTCAGCCGATTTGGTAATCCTCAATAAGAAGTTGGAAGTAGTGCAGACAATCATCAAAGGAGAAGCTGTTTTTACTGCTGAGGGAACTCCCAATACTTCAATAAATTCATCGGAGACAAAAACCTGGTAAAAAAGCAACCCTAATCAAAAATAAAGGTACCAACAACATCTAATTTTCGGGATTCGACAGGCCGGCTGTGGTACATGAACAGGTGTTAGCGCACATTTTCGGAGAGACCTCCCTGTCGCAATTAGTAACCGAAACATGCCAGTTCGATGATTATTCAAAATATGTCTCGGATTGGTTTAATCCGGAGGAAAGAGCCAAAAGAAGGGAAAATGAGTTTCCGAAGGACTATAAGAAAGCCTTTGACATGTACGCTTGTCGAAATTGCCAACAGCAGTAACAACAACGGTATAAAATGAGAAATCAAGAGTGATATCTCTATCATGCGTGCGCTTACCCACGAAAATGGTTTCGCCAATACGAGACGAGCGATCGACCAATTTTTTCGCTTTTAGGCCCGATTCGGATAAAAATGTCACAATGAACTAATATCTGCCTTACTTATCATCAATTTTAAAAAAATAATGATGATGGGGAGCAAAAAAAATGCGGTAGAACTTATTCCGGCACCAATTGAAAATTTGTTGGCAATCATACCGATAATGGGTCCACCTAATACTTCTCCAAGGGAATTAATTTGTTCATTTGTTGAGAGCACGGTTGCTCTTGCACCTCCATGGATATGGCTGTTTGCCAGTGAATTCATTATTGGCTTATTGATTGCTTTTAACATATTTAAGACTAAGTATGATGCCAGCATAAGACTAAAGTTTTTGGCGATTCCAAAAATTATCATCGCAAGCATATAAAGCAGGTTCGTCATCAATAATATCCCGATGTTGCTATGGTCGTCTTTATATTTCCGATTATTGATTACTTGCATCACGCATGTGCTGATTAGCATTCCAAGAATTCCAAAGATACCAATCCAACTCACCGGTTTTAAATTCAGCCATTGGGGGAAGAGGGTATCCTTAAGAAAATGAGCAGTATTTAATCTGTCGTAACCTTCGCTGGCTAGTCCGGTAAAAAGAGCAATTAGTACCAACATTGTCAGAATAGTATCAGCCTTAATGATTTTTACACCGGACTTAAAAGTGAAACTCATTTTACGAAAGGTGTTCATTTCCGACGGTGCAAGGGGACTAAAGTGATACTCCGGCATGAAGATGGCTAAAAACAGGCAAAGGACAATTAACATTCCTCCCCCTAAACAAATCGGAAAAGAAATTGAGTAATTCCCGAGAATGACACTGAAAAGGATTCCAATCACCGAGCCGATCAGTCCGAATTGAGCCCCTTTTAAATAGACGTCATTTATGTTTCTCGATGGTTCCTCCTCCGCGATCCAAGCCTCAACAGCTCCGTTGGTGAAGGTTGAACCAATTCCCCAGAATATTTGTGAAACAAGGATAGCCGCATAATTAGGAAAGCTTCCCTGAATGATAAAACCGGAACCTATCATAAAGAGGCCGATTAAAATGGATAATTTGCGACTATACATATCCGCAATCATCCCAGTAGGGATTTGAAAGATAAAATTGACGACCTCAAAGGTTGTCCCCGCAAGAATCAATTGCAACGGATTAAGATGAACGACTTCAACTTGATATACCATTGTGACGGTAAATATCAATGATGAAAACAGTGCATTTAGAAATGAAAAGTTTAGGTACATTTTATAGGCAGTCAATTTGGTGATCATTTTTTCTCCTATTTTTAGTGGTGAATTGTTTATTAAGTCCATTTGTAACAGTTGTTACATTTAAAATTGTAACATTCATTACTAAAAAGATCAATCGCAATTTTTAACGGTGTTTCTTCGCTGAGTCGAGACGTAATGTATGGATCAATCGTATAAAATAAAAGAACCTCTCCAGATTTAACTGGACAGGCTTGTAGAAGTAGAGTCAATTATTTTAAATATGTCAAACTAGTCACTTTTGCTCTTAAATATTATTTTCATCTCTCTTATAAACCTCATCAGAATATTCATGAAGAGTAATTTTGGCTTGCTTAAGTATTTCCAATGCCTTAGCTTGTTGTTCCGATTTAAAATAGTTCTTTTTGGCAGTGTTCTCGTACCATCGCTGAAATTTTTTATATTCCTCTTCGTGTTCTATAATTTCGGAAAAATTAAAGTCGCCCTGAGCTTTTTCGTTAAGTATCTCCTCGATCAACTGTTGGCAGTTCTTGATAAATTCTTCATATTCGGCATTAATCTGTTTCAGAAACTCCTCAATGATTTCTCTTTCATCTTCCTCTTTTAAAAAACTGAGTTTGCTTAGTGTTGCTTTCCCCCCAAGCGCGTTGACTTGCTCCCTCAGATTGAGTAATACAGAATATAAATCTTCATTATAGGGTAGCAACACGACTCCTTGCTGTAGATATACTGCCCCAAGTTCCTTAATGAGTCTCCATATATATACGCGATTTTTTGATGGTTCGCTGGGAATTTTATATGTGAAAGTTAAGAATTCATATCCCATAATCTTCATCCTCTTTTCAATAACAATCAATATTTTATGATTATTATAATATAATATCAGAGCTTTACCTCAAAAATTTTACGATTTTCTAACTGAATGGGATTTTTTTAGATGGGAATGGATAATATGCATTGATATACAAGTAGGGGGGGTTAAAACAAGTGGTGATACTATTAAATCTATTGGGGACCTGGCTTTTCAAATAGTTTAGCAAAGTCTTAAGTGCAAACGAAGCTCTAAGTTCCTAAATATTCATTTAAACTCCGTTTATATTTATACTATATAATAACTGCATAATAACAAGAACATCAGTAAAAATGAAACTGTTTTTGCAATGGAGGCGGTGCGATGAATAAAATCATGGTTGTGGATGATGATCCGTATATTCGTGAGCTTGTCAGCACTATGCTACGTAATGAGAATTTTGAGGTATGCGAGGCAAGTGATGGCCGTATTGCCCTCCAAGAGCTGGGTGAAGAAAAAATCGATTTGTGCATTCTCGACATCATGATGCCTAATATGGACGGTTTTGAATTTTGCAAACAGGCTCGCCGGTATTATAAGGATATGCCGATTCTGATGTTGACGGCTAAAGGGGATATCAGCCAGAAAGTCAAAGGTTTTGATCTTGGAGCGGATGATTATCTGACCAAGCCCTTTGAGGCAGCGGAATTGATTGCCCGAGTGAAAGCGCTGCTCAAGAGATATAAAATTGCCGCTTCGCAAATCGTTCAAATTGGTGATTTGTTACTGGATAAAAATAGTTATTCCATCATGACCGGTAACGAAAAAATGGACATCCCCATGAAAGAGTATGAGCTATTGTTTAAGCTTGGCAGTTATGTGGGTAAAACGTTGTCCCGCAATCAGCTGATTGAAGATATTTGGGGCCTTGACTTTGACGGAAACGAGCGGACCCTGGATGTGCATATTAACCGTTTGCGGGAACGTTTCCCTGTGGAAATATATCATTTTAAAATAACCACCATCCGTGGCTTGGGGTATCGGCTGGAGGTAACCCCATGAAAACGGCCAATTTTATTCATAGGTTTTCTTTTTTTCTGATCGCGGGTTTCGCCTTTACGGCGGCTTATGGTCTGACAAGGTTAGTCTTCAGCATAACCGGACGTCCGCCGGAGTTGGTGGACTATATCCTCTCAAGTCTGTTGGGGATGGTGCTGATGCCACTAGCGGGTAAAGTGATATTTGCCTCGAAACTTCATCAAAGAGTCAACTCCCACCATGGAAAGCAGCTTATGGATATCCTCAATGCGATGAGCAAGATGGCTCAAGGAGACTTCAATGTGTTTGTCGACAGCGATGGGGAACACACCCCCAACCCCTATAGTGAGGTCGCTCTCAGTGTCAATAAAATGGCAAGAGAGCTAGGCTCCATGGAGAAACTGCGGCAAGACTTTATTTCCAATGTATCGCACGAAATTCAATCTCCCCTCACCTCCATCAGCGGATATGCCTCCCTACTAAGGCGGGATGAGATCAGCCCGGAGCAGATTGCCCGTTACGCTACGATTATTGAAACAGAGAGCAAACGATTATCCAAATTAAGTGATAATTTATTACGGCTTTCAGTGCTGGAAGCTGGTGGCGCTCCCCCGGAAGCCAAAACTTTCCGCCTGGATAAGCAGCTTGAAAGCATAATCCTGATGCTGGAGCCGCAGTGGTCGCAAAAGAACATTATCCTTGACGTATCCCTGCCGGTCGCCACCATGAACGGCAATGAGGATTTACTCAGTCAGGTGTGGATCAATCTGCTGCATAACGCGATTAAGTTTACCTCTGAGAATGGAACGATTCGGGTCATGCTAACCGGCAATGAAGACAACGTAGTATGTAGCATTGCCGATAATGGCATTGGTATCCCGACGGAGGATCAGATCCACATCTTTGAACGCTTTTACAAAGTGGACAAATCTCGTGACCGTTCCTTAGGCGGAAATGGCTTGGGGCTCTCGCTGGTGAAGAAGATTGTGGAGATGCATCAGGGAAAGGTTACCGTCAAAAGCCAGAAAGGCCAGGGCGCCGAATTTATGGTAATACTGCCAAACCGGAATCTTGTAAAAAATAATTTGCAGGAGGAGCAACCATAATCGTCTGTTCGGATGCAAATTGCTGTTAAACGCCGCATTAACGCCAATGATTGCGGTGTTTTTTTATCCTTATTTCTGAGCTTGGTTTACACTGTGTTTAAATTGCATTTAACTTCCATTTATATTCCCAGCTTATGATGGGTAAAGAAGTTAGGCATCGCTATTACTAAATAAGTAAAGGAGATCAATTATATGTCGAAAATTGCTGAGCTATTTTCCCGCAAATCCATCTCTGGAAAGGAGAAGACCATGTACAAGAATCAACCAGGTGTCGTCTTGAGGATGCACGCAAAGCCCGGGATGGGTGATGCCTTGTTTGAGCTTGCCACCAATCTCCATTACACCGGCGACCCGGACGGCCCGGTGGACTGGGTCCTTTGTCGGCCAAACGATGATCCTGATACCTTGTGGGCTGTTGAATTTTACAGGGACGAGGAGTCGTTCACCCGTCATTACTCTAACCCGGAAATCGACAAGAGTCACGATCAGGTGATCGATCTCCTGACCGATATGCCGCTGCGAGTCAACGTTCACATGGTCGTCTCCAGCAGTGCATTCACCAGGTAATCTTGATCCGCCAACAGATCAGCGTACCTGACATCAATTTATTTACAAAATACGTGAAACCATGGCGTAAACGAAAACTATCATAATTTTAAAAAGGAGTTTATTTATGTCAAAACAATCAACATCACCAACAAATATGAACCCCGATATCGAGCAATATAAAAGTGACCTCCGAGGGCGCTTTGCAAAGGATAATAAAACGGCCCAAAAAAGCCAAATTGTTTTCGTCGGGTCTTCCACGATGGAAATGTTTCCTATTGAAAAAATGCAGCAAAGCCTGGGCTTGGACAAACTGATTTATAATCGGGGGATTCGCGCAACGACCACGGCGGAACTGCTGACGGCGATGGACGTTTGTATTTTCGATTTGGCGCCGAGCAAGATTTTTATCAATATTGGTTCCAATGATTTGGGTTTCGGCGTTCCAGAAGCCACTTTTCTCGCCAATTATGACGAAATTTTGCGGCAAATCAAGGGGAAATTGCCCGAAACACAGGTGTTTGTGATGGCATATTATCCGGTCAATCCGGTGGCGGATTTCGATGAGTCGGAAGCTGAGCACGAGTCGTTTTTTTCGAAACGTAACAATGAAATACTTCAATTAGCAAGCAACAAAGTGGCGCAGCTGGCACAAAAGTATCACTATGAATTTATCAATGTCAATGCGGGCCTCACCGACGCTGACGGGAATTTGCGGCAAGAGTTTACATTTGATGGGGGTCACATGTATCCCGTAGGATATGAAATTGTGCTTGGGAATATGAAAAAATATTTATGAGAAAATGCGTATAAAATGGAGGATTTTATTATGAATGAAACATTGTCAATCATTAAAAGCAGGCGTAGTATTAAAAATTTCCAACCGGAGCAAATCAAGGATACTGAACTTGAAGCTATTTTGGAAGCCGGAACCTATGCACCCTCAGCATCAAATCAACAGTCATGGCATTTCACGGTCGTTCAAAATCAACATTTAATTAACCAATTATCTGAAGCTATCAAGAAAATCTATGCAATGATGCCTGTTTCGTTTTTAGAGCAGATGAAAAATGATAAAAAAGCTCAGTTTTTACAGCAGATCGGGAACAATGAAAAAGTTCATTTGTTTCATCACGCCCCTACCATTGTTGTGGTTTCAGGTGACAAAACGGAAATGTACACTGTAGAAAACTGTTCTCTTGCTGCCGGAAATATGATGAATGCCGCTAAATCCTTAGATGTTGGCTCATGTTGGGTTAGTGGTTTGCCACAACTTATTGAGGCCGATCCCGATAACCAATTCATAAAGGAGCTGAATCTTCCAGAAGGATATAAACCTGTGTGTGTTATTTTGTTGGGATACAAAGCAGGAGCGGATACGAAAGCGGCTGAGAGGAAAGAAAACGTAGTAAACTATGTCAAGTAATTCTCTGTAATTAGTTTTCAAAAGGTTCACTTCGGGGCCTGTGTATTACGATTGTCTTGGATCAATCCGACCCGTTTACATTGCGTTTAAGTTCAATTTAACCTCCGTTTAATTTTCGGCTTTACAATAAAAGCTGTAAATCGAACGGAGGTATTTTTTATGAGAATTTTTAGGTATTTACGCTCCAAAGACTGGGGGCTTGTCTTTACCACCCTGACACTTATTGTATTGCAGGTATGGATCGACTTACGGATGCCGGAGTATATGGGAAGCATCACCAGGCTCCTTGAAACCGAGGGCAGTCCATTAAACCGGATTTGGGCGGCAGGAAGCGCGATGTTTCTGTGCGCCCTCGGGAGCCTGATCACGGGGTTATTGGTTGGCTTCGTCATGGCTCAAATCGCGGCTTCTTTTTCCATGCGACTGTGAGAAATCCTCTTTAACAAGACGCTTTCTTTTTCAATGGCCGAAATCCATCACTTTTCAATTTCCAGCCTGATTACCCGCTCCACCAATGATATTACCCAGGTTCAGATGCTGATGACGATGGGTATGGCCGCCCTGATTAAAGCCCCGATCACGGCTGGGTGGGCTTTGTTGAAAATCAACAGCAAAAGTTGGCAATTTACCGCCGCGACCGGTGCGGCAATCGGGGCTATTATCATTATGGTCGTTGTACTTTTTATCTTTGCCATGCCCAAATACAAAGCGATACAGCGGCTGACGGACAGCATGAACCGCGTGACCTCCGAAATCCTGACGGGTCTTCGCGTCGTCCGGGCTTATCATGCGGAAGAATATCAGGAAGAAAAATTCAATGCGGTGAATACTCAGCTGACCGAAGCCAATCTGTTTGCTGCGAAAATTATGGCCTTGATCGGGCCAAGCATGACGTTCGTCATCACCGGACTTAGTCTCGCAATTTACTGGATCGGCGCTTACCTCATTCAGAACGCCGGCATCACGGACCGGATGAGCTACTTTTCAGACATTGTGGTGTTTTCGTCGTATGCCATCCAAATCGTTATGTCATTCCTGATGCTCTCAATGATTTTTATTTTTCTCCCGCGGGTTTCCGTTTCTGTGAAGCGGATCAATGAAGTTCTGGATATGCCGCTTCTTCTGACTGACGGGGAGCTTGTTTCCGGTTCGGCGGAGGCTCAAGGCGCTGTCGAATTTCACAATGTCAGTTTTAAATATCCGGACACCGAGGAGTATGTGCTCGATCATATCAGCTTTAAAGTGGAAAAAGGTGAAACTGTCGCCATAGTCGGCGCTACCGGCAGCGGCAAAAGCACGCTGGTTAATCTGATCCCCAGACTCTATGACGCTTCCGAGGGCGAGGTTCTGGTGGGCGGGATAAATGTCAAAGAGTATAAGCACGAGCGGCTGAATGACAAACTTGGTTATGTTTCGCAACAGGCGATTTTGTTCAGCGGAACAATTGCCTCAAACGTGGCTTACGGGAAGAATGCCGCAACCGCCGAGAATGAAGCGGAAGTATATACCGCACTGAATACCGCCCAAACGGCAGAGTTTGTGGCGGAAATGGAAGACGGTATCGGTGCTCTAATTGCGCGCGGCGGTACCAATGTTTCCGGAGGCCAGAAGCAGCGATTATCCATCGCCAGAGCGCTGTATCGGAAGTCTGAAATCCTTATTTTTGACGATTCCTTTTCGGCGCTGGACTACAAAACAGACACCATGCTCAGGAAAGCTTTAAAAAAACAGGCGCGGGAATCAACTATTTTCATTGTTGCGCAACGGATAAGCACCGTCCTGAGCGCCGATAAAATCATCGTGCTGGACAACCGTGGAATTGTAGGCATGGGAACACACGCGGAGCTCATGAATTCTTGCAATACATACCGGGAAATCGCTTATTCGCAATTATCAAAGGAGGAACTTAAATATGACCAGAAATGAATATCAAATTGGTGATAATGCCCGGAAGGAGCAATGCGAAGGGAGCGCATTTGGACACAATCACGGTGGTGATAGAGGCTTCGGGAGAGTGACCGGGGGTGAAAAAGCGTCGGATTTCGGGAAAACAATCCTCCACCTGGTCAGTTATTGCCGAGGGTATGGCGTCTCCATCGTCGTGGCAATTTTTCTGGCGGCAGCAGGGGCTTTCCTCTCAATCTTTGGGCCGGCGCAGATACGCAACATGACCGACCTCATCACCAAGGGCTTAAAAAACGGTATTGATTTGGCTGCTGTAGGAAAAATCGGAATGATTCTGATTATTCTCTATACCTTGAGTATGTTGTTTACATATTGGCAATCCGTCATGATGGCAACGGTGGCTCAAAAAATAACCCGAAAGATGCGGACAAGCCTTTCCGAGAAGCTCAACCGGCTGCCGCTTTCCTATTTTGACCGGGAAAGCCACGGCAATATCCTCAGCCGGGTCACAAACGATGTTGATACGATTGGTACTATGCTCCAACAGACAATCAGTTCGCTTGTTTCCTCAATCACCATGTTTGTCGGTGTTCTAATCATCATGCTTTTTATCAGCCCCCTTATGACGCTGACTTCCATCTTTTCCGTTTGTGTCGGGTTCAGTGTAATGATGCTGGTTATTAACGTATCTCAGAAGTACTTTGTCGGCCAGCAGAATTATCTTGGTCAGCTTAACGGACTCATTGAGGAAACTTACGCCGGACACACTATCGTTACAATCTATAATAATGTCGGAAATGCTAAAAAAGCCTTCGCCGAAGTGAACGGGAAACTCTATGCAAGCGCCCGGAAGGCTCAGTTTATTGCGGGAATCATGATGCCTTTCATGTCCTTTATCCAAAACCTCGGTTATGTGGCCGTCTGTGTGGTGGGAGCCGTGCTGGTTATGAGCGGGCATATCACATTCGGCGTAATCATTGCCTTTATGCTGTATACCCGGCAGTTTTTGCATCCTCTCAATGATTTGTCCCAAGTCGGTGCCAGCCTGCAATCCGCTGCAGCTGCGGGTGAGCGTATCTTTGGTTTTCTGGATCTTCCGGAACAGGATGATGAAAGTACCAAGACGTTATCAATCTCTGAGGTAACAGGAAATGTATCTTTTGAACATGTCAGTTTTGGCTATGTTCCAGGCAAAATGGTTATTTCAGACTTCTCGGCGGTGGTAAAGTCCGGACAAAAAATAGCAATTGTCGGACCGACCGGCGCGGGAAAGACAACCCTTGTCAATCTGCTGATGCGCTTCTATGAACTGAATTCGGGAGATATTAAAATCGACGGCACATCCATCAACGATATGAAGCGTGAAAATGTGCGGGAACTGTTCTGCATGGTTCTGCAGGATACCTGGCTTTTTGAAGGGACTATCCGTGAGAACATCGTTTACAGCAAAAAGGGCGTCACGGATGACCAAGTAAAGGCTGTCTGCAGAGCTGCAGGCATTCACAATTTTATTAAAAATCTACCTAAAGGCTATGATACTGTGCTGGGCGATACAGTCAACCTATCGGTCGGGCAAAGGCAGTTGATGACAATTGCCCGGGCTATGATTCAAAATGCGCCGATGCTGATTTTGGACGAAGCGACCAGCTCGGTGGACACCCGTACGGAGGTCTTAATTCAGGAAGCGATGGATAAGCTAATGGCGGGCCATACATCCTTCGTCATTGCGCACAGGCTTTCGACGATCCGGAATGCCGACCTGATCCTGGTTATGAAAGACGGAGATATTATCGAACGGGGAACGCACGACGAGCTTCTGGCGCTGAACGGCTTCTATGCCGAGCTTTATAACAGCCAGTTTGAACAGACCATGGATGTATCTGCCTAAAAACTTGGAGTGCAACTCCTAGAATGTAAAATCGATTTTTGAAAATAGAGATCGGTTATCTGGAAAATAAAAAAGTGAAAACAACTGACAACCTGCCAGATATTACCAGCTAAAGGCTATTTTTTTCACCAACGACCAACCCGGATGGCAAAAGGCGGGTTGGTCGTTCGAATTTCCCAAAAACTATACAGAAACGTCAAGAATCCTACAATTTACCGCCAAAAGATGAAAGATGGATGTCTCCTACAATATTTCGGAATATATCCCGCCAATTCGCTACTTCCATATAAGAAATTGCCTTAACGGGTAATTGTAAAAAAACTCTATTGGTGCTGAGGATACGACTAAATTATAATTTTATACAACAAAAAAGCAGCCCATTTCGGCTGCTTTTAAATTTAGATTTGGTGCCCAGGACCGGACTTGAACCGGTACGGTTGCCCATACGCCCCTCAAACGTACGCGTCTGCCAGTTCCGCCACCTGGGCATTTCTCGCACGCCTATGGCGTACGTGCTGACTATTAAATATTATAAAGGGGATTGATTCAGATGTCAATTGTTATTTTTAAATGGCCTAATCCCGTTTGGCCTTTCCGTGGCCTTGTAAATAAGCGTCAAATCATAATTGGAACGGTTTTACCCGGTAAATGGGTTGTGAATTTTCAAAAGACAGATCTTGGAATCCAGCGGACTTTTTGAAGATTATTGGTGGAATTTAGTCAAAATCAAAGAAATTGTCACCCAGGTTTAGCTGGGGAAATTAACAAATGGGTATAAAACATGCTATCCGTGGCAATAATCACTCTTAGACGCGTCAAAAGTTCGTTTTGTAGGAGTTGATTGGCTGGATGCTGGTGAATAAAGTCGAAATTTGCGGGGTTAATACGGCAAAACTTCCCGTCTTATCCGGTAGTAAAATGCGGGACTTATTACAGAGAATGCAATCCGGCGACCGTTCCGCCAGGGAAGAATTGATTCAAGGTAATCTTCGTTTGGTTTTAAGCGTCATTCAGCGCTTTAATAATCGCGGCGAATTTGTGGACGACTTGTTCCAGGTCGGTTGTATCGGATTGATGAAAGCCATTGATAACTTTGATCTTTCACAGAATGTAAAATTTTCAACCTATGCAGTACCAATGATTATCGGCGAGATTCGTCGTTATTTACGGGATAATAATCCGCTTCGAGTCAGCCGTTCCTTGCGGGATATTGCCTATAAAGCGCTTCAGGTCAGAGATGCCTTGGTCAGCAAAAATTCCAAAGAACCTACAGTGGCTGAAATCGCCGAAGAACTGAAGGTTCCGCGGGAAGAAGTCGTTTTTGCGCTGGATGCGATTCAGGAACCGATCTCTTTGTTTGAACCGATTTATCATGATGGCGGCGATCCGATTTTTGTGATGGACCAAATCAGCGACGAACGGCATATCGATGGGCAGTGGTTGGAAGGTTTATCCATCAAGGAAGCAATGAATAAACTCAACGACCGGGAGAAACTTATTTTAGAAATGCGTTTTTTTGATGGCCGCACCCAAATGGAAGTCGCTGAAGAAATAGGCATTTCTCAAGCTCAAGTTTCCAGACTCGAAAAAAATGCTCTTAAACACATGAAACGCTATGTAGCCGGCAATGAATAGCTTCGGCGTTAGATATATGGGGTGAACAATTGAAATGTCGTTAAAGTACCGTTTATTGACCTCCGGTTTGATTGTAATATTCTTTACGGTCGTTGGGGGACTTAGTTCCGTTATGGCGCGGTTTGGGGAGCCGATTATCGAAACCTACAACCATTCCAATCTTATCCGTCTCCATGTGATCGCCAACAGTGATTCCCAAAAGGATCAGACCATCAAACTGAGGGTTAGAGACAGAATCATTCAAGTTACCGAGCCGTTATTGATCAAAGTGGAAGACCCCAAACAGGCTGAAACGATTTTAGCGGGTCATTTGCCATTACTCAAACAAACTGCGGAGCGGGAATTGGCCCGAAACGGGCAACATCTTCCGGTAACAGTACAGCTTGGCAAGTTTGACTTTCCCCAGCGGGTCTATCCGTTTGGTGTTTTACCGGCGGGAGAATACAAAGGGCTGCGGGTGATTTTGGGAAAAGGGAATGGAAAAAATTGGTGGTGCGTATTATATCCCCCGCTCTGCTTATTGGAAAAGGATGCGCCCAGTTTCCGAAAAAGCCTCCCCGCTGAGGAATACAAAGTGGAATATCATTGGGCTACCCTTGAAAAGTTGCTGAATCGAAAAGGACTGAGTATGGATGGTTTTTGGAAGGGCTGGGGTACTTATTTTGGACTTCTATAATTATTGGATTTTTTCTTACGGATATAGTTGGATGATTACAAAGAAAAGGAGCAGAAATGCTCTTTTTCTTTGTTCCCGGGAGGTTTTGATGAACCTGGCAAGGATAGCCCGATTGTGATAAGATAAATTACAGTTATCATGATCCGATGGGGTGGTTTATCATGCAGGTAAAGCAGGAACGGGTATTGACCCTTGCCGCGCTCAAAGAGAGCCAGGCTAAACTGAACCGCTTGAATGACGGCGGAAAAATTCACAATGATGAAGAGGCCTGCCGTTTTATCAATGAGCGGGGATTTGTGCTGTTAATGCCGGTTGAGGACATTCCGTTGCCCAGTTTATCCAGGGCCGATGACGCAGCCCCCTGGGGAGGATTCGCCATTACCGACCGGGCCTGGGCCTGGAAAGAAACCCTTCCCGGCAATCAACGTTGCGCCTATACCAAACTGATTCATGGCCGGGGCACCTTCATCAGCTGGGACTTATACCCTTCATTTTTAAAAGTCTACGGGCCGGAAGGCGACCCCGATTATGAATATGAAAACGGCAGACTGGACAAAACGGAACGGGAATTATACCATCTGGTGGAAAGTTTTGGACCTATCGATTCCCGGGAATTGTGGCGGAGGGCCAAAAGCCTCTTCGGCGATAAACGGCCCCGTTTTACCGCTACGCTTGAAAAATTACAATCCCGGTTTTATCTGACTGTAGCCGGAGGTTCCCTGGAAGGTTGGACCCTGCACACTTGGGATTTGGTGGAACGCCAGGCGCCCCAAAAAGTCCTTGCCCAGCTCCCTTCGAAGGAAGAAGCCAAAATGAATCTTCTCTGGCAGACTCTTCAGAACTGCTATGCCGCCCCGGAACGGAAGCTGCGCTCCATCCTGCGCTGGCAGCCGGTGGAATTGGAGCAGGGTATCGCGCAGTTAAAAGCGGAAAGACGCCTCGAAGAAGTGGGAATGGAGAGCGAACCCCAAATGTGGTTCAGGGTTGTGACGGATTGACAGCGGCTGAATCTTGATAGATGCATTCCATGGTCAGCATGGATATTGGAACCATGCCTGAAACGCCGAAAAGGGAAAACCAATAAGAGGCCTCGTCTTGGCGGCCTTTTATTTTTATGGTGGAACGGGAATCATCTTGTAAAATGGAAACATTTCCATTACAATAAGGACAAAGGGAGGAAGGAAATGTCCACGATTAAAGAAGTTGCCAAATTGGCTGGGGTCGGCCTGGGGACTGCATCCAGGGCGTTAAATGGCGGGAAAAACGTCTCTCCGGAAACCATGGAAAAAGTACTGGAGGTCTCCAGAAAACTGCAATACAAACCCAACAAGACCGCCAGAAGCCTGGTCAAAGGCGATTATTCCCAGCCCACCATTGGGGTCATCTTTACAACCGCAATTCATCCCTTCTTCTATGAAATTTTGAGGGGGATTTATTACGGTTTACAACAATCCCATTATAATCTGTTGGTCTTCAACATGGGCTATGACCGCGGCAATGTTTTTAACCGGATTCCCTTCGAAAATCTAGCCGGAATTCTCAATGTCTCCACCAAAATGACAGCGGAAGAAAAAAAGCAATTGAAAATCAGCCGGATTCCCTTCGTATACCTGGATTATTTTGAGGAAGATGTAAACTCTATTTACCTCGATAATTATATGGGCGGAGGAATGGCGGGGGCTTATTTATTATCCAAAGGCCTTCAAAAAATCGCTTTCGTGGGAGAAAATACCCATAATCAGCAATCTGAAAGGCGAGTCTCCGGTTTCATGGATAAACTGAAAGAACAAAATATCGAACCGGTTTGCCAAAAATTAATCGACATCCAGGAAGAAATGCCTTTTGATATCTATGAAAAGGAATCCTATTACCTGACCAAGGAGATACTGCAAAATCATGAAATCGACGGCATTTTTTTCTATTGTGATGAATTTGCCTATGGAGGCCTGAATGCGGTTGAGGAATTGGGAGGCCCGGTCAGCATCATCGGTTATGACGATACCATGCCCTCCAAATATTTAAAACTGACCACCATCCGGCAACCCGCCTACAAGTTGGGCTTGGAGGGGGCCAGGCAAATGATTAACCTGATTTTGGGAGCCGATAATAAAATTTGGCAGAAATGCATTCACCCTGAATTAATTGTAAGATCAACGTAATTTCATAGTAAAGCGATGGTAGGAGGAGAAGGAGAAAAGCATGAGTATTGAGGCGATTATATTCGATCTGGACGGAGTGATTGTATCAACCGATGAGTTTCATTATCAGGCTTGGAAACGTTTGGCCGATGAAGAGGGGATTTATTTTGATAAAGACATTAATCAGAGATTACGCGGTGTTAGCCGCATGCAAAGCCTGGAAATTCTCTTGGAAAAATCAGTCCGTCGCTATGAAGAACCGGAAAAACTGCAAATGGCAACCAGGAAAAATTATTATTACCAGGAACTCATTTGCTCCCTTACCCCGGAACATATTCTTCCCGGCGTTCGTCAATTTCTCGCAGAAGCCAAAAACCACAAGTTGAAGATCGCCATCGGCTCCTCCAGTAAGAACAGTCCCTTGATTTTGAAACAAATCGGCCTGGATCAATATTTTGACGTCACGGTGGATGGAAATGACATATCCCGCAGTAAACCGGATCCGGAAGTTTTTCTCCGCGCGGCGCAGCGATTGGGAATCCTCCCCGAAAACTGTTTGGTTGTTGAAGATGCAAAAGCAGGGGTGGAGGCGGCGATTTCAGGAGGCATGCGGGTATTGGGAGTTGGAGAGGCCGCCAAAGGCCAGCAGGCGGACTGGAATGCCGGCGACTTGGCGCACATCACCGTGGCGGAGCTCTTGGCATGTCCATGAAATGAATATCCTGACGGTGGGAGAAAGTGAATCCGAAGGATAGAGGTTGACAATTGGAAACGTTTCTATTAAGATGAAAGGGAGGGAATTGTTTCCCTTGAAAAGTCAATGATTGGGGGAGAAACTTCGGCTCTTTTTTGGAAACGATTCCAGATCAATCCATCGAAGGAGTGTGGGAGTATGAAAAGGAAAAAGATTTTGGGTTGCTTGTTTGTTTTGGTGTTACTTGGAATGCTTTGGATGACCCCGGGTGCATTCGGGTCAAATCCAACCATTACCATTACCGGAACTTGGGGTGGTAGTGAATTGGACACTTTTATGAAGATTGCCGATGCGGCGGGGGTAAAGGTGACTTTTAACACCACCCGTGACCTCAACGCGGTTCTGGCGACTGCGGTCAAGGCCAAAACCCTACCGGATATCGCCATTTTACCCAACCCGGGGAAACTGCAGGAACTGGCCAAACAAGGCCAACTTCGGCCTTTAAGCTATCTTGCCAAAAATGATTTGAAAAACTATGCCAAAACCTGGGTTAGTCTGGGCAGTTACGGCGGGAAGTTGTATGGCGTATACTTTAAGGTTGCCAATAAGTCGGTCATCTGGTACAACCCGAAGGAATTCAAGAAAAACGGCTGGGCCGTTCCTAAAACTTGGCATGAATTAATCGCCTTGGACAAGAAGATTGTTGCCGCCGGAAAAACGCCGTGGTCGATTGGTTCGGATATCGGCTGGCCGCTGAGTGATTGGATTGAAAACATTATGATCCGCACCGCCGGTCCCGATCTCTATCAAAAATGGATTGATCACGAGATCGCCTGGACGCATCCGGCTGTCAAAAAAGCCTTTCAAACCTGGGGCGAAATCGTCGGCGATCCCAAAAACCTCGCCGGCGGAATTGACGGCACCCTGGCCACAACGTTCCAAAACGCAGCCGTCGCCGTATTTCAGGAAAATCCCAAAGCCTATATGTATTATGAAGGCGACTTCATGGGCGGTATCGTGACTGCCCAGCTTTCAAACGTCAAGCTGGGAGAAGACATGGATTTCTTCGCTTTCCCGGAAATCAATCCCAAGTATGGGGTTCCCGTGGTAGGCGGGGCCGATGTGTTTGTCGCCTTCTCCGATAAACCGGCGGTTAAAAAGTTAATGAAATTTTTGACTTCAGTTCAAGCGAACGAGATCGCGGCCCAAAATGGTTTCCTTTCCCAGAATAAAGGGGTTTCATTAAACCACTATCCCAATATCGTCAGTAAAAATTCCGCCCGTATCTTAACCCAGGCTGAAACCTATGTGTTTGACGGATCGGATTTAATGCCTTCCGCAGTAGGAAATCAGGGCGGTTTTTGGGATGCTTGCAAGCAATATATCCAAGACCCATCCAAGCTTGACTCCATATTAGCCGGAATGGAAGAATTGGCCAAGAAGAATTATTAATGAAAAAGAATAGCCAGGGGCTGTCGCAAAAAGAAAAGGTCCGCCAGAGGGATACAATCGATAAGGATTTGCGGTTTCCGCTAAAAAAGTAATCGATTGTAGATCTGGACATCAATCCGTTTGCCGCACCCCTTGCTATTTTTAAGGAGTGATATGATGGGCATTGCAAAAACGGCAAGACCCAAGGGAACACACCGCTACGAATGGCTCGGTTATTATTTGTGGCTTTTACCGGCCATCATTCTTATTTTGGTATTTTTGGTGATACCCACTATCCAAACCTTTTACCTGAGCCTGCATCAACCTGTAACTTTCAGTGAGAGCGAATTCCGCCGGCAATTCCGGGATGATTTGCAGAAAGCCGGCGGCCGGGAAGTGAATTCCGGGGATTCCATTGAACAGCTGCCCCATTGGCGTCAAGTCGTCGATAGTTATGCCAAAGAGTATCAGATTCATATCGCGCCGGATGATCTGAACGGCGAAATGACCGTGAAAGAAACGGCTGAGATGATGACCCTCGCCATCAACACATCCCGCCAGGGGGAAGACGGCGGCCAGCAGTTTGCGGGCTTAAAGAATTACCGGGAAATGATCCACGACAGCGCCATGTTGACCGCTTTTAAAAATAATCTGATTTGGCTGGTGGTTTTTACAATTTTGACGGTGGTTTTCGGTTTATTCATTGCCACCCTGGCCGACAAGGTTCCCTGGTCGACATTGGCCAAAACCGTGATATTCTTGCCGATGGCGATTTCCGGGGCCGCTTCGGCGGTGATTTGGAATTTCATGTATTTTAAAGATGTCCATACCGGTACGGTCAATGCGCTGATCCACGGTTTTCTCACTTTGTTGCGGCAGATTCATCTCGTGCCGCCGGGGTCTTTTGAAGGCATCGCTTTTTTAGGAAGGCCGGATTTGGTGAATATTGCGGTGATATTTGCTGCCGTATGGATGCAGGTCGGATTTTGCACGGTCATTTTTAGCGCGGCCTTAAAATCGGTTCCCGTGGAATTGATTGAAATGGCCCGTATTGAAGGGGCGGGAAATATCGGGATATTTTTTAAGATTGAGATTCCGGTGATTCGCTCCACCATCGTCCTGGTGATCACCCAGATGATCATGTGGGTGCTGAAGGTGTTCGATATTATTTACGCGCTGACCCAGGGCGGACCTTTTAACTCCAGTGAAGTCATTGCGAACCGGATTTATGTTACCGCTTTTAATCTGAACAATTTTCAGTATGCCTCGGCTATGGCTGTGGTGTTGTTTATCGCGGTGACCCCCATATTGGTGATGAATATCCGTAATCTTGCTTATGAAGAAACCGTCCGGGAATAACAAAGGAGGAAGTGCAATGTTCGTCCAGGAGGATATCCGAAAGAGAATCTATCCCTACCGCCTTAACTGGAGTAAAATCATTGTCAATGCCGCTCTGGTTGTGATGGTATTGGTATGGTTGACTCCCACCGTGATGTTGTTTATCAGTTCCCTGCGGCCGGTGGGCGACATGCTGACTTCGGGCTGGTGGTCCGCGTTTCTCCATCCCGGGAGGTTTACTTTGGATAATTATCAAGTGGTTTTCACCAGCAAAGGTATTGGCGGAGGATTTTTGAACTCCCTCTTCATTACCATACCGGCCACGGTTTTGCCGATTATCACCGGCGCCTTTGCCGCTTATCCGCTTTCGTTTTATAAATTTCCCGGCCGCAAGTTGCTCTTTATCGCGATTATCGCCATGCAGATTGTGCCGCTGCAAACGGTCCTGGTTCCGGTGCTGCTGACCTTGAAAGGCCTGGGCCTCAATGGGACATTTCCCGGCATCTGGCTGGCGCACACCGCCTTCGGCTTGCCGTTATGTATTTATCTTTTTCGCAATTATTTCGGCCAACTGCCTTATTCCCTTATTGAAGCCGCCAAAATCGACGGGGCCAACCATTTCAAAATCTTTTCCATTTTAATTGCGCCCATGTCAAAACCGGTGTTCGCCAGTTTGGCGATTTTCCAATTTCTTTGGATCTGGAACGATTTGCTGGTAGCCATGGTGGTCCTGGGTGATCCGGCGTTGAGTCCGTTAACCGTGAGATTAACCAGCTTGCTGGGATCGCTTGACTCCGGATGGAATATCATGACTCCGGCCGCTTTTGCCTCCATGCTTTTACCGCTCATTATTTTCCTGAGTTTTCAGAAGTACTTTGTCAGGGGAATTTTGGCAGGATCCGTTAAGGGTTAAAAATATCCTCCATATTATGCCAACCAATCAGGAGATTTCCAATGTCCAAGACAGACTTGAATTTATGGGAAGTTATTGAAGAAGAGTTTGAAATCGCAAACAATTACCGGAATGAAACCATTTTTGCGCAGGGGAATGGCTATTTAGGGGTCCGCGGAACTTTTGAAGAGAGTTATTCCGGCCCCGATTGGCCCGGGGCCGCGGGAACCTATATCAACGGCTTTTACGAAACGGCGCCCATCAAGTATCCGGAGATAGCTTACGGTTACCCCGAAAAAAGTCAATCCATGCTCAATGTGACCGATTTCAAAGCCATCGGAATTTTGGTGGATGATGAAGCGTTTACCATGCTCGCCGGGAAAATAACCGGGTACCGCCGGATATTATCTTTCAGGGAAGGGCTGCTGACCCGAAGCTTGGTCTGGTCCTCTCCCGGCGGAAAAAAGGTTAAAATCGATATCCAGCGGATGATAGCATTCGCCAATCAGCATTGGGCCGTTATTCGTTATCAAGTTACCCCGCTTAATTTTAGCGGCGAAATTAAAATCATTTCCGCCTTAAACGGCGATGTGAAGAATTTATCCTCGGAGAATGACCCCCGGGTCGGTTCGGGCCTTCAAGGCCGGGTTTTGATGGTGAAACAAATCTTTGGCCGGGAAGAGTTGGGAGTGATCGAGCAGCAAACGAAAGAATCCGGTTTGTCCCTGGCGGCCGCCATGATGAACCAAATGGAAACCGGCGCTCCATATACAATCCAAAATAGGGCCGGCGAGTTTGGGGTGGAGGTTGTGTATCAAGTGGCGGCTGTCCCGGATGCGCCCATCACCCTCACCAAGTATATTGCGGTGGTAACTTCCCTCGAAAATGTCCTAGAGAAGGACCTGGCCCCGCTGGCCCAAAGGGAGGTTTTACAGGCTGCGGAAACCGGGTTTGAGCGGATGAAAAAGTCCCAACGGGATTTTTTGGATGACTTTTGGCGGCGCAGTGATGTGGTCATTGACGGCGATCCCGCCATTCAACAGGGAATCCGGTTTAATATTTTTCATCTCTTGCAGTCGGCGGGCCGCAGCGGCAAAAACAATATTGCGGCCAAGGGATTAACCGGAGAGGGTTATGAAGGTCATTACTTTTGGGATACCGAGACCTATATCCTGCCGTTCTTTTTATATACCCATCCGGAAATCAGCCGGAAGCTGTTGGAATTCCGCTATCATACCCTGGATCAGGCGCGGCGGCGGGCCGGTGAAATGGCCCATTCCAAAGGGGCTCTCTTTCCCTGGCGCACCATTAACGGGGATGAGTGTTCCACCTATTTTCCGGGGGGCACCGCCCAATACCATATCAACGCCGATGTCGCCTTTGCAATCAAACGTTATCTGGAAGCGACCGGGGATTATGAATTTCTGACCCGCTACGGCGCGGAGATTTTGTTTGAGACAGCCCGGTTCTATGCGGACTTGGGGGATTTCATTCCCGCCAAAGGAAACCGTTTTTGCCTCAACGGAGTAACCGGCCCGGATGAATATACCGCGCTGGTTAATAATAATTGCTATACCAACCTGATGGCCAAGGAAAATTTGGAATATGCCTGTCGGGTTGCGGAATGGCTTAAAAAGAATGCGGCTGCCGATTATCAAAGATTAATGGGCGCTATCGGACTGGAAGAAGCGGAATTGGAAGCCTGGAAAAAGGCTGCCGCTGAAATGTATATTCCCTATGATCCGGCGCTGAAGATTCATTTGCAGGATGATGATTTTTTAAACCGGGCGCCCTGGGATTTTGAAAATACGCCCCCGGACAAGTATCCTTTATTAATGCACTATCACCCGCTGGTGATATACAGGCGCCAAGTGTGTAAACAGGCGGATCTGGTATTGGCTTTGTTTTTGCTCGGGGACCGGTTTACGATGGAAGATAAGCGGCGGAACTTTGAGTTTTATGAAAAAATAACCACCCATGATTCTTCTCTCTCGAAATGCATTTTTAGCATCATGGCCTCGGAAATCGGGGATTTGGATAAAGCGTACCGCTATTTCCTGGAAACCGTCCGGACCGATTTGGACGACATCCAGGGAAATACCAAAGACGGTATTCACGCGGCCAATATGGCCGGCGCATGGATGTGCCTGGCCTATGGCTTTGCCGGGATGCGGGTTTATGACGGCGGTTTGATTTTTAATCCGGCGCTCCCTCCGGCCTGGCGGAAATATCAATTCAAAGTAAATTTCCAAGGCAGAACCATCGCGGTGCTCGTGGATGCCAAAGGCGCTTTTTTCAAGCTTTTACAAGGGCGCCCCCTGAATTTCAGTTGCCATGGAGAAAAGATCGAGCTAAAAGATGATTGTACGGTGCTGTTCAAGGAGAAGGCCAGCTGAGGCAGGGGTTGAAAGACATCGACGATTGGCGGAATGAGATCGACAATCGCGGAAATGAGATCAACGATTGTTGAAATGAGATCGACAATTGGGAAAATGAGATCAACGATTGTTGAAATGAGATCGGCAATTGGGAAAATGAGATCAACGATTGTTGAAATGAGATCGGCAATCGAAAAAATGAGATCAACGATTGGCGGAATGAGATCGACAATCGCAGAAATGAGATCAACGATTGTTGAAATGAGATCGGCAATCGAAAAAATGAGATCGACAATTTCTGGGGTTCATCCAATGGGGCTTTTTATTTTTTGACCCTCATCGCCCTCATCCCCCTCATAACTCCCGGCTAAGCGTGGCGGATGGGGCTCCGGCTTCAGGATTTGGTCACCATCAGTCGCGGTTGCCTGCCGATTTCCGGGCCCTGCTGCACAGGTGTTCGGCTTCTTTCCGGTTGTAAGTTTTTGGCGGCGGTCGCCTCCGGGGAATTTTTCTTAAGAGTCCGGCGGTATTCCTGTTTTTGGGGGTCATGAGGGCGATGAGGGGGATGAGGGCGTAAAAATGTAAAGCATGTTTTTTTGACTTCCTTTTTTGGGAGGATAGGCGCCGGGAAAACGCCGGGGGGAATGTTTCAAGCTGGGAGGGAGGGGGAAGGAGATGTAGTTTAGGGATTTAAAGCGGGTGTATTGTAAAATGGGAGAAAAAATCTTATATTTATGATAGAGAAGAAATAGCCCTGCAATTAGGCGATGGCCTTTCGCGCGAACCCCAAGTGAACATGATTTCCCTGGGGGGTTCGCGGTCCATGTGTAACAGGTGGTTTTGTGTTTTTAAGCAATTTTGAAAGGAAATATTTGTAATTCAAAAGGAGGTTCGCGGAAAAGGACGAAATACCCATTACAGATAGTGGATCGAAAGGTAATACGGGTCGCTCCTTGCACGGGAGCGTGGATTGAAACTTTTTGGCCGTGGTGTCGTCATCCGTTGCCGCTTTGTCGCTCCTTGCACAGGGGCGTGGATTGAAACACGGAGTTTAAGAGCAAAGGCGCTGTATTGGTCCGTCGCTCCTTGCACAGGGGCGTGGATTGAAACAATTGGGCAAGTTTGAAATAGGTAGTTTATTGGCTTATTGTATTACGGGGGGGGGAAAATATTGGATAATAGGGTTATTTATCCTTATATTTTTGTCTCATGAATTCTGCAAAATTTTCTATTTCTTTGATGGCTTCTTTTGGCAAATTCAACGAGGATAAGTCAAGTTTGTTTTGAATATCATTTGGATGTTTAATATCAGATAAACCTAATAAATAATCCGTAGAAGTATTGAAAATTTTTGCAAACAACTCTATCGTTTTAACACTTGGTTCAGAACGGTTTACCTCGTAATGTCCAATCGTCTGTTGGGATAGATTTACCATGCTGGCCAATTGCTGTTGAGTCAATCCTGTTTCTTCCCTTAATTTCTTTAACCGCTCTCCAAGTAACAAAATATCACCACCCAATATCAATATACTACTATAATTAGTTAAAACAAATATTTTACTCCGAATTGTAGTAAAATAGATTGACTACTCATTGGATGAGTATTATACTTAATACTGTAGTAATTCGTGAATGTATTGAGTAATTATATAAAAGGAAGAAAACCATCCGCTAAAAAAGGAAAAGGACTCACTAAATTTTAAGGAGGTTCATTTCATGGCCGACTTCGAATTTACCATTACCGAAAGCAATTCGCCGGTTGATTTGGAAGAGTATATCGATTATCTGATCACGGAACGCTGTAACGAAATCTATTATAAAATCATCAGTCGAAATAGCGAATATCAAAATATTCAAGCGCAGATGAAGGAGTGTTTTCAAGAACTTCTCCAATTATTGCCCGATCCGGTCCACCAGGAAATTGTGACCGAAAATTTATCGGGTATAATCGGAACACTGGAAATGTTGCTGCCGCAGATTATTTACAGGCAGATATTGAAAGACGGATTGGGGTTAAAGCAGTGGCTGGGAAGATGAATATTGGGTAGGCCGTAATTACCTGCAAGAGACATAAGCCTTCAGGGAGGAAGGCGATTCCCCGCCGCATCTTTCAGGATGAAAACTGCGGTTGAGATCGGAAGGCTTAACCAAGCAGCCAGTCGAAAGGCCATGGAAGGCGAAGACCCACTAGAAACCCTGGATGAATAAAGGGAGGACCGGAAGCCGTAGGTTCCGGCGGATTTTTGGTCACTTTTTGGCCGCTCAAAAAGTGACCCAGCCGGTGGAAACCGTGGACAAGCAAAATCGGCATTCATCGAATTGTTTTAAGGAGTATTTATCTCACGTTCACCGATAAAGACCCGGCATCCCTAAATTCATTCCCGCCATTTCTAAATCCAAATGATCGACCGGCACTGATTTAAAATCCGTATAATCCGTTAAATCCTGGTTCAGACGATTGTTTAGGCAATAACAAAAAGCCCCCCGAAATAGACCCGAATTTCAGGTGATATCGAAAAGGGGCCAGAAAGAAGGCATGTCCTAGAAAACGATTCTGGAAGAATTATTTTACGGCCAGATCTTCCCCTTCGAACGGATCGTTCCCCAAGATCCCGGGTATCGCCCCATAAACCAAAAACAATGTGGGTAATGTTTAGCCGTGAAACGGGCGAGGGCCGCATCTCTGAATGGACAGGTTGGGTGAGGGCATAGACCGTTGAAACGTGAAACCTCGTAAAACGTTCTCTAAATAACTACTCAATGTACGATTTTAATAACCATTATCAAGATCGAGGCGGAGAAGGTTTAAAGCTTCATACTTCAGTTCTTCTCTTCACATGTAAGCTTACGTAACTCTTCGCCCGTAATCCCGGTAATCTCGAGGATTAGCTCTTCCGGCATTTGTTTGGCAAGCATTTTACGGGCAGTGTCCAGTTTCTCTTCTAATTTACCTTTCGTAATGCCCTCGGCTTCACCTTCCGCTTTAGCTCCGGTAATTCGGGTTACTTCATCATGAATCGCCATTTCCCGCGCTTCGTAGTATCTTTTTACTTCATCCAGGCTGCCCAGGCGTTCTAGTAATTCCTCAGCTTTTGCGATTATAGGATCTTTATTTATAGCCATTTCTCGTACCTCCTTCGGCGAATCTTCAATGAAAATCAGCCAGCGATCTAAGGGTTTACTTAGATCGGGTCTTGCTTTTCGGAACTTCGGCAATTCCAGGAAATGAATCTCCAGGATATCCGTTAATTTACAGCCTTGGTGAGCGTCTTCCCATAGGTGAAAAACCGAATGGTATGGCTCGATATGGATATAATCAAAATCCAAAATATTAATGGTAATGGTCTTTTTAAGTAACTGGAAAGGCTGGCCTTCTTTCAACGCGCGCATGTGCGCGAGTTCGCTAAAAAGTTTGGACCAATAAAATAGGGTCCTTTGATCCATATTGTATTGATTGATGAGTTGGATTTCAATATTAAATTGTTCCCCAGTCATCGTGCGGGCGCGGATGTCTAAAATCCCCAGTTTGTTATCAATATGGTCTTTTTTAAGCCGGGTATTTTCTATAATTTCGATATCCGTCAGCTTTTGTTCCGCTTCTAAGGCTAAGACGGCATTTAAAAAGCTAATCAAAATTTCCTTGTGTTCATTTTGGCCGAATATTTTCTGAAAAATGAAGTCGTTTTTAACTTTCAGACGGTCCAATTTTTCACCCGCCTTTCAGGGGAGAATCCTTGCCCTTTTTCCTAATTATAACATTTTTTGTTTTACCGACAAAGGGATTTTATTTTCCGACAGAATATTCAGACGATTTCTTCCCCCGCTACCGTATGCCGGAACATGGGAAGGCTCAAAATAGGCAATTGTAATCCCTCGCCCGTAAAACGGGAGAGGGCCACTGCTTTGAATGAACAGAGGGGTGAGGGCATAGGCCGCCAGAAACCGCCCTTTCCAATCAAAGCGGCCCGTTACAAAGTAACCGGCCGCAATCTTAAAGCGTTGAGTCATGCCCTTTTTAAATTTAATCCTACCAGAATAACGTGGCATCCTTTGTCTTGGTTGGAAGTGATTTGAGTTTTTTTCCATTTAAAAGGTCGACCACCAGGATTTGGGAACCCTTGGGAATATACATTTTATTGCCATCCGGACTGAAATAGGGGGTTGGAGCGGTAACTTCCTGAAAAACCAAATGGATTCCACCACCGACGCCAAAAGTAAGGTCGGCCTTATCGGTCTTTGTGTTGATTAACTTCCAGTCGCCACCGGTCACTAAAACCACGTATTTGCCATGGGGAGTCATTTGCAGATATAATGAATTATCCCCAAGATAGCTGAACTTTTTGGTTACGACTTCTTTTTGGATATCATACGTGTAAATTTCAGCGAGAAAAGAATTTAACATATAGAGCTTTTCCTGCTCCGGGCAAGGTACAATATTACCTTTCGGGGCATGGGGCCAATAAATGGGTGTAACGCGGGTCGGCATTTGGACCCCATTGACATAACGAGGCTGCAAACTGTCGGCATAAGCCACCACCGATAGAACCATGGTCGTTGCTTTAAGAATTTTAAGCCCGGCGCTTCCTGCTTTAAATGTTTTCCCCAATTCGGAATCATTAAGGTCCATCGTATTGAGTCTGAGTTTGCTCATATTGTAGGAATAGGCGTAGGGGGAACTGTCCCAAAAAAGGAACGGTTGAATATCGTTCTCGGCGGTAAGTTCCTTCAAGGTCTTCCCGTCATCGTTGCTGATAATACTAATTTTCTTACCGCAAATGATAAATACCCGGTTCTTATCGGGCCATTCCTGAACATACTTTGGTAGGGAGTCATATCTTTTTTCCCACAGTAGTCCTGACCAGTTGGTGGCCCTAACAATGCTTTGATTTTCATCTTTTGCAATACTATAGATGATCCCGCTTTGGCCCTGAATAAAGTCTTCGGCGATCCTGCCCAGATCGAATAATCTGTTGTCGAGAGTGGCTAAATTGATGATATTTACTCCGGAGGGAGCCGGTTTTTTTAACTGCTTGAAGTATTTTGCGGGGATCTTAAAACCGGTGACCACACCGGTGCTTGTGCTTTCCGGTTCTTGATATCCATAACCGGCGACCATGATATAATTATTTTCATTGTTAAAACTAAGAATACCAGGGTTGGCCGCTATCTCAAAGGAAGCAACCTGCTGGGAAGTATTGGCGTCCCATACGGTCAGGACCGATGAAGGATCATCCTTATCGCCGAGGCAGGCAACGGCTAAGCGTTTATCATCCCCGGAAAGAGCAATCTGACAAGGAAGGGAATCCAAAACGGTTTCGGTGGCCGAAAATGAGTTTAAATCAACCCGGTAAATTTTGGGTTTTATGATTTCCTTATTCATCATCCCGCCTTGCGTGGCAAGCCATATAACGGATGAATCCTTGCTGACTTCAAATGCGACCAATGCGGAATCACATTGAATCTGTTTTTCACAGGATTGAAAATCACCGGCAACCAACAGCAAAGAGGCGCCTTGTTTGACCTCGCCTGATTTTTCTTCCTGGCCGCCACATAAAATCAGTTTTTGACCTTGGTTTCCTGTGAGAAGCTGGATGGGATTCCTCCCGATTTTTAAAGCGAAAACCTGGCCGGTAGCCAATTGAATCTCGGCTTTTTCATTTTGGCCAAGTAAGAATAAAGGTTCTTCACCGGCTGCGCTTGCCGGAATATTCATGAAAACGGAAAAAACCGTGAACAATATGAATAGCGGTAAAAATAGTTTTCTCATAACTTTTGCTCCTTTTTGGTTGATTTTACATTATGAAATGAATTCGGTATATTTCACATAATACCTTTCGTTTTACATCCGATAATCTGGATGAAATTAAAAAACGGCAACCGCAGGGGATGAATCCCTATTTCTTAAAAACCGGATCAGTCCCGAATCGCGGGTTATTAAAAAACGTTGGAAGAAAAATCATAAAAATTAAAGGATTTGTAATTGCAATCCTCCCTAAATCGTGGTTTAATAAATAATTGTTGAATAATGAGAATAAAGTGAGGTTACTGATAGCTCGATGAAGGAAAATATTCGAAATATTGCAATTATTGCCCACGTTGACCACGGCAAAACGACCCTGGTCGACTGCTTACTGAGACAATCCGGGATTTTCAGGGATAATGAACGGGTTGTGGAACGGGTTATGGACAGTAACGATTTGGAACGGGAACGCGGGATTACTATCCTATCGAAAAATACCGCCGTCAATTACGGCGATCTAAAGATTAATATTGTGGATACCCCGGGCCACGCCGATTTCGGCGGGGAAGTGGAACGGGTCTTGCGGATGGTGGACGGGGCCTTGTTATTGGTGGATGCCTTTGAGGGACCGATGGCCCAAACCAAATTCGTGCTCAGAAAAGCATTGGAAGTGGGCTTGCGGATCATTGTGGTGGTCAATAAAATCGACCGCCCGGATGCACGGCCGGATGAAGTGTTAAATGAGGTTTTCGACCTGTTTGTGGAGCTGGAAGCGGAGGACTGGCAGCTGGAGTTCCCGGTTATCTATGCTTCGGCCCGTACCGGTAAGGCTACCTTGGATTGGCAACAACCGGGCACGGACATGAAACCGGTCTTTGAGATGATTGAAAAAGAAGTTCCGGCGCCTTCGGGAGATGAGAATGCCGTATTGCAACTGCAAATCAATACCCTGGATTACGATGATTATGTGGGCCGGGTCGGAATTGGCCGGATTCACAACGGCAGCTTGAATGCAGGTCAATTGGTGGGTCTTTCCAAGCAAGACGGAAAACTGGAAACCATCAAAATCGGTAAACTATGGGTTTGGGACGGCTTGAAACGAAAAGAAGTCGATAAGGCATCGGCAGGCGACATTGTGGCCGTGGCTGGACTTGGTAAAGTCAATATCGGCGAAACCGTTACCGATCCCGAAAATCCCTCTCCGTTACCATTGTTAACCGTCGATGAACCGACCTTAACCATGAATTTCATTGTCAATGACAGTCCCTTTGCCGGTAAAGAGGGCAAATTTGTTACCTCCCGCCATATCCGGGAACGCCTGTTCAAAGAGGCGGAGACCAATGTCAGTCTGCGGGTGTCGGAAACCGACTCCCCGGATTCCTATGAAGTGTCCGGACGGGGTGAGTTACATTTGGGCATTTTAATAGAAACCATGCGCCGGGAAGGGTATGAGCTGCAAATATCCAAACCGCGGCCGATTTTAAAGCGGATTGACGGAGAATTGTGTGAACCTTACGAGCGCCTTTTCATCAATCTCCCGGAAGAATTTTCCGGAAACGTCATTGAGAATTTGGGCAAACGGCGGGCTGAGATGATGAATATGCAACCGGCGGGCGAAAAAAATCTAAAACTGGAATTTTTAATTCCGGCCCGCGGCTTGATTGGTTTTCGTTCGGAATTTTTAACCGCCACCAAGGGCGAAGGCATCATGAACCATATGTTTGAAAAATATGGGCCCTGGAAAGGCGAAATCGCCACCAGAAGCCGCGGAGTATTAACGGCTTTTGAATCCGGCGAAGCGACCACCTATGGGATTCATAATGTTGAGGAACGCGGTTTCCTGTTCATCAGTCCGATCGATAAAATTTACGCCGGCATGATCGTCGGGGAAAATTCCCGCGAAGGGGATCTGGATGTCAATGTTTGTAAGAAAAAGCACCTTACCAATATGCGGGCCAGTACTTCGGATGAAACTATCCGCCTGACTCCGCCGCGAAGTTTTACGTTGGAACAGGCCATGGAATATATTGAGGATGACGAACTGGTCGAGGTCACCCCGAGTTCGATCCGCTTGCGTAAAAAGATCCTCGACAAGAGTGACCGGGAAAGAATGGCCAAAAGGAGCAAAGACGCTTCGGTGGTTTGACCGCTTATTCTTTGGCTCCGGCATTTTTAAGCATCTTCACAATCTCCGGGTAGCGGCTGGCGGCATTTAAAGCTGTGCAGCCGCTACGATTGCGGAGCGACAAATCCGATCCTTTATTGAGAAGAATTTTTACCATGGAAACGTCGCCTTCAAAACTGGCCACCATGAGGGCTGTGGAGCCGTCTTGCCGCTGGGAATTGACTTCCGCGCCATTATCCATTAGATATTGAACCACATCGGCTTTTCGATAAAGAATAGCGATGATTAATGCATTATCTCCATCCTTGTCTGGGGTATGGATGGGTGAACGGTTTTCCACCAGTAGCTTTAGACCTTGCATTTGGCCGCATTTGGCGGCTATCATCAGAGCGGTCCATCCTGATTGAGCCGTCTTCAAGTTTACATCGGGATGAGCATCCATTAATTGGTGGATGATATCTACCGCCCCCGTTTGAATCGCCCACATTAAGGCGGTCCAACCACCTCGGCCCTGAATATTCCCATCCGCCCCCGAAGTCAGTAAAATCGACACCAAATCTCCATAACCATACATGGATGCCAGAATGAGCGCGGTATCGCCGTCCCGATCCCTGGCGTTGACGGCCGCTCCCTTTTGGATCAATGCCCGGACCATTTGGCTCTGATTGGACTTAACCGCCAGGATTAAAGCGGGTGTGCCGCTACCATCCTTGCTATTGGGATCGGCGCCCTGGTTGAGCAAGGCATTGGAGGTGGACCAATCTTTTTTGCGGATGGCCTCGATGAATACGGAGTTCGGATTGACTCCGCCCGCGATAAAGGCCTTGAATTGAGCGGATTGGCCGTTTTTGGCCGCCATTAACAATGGCGTATCCCCGTCTTTGTTGCGGATAGCCGCGTCTGCGCCTTTGGATAACAGCAGTTGCAGGAGGTCTTGATGGTCTTGGGCGACGGCAAAATGTAAAGCAGTCCACCCGTTTTCGTCGCTTGCGTTAAGGGCGGCCCCATAGAAAATCAAACTTCGCGCTATCTCAAGGTTGCCTTGACCGGCGGCCAGCATTAATGGGGTTCGGCGATGAATATCCGTTCCGTTAAGATTGGCCTCGTTTTCCATTAAAAATTTGGCAGTATCGGTACTGCCTTTGGAAACGGCCCAAAAAAGAGCCGGCCACTGGTTGGAGTCCGTCATATTAACGGATGCCTTATGGCTGAGTAAAAATTTAGCTGTTTCAAGATGGTTTTCTGCGGCTGCCGCCATCAGCGGTGTAAAACCTTTCCGGTCCTTGCCGTCTACATTCATCCCTTTGGCGAGCAGCAGGGAAACGTTCAGGGTATGGCCTTGAGCGGACTCCCATAATAATGCGTTCCAACCGTTACTGTCAGTAGCATCGAGAAGGGTGGCTTTTTTGAGTAGGATTTGAACGGTTTCTTTATTTCCGCTGGCAGCAGCGGCGATTAGCGGAGTCGTTCCGTCCTTTGCGGTATAATCCACTTCCCCGCCGTTATCCATTAAAAGTTTGACGGTATCCGGATAACCGTTTTTAGCAGCCCATAATATGGGAGTCCAGCCTTGAGCGTCCTTTTCATTGAGGTTGGCCTGATAGTTTTTAATCAAACCGGCCAGTAAAGTGGTGTCGCCTTTCTTCGCGGCCCAAATGGAACTAAAAGAGAGATTTGCCCCTTTATTGAGGAGAAACTGAATGATCCTTTGATGATTGACTTTGACGGCATACATCAGAGCCGTATAACCTTCCGTGGTGCGAAGGTTGAAATCGGCTTGGGGATTTTTGAGAATCAACTCGACAATGGGCAGATACTTATTTTTCACAGCGTGAATGAGGGCGGTGGAATCGTAATTGTCCTGTAAGTTCGGATCTGCGCCCTTATCCAGCAGTATTTTGACAATGGATGTAAAGCCCATGTCGGAGGCGATGATCAACGGAGTCCATTGATGATCCCCCCGGGTGTTGATATCCGCGCCTTTATGAATCAGATTTCTAACCAAGGAAGCCTTGTTCTTGGAGACTGCATTTAACAAATTGGAATTGAGATCTTCAGCCTGCGCGGCAAGGGGGAGGAGTAATACCCATAAAAGCGAAAGTGCAATCGACAATTTAATTCTCATGCAATTCCTTCCTTCCAAAATCGATTCCGGAAAACAATACCCCACAAAATGTAAATTCAATAAACCATTGTAAAAATCCTGCCGCTTTATTCCCCTTGCTTGGCGGGGCCGTATTCCCCAATATCCCGGAAGGCGATTTAAACCGCGAACCGGCAAGTTTATATACAACGGTGGTTTTGGGGTTACTTGCCGGATTTGAGTTAAAAAGTACGGCGATCGACCGTTAAAGTTCTTTCCCCGCCGTTAATCTTGATGGAATCCACGGCATGGAGGATCATTTTATTCCGGGGGCCTTTTTTCCAGTATAAGATCGAGGCGCTATAAGGCACGGCTTTATCGACAAAACCTCTTATACCCGCGGAACCGGTTGTCCCCGCATTATCAATAACGGTCTTCTTCTCCACCGAGAGTTTGTATTGATGGTTATGACCATGGAGGATGACCGGAACGGATCCAATCAAATCCTCGGCCAGATTACGGTTGTGGACTGCAATAATATCAGGCAGTTTACCACTATCAATGATTCGTTCCTTTAAAGCTTTTGCGGTTTCCAGATATTGTTCGGCCGGGGCCACGTCCGAATTGTAAATTTTGGCGGCCGGGTCTGCGGCGCCCGCTATGGTGAGCCCGTAGACACGCAGATCTTTTTTTACCACCACAATAACGTTCTTGGTATGAACAAGACGTTTGGTAATCAAGGGCGATTCATGGTTGCCGGGAATAAATACGTAAGGTACTTTCAGCCCGGGAATTCTTTCGATAATGTTAGCCTCAAGGGCGGTTCCGTAATCGGTTAAGTCGCCGGTATCGATGATGAACTGGATTTTGAAGTTTGAAACCAACTCACTGATGAAGTCGAAGGCCGCCGGGTTATTATGAATGTCGCTGACGTGCAAAACTTTAATATCCGATTGCATATTCCCCATGGTTTTCATGTCTTCGGCTTGTTTGAATAAAACCGGCAGCCCCTGGGAGATTTTTTTCAGATTGGTTCCGATCACTTCAATATTATCTAAGCTCATCGTGACTAAATTCATGGCCCAGGGAGCGGCGGACAGGACTCCCTGATATTTGGGATGTTCAATCTCTTTGGGCTGATAGGAGAGGATGGTCATCCCAATCAAAATAAAGATCGTGGCCACGGAACAGAGAATCCCGTAAAGAAAAAGTTTGGAAAGGGGTTTAACCCTCAACGCCAATAATATCAGGGTTCCTCCAAGCAAACCGTAAAATACAACGGACAGGAAAAAAGACACCATCATCGATTTCACCTGATGTTGTAATAAAGGCAACCACTGCTGTTTCGACGGCAATGAGTTCAACTGTTCCGCCAGGCCGGAGAAATCGACTTCATCCAGTGTAATAATAAACTGCCAGGGAGTTTTGTGAGACTGGAAAAACAAACGGCCAATGGGCGGAACTTCTATCATGGTGCCGCCCTGGAACGAAAATTTATTTTGTAATTTAAAAGATAGCGAGTTAACGGTGAAAGACGTTGCCGAGAATAACTGTATAAAGGAAAGGGTAAAAAAACAAACCAGCAAAGTCAGAGTGATCAGACGAAACCGGCGGTTTTGACGTAAGGATGCCCATAATTTTTTCATGTTTACCCTCAAAAGTTTTTTTTATTATAGCATATTTCAACCAGGCAACTTTAGTGTGTTTGTAAGCCTATACTGGAATAAAATAGCCGGCTTTTCATATAAATGGAATAAGAACTCCCCGAGAGGTGATTTTTATGGCATATTGCTCCGATTGCGGCGTCTACTATACGAGTGAGACCAATATTTGTCCGTCTTGCGGAAACCATGTTTCCCAAAACCGGAAACCCGATCATGCTCCTGTATCCGATATTGACGCCAAAGTACCGGTCTCTGCTGATTTGCTCAATGGTCCCGCCGAAAATAATCCGGAGGGAAACGCTGAGTCTAACAAGGGGATAGAAAACTTATCCCCAGGGTTACCTGATGATTCCGATCAAAAGCAGGATGAAATGCTCAAGGATAAAATGAGTCCGGAGCCTGGTAAAGCGGAGCCGGGCGGTTTTGATTATGAAAGTCAATTGGGCAAGGGGATTATTAAGCCCCAAAAGGTTGAAATGGCAGTCGATGGAGTGCACTTTAAATATGAAACCCCACCCCATAGTTTTAAGAAAGAGAGCCCGGTTAAAGGCAGACTGAAAGAACACCGGGTAACCGGGAATGATATGAAACTGAAATCTCCGGATGAAACGGGTCTAAAAAAAACATTTCTGGAAGAACATATTCTATCGCCAATCGTTGATCAAGAAAAGGCAGAGCCGGTCGTTGACCGGGGGACCCAAGCGCCTCCTGAAAACCAGGAAGATTCCGGCGAGGGAATTCCGGTCGAATCAGTGAAGGTGGAAGCGCCACCGGATGAAAGCGAGGAAGTCGCCGAGGAACCTGTTATCAAGGAACTCCTTTCCGAACCGGAGATTCCCGAACCTGAGCTAAGCGAAAACGATGGGCATAGGTTCGATGAAGAGACTATAATTTGGGAGGGAGCGCAAAGCTGGTATAAAATTCCTATCGGGAATTGTTATAAAGTGACCGGCCGTAAGCTCATGATTTTTGATAAATACCAGCATAAACTGTTGGATGTGAGTTTATCAATGATTGCCGAAATAGCGGTAAAACAATCGTGGGTTGGCAAGTTGATGGGCATCGGAGATTTATTGATTTCCATTCCCGAATTTGCTGCCTCCGAAATCGTTTTGGGAGGAATATCCGGGCCGTTCCAAGTAAAAAATATTCTGGAAGAAAGGAAGAGGCATTGATAAAGTCTCAGACTGGAAAAGTTATATAAAATCGATAAGAAATACGATATAAGCCTTTATTAATTGCGGTAATTTCAATATATCGTATTTCTTCATCATGTTCGGGCCTACCCGGGAATAACGTTTGGCACATCCCGTTACCGGGTTGACATGCGGGTTTGAAATGCTGATAATGGAGAAAAGCCGGAGGGATTTTTCGATCCGCAAATTCGTTAAATTGAAGCGGGTGGTTTTGATCATGGATGATTGTAAAAAAGTCGTTTTGGTCAGCGGATGTTTGCTGGGCATCCCCTGCCGCTATGATGGGACAAGCCGGGAAGTACCGGAGTTGCGTTCGATATTGGCAGGCTATCGAGTTATTTCTTTTTGTCCGGAAGCCGCCGGAGGAATGAAAAGCCCCCGTCCTCCCGCGGAGATACAAAATGGCGACGGCGCCGGGGTTTTGAAAGGAATCGCCAGGGTCGTGAATGAGTCCGGTAGGGATGTAACGGAAGAATTTTTAAGAGGGGCCGGGGTTGTAGCCGAACTGGTTCATCAACACCGCCCGGATTTTGTGGTTTTAAAGGCCAAAAGCCCTTCGTGCGGCGTGGGACAGATCTATGACGGAACTTTTAGCGGCGCCTTACGAGAAGGAGACGGGGTCACCACGGCTTTATTACGCAGTATCGGTGTGAAAGTTCATTCGGATCAGGATTTCATAAAAAATCAATTTGGAGATAATTAACAGATATATTTTCTTGACGGGAGCCTGCCGTTATGGTAAAATAATTTTTGCCGATGCGGGAGTAGCTCAGTTGGTAGAGCGTCAGCCTTCCAAGCTGAATGTGGCGGGTTCGAGCCCCGTTTCCCGCTCCAATATGCAATTTTAGCTTCCTGGTTTGTCGGGAAGCTTTTTTATTAAATTTGCGAAGGACGAATTCATAAATTTTCCTCATCAGGATCCGGCTTATTGTGGATGCTTGTTGATCGATCCAACCGTTTGACGATGAATAGCGGATTGAATCCCCGTGGTATTATAAACCATGTTCAAAGGAGAATTTATCATGAAAATTCAGAAGATCGTTTTTTTAATTTCTTTGGCGATTGTCGTTTCCGTTTTGGGTGGAATCGTTTTTGGGGACGATTCGGGAGATGCGGCAGCCTATTTCCCGATGAAACCCGGTAATTACTGGGTTTATAAATTGTCAATGCCCGGAAGCTCTCAAGTTTATCAACGAAAATTTAAAATCGTTGATCCGACCAACGGCAAAAATGGAGCCATCTTATATGATCCAAAGGGTAATCCGGAAGTTTTTGTGTATTATGAACAAAATCAGCAAGGCCTATTTAAATCTTCCGAAATGTCTCCGGTAGGACTTAACCAATATAAACCCCTTTGGCCTGTGTTGAAGAGTAAAATGGCGGTTGGAACCTCCTGGAGTTGGGAATCGGATGACCATAAAATGAAGGAGAACACCAAAGTCATTGGTATCGAGAAAGTTACGGTTCCCGCCGGGACCTTTGAGGCGCTTATCATTGAGTGCTATGGAACTGGTCTGGAGGGTGTTGCGTATACCGACAAAACATGGTGGGTCAAAAATGTGGGTTATGTAAAAGATGAATTGACAATTCAGGGGAAAACATTAATCAGTGAACTCGCGGAATACCAGTTATACTGAATATCAACTCGTAGAGCGTATCGTGAATAAATGGCAATCAGAAATGGGGAAGATACGCTCTACTTAAGTAAAACGTTCCCAATCAATGAGTAGTTGTTTAGAGAACGTTTTACTAGAAAATAGAGATTGTTATTGAAGTTGGGTTATGGTATAATATTTAAGCATATTAAGCGGGATTTAGCATTATGCGCCTGAGTCGGCAAAGCTGTTCCATCCTGGAACATGGCGACAAAATGCAGAGTGGATTTGAAGAAGCGCCTCCTGGTGTTTCATGCTCAGAAAATAGAATAAGTTATTTATTATGCGCCTGTAGCTCAGGGGATAGAGCAACGGACTTCTAATCCGTTGGCCGTAGGTTCGATTCCTACCAGGCGCACCAATTTCGATAAAGCAGGTTCCTAAGATACTTAGGAGCCTTTTTGTTTTTAAAGGGGGGGAAACGCTCAGGGGAAGTCGCCAAAGTATGGACAGCCCTTGGTTGAGTTGACATTAAAAAAAGGTTTAGGTATAAATGAATTGAGTAACGTATACCTAGTCAATAAATATGACCATATTACCAAGGATAATCTGCCCATTATCAGGAAACTTCGGTAACTATATTCCCTTAAAGGGAATTTACAAACGGAGATCGAAATGTACTGTAACCGGAGTTCAGAGAAGTAGCCGCAGAGGCTGGTATTTTATAGCATATTTCTAATATAGGAATTGCTCATGCCGAAGAGAGGGATTTTTATTGAGTTATTTTCAGATAAAAGAATTTATTATCACACTGAACATTGCCACTACTATTGCACTTGTATCTTATCTGACGACACGGATGAATTCGTTTGTTCGCGCGATCAACCATATTAGTACCAGTAAAGATCAAATTTTCCTTGGGATTGTATTTGGCCTTCTATCCATTGGCGGAACAGTTCTTGGCGGAGGGCATTTGGATTACTATACATTGGAAACCGCACTTATCAGTCCTGCGGTAGCCGGACTAACCTGTGGCTTGATCCCGGGCATTCTTGCCGGCTTGATCGGCGGTATCTATGGTATCTATGCATTGATAGAAAGCAGTATCACTGCGCAGGCAATTTGTATTTCCTGCATGACGGCAGGTATCTTTGGCGGAGTCTTCCATCACCTTTCCAAGCATCAGAAATGGAATTTTCTCCGTGGAACCGTTTTGGGATTACTGTGTGAAGGCGTCTGGTACCTTTCCGTTGCGCTGACGAATCATTTCTCCATGTTATCGATTTTCTATATCAAGCTACTGTGCATTCCGACCTTGATCATTCCTCTGGCTATCGGATTCTGCGTGGCGTTTATGTATGATATCATAGCAGGAAAAGACGCGAGCGCCGCAGAATCATCCGACCGTATCCTGCAGATCCTACAGCAATCTATTCCGATCAAATCGTCAGGATTTTCCGATGAAGCCAAATTATCCGTCGTGAAAAGTTTACACGATATTTCCAGATTGGACTTTGTCGTCTATTATGATCAACAGAAGAAAGTATTTGCCGATGGCTCCGCTTACTGGATGAAGGCCGATTATGAGAACGAGCATTTTCGACAATTTTGTGAGCGGTTGATCAATGTAGATTATTCCAAAGAAATCGGTTATCAAGCCTTTGTTTCGGATATAGTGGATTTCTGCCCAGACAAACCATTTACTGATAAGAAGCTGAGACATTGCAACCTGATCTCATCCCCGATCATTGTTAACCAGGAGAAAATCGGTATTCTGTTTGCTATTATAAAGGGAAGTTATGCCAGAAAATCTGATATTCTCTTAGTTTCAGGCGTTAGCCGGTTTATTGGTTCTCAAATTCAACAGCATTTCATTGACCAACAGGCCAAGCTGCTTGCGGCTGCGGAATACTATGCACTCAAAACACAGGTTAATCCTCACTTTTTATTCAATACCTTGAATGCGATCAACAATCTTACCCGTAGCGCTCCAGAGAAAGCGCAGTCGCTGATTTCCGATCTTGCCGCTTTTTACCGCAGGACACTGTCGGTGAAAGAGGATCTCTTACCGTTATTCCGTGAAATCGAGGTTTGTGAATTGTTTCTTTCCATCCAGAAAGCCCGTTTTCAGGAGCGTTTGCATGTTTTTATCGACGTTCCGCCTGAATGCGAAGATGTTCTGTTCCCGCCATTCTCATTGCAGCCGCTAGTCGAAAATTCCTTTAAGCATGGTTTCTCTCAGATCATTGGTGATATTAAAATCGCGATCACGGCTAAAATAGCTGAAAATGAAATTGTGCTGACTATAGAGGACAATGGTACCGGTTTCCCCCAGGATGTCATTGATTTCGTCAGTAACACTATGGAAATCCCAGTGATGGGAATAGGTCTGAATAATATCAACCAGCGTTTTATCTGCCTTTTCGGGACCGAGTATGCTCTACATTTGGAAAATACGAGCGATGGTTCCAAAGTAACTGTCCGGGCGCCATTATCCACTTTAACTCAGGAGGTGCATAGCGATGCAGAAACTAATAAGAATTATCATAGCTGATGATGAGAGACTGTCTTTGAAAGAACTGAATGACATTCTCGACCAGATCCCTGGGGTACAGGTAATTGCAATGTGTGCCAATGGCGAAGAAGCATTAAAAAATATCATGATGCTAAAACCCGATATGATTATGTTGGATATTAACATGCCCGGCATTGATGGGATTATGCTTGGCCGAATGCTTAACGAGATGACGGAAAAGCCGTATTTAATATTTGTCACTGCATATCAAGAATATGCCGTACAGGCGCTAAATCTTGGCGCACGCGGGTATGTGCTGAAGCCTTTTTCCACAAAGGATATCGAAGAAGTGGTTGAGCGAGCTAAACAATCCTTGTCCGGGACAGCGGACGGAACCGTCCAGACTTCCTTTCAGTCCTCAAAAGTTGCAACCTATGACGGTGACAAAATCCTATTTTTCAATCAATCGGATATTGGCATGGCAGTCGCAAAAAACCGTCATGTGTATCTTGTCGTTGACGGAAAGGAGCATAAATGCAGGTTTTCCTTGTCTGAACTGGAAAAAAAGCTGGATGCTGCCGTATTTTTTAGAACGCATCGTAACTATATCGTAAATCTCAATAAAATATCCAATATGGTACCATGGTTTAATAATACCTACATGCTCAATGTAGTAAGCGGCAACAATTCCTTTGAGGTCCCATTGAGCCGTGACAAAATCAAGGCATTTAAAGTAAAAATGAGCATGTAACGTATGAAAATCCTTTAAAATAGGATAGCAAAAAAGCGTGTATTTGAAAAAGTATTGAAAAGCAGGATTTAATTGACCTGCTTTTTTATTTGGGAGATAGGAGTGAAGCGCTTTTTTTGTAGTTAAAATTGTGTTCGTAGTGAGCTATTTTATGTATTTCGTAGTCGACTCGTTTATAATTTTATCGGTTAGCGTTATATTTCTTCCCGTATGGATATATTGAAATCGAAGGTTGGGATGAGCCTAGAATTTAAACGGGAGGTATTAAGACATGTTTGAAAAGATTTTCGATTTATTAGCCAACCCTTTTAAAAGGATGAAGGTTTTTGTTCAAATATTGATAATCGTGGGATTCATGATTGCCTTTTCGGCTATTCAAGGCGCGATGGGGATCCATATAATCAAAACCTTAAATGAAAACGCTCAAACAATTTTTCACAAGAGTATGGATTTGAATAACACCATGCTTCAACTACAAGGGGATTTTATGAATCTTCAAGCAAGTTACAGCAGAGATGTGGTAAAATCGACTACAATCACTCAGTCCTTATACGACAGGAATTATGAACCGTCAATTATTTCTAAGGTAGACTTGATTAAAGCAATTGATCCAGTGACGATGAAGCCGGTTGAAAAAAATGTGGCATTGATCAATAAACTCATGAAAGAACCGATCAGCATCGAGAATAATGAAAAATTAGATGGTATTTTATTTAATATCAAAAACAGTCTGAAGAATTGCACCGATAATATGGTCCTCCAGACCGCAGAATCAATGATAAAAGGAAATCAATTTGCCAAATTTGCCAGCATTGTCACGTTGTCGCTCCTCATTGCGAGCGCGTTTCTGGCAGTGGTATTTGGTCTTGTCATCGCCATGTTAATCGCCCGCCCGTTGAAATTAGTTGGAACGACCGCCAATTCCCTGGCTAATGGCGACTTAACCCGAACTATTATCGCGAAAGGATCGGTGGAAGTCACCAGTGTGATCGATAGTTTAAATAAAGCAATCCGGGGTTTGAAGGAGCTGGTTAGCGGTATTGATGATCAAGCAGGTATGTTGTATATCGCGAGTAAAGAACTGAAAGATGCCTCCAATGATACCGGCCGGTCAGCGTCGGAAATCGCGAAAACCATGGAGGAACTGGCGCGGACTTCTTCGGAACAGGCCAACCAAACCAGTGACACCGTTCAAAATATTAATTCCTTATCCGAGATGGTTCGCCAGGTCTCCAATGAGTTAAAGGCTATCGCCGCCGACTCCGAAAATGTCGCCCAATCGGCAAAATTGGGACAAAAAGCCTCAACCGATGTTGCCGATGAAATCGAAAAAATATATTATACCACCGGTAAGGTAAATGAAGTCATTAACGAGTTGAATAATACCTCGGAAGAGATTGGGGAGATTTCAACCGTGATTGAGGGGATTGCCGAACAAACCGCGCTGTTGGCGTTAAACGCTTCGATTGAAGCGGCCCGAGCCGGTGAACATGGAAAGGGTTTCGCGGTAGTTGCCAATGAAACCGGAAAATTGGCGGATCAATCCAAACAAGCAGCTCAGCATATTGCCAATTTAATTATCCAGATGAAAACGCGAAGCGAACAAGTGGTGTTGTCGATCTCCGACGAAATACAGACCGTCGAATCCGGTAAAAACTTAGCCGCCGGGGCGTCGGTAACTTTTGGTAATATATTTGATGAACTCGGCAGAATCCTTGAAAGAATCGAAGCGGTTGCTTTATCCGCCAAAAAAATGGCTGAGAATAATGATAGTGTGATTGCCGCTTTTACCAACATAGTCGCAATGAGTGAAGAAAGCATGGCCAGTACCGAGGAGGTTTCGGCGGCCGCCGAGCAACAAAGCGCCTCCGCGCAACAGGTTACCGCGCTGGCGGATAACTTAGCGGGAGTCGCCGGCCAATTAAAACAATCTATCACAGCCTTTGATATCGGGGCCCGTGCAAATTTGATTTAAATAGTAAGATACTGTAATACGTGATAGAGGAAATTTATTGTACACAAAATGTCAATTCTACCATGAGCGATGGAAGCGCTTTTTTGAGATACATCCTCAAATTTTTTCCCGCAATAACTCTTAGCTGCCGGCGGCGGTGATGGTACCATGATGGGTTCGTCTATGATTAAAAGTCAACTCAATGGCTTTGAAATGTATCAGGTGAATAATTAAAAGAATACCAGTTGGGTGGGTAATTAACGCTGGATAATTTAGACCCGTTTACGGGTAGCGAGTAATAAGCTCACGTGGGGTGGCTGGCAATAAAGGGCTATCTCCGTTAAAGAAAAAGCCCCAGCTAAGCCTGGAGATATTTTTTTGAATGGGTAGAGGAGGCATTTCTTTGTAGAGAAAATTGTATTCGCTGTGACAGATTTCAGGTATTTCGTCCTGGACACGTTGATGATTTTAGCGGTTAGCGTTAAAATTTGTGTTAACGGAACATTAATTTTGCATTAATTTGTGAGCAGACAGAGAGAGGAGGTTTCAAGCGGTTTCTTTTGCAGAGAAATTGGTGTTCTTTGGAACTGATTTTAGGTATTTTGTCTCGGACTCGTTTGAGATTTTTGGGTTGGCGCAATAGTTTATGTTAATTACCGAATTGATTTTGCATTGATTTTTTGTTGAAAAAATCCTGCATGTATGTTAGCTTGCGGGATGTTGGGGGAGAAAGTTAGATGAAGCATATCAAGAACAAAAAAGATTTTTTTGTAGGATTAGGAATTGTTGCATTCATCACCGTGATGTGGACGCAAACATTTGAACTGTTAGATACAGTCAGATTGTTACCACGGGCCGTTATGGCGATCAGCGCGGTGATGGGATTAGGCATCCTTATTAAGTCGTTTTTCGGCAAAGGCAACGAAGTAAAGAAACCCCAAAAAAACACCGGGAATGTGATGGCTATGGGGATGGCGCTACTGGTTTTTTCCATTGTGATAATGCGGTTTGTTGAGGTTATCGGCATGTATACTTGTTTATTCTTAATAATTACCGCGCTTTCTCTTACTCTTGCATATGTCGGGTATGGTTTTACATGGAAGAAGGTTTTGATGACGCTTCTTTATGATGTGGTTGTTATAGTCATCATTTTTCTGCTGTTCAATACATTTTTGGGGCTTAATACTCCGACCGGAGTATTAATTTAATAATATATTAAAACCAGGAGGGAACAATTGTGAGAAAAGTTATTACCATGATGTTATGCGTTGTTTTTTTTGTAACGATGTTTATGGGCGGTAACGAAATATCATCTACTGCAAACGCTGCTTCTGCTTTAAAAAATTATCCAAACAGGCCCATTCAGTTTATTGTCAATCGCGCCGCGGGCGGCGCCACGGATATAGTGGCCCGTGCGGTTTCGACTTCTCTGCAGAAGGATTTTAAATTTGTTTCAGTTGTCCAAAACCTGGAAGGCGGTGACGGGTTAATTGGTGCCAATCAAGCAATGACTGCTAAGCCGGACGGTTATAACTTTATGATAATCGGTAGTACGGAAATGCCCAATATACTTGTCAATTATAAGGGCGCAGCTTTCACTGCCGAAGATATCGTGCCCGTCTGTAGATTGGCCAGCAAATCGAACATTCTCATCATGAAGTCCAATAGTAAGTTTACCACTATCAAAAAATTTGTTGAATATGCAAAGGCCCATCCCGATGAAATAACTGTTGCAATCGCCGGCGGCAACACCGCATACCTTCCGAAGCTGGTTGAAGATGCTCTTGGTATCAAGCTGACTGTGGTGAATGCAGGTAGCGGAAATGCAGCATATCAACAGGTCCTTGGCGGACATGTAGAATGCGCTTTAATCGGTTCCCAGTTCTATCCCAGTGCTATAACGGAAAAATTGCTGGTTTTGGCAGATACCGCGAACCGTAAACAACATTTATCTAATGCGGCGGATACTTTTTTATCCGAAGGCTATAAGGTTGTCGCTGAGAATTATAGTTATCTGTGCGCGCCTAAGGGCACACCCACAGAAATTGTGAAATTTATTTCCGATTCCATCGGTAAGTCGATTTCAACGGGTAGCCTCGGTAAAGCTCTCGACGATACCCAACAGGGCACTAATTTTATGGGTTATAAGGCATTTACACCCTTGTTCAAGAAGGATTTGAAAACCTTGATTGATGTGAACACTAAACTGAAGCAATCGAAAAAATAGCAATAGGCGAGGCGTGATGGGGCGAGAAGCGCTGGAAACCTTCTCTTTCATTAGCATTCCGGATGGTTGTCTATAAAAATAAAATATAAGCGAAAGTTATTTAGGGGTGTTACAAGATGGATTTGACAGTTCTATCCAATATTTTTATGTCGCCGGCGATCATCATGGTTTCCCTTGGAACCATCTTCGGTATCATCATTGGTGCTATCCCCGGATTGGGCGCAGGCATCGGTGTTACCGTATTGCTTCCCTTTACCTATGCCATGGATCCTCTCAGCGCTCTGCTTTTGCTGGCCGGCGTGTTTATGGGATGTGGATACGGCGGTTCGATTTCTGGAATTTTGCTGAATATTCCGGGGACCAACGAAGCAATCTGCACAACCATTGAGGGATATCCAATGATGCTGAAGGGCCGAGGAAAGGAAGCACTATACTTGTCGGGGCTTTCCAGTATGATTGGCGGTTTGTTTGGTATATTTGTAATGATCCTTTTCGCGCCGAATCTTGCAAGAATTGCTCTGAAATTTGGTCCTCCCGAAATGGCGATTACCACGATGATCGGTCTGGTAATTATTGGAGGTCTTGCTGCCAATAATCTGATGAAGGGCATTTTTGGCGCGTGTTTTGGAATGCTGGTCAGTATGGTCGGTATTGACGCGGTCAGCGGCATGGAAAGATTTACTTTCGGCGTTACCAATTTTACGATGGGAGTCAAGCAGATTGCTCTGGCGCTTGGCATCATTGCCGGACGTGAGATGCTTATCCAGACACAGAAAATACTTAAGAACGGACGGGTGCAACACTCTTCCAATGGCTATGCCCAGATGTCAGAGGGGTTCCGCTCAGAGAATATTTCTCCATTTACTGTATTGAAAAATATTTTTAGAAAACCTGCGACGATAATAAAATCTTCAATAATCGGCACAGTTGTTGGGTTTTTGCCGGGAGCGGGGACTGCGATTGCCGCATATGTGTCTTATGGCGAGGCCAAGCGGAAAGCCAAGGAACCCTTTGGTGAAGGAAATCCTGAAGGTATTATTGCCTCTGAGTCTTCCTGTGTTGCGGCCGTCGGCGGGACTTTTATCCCGATGATGGCGCTGGGTATCCCTGGCTCCCCGACCTGCGCTTTGATCTTTGGTGCGCTTACCATCCATGGAATTGTAGTCGGCCCGAATCTGTTTAAAGATTATGCCAATATGTCCTATGGATTTATGTATGGCATGCTTATCAGCGTGGCTGTAATGGCAGTGGCTTCCCTTCTGTTTGCTCCGACATTTTCTAAAATTATAAAGATTAAAATGGAGTATATTATTCCGCCGGTTGTGTGCTGTATTGTGCTTGGCGCATTCAGCATAAGGAACAATATGTATGATATCTATACTGTGCTTGTTTTCTCGCTTATCGGACTGCTGTTCGTTAAGATAAAAGTTCCGCCGGCGCCTGTATTTCTTGGGTTTATTTTAGCACCTTTAATTGAAAATAATCTGCTTTTGTCTCTCACCATATCGAAAGCGGCAAAACAAAACTTTTTTCAATATGCCATTGGCAGACCCGTGTGCGTCATTATCTTTGTGATAGGTATGTTGCTTTTGTGGGCAAATGTCAAGTCGATTCAGAGTCAAAACAAAACGAAAAAAGCCATTGCAGGCAACTAAAGTAAAGATGACTGGAATGGTACATATTTAAATTAAATTTTCTATACGCCTGAGATAGTTAGTATTTCAGGCGTATAGTGATATCTGAATAAGTAATATCTGATTATAATCTAAATACAAGATATATCGCGCATATTTTCAAGATTTCCCCTTCTACTAAAGAGTGTTTATTTATACAGCAGCGGAAATGGAAATAAAAATGAACAATATCCTTTTCATTATGGCTGATCAGTTTCGGGCGGATTGTATAGGCTACGATGGAAATAAGTTTATCATGACACCTCACTTGGACGATCTTGCTTCAGAGGGATGTTACTTTCAAAGGGGATACAGTCCTTCCCCTACCTGCGTTCCAGCTAGAGCTTGCCTGATCACGGGGAAAAAAACAGCGAAGACTGGGTTTTTTTCCAACGATTTTAGCGTTCCCTGGACCTATGAGAACACATTAATGCAGTAAAATTTCTATATTCCATTGAAGAGAGGTTATGTCAATGAAGGCTATTCTGCTCATGTTTGATTCCTTAAACAGAAATTATTTACCCCCTTACGGCTGTGATTGGGTTCATGCGCCGAATTTTCAGCGGCTGGCTGAAAAAACTGTGACCTTTGATAACTCGTTTGTGGGCAGTATGCCCTGTATGCCTGCACGAAGGGAACTCCATACCGGAAGATACAATTTTCTTCACCGCAGCTGGGGACCGATCGAACCGTTTGATGATTCCATGCCTGAAATTTTAAGCAAAAACGGAATATACACTCATTTAGTCACCGACCACTTTCATTACTTCCAGGAAGGGGGAGCCACCTACCACACCCGCTTTACTTCCTGGGAATTCAACCGTGGACAGGAAGGAGACCCGTGGAAGGGTGAAGTCGAGGAGCCGTCCAAACCTGAATTGAGTAAAGCGCAATTTATAAAGCCGGGCTACTCAAAACCGAGGCAGGACTGGGTAAACCGCCAGTATTTAAGTGATGTGGAAGATTTGCCGCAAACACGGACTTTCGACCAGGGTATCGAATTTGTGAAAAAAAATAGCCAGGCGGATAAATGGTTTCTACAGCTGGAAACCTTCGACCCTCATGAACCTTTTTTTGCGTCTGAAAAATTCAAAAAATTGTATGAACACGACTATCAAGGAGGCTTTTTCGATTGGCCCAATTACGGAAAAACCGCGGAGACAGCGGAAGAGATCGAGCATATCCGGAAAGAGTATGCGGCGCTTGTCAGTATGTGCGACGAGAATCTGGGACGTTTTTTAGATACCATGGATGAATTGGATTTGTGGAAAGATACCCTGCTGATTGTGGGTACCGATCATGGATATTCCCTTGGCGATCATGGCTGGTGGGCAAAAAATGTTATGCCCTGGTATAATATGACGGCCCATACGCCTCTGTTTATTTGGGACCCCAGGTGCGGAAGGAAGGATGAGCGCAGCAACTGTCTGGTCCAGTTCATCGATTTTGCGCCGACCATTATGGAGTGCTTTGGATTGCAGCCAACTGCAGATATGTTGGGTAAATCCTTAAAAGATACCATTGCTTTTGATAAACCCATCCACGATTATATCCTCTTCGGGATATATGGAGTCCAGGTCAATATCACGGACGGACACCATGTCTATATGCGCGGACCGATAGATCAGGAAAACCAGCCGCTATATGAATACACACTAATGCCTACCCATCTGGGCAAAACTTTTGAAGTGTCGGAATTGCAGGATTTGAGTTTAGCGGGGTCATTTTCATTTACCAAGAACTGTAAATTGATCAAAGTCCCAGGAAAACCGCAAAATCAAGCAGATACCAAAAAGTGCAACTTTAAAACCGAGCTATTTGATATTGATAATGATTATGGACAGTTAAAGCCGGTTGAAAATCCCGAGGTTGAACAGAGAATGATCGAAAACCTGATCCGGTTGATGAAGGAAAACGATGCGCCTTCGGAACAGTATGAGCGTTTGGGCTTGACCGCATATAACCGTTGATAAAAGCGAATATCGAGAAAGAAGCATAAGAGCAGCAGGGTTGGATAGGAAGGAGTAAGGATACCTGTGAGATATGCATTGGAAAATGATTTTTTAAAGGTGGAAATCGACTCAAGGGGAGCAGAGCTCTCCAGCATAATTGAGAAATCAAAAAGATATCAATACTTATGGCAGGGGGATCCAAACTTTTGGCCGAACCGGGCTCCGGTCCTTTTTCCTATAGTCGGACATCTTAACAACGGTACTTACCTCTTCGAAGGAAAAGAATATCATTTGGGGCTCCATGGTTTCGCCAAAATGACTGAATTTGATCCGGTTTGCAAAAATGGCGAGATGATAACCTTTTCGATTTCCCATACCAGCAACACCCTTGGGTGTTATCCTTTTGAATTTAAATTATCGATAGATTATTCGCTCCGGGAAAACGCATTAACTGTAGCGTACAGGGTTGAAAATACCGGAGTGAAGACGATGTGGTTTTCTATCGGGGCTCACCCTGCTTTTAACTGCAGCAAGGAACTGGAAGGGAGAAAAAAGGGGACCCTGGTTTTCGAAAAAAAGGAGACGGTATGCCGTCTTGTAAACGAACTGGGTTGTTTGACCGGCAGCGAGGAGCCATTCTTGGTAGACCAAGATTCCATTGATTTGGCATCATTGGACTTTGACAGCAAGAACAAAGTAAGTATCATGCAAGGGCTACAATCTAAATGGGTTACGTTTATTGATGAGGGAAACGGTAAAATGGTCCGGGTCAACTTTTCCGGTTTTCCCTATCTGGGGATCTGGTCGCCTTCCAATGCGGCCCCCTTTATCTGTATTGAGCCATGGTACGGTGTTACCTATACCGCAGGGGTGGTTGATGTGCTGGATAAAAAGAGAGGAATTCAAAGTCTGGAAGCAGGGAAAAGCTTCATTTGCAGCTATGAAATAATCTGTGAATAATGTAAAGTCGTTGAAAACGAACCAGAAAAATGGCATTAGGAGGTTATTATGGATAAGAAACATATCATTTTTTTACTGTCGGATCAGCATAATGCGGCAATAGCCGGATTTGCCGGAGATAAATATGTGAGGACACCGAATCTTGACAAATTGGCTGCCTCCGGAGTCGTCCTGGATAATTGCTACTGCAATTCTCCACTCTGTGTACCCAGCAGGTCTTCCATGCTGTGCGGACTTCTTCCCAACCAGACCGGGATTTACAACAATATGCAGGCGCTTCCATCGGACAGGGTAACATTTGTACACTCAATCAGCGCGGCGGGTTATGAGAGCGTACTTTCAGGAAGAATGCATTTTATTGGCCCCGACCAGCGGCATGGTTTTGAGAAAAGACTGGTTGGCGATGTAACCCGTAATTATCCCGGGAAAAGTAATCCCATTTATGGGGATTTAAAAGGTACGCCCGATCAGAACAAAAAGGCCATCGACTTATCCGGAGCAGGCTGTTCAAGTGTCCTGCTATTTGATGATGATGTTGCAAATGCCGCTATCAAACATATCCGTGAGCGTAACGACCCGAGGCCGCTCTTCATGACGGTGGGATTTTACGGCCCCCACTGCCCCTATGTCTGCCCTAAGAAACTGTTTGATTACTATGATTCAATACTGCCCGAGACAGACGATTTGGCTGATTTTAGAAGGAATGTGCATCCTGCTATCCAAAAGTGGTATGCAAACAGGGATGTGCAAAATGTAACCATCAAAGAGACTCGAAGAGTCCGCGCAGCTTATTATGGAATGGTAGAGTACCTCGACGGGCTTATAGGCAAAATTATGGAGGAGATCACAAACACTCTGAGTCTTGAAAACACAATGATAATTTATGGGTCAGACCACGGAGACAGTCTCGGGGAAAATGGCCTGTTTTGGAAAAGCAACTTCTATGAAGGTTCAGCACGGGTACCGATGATATTCAACTGCCCCGGCCAGTTTCCGGAGGGTTTGAGGGTAAATGGACTGACCAGCCTTTTAGATGTTGCTCCGACCTTCATAGACCTGAGTAACGGAGAGAAACTCCCTAAAATGGAGGGAAAGAGCCTGCTGCCGGTTATTCAGGGTAAGGAGGAGATTGACAGCCAGAGAAGTATCATAGGCCAGTTGGCTGATATCAAGGGGGACAGCCCTTCGGCCATGATCAGGAAAAATAATTGGAAGTTGATCCTGCACGATGGCTATGACTATCCGCAACTTTTCGACCTTTCGAAGGACCCCGCCGAAAAACAGGATCTGGGTCAGGATCAAAGGTATCAAGAGATCATAAAATTGCTCACGGAAGAATTAAGCCGGCATTGGGATGCTGAAGCTGCTATTAAAAGCAAGGATAATTTCCTGGTCCATCTGAAAATCCTCAGGGAATGGGTAAAAGCCACAAACTATCAGGGTGTCGAAGAATGGCAGGGCGATATCGAAAAGAACTATTTGGAGTAATTAACTCAACTTTCGCAATCGAATTTGCCATTAAAAGCTCGATATCATTGGGAAAGACATCATGCCAACAGCTAAGTTGACAAACGGGATTATGCACCTATCTATTTAGCTGAAATGTTGGTCCACCCCTCATTCTATCCTCCCTCGGGAGAAACGAACCGCGGTGCGCTGAAGCCCTTTTAGGGTTTAAGAAGTTTGACTGCCTTGACAGGGCCTTCGTTTCTCCCGAAGGCGGGAGAAAGCAAGAATGAGGGCTTGAACCCCAGGACAACACTTCATTAAACGTATGAA
>JAEZCE010000011.1 GCA_023429995.1 Bacillota bacterium | reverse complement strand
GTTCGTTTCTCCCGAGGGAGAAAGTGCGCCTCCATGGAGGCGAAGAATGAGGGGTGGACCAACATTTCAGCTAAATAGATAGGTGCATAATCCCGTTTGTCAACTTAGCTGGTTGGTATGATGTCTTTCCCAATGATATTGAGCTTTTAATGGCAAATTCGATTGCGAAAGTTGAGTTTATAATCATATTTTATTATACCATAAAGTGATCATTCCTTTTACGAATGGAATGACATAATATACCGTTAACTCAGAATTCATTTTTTAAGAGCCAAGTAGGTTTTGAGTCATCATTGACGAATTATTTTCAATGTAAAAGGTATGTAAAAAAGGGGTAAAAATTTTGGAAGTCCTTAAATCATGAAAATGCGGCTTCATCAATGGAACTCAGATCCGAAAACATCATGGGGCAAACTCATCGAGGGAATCTTCATGAACCGGGGATTGCAATTTCGAATTGCTTTCTCTTTCACTTTAATTTCTTTGATTCCCTTATTAGCGTTGGGCCTTTTTTCGTATTATAAGTCCGCGGGCACCATCCAAGATATCGTAAGTCAATATACCAGTGATATCACCAATGAAATTAACATCAATATCTTTTTGAACTTCAAGGATATTGACGATATCAGCAAGATGGTATTAAACAGCGATCCGCTCAAGGAAATCTTGGCGCAGGAAAGAGCGGAAACAATCGAGGATAAAAATGAAAATTATCTGAAGATCATTTCAATCCTTAAGAGTATTAAGTTTAGCAATGATTTCATCACCAGTATTTACATTCTGTCTTCCAAAAACAATACGATTTATGCAGTAGGCGATGTTACCGGGAACTACGGCATTAGTTTTTTGACCCCGGAATACCGGGCTAACTACAAAAAATCAGCGATTTACCGGGAAACTTTATCCGAATACAATAACTATAAATGGTGGCCTCCCCAAAATGTCTTGGGGCAAAACGTTTTTGTATTGACACGCAAACTTTATGATATGGACCGGGGGAATTTGGGCGTCGTCGTAATCCACGTCAATCAAAATATCTTGAGGAATATCGCCGACAGGTTGACCCATCACAAAAATACCTTGTTGTATTTAATCGATGAAGAGGGACGGTTTATTTATCACCCTGAAATTGCATGGATGGGAAAGAAAATTAAGGACCCGGAAATTTTGAAACGGGTGAGCCTGAGTGAAAGCGGGAGTTTTGTCACCCATAAGAGGAAGCCCAAATTATTTGTGGTTTATAATACTTTTTTCGTTACCGGCTGGAAACTGGTTGCCCTGATACCCTATAGGCGACTAATCGCCGAAGCCAGCACTTTGCGTAATGTCACCATCATCATTTTTCTGGCATGTTTTGTATTGGTGCTCATTCTTTCACTTTTCATCTCCAGAGGGATCTTGAATCCGGTTCGGAAATTGATTCAGCTCATGAGGCAGGGCGCCACCGGTGATATGAAAGTTAGATTCAATGTGTTATACCAGGATGAGATTGGCGATTTGGGCGTATCCTTTAATCAGATGATGGGAAATATCGAAAAATTGATGCAAATGGTGGAGGAAGAACAACAACATAAGGTGAAGGCCCAGATTAGCGCCTTGGAGGCCCATATCAACCCCCATTTTTTGTATAATACGCTGGCATCCATGTATTGGCTGGCGATGGCGGAAGGAAACCATAAAGTCGGGCAAATGGCAGTCGCGCTTTCCAACTTTTTCAGGCTGGGATTGAATAAGGGAAAAGAATTCACTACGGTTGAAAAGGAAGTCGAGCATGTTAGAAGTTATCTGAGTATTCAAAAGTTGCGTTTTGGGGATAAGTTTGAATATCATATCCAGGTCGATCCGGAGATACTCCAATATCGGACCATTAAACTGATCTTGCAACCGTTGGTGGAAAATTCCCTGGTTCATGGGATTGAAGGATTGCCTGTGCCGGGTTTGATTAAAGTCTCCGTATTCAAGGCCGGGGAAGGGATTGCTTTCCGGGTCCTTGATAACGGTTCAGGAATCGCCAATTTGGATGAGGAGAGCTTGCCCAAAATAATGAACAGCGGTTACGGGTTGAAAAATCTTCAGCAGCGGCTGAGCCTTTACTTTGAGAACGACTATTCCCTCAGCTGCACCAGTGTTCCTCATCAAGAAACGGTTTTTGAGATTTCGATACCCGTCAGAAGCTGGCCGGAGGGAGAGGAACATGTATAAGCTCTTGATAGTCGACGATGAGGAAATCATCCGGATGGGGATCTTCCATACCATTCCTTGGACCGATTTAGCGATTAGCCAAGTGAAAACCGCGGCTAACGGAGGGGAAGGGCTGGCGTTGTTTAAACAATTCCATCCCGATATTATATTAACCGACATTCGGATGCCGGTTATGGACGGCTTGGAACTTTTAGACCGGGTTGTACAGGCCGGAACCGGCGTAAAAGTAATTATTTTGAGCGGTTATGAAGATTTTGGTTATGCCCGGTCCGCGCTGAAACTGGGGGCGTTTGATTACTTATTGAAAACGGCTGATATTGCAGAATTAACCGGAGTTCTTCATAAAGCGGTCGTTGCCATTGAAAAAGATCGGCAAAAGGAACGTCAACTCGATAAAAGCCTGCTGTTATTGAGAAACAGGTATCTTACCGAGTTGCTTTTGAAAAGAGAGCGCTCAAAGGAGATTTATCATGAATTAAATCTGGCTGGAACCACATTGGCTGATTTTTTAATCGTGGCGGTAGCGGAGATGGATCAAATTACCCTGTTTAACGAAGAATTCTCCGGGGAACAGAGCCGGCTTTTAAGGTCACGGGTACTTGAGATCGCCGGAGCGGAACTGGACAATCAGGAAACATGCTTTGAGAGCCATTCGGAGGAGTTGGTTTGGATTTATCATTGTGACCCTGATGTAAGTGAAATTGAAAACCGGGGCCGGTTCATAACCCAATGTCAATCGGTTTCCAAGCGGGTTGCTTGCAGTCTTGATGTTTCTCTCAGGATAGGCCTTAGCAATGTTGGCTCCGGAGAAGCCAGGGTAAGTTTATGTTATGAACAAGCCAAAACGGCGCTGGAGTATACGTTGTTTACCGGAAAGAGCAGTTTCGTTTTATTCGAGGAAATTGCCGATAAAACGGGAGTTAACTTTCAAATCGCCGCCGATGATGAACATAGATTATTCTCGGCGCTGAGAGTAGCCGATAAACAATTGGTTTTGGACACCCTCCATAAGATTTTCGAGCAGATCCGCGAATGCCGGAATATCCGGGTTACCCAGTTCCAACAGATTTGCGGCGATCTCATAAGCAGCGCCTTCCGGGTGCTGCATGAGTTTAATATAAATCCGGCGGACCTGTTCGGGAAAGAGGTCCGTTTCCATGAAGAAATCAAAAAACAGCGGGATTTCACCGAAGCCAGGCAATGGGTGGTTGCGATATTTGAAAAAATGGCCGTTTATATCCTCCATAATAAAATTCTCAAAAACAAGCGTGTGATTGAACAGGCTAAACAGTTCATAGCCGAACATTATCACGAGGATTTGACTTTAAATAAAATAGCGGAAACGGTTTTTATGAGTCCGAACTATTTCAGCAACTTATTCAGTAACGAAGTCGGAGAAAGTTTTTTAGAATACTTGACTTCATTAAGGCTGCAAAAGGCAAAACAATTATTGGGTGAAAAGGACGCTAAAGCCTTTGAAGTCGGGGAGAAAGTCGGTTATGACAACCCGCAGTACTTTAGTAAGATTTTTAAAAAGTATACCGGAATGACGCCTTCGGAGTATAGAGAATATTTACAAAAAAATTCCCCTGTGAATTCATAAAAACGTGCAAGTTTTCCGTAGAAATAAACAATAAAATGTTGCTTCATTGCCGCTATAATGATGAAAGGCAATGATTTTTTTATGGTAAGCCTTCTTTTGGACATTCAAATTTTGATCGGGAAATTTTCAGCAGCGTTGCGCGTTGGGAGATTGGCCAAAGTTTTTGCAGAGGGGGATTAGAAAATGGCAGTTTATGATGTGGCGATTGTTGGGGGGGGAATCTCCGGAACCATGGCGGCCATAGCCGCAGCCCGTTGTGGGGCTAAAATCTTACTCGTCGAACAATACGGTTTTCTGGGTGGAATGCTGACTGCGGCCGGAGTTGGACCCATGATGACATTTCACGCCGGAGACCAACAAGTGATCCGGGGGGTCACCGGAGAACTGATTGATCGCTTGGTGGATAAAGATAAATCGGTCGGGCATATCTTTGACACCACCGGATTTACTTATACCGTTACTCCTTTTGATCTTGAAGGAATGAAGCGGGAGTTGGAAACCATGGTGCTGGAAAGCGGCGGGGAAATTTTGTATCATACCATGCTCGCGGGGGTGAAAACGGCTGACGGTGAAATCAAACAGATTACTTTGTGCAACAAAAACGGGTTAAGTGAATTGGCCGCGAAAGTGTTTGTCGATGCCACAGGCGATGCCGATCTTTCTGCTATGGCCGGGGTTGAATGTGCCAAGGGCCGCGAAACGGACGGAGCGGCTCAGCCGATGACCATGAAACTCCGGATGACTCATGTAAACATCGCAGAAGTAAAAGCATACATCAAAGCCAATCCCGGTGAATTTCCCCGTTTAAAAGGGAACACCTCCATCATCGACCAGGCGCCCCGGTTATCCATCGGCGGTTTTGTCAATTCGGTAAAAGCCGCGCGGGAAAGGGGAGAAATCACGTTTCCCAGGGAAGAATTGCTGTTTTTTGAGACCAGTAACCCCGGCGAAGTCATTATCAATACCTCAAGGGTGATTGGATTCGACAGCACGGATGCCTGGAGCTATAGCCGGGCGGAGATAGAAGGCAGGAGACAGGCCGGGGAATTGGAGCTGTTCCTGAAGAACAGAATTCAGGGTTTTCAAAAGGCCCGAATGGTTTATTCCGGGCCGGCGATTGGGGTAAGGAGTTCCAGACAGATTAAAGGCCTGTACACGATAACAGCCCAGGATTTGCTCTCCTGCAAAAAGTTCGCCGATGGAATCGCCCATTCGGGATACCCCCTCGATATTCACAACCCCGGTGGAGAGGGCACCCAGTCGATCCATCTTCAAGCGGGCCAATTTTATACCATTCCTTACAGGTCGCTGGTGAATGGACAAATTAACAATCTGGTTACGGTCGGCCGAACGATTGCCGCCACTTTCGAGGCTCAGTCGGCGATCAGGCTATCTCCCACCGCCGGGGCGATTGGACATGCCGGTGGTGTGGCGGCGGCTTTGGCGGTAAAGGATAAAGTATCCACCAGAGAAGTCAATATTTCTGAATTACAGAGCGCTTTAAAAGAACAGGGAGCTTATTTGGATTTAAACTCACCGGCTTGAATGGTTGCCGATTCGCAAAGAGAAGAATCATCAGAATCTTTGGGAATAAAGGAGTCTATTGAATCGTAAAAATGGACAATTTTTCGGTAAGAATGTTCATTGGTTTAAAAGGTTGTTGAGATTATAATAAACATCACCATCAACCTTACCGCGGCAAAGGTCATAAAAATGAGTGGATTGATTCGTAAAGTTATTGGAGGGAGTTTCATGAAAAAAAACAGATTCAATTTGATGTTCTCGATGGGTGTTTTGTTGGTGTTAACGGTTTCCGTGATCGGGCTGGCGGCTGTCAAGCCGGTTACTTTAAAAATGGTTATTTGGGGTAATCCAAGGCATGTCGATATGTACGATAAGCTTTTGGATTCCTACAAAAAAAACCATCCCCATGTGAATATGGAGGTTATCGTCGCGCCGTACGGCGAGTTTACTGAAAAAGTCACTTCCATGATTGCCAGCGGCAATCCACCGGATGTCACCTGGTGGTCTGAAGACAGCATTCCTTACTTCGCAGACAAAGGGTATTTTTTGGAGCTTGATTCTCCGCTCAAAAAGTGGGGCGCGGACTGGGATGTCAACGATTTTTACCCGTCCACCCTGGAGGCGGCCCGCTGGAAAGGGAAATTATATGCGATACCCTTTTCAACCCCAGCTCCGGTTTTATACTACAATAAAAAGCTGTTTGACGAAGCGGGTCTGAAATATCCGGATCAGAATTGGACCTGGGATAATTTTGACGCGGCGGTCAGGAAATTGACGAAGGGTGAAGCGGCTACCAAGGTATATGGCGTCGATAACTTGTTGGATAAGGGGAATGATTGGCAGAACCTGTTGAATTTAATCCGGTCCTATGGCGGGAAGTTCATGAATAAGACCAAGACCAAGTGTATTATTAATAGTCCCCAATCGGCGCTTGCCCTTAAGAAATATATGGAATGGGTTAATGGCGGGTATTCGACTAAACCCGGAGTTTCCGCGCCTTTTGAACAGAACCGGGTCGGAATGTTCGTGGGGTTTATGAGCATGAAAGCGCGCTTTGATGGAGTTAAAGATTTAGATTACGATATTGCTTATCTGCCCAAGGGTCCTGCCGGCCGGATATTACGGAGCGGTTTTGCGGGACTGGTTGTCTTGAAATCAACCCAATATAAAAAAGAAAGTCTCGATCTATTGGGTTTCTTAAGCAGTAAAGAAGGAATTAAAGCGCAATCGCTCTACTTCGGGCCGCCGCGGAAATCCATTGGTCTTTCCAAGGAATTCCTCGATCCGGCAACACCGCCGGCGAATAAAAAAATATTTATCGAATCATTGCAATATAGTTCGGTAACGGAGAAATTCCCCTTGTTTGTGAAGGCCAACATCATGGCCCAGGAAGAAATCGACTTGATGGTGGCGGGAAAACAACCGGTAGAAGAGACGCTGAAAAAGATTCAGGAACGGATTAACGCGCTTTTGGCAAATTAATAAATTTTGATGAGGCTGTCTCAAAGTAATTTAAAGCTCTTAAGGTATACAAGATATAATCACTGGGGCTGTATATCTTGACATTTAAATTTTTCTTTGGGACAGCCCTATTTTTAATCCGGAACTGCAAGAAAGGAGATATTATGGCGACAGCTAAAATAAATTACCCCGAAGGGACCGGGCGGGAATTATCCCATAGGGGAGACTTGTTTCGCGGGGACCGGCTTTGGGGAATTTTATTCATTATGCCTTTAATGATCGGGCTGGTCATCTTTTTATTGGTTCCGTTGTTACGGAGCGCATATTTGGGGTTCACCAATTTTAATGTATTGGAAGCGCCCCGTTTTATTGGAGTTCAGAATTATCTGGACTTATTCCAACAAGACCGGATGTTTCAAAAGGCTTTTTTGAATACCTTGCTCTTCACCGCCGGGCTTGTACCCTTAAATGTGGTGTTGGCAGTTGTAACTTCGGTGTTATTGAATCAGGTGCGAAAATTGGCCGGTGTTTTCCGAGCGGTTTATTTCATCCCGGTGATCACATCGGAAGTGGTATTTTCCGTGGTTTGGCTTTGGATCTGGAACTATGATTATGGTTTGGTCAATTATATATTGAGAACGGTCGGGATTGCCGGGCCGAATTGGCTGGGGGATTCAAATTGGGCCATGTCTTCGGTGATCATAACCAGGGTTTTAAAAAATTTGGGGATGAATGTAGTCATTATCCTGGCTTCGTTACAATCCATACCGGAGATGTATTACGAGGCGGCGGAACTTGACGGGGCGGGCTGGTTTAAAAAAACCATCCATGTGACATTACCCGAACTGGGTCCGGTAATTTTTTTAACACTGATGGTAACCGTGATTGGCGCTTTTAAGGTGTTTGGTTCGATTTACGTTTTAACGGGCGGTGGGCCTGCCGGGTCAACCAATGTACTGGTGATGTATTTATATCAGATGGGCTTTAAGACTTTTGAATATGGAAAAGCTTCGGCAATCGGAATGGTTATCTTCATCATCGTATGTATCTTAACGCTGGTTCAGTGGATTTTACGAAAAAAAATGGTTTATCAGGAGGAATGATTGAGATGGGACAAGAGACATCAAAAATTCTACAATATGAAGCAGTAACTGATAAACACCGCTCTCCTATCAAACTGAATCAGCTTTTTATCCACATATTTCTTTTAGCTCTGGGGTTAATCTTGATATTGCCGTTTATTTGGATGGTATCAACTTCGCTTAAAAATCCGGGTAGCGAGTTCTATTATCCGCCGCAATGGCTCCCCAATCCGATTACATTGCACAATTATCAAACCGCCTTATCCAGAGCGGACTTTATTCAAAGTTATTATAATAGCATTAAAGTGGCGGTGTTAACGGTGATTCCCACCATCTTTTTGGTCTCGATTGCCGCGTATGCCTTCGTCAAATTGAAATTTAAAGGCCGTAACAGCCTGTTTTTCCTGGTTATTATGCTCATCATGATACCTCAGGAAGTAACATTGATACCCAATCTGTTGTTAATGAAAAGTTTTGGCTGGCTGGATACCCATGCCGCCCTGATAATTCCCAATATTTTCGGCAGTGGAGCTGTTTTCGCCCTCTTTATTATGAGGCAAAATATTTTATCCATCCCCGACTCGTTGATTGAGTCCGGAAAAATTGACGGAGCCAATCATTTTCAAATCTTTGTGAAACTGATTTTTCCGCTAACCAAGTCGGCGGTTGCTACCATGAGCATTTTCAGTTTGATGAATTCCTGGAACGATTTTATTTACCCGTTGGTGTATCTCAATTCGACCGCTAAATATACTTTGCCTTTGTCGATCGCCATGTTCCAACAAGCTTACGGGATGACGGAATGGACGGTTTGGATGGCCGCGGCGACGGTGAGTGTATTGCCGCTATTAATGGGGTTTTTGTTTGCCCAAAAACAATTTATCAATTCGATGGCAATGACGGGAATAAAATGAAGAGGAGTTACTTTGACTCAATGAATGGTTTCAAGATGAAAGCCGTAATACCGGCCATATTCATCGGGGTCATTCATTGATGTCGGGCAACCGTTTTGGGATTTTCAAGAAAAGAACCCCGGCCAACAATGATAAGGGAAAGATAATCGCTATCAATAATCCGGATTTTAATCCCAATTGCTCCGGGTTCAAATGATGAGCCGCGCCAATGGCAAGTAATTTGGAGGACCTTTGGGATAAATCCGAAACCCATCCCGCCAGCCACGGACCCACCGAACAGCCTACATCGCCAAAAATTGCCAGCACGCCGAACATGGCGGTGCCGCCCTTGGGAAAATATTCCGCCGTTAGGCTGAGAGTTCCCGGCCACATTAAGCTGATGGATAATCCGCAAACCGCGCACCCTAAAAGAGAAATCAGTGGTATTTTTACAAAAACGGTAACCGCATAACACGCGGTACATAAAAGTCCGCTGGCAATCAAAGCTTTCTTCAGATTGATTTTATGCCCCCAAAAGCCATAAACACTGCGCCCGATCCCCATTAAGAGCGCAAACAGGCAGGGACCGAGGATATCGCCCATTACTTTAGGGACTTCCAGCCCTTTTTGGGCAAACAGGGAAGACCATTGAGACATCGTTAATTCGGAGGCTCCGGCGCACATCATCAGCAGAATGGCAATGATAAACGCTTTTGATCCCAGCAATTGCTTTGCGGGTACTTTTTCATGTTCGGGAACCGCCGGCATCAGAGGCACTTTCATAAATAAAAAAACATTCAACAATGGAATCAACGACCAGACAAGGGGTAATAGGTGCCAAATGTTATTACCCAAAACTTTCATGATTAACGTCGTTATCAGAACCACGACCATTTGGCCCCAACAATAAAATGAATGCAGCAAACTCATTGCCGAAGCCTTGGCCTCGCCGGGCAGAGAGTCTACGATCGGGCTGATTAAAACCTCTATCAATCCGCCGCCCATTGCATAAATTACGACAGCAATCATCAGCCCGGTGTAGGGCGAGGACATTTGATTGGGCAATACACCGAGGGAAATTAATCCGAAAGCGCAAAAAATGTGGGCCAATATGGCGGTGTTGCGCCAGCCCCATTTATCGGCATATTTAACAGCAAGGAAATCGGCCAGAATTTGGGTTCCAAAATTAATTAAAATCAGCCGGCCGATCATTTCAAAGGAAATTTTGAATTGATCCTGAAAAACAATGAACAGTAAGGGAGCGAGATTGTTTACAATGGCCTGACTGATAAATCCCAAATAACAAGCGGAAAGCGTATGTTGGAATGTCAGTTTCATCTTTAAGTTTCCTTATTGGCACAGTTGATTTTAACCTCGATCCGGCAAGGTATATGGGACTATGGTTTTGGGGGTTACTTGGCGGATTTAAGTTAAACTTAAATAACATTCGATGATGATTGAATTTTCACCTGCTTTCAACGATAATAAGTTGGGCAAAAGGTTGGATGCCGTTGAAAATTTTTTAAGATCGGATTACGATATTCGACATAATAATGCCCGTGGGTTCTTGAAAATGACATAGTTTCATCAGACTTCGATATAACGACAAAATTGGTCGAAAATTTGGTTTGACCGATTTTGGGTTTGAGGCGGATTTTTAGTAAAATAGAGATTCCTGTGAAGAAAAGCCATGAAAGTGCCATAATATACCTATTATCAATAAGGAGAACTCCATGTCTGTCCAAAAACACCCTGCCTACCACGATGAAGCCAAGCATCTGGAATATACCCTCAATTATGTCGAGAAAACCATTACCAACACGGCATCGAAACGAAAACGGGTCGGTCAGGAAGTCGCTCAACTCGACCGCCGCTACATGGATGGAAACAGCCAGGATTTTATCGACCTGATGGTCAATAACCAGTTGCTTAGCAGTGCGGATTTGAAGCTTCGGAATTTGGAGACGGCCCGTCAAAAGCCCTACTTTGCCCGGATTGATTTTCATGAAGAGGGAAAGGCGGAAAAAGAAGAACTCTATATCGGCAAAATGTGTCTGTCCCGGGATGAGGATCAAAAGCTGATTATTGTTGATTGGCGGGCGCCGGTCGCCAATATGTATTATGAAAGCCGCCTGGGGGATGCCAGTTATGAGTGTCCTGAGGGGAAAATCAAGGGGAAATTATCGCTTAAAAGGCAATTTTCCATTGACCAGGGTCAATTGGAGGGGATTTTCGATATCGACATTACCACCAATGATCAATTCTTGCAATCTTATTTAGGAGCAAGCGCCGATAACCGCTTAAAAGATATCGTTTCCACCATCCAGGCTGAGCAGAACCGGGTAATCCGGGCGGATATGAACCGCCCTTTAATCGTCCAGGGGGTGGCCGGTAGCGGTAAAACCACCATTGCCTTGCATCGAATCGCTTATTTGATTTATAACTACGGTCAATCGTTTATGCCGGAAAATTTTATGATCATCGCTCCGAACCGGCTTTTTTTAAATTATATTTCGGAGGTTTTGCCGGAACTAGGCGTGGAGCGGGTCAAACAGACGACGTTTGAAGATTTTGCGCGGGAGGTCATTGCCGAAAAATACCAGGTTAAAGACCCCAACGAAAAACTTTTGCGGTTTGTGGAGCCCAATCCGGCTCCTGAGCAAACCGCCGAGAATGAATGGATCAAACAAGCGGCCATGGTAAAGTCGGGTATGATGTTCAAAGAATTTCTGGATTACTTTCTAAAGCAGTTGGAAGAAAAACTACTGCCTACCAGTGATTTCGGATTTGAAGACAATGTACTGTACCGGAATGAGGATATCCGCCGGCTTTTTTTTGTGGATTACCAAAGTTGGCCGATTTACAAACGGGTGGAACAAATCAAAAAACATTTTCAAAAGCGGCTTAAAGAGTGGCAGGGGGATGCCGCCGTCCAGTTGAATAATCAATGTCATGTCGCCATCGATAGAATGAAGATGAAAGAAGAAGATACCCCGGAACGCCAAGCCAAGATTATTGCTTTAATTGACGGCAAAAATGAAAAGGTAGCGCGGCTTAAAAGTTTTACCACCGGTGGGATTAAGGCTTACTTTAAACAGGTCCCATTCCGGAACGCTCTGGAGTGTTACTGGGACTTTTTCGCCAATCCCCTTTATTTTAAGGCGGCAGCCGCAGACGAACTAAAACCGGAACTCATTTCATGGCTCCGTGAAGGAACGATGGCTGATCTGAAAAATGGCCAGTTGGAACTGGAAGATTTAGCCCCGGTACTTTATATTAAATACCGTCTGGAAGGTTTAAACGAAAGGATTAAGGTCAAACACGTAGTCATTGATGAAGCCCAGGACTTCAACACTTTTCAGTTTTATACGATGCGCCAGATGATTAAGGACAGCTCTTTCACGATTTTAGGAGACCTGGCCCAGGGGATTCATTCCTACCGGGGGACTACCAATTGGGAGGAAGTCCGGCGGGACGTATTTCAGAATGAAGCCGACATCCTTACTTTGGAGCAAAGTTACCGGACTTCGATGGAAATCATGGGAACCGCCAATTTAGCCATTAGCCATTGGCAAGCGCCCCATTTAACCCAGGCAAAGCCGGTCATCCGCCATGGGGAGCCGGTAAAGTTTATGGCCAAGAAAAACCTAGCGGAGACAACTGCCGAAATCGCGGTGAAAATTCGTGCCTTGCAAGCGGCGGGAGTCAAATCCATCGCTATTGTTGGGAAAACAGCCGGTGAATGCAAAACCGTCAAGGATTATCTCAAAAAGAATTCTGTGGAGGCAACTTTGATCAGCGGCCGGGAGTCGGAATACCAAAGCGGATTGGTGATCGTACCGTCTTATTTGGTAAAAGGATTGGAGTTTGATGCGGTGTTTATCGTCAATGCCAACAAGGATACTTACCAGCCGATCGAGCTGGATATCAAACTCCTGTATGTCGCTTTGACCAGACCATTACACCAATTGTTTATTTATTACACCGGCGAGTTAACTCCGCTGTTGCAATCATAATAATCATTGTATTATTTGGCTTAGTTTAAAGAGGTATTATCCCTATAACAGACGACATTATTTAAACCGTCGGAATAATATCCGGCGGTATAGACAGAATTTGTAGTAACCAATTATAATGTATTACAGGGAATGGAAGATTTCAAAAAAACTTAAAGGGATCGTTTTTCATGTACTATTATCATGTTGATGTATTTTCAGAACAACCAATGAACGGCAATGGACTGATTGTTGTCTTTCCTGAAAAGGAACTGGAAACAGCAATTTTGCTTAAAATTACCCGGGAATTCAGACAATTTGAGACGATCTTCGTATTTCCACAAAACAATGACGGCAGTTATACGGTCAGAATATTCACCATGGAAGAAGAATTGGCTTTTGCAGGTCATCCGATATTGGGGGCCGGAGCGGTATTACACCGTTTGATCGATAATAATAAAGATAAAATGCGGATTCGGCTTCGTTTGCCTGCGAAGGATGTTGAGATTCAAAGCGAACTGAATGATGCAGGTTTTGTTGTTACCATGGATCAAGGGGTTCCTATCCATCTTGGAATGGTTGAGAAACAATTCTATCCCGCAATCGCTGAGAGTTTAAATATTGATTTGGCTCAATTCAATGCCGGATATCCAATTGAAGTAGTATCTACCGGCCTGCCTTATTTACTTGTACCGGTTTGTAATGGTATTGAGAAAGCGAAAATCGTCCATCTGGAATTTGAAACATTCTTGAATTCTTTTGGAGCGAAGTTTGTTTATATTTTTGAAACTGCTACTTTGGAGTGCCGTACTTGGGATAATTCCGGCATTACTGAAGATGTTGCCACAGGGAGTGCCGCAGGCCCATTATGTGCCTATTTAGTGGAGAATGGATTAAAAAAACCCGGGGAAATCGTTGAAATCCATCAGGGGAAATATTTGGGGCGGCCTAGTATTATTCGTTCTTGGGTTGAAAAAGAGAATGGGCATGTTCGTATCCAGGGTGAAGTGGTATTTTTTTGCAAAGGCGAAACTTTTATTTGAATGGTTTGTATACGAATAAAAAAGAACACCGAAAGCTTTTGCCCGGTGTTCTTTTTTATTTTTTATTGGAAACTAGATTTATTTCGCTCCGGCTGCCTTCAACAACTCCACAATTTGGGTGGCGTTGGCGGCAGTGGCAATGGAAAGGGCGGTTTCGCCTTTGGTGGTTTTTACATTCACATTGGCTTTTTTATCAATCAAAATTTTGGCAATCTCCACATAATTTTTCTTGGCTGCATACATCAGGGCAGTGAAGTCATTACCATCTTTGGCATTGAGATTGGCCTTATTATCGGCCAGTAATTGCACGATTTCTTTGAATCCTTTTTCAGTGGCGTTAATGAGCGCCGTATATCCATAGAAATCGTCCGGTTCATTGATTTTGATTTTTTTCTGGGCCAATAAGAGCTTAACGGTATCGGTTTGGCCGTAATAAGCGGCATACATTAAAGGAGTCCAGAAACCCATGGCTTTACCGCGGAAATTTTTGTCATTCACTTTGACGTTAATATCGATACCTTTGGAAATAAAGAGATTGATGACGTCGTTTTTACCGTAACGCGCTGCCAGGCAAAGGGCTTCGCCGCATTGTTCCGGCTTGATTCCTTTGGATAATAAAGCATCGGCGACTTCCTGATTGCCGTTTACGGCAGCCATATTGAGGGCTGTGGTGAAATCCTCGGGATTAATGTTTTTAGGAAGCAGTAATTTGATGATTTCAGTATAATTTTTATTGGCTGCAATGAGGATGGGAGGTTGCCCTAAATTTTGTTTGGCATTCACATCCGCGGCTTTGGCAAGCAACATCTTAACGATTTCGGGTTGATTTTCCTGAACTGCAAAAACCAGGGCCGTTTCCCCTTTGTTGCCTTTGATGTTGACATCGGCGCCTTTTTCCAAGAGTAGTTTCACAAAGGTCTGGCTTCCTTTTTGGGCTGCCAGCATCAAAGCAGTTTGACCGTTATTTCTTTTGGCGTTAACATCGGCTTTGGCATCGATCAACAAGGGCGCTACATCCGCTGCGCCACTATCGGCAGCCAGAATTAAGGGGGTTTGTGAAAGGGTGTCTTTGCTGTTGGCATCGGCGCCTTTGGCCAATAATAATTTAACGGTTTCCGGCGAGTTTTTTGCTATAGCAAGAGCCAATGCAGGATTTAAATCGTTGGTGGAGGCTCCTTTATCAAGCAGGATTTCGACAATGGCGGCATTACCGTTTTCCGCGGCGGTGAGTAAGGGCGTAGTGACCTCTGTGGCGCCTTTGCGGGCCTTAATATTGATGTTGGCGTTTTTTTCAATCAATAAATTAACAATTTCAGAAGAACCGCTACTGGCGGCGAACATGATGGGCGTCCAACCGGTTTTGATTTTGGCTTCTACCAAAGCGCCTTTTTCCAAGAGTAGTTTTACACTGGCGGCGTCGCCTTTTTCGGCGGCGTTGATTAACGGTGTCCGCCCGTCTTTATCGGTGGTATTGACGTCCGCGCCTTGAGAGAGCAGTTGTTCGACCTGAGCGCTGTCACCGTTTTGACAACTGGTGAGTAAGGCTGTATTCAGCTCCTCAGTATTGACAGCGGGGGTGGGTGTCGGTGTGGTTTTTGCATTATCGGCCAGGACAGTTATGGATAAAATGGCGATGATACAAATGAAAACAAGCCCCAATGAGCAAATCCGTTTAAGCATTTTCAATACGCTCCTTTGCATTGATGTTGAACAGGCAAGATTCTAATAGTTAAATCTTTCCTATATGTTCTTATTATATTGCAACTCTTTCATAAATTAAATATATTATTTTTTTATATTTCGGCTTCTTTCATAAAATATGAGGAGTTTAATTTGATCTTCAAGAACTTTGAATGATTGGGTCATTTTTTAATTATTTTGCAACAGCCCTTTCATAAAAAAAACCGTTTGGTTAAGAATAGTAAGGGGTGATATCGATGATTTCCTATTTGGTCTTTTTAGGGATCCTGATCATTTGCATTTACACGATTTTATTTTCGATTACCGAGTTTAAGAAAAAAAATTATCCCGGATTTTTTGGGATCATTTTGCTCGTTCTCGCGATTTTGGCCCTTCCTTTTTATTTTTTATTTTTAAAGGGATGAGGATTAGGTTTTTAAGGGGATTTACGGATCGCCGGCATGCTGAAGGGAAACAAGGGGCCCAAAGCCGACAGCCAAGGTTCAGCGCGGCTGAGGCGGCTGAAATTGAACTCCCACCCTGCGAATGTCGACTCTCGCAACAACAGCAATTTTTGCATTTTCGAATTTATCGGGCCAATCATAACGGTCCCAATCGTCTCCGGTAAGGACGGTATTGCGAACTTTAATGCCGAAACCGAATACATCGGAGTTATATTGTTGAGCCTTTCGGATTGTTTTGATCGCCCTTTTTTCCAACTCTCGGCCTATCAGCTTACTAAGAAATGCTTCTTTGGCGGGCTCCGTATAATCTATCCCGCTTTGGATGCTTAATATCTCGGCTTCCATTCTCAGTTTAACCTGGAAATGGTCTTGGTTGTTTTGGTGCTTATATTTAATCTGTGGCATGGAGCTGGTCATTAATCGATAAGCGATTTGGTACTCTTTTTTATAGGGATCGCGAATGGATAATAAAGCTTCGTCGAAACTGTGAGTAATAATTTGTAAAATTTGCGTCTCATATACATCAAAAGATCCAATCAGTTTATCCTGCTTAAAAATTGCAGTGCCCATTAGCCGTATATCTTTGGCTTCAGGGGGTTTCCCGGAGGACCCTGCTTGAGGGTTGCCGGCTTTTCCCCCTCCCTCCGGTTTTTGCTCTTCCCCCCCCGACTGCTCCGGATACTCGTCGGGATCTTGGCGGTGAAACCTACCCAGAAGCGGAGCGTAGTTTTCCTGGGCCTTGGCCTCATAGCGATCCATAAAGTCATTTAACGTCGTCATGGGATACATGCCGGAAAAACGGGTCAGGCGGGCAAAGTCCCTAAAGTACTCGGAAGGATTTGGTTCAAGTTTTGGTTTCGCCTTCATCACGTCGACCGCTTTCCCCTGGCAGATAAAAATGTTTAAAGTCCGGCGCATTTCCCTGTAACGCACCAAGGTATCGATCCATTTCCGGACGCCTTTTTTTGCCAAGTCTTCTCCCAGTATCAGCACGGAGTTTTGTAATAAAGAGATTTCCCGGTTAACAGTGGTATTCATTAAATTAAAGCCTTCAAAGATTGTGGGGGCTTGTTTTGAAAGGATAAAAACCCCGGTATCTTTTCCATCCCCTCCTGACTCTCCGCCCCCGCCTTTTAATTTGGAGGGGATGGCGATCATGGTCGTAATGGTTACACCTTTGCCGCCAGGACCAAGATCCAAGCCCAAGGCTTGAACCAGGGCCAAGCCCTCTAACTCCCGCCGGTCCCAACAACCGTTCAAAGCCAAAACCATTGTGAAAAGTATCACGGCGGGCAAAAGAATTTTCTTATTCATCGGTTGGGTCACCTGTTTTTTTCTTGATCATCAATGAAAATAACCATAATAACAATGGAACGCCAAAGGCCACAAGCGAATAATATTTTTCAATCTGAAAGTCATTCAGGATCACCGCTTGAGTCATGGAAGTCGGTATCAAACTAACGGTAAAAACCAAGACCGCTATGGGGATGCTCAATGGACGGTAATCCTGAATCCGCAACGCCTGGGCAAAACTAGTTACCGTACCGTAAAACATTCCCGATAATTGAATCGCTGCAGTGAAAAACCATACGAAAACAAAGACCGCTTCTACCCGTTGGATAAATTCCTCCAAAGAGATGAGCCTGGCTAACTGAAAGACCGGGAAGATAAGTTTGGCGGCTGATACATAATTGAAAACCAATACCACAATAGCGGTGATGGCCATATTGATTAATACGGCGATGCCGATACTATAAGCTCCAACTCCGAATATCTTGGACTTATTGGCGATCAAGGGAGCTATCAGACCAAAAAAAAGAATTTCTGAGAAAAGGGATACATTATAGGCTGAGGCTTTTAGCAATTTTACCGGCCCTGTCCCTAAAACCGGCGCAAGATGCTGAATGTCGGCATGGGATAGGCTGAAAAATACAATAACCACCAATCCTAATAATAAATAAGGCCCAAAAAACCAGGCGACTCTGGATATGGTTTCAATACCGAGCAAGCAACCGTAGATTAAAATTGCCAGCAAGCAGAATGTGATGACACTAATGGGCGTTCGCGGCAAAATCGATAAAATAAAGCTTTCAACGAACTGCCGTAAAAACAGCGAAGTAATGGTTAAGAAAAACAGGAAGAAAATAATTCCGATGACTCCACCGATGATAGGACCGCCGATGACGCGGGTGATTTCGATAATATTTTGGCCCGGGAATTTACGGATTAGGTAATATATGAACAAAAAGCCGATGAGGCTCAAAATTCCCGATAAAAGCACAATCAACCATCCTGCTCCTTGGCCGAAAACCGCCATATCCCGGGGAAAGGATAAAAAAATTTTTCCGGACATGATGATAACTAAAAGGGTTAAAGCCTCACGGTGTCCGATACTTTCTTTCATCAAGATTCCGATTCATCTCCTTTATTTTCATCCTGTCCGGGCCGGTCCCAGGGACGGGTTTTTTTGTCCTGGCGGATTTTATCAAGGGGGTTTAGGAAAAACGGTCGAAAACGTTGTGAAAAAGACTTGGGCCTGATGATACGGTCGTCTGATTTGGACCGGAAGGGAGTTATCGGCGAAAGAAAAGGCACTCCAAAACTATTTAAAGTTGAGGTATGGAGAGCCATAATAAAAACGCCGAAAGCAATTCCAAAAAACCCCATCACACTTGCCAATATTGTAAATCCAAATCGTAATAAGCGGATGGTAAAGGAGGCATTGTAATTTGGCACCACAAATGAGCCAAGCGCCGTAATCGCCACCACGATAATCAGAATAGGGCTGACGATGGAAGCCGCAACTGCGGCTTGTCCCAGAATCAATGCCCCGACAATTCCTATCGTTGGCCCGATAACGCCGGGAATCCGGATTCCCGCTTCCCGAATGAGCTCGAAGGCGAATTCCATGAATAGGATCTCCACAATAGCCGGAAAGGGAACTGCTTCGCGGGCGGCGGTCATGGCGAGCAACAAATCGGTGGGTATCATTTCCTGGTGGTAATTGACGACGGCAATATAAAATGCCGGTAACAGCAAAGCTATAAAAATCGAGGCCGCCCGGATTAAACGTAAAAAATTGCCAAAGGGCCAACGTATGTAATAATCTTCGGCAGCATGAAGAAAAATCGCGAATGTTGTGGGTACAACCAGTGAAAACGGGCTATTTTGCATGACAATCCCTACATAACCTTCCCGAACATGGGCGGCCAGCCGGTCGGGCCTTTCGGTAGAGAGCATTTGCGGGATGAGCGACTTGGGATGGTCTTCCAGATATTCTTCCAGAGTCCCGGTTTCCGATATATAATCCGTAGTTTCGCTGATTGTCTTAATCCTGTACTTCACTTCCTCAACCAGCTTGGGATTGGCGACATCTTTAAGATACATGACACCGACAAGGGTTCGGCTGCGCCGTCCAACCCGGAGAATTTCGGTCATTAATTTAGGATCTTTGATATAGCGCCGGACACTGGCCGTGTTAGCCCGGAAGGTCTCCGAAAATGACTCCTGGGGCCCCCGGACAACATGTTCATTGGCGGGCTTTTCGATCCCCCGGTGTTCCCAGCCTTTGGTTTCAATGATCAAAGCTTCGTCCGAATTTTCAATCAATAATATGCTGGAGCCATCCAGGACGGCGTCGATAATCTCGTTTACCTTGTTGTTTTTGACAATCTGACTTTCGGGAAGAAGTTTTTGGGAGATGGTTTCGATGGGATTTTTGCTGGAAATTTCCCCGGGAGTTAAAACCATTAAAGGTTGTAATACGGCGAAATTTTGAGTATTACGGTCGGCCATCCCGTCTATATATATAATGAAAGCATCCACATTTAAGCCGGGGATTTGAAATTCCCGAATCACAAAATCCATATTGGCGGGAATTTCAAAAATTTTCTCCAGCATGCGGCGGTTTTCTTTTAAGTTTTTGCTGAGGACTCTTTCGGCTTCGGATTTTTGATCATGGAGAGGAGAGCGTTTAAATGAACCATCACGTGCGCCTGAAAAGGAAAATTGGTTTTGTTGAGCGCCGAATTTAAAGATTTTCTTTACCAGATCCCAGAATTTCATTGGATGCCTCCCCGGTTAGCTTTTGTCATTATTAGCAGTTTCATACTTTTTCATTCCCGGATCGTAATTTTGGTAAATGAACTTTATCGGCAATTATTTTATTTTTAATGTGTGAGGTGGCGCAGGTGAAAAAGATTAAAGGCGGGGCGCTGCGGTTAGGGAACAAAATCGGCGTAACCGCACCAGCCAGTCCTATGCACTCCCTTGATGAAATTACCGGGGAAACTTCCACCCTTGCAAAATGGGGATATTCGATTGTTTTAGGCAAGACGGTCACTCCCATGGATAGTGATATGGCAGGCGCTGATATTTTTAGACAGGCCGATTTGGAAGGATTATGGCAAAATGATGAAATCAGCGCCATCTGGTGCTTGCGGGGGGGCTATGGGAGCATCCGTTTGCTGCCTCAGTTATGGTATGATTTGTTCAGAAAAAAGCCCAAAATTATGATTGGATTCAGCGATATCACCGCACTGGAAATGGCTTTATGGTCACAGGTTCGCTTGGTCACTTTTCATGGACCGGTTCTAACCCGCTTAAAAGGGGAATTCACCATGAATCAAACCTTCAAAACCCTGAGAGGGGAGAACTCGGTTGAGTTGGAGTGGCCTTCCGGAAGTCGGGATTCCTATGTCCCTATTCGCAGCGGCAAAGTCCAAGGGATTATTTTAGGCGGGAACTTGTCGATTATCGCTGCGTTGACAGGAACCCGGTTTTTACCGAACCTGGAAGGCGCGATCGTATTTTTGGAAGAAGTGGGAGAACCGCCGTACCGGATTGACCGTATGTTAACGCAGCTTATCATTTCGGGTATTCTTCCATCTGCTGCCGGGGTAATTGTCGGAAGGTGTATTCCTTTGCCGCAGCGGGACGAAAATGAATTGATTGAAATATTTACCGAAAGATTAAGGACTCTAAAATGTCCTGCGGCTTACGGTTTTCCCATTGGTCATATCGCCAATCAATGGACCATCCCCCAGGGGGTGCTGGCTGAGGTTGATATCGACAGGGGAAGTCTGGTTTTATTGGAAAAGCCGGTCGAATAAAATTTGGTCCAGTGGATAACAATTCAATCATTGCCTTTTTATGCCTGAGTTGCCTATTGTTAAGCATTTCGCTAATGATTACCCCCTTCGTTTTGGCGCTTGAAAAAAGGAATATTTTATAATGTAGCGAACTATGATGAAGGTCTTTCTGCTTAACCTCTGGAACGAAAGTTTACCAAGAACGTTTTTGTTGATAGATGGAAGAAGGAAGGAGCAAATCAATTGAAGAAAATAGCCAGTATTATTGGGATCGTACTATTATTGGGTATCGCGATACCGGGCATAACCATTCCGGCCTGGGCTGAAGAAAATACCTCCAAGGGAGACTTCAATGTTCTCATCGGAAATAAAAGTTTGGTACAAGGTGACTATAAACTCACGGATAAACTTACCCTTAATGGTGAGGCGGGGGAAGTAACGGAGTATGTAGCTGAAAAGAAATATAACGATGAGCGGGACTACTACCTGAGAACCGATTTGCGCTACCAGGCCAACAGTTGGTTTGGTATTAAGCTCGGAGCCCGTTACGACTCGCAGCCTGAAGAAACAATACCCTATGCCGGTATTGATTTTGAGACCCCGTTTGGCACCAGCAATCTGAGGTTGACGGGTTTCTATAACTTCAATTATGAAGGAAAAGATTGGTCCAACTATGAAATTGCTTGGCGGATTGAGATGTACAAGCACCAGTATATTTTTGCCGGAATCAGCGGCAATGACGGTGATGGATTTAAACCTTACAGTTATAATGAGGAAAACGACCCCCAATTCTTTCTGCGCGGCGATTTTTCCGGAGCGTGGAGCAAATTCAGCTTGAATTTTAAACCTTTGTTATATGCAAGTAGTGAAATTTTTACGGATACCAGTTTCCGATACGCTTTGAGTCAACGGACTAATTTAATTCTGAATTTTAATGATTATTACGATCATAACATGAAATACCGGTTGGGAATTGAGCATAAATTCTGATAGGGGGCATGATTGATGCGACATTCTACGACCGTGTTGATCATTATATTCTTGATTATAGTGGGAATCGGCGGGTTTCTTTGGGGCCGGGCCGGAATGTTTCCCTTTGAGGGGACAAGGGTTGGAACTCAAAAAATAAAGCCGGATTTCAATGGCAAAGTGGGCCAAGCCGAAGTCGTGGTATTCTTTTTAAAACCGGCGGCTGCCAATTTTTATTTAAAACCGGTGTTATACCATGTAAAAATGGATCAAGACCTGCATATTCAAGCTTTAAATGCCCTGTTTGCAGGTCCGACCGCCGAGTCGAAGTTATTGCCGCTCTTTCCCAAGGATACGAAGATCATCAACCTTACAATCAAAAAAGGGGTCGCCTATATAAACTTAAACTCGAAAGTTACGGAGATTAATGTGGGTGCCTCTACGGAAATGTTAGCCGTCGCTTCTATTGTGAATACCCTCACCAAATTTCCCGATGTTTTTCGGGTGAAAATTTTGGTAGAGGGAAAAGAGATTGAATCCTTAGCAGGGCATGTTGATGTTTCGGGACTTTTGGGATATAACGATCAGGTGGTGGATCCGGAGTTTTTTTAGAACGGTTGGGATCTATCCGGTTTATCATGGAATAGTTGAAAAAAAAGCTCCTCTCCGGGGCTTTTTTGTTAGGGACGTAACGATCTAGAGAGGACTTAGGAGAATGGATTAGATTCGGAGGAATTTAAATGCCGTCCCCGATTGTGGTTATAATATCATCCGATATTGAATGGAGGATTATTTGTAATATATTGATAAACCCGCTATCCAGACCGTCTCCCTTTGGTCAGTATTTTGAAAATTTCGATACCCCGATGGGGCATGAGGTAATTTTCTTTCAGGGCGGTTGGGGTAAAATTGCCGCTGCAGCTTCCACTCAATATGCGATTGAACGCTGGAAACCGGCATTGATTGTCAATTTAGGAACTTGTGGCGGTTTTCAGGGACTTGTTGAAAAAGGCGCAATTTTATTGGCTGAAAGGACAATTGTCTATGACATTGTTGAGCAAATGGGTTCTTTCGATGAAGCGTTAGCCCATTATGTTACCGCAATTGATCTATCTTGGTTGACAGAACCTTTTCCCCAAAAGATTCAGCGCACAGTGCTCCTATCCGGAGATAGGGATGTACTTTGTGGTGACATTGAAATACTCCACCAAAAGTACGGCGCCATAGCCGCAGACTGGGAATCGGGCGCCATCGCTTGGGTATCCTCTAAAAACAACATCAAGACACTGATACTTCGGGGAGTGTCGGATTTAGTCTCCGGTAGTGGGGCTGAGGCCTATCATGGAAACATCGAAGTATTTGAAAACAATGCCGAAAGTATATTGAAAGAATTAATGGTAAAGTTACCGGAATGGATTGATTGCTCGAATTTATAAAGAGGAAAGAGTTGAACATTGATGAAACGAAACGCTTGGCTTTTAATCATGGCAGTCTTCATGATAATCATCGTTTGTGTTTTCAATATGAGGTTTATCAGTCACTACGCCAAACAGATCTTAAGTCAAAATATCAAAGAGTTCCCCGCGAAATGGAATGATGGGAGTGATGGAAAATCATTTGAATCCACCTATCGGGATGAAGATATGCGGCTAGCCAGGTTGAAATTGGGAATCTCATCGGAAGATGTCCGCAACCTTTATGGAGCTCCTCTTCGAACCAGGGCTATCACGGTGGAATCTCCCAATAATGCCGATTATAATGTCTTTTGTACATATTGGAATTATTCAGATTTAGAAGTGGGTTTTCAAAATTCGGCTAAAAAGACCACCCCCAGGCCTCAAGATATTGGGCATCTTTTTATGATAACTGTTAAGACCGCTAAATTTCAGTCTTATCGCGGGATTAAGGTCGGCGATCCGGTTGAATTGGTAAAAAAGAGATACGGCTTGCCCTCGAAAAATATCTATGATGACCTGGGTTCCCTATTCTATGAGCGGCAGTTAACTTATATCAAGTTTGGGCAAGCCAAAGGGAAAGTATCTGAAATCGAACTGGCTGAAAATGCGGATTAAGAACGCTGGTAGAGCGTATCGTAAATCAATGGTAATCAGAAATGGGGAAGATAAGCTCTACTGAAGTAAAACGTTCACAATCATTGAGTAGTTATTTAGAGAACGTTTTACTAGCATCCCAACGGTTTGTCGGAGGAGTTATGAAACCATGAAAATCTTCACCCCGAAAATAATGGGGATTTTAAATATCACCGAGGACAGTTTTTCCGATGGCGGATGTTATCTGGAACCGGAGAAGGCCTTAAAAAAGGCGGAACAGTTAATCCATGACGGGGCCGCTATGATTGACATCGGGGCGGCTTCCAGCAATCCGGAAACTAAGCCGGTTGTGGCGGAAGTGGAGATAGACCGTTTAAACCCGGTAATTGAACGATTGCTTTCCAAGAATATACCGGTTTCGATCGATACATTCAACCCCATCGTTCAACGGTACGCCATTCAAAAAAGAGTCCGGTACCTCAATGATATTCAGGGGTTCCCTAATCCGGCAATTTATCCCCAATTGGCCGAGTCCGACTGCAAATTGATTGTCATGCATTCGGTGCAACGTCTAGGCCCGGCCACAGTGGTGGAAACAAAACCGGAAAAAGTATTCGCGGGAATGATCGAATTTTTTGAAGAACGTTTGAAAGCTCTTCAAGGCGCAGCGATACCTCTTGAAAGGATCATTCTCGATCCGGGAATGGGATTTTTCCTGGGCTCCAACCCGGAATCTTCCATTTACGCATTAACCAATATCGGAGTTCTGAAAGAACATTTTCATTTGCCGGTGTTGGTGGGTGTTTCCCGGAAATCTTTTTTAAGCGCTATTGTCGGCGGGCGGGCTCCGCTTGAAAGAGGCGCGGCCACTCTGGCGTCGGAGATATATTTGTGTGAAATGGGAGTCGAATATATCCGGACCCATGATGTCAAAGCCTTGGGGGATGCGCTGAAGGTATTCAAAACTTTGGGGGGAAGGGCTGAGGAGGATGCCTGCCGGATTTAAGAATCCCCCCGATTTGTTAAGGAGAGACAGTCGGCAGATCGTTGATTTGCCGGCTATTTTTATTTTTGATCATCAACTTAATGAGTGAATGATCCACTTACCATAAAAAATGGGCAGGAATTTTCATTTAGAAAAGCGAATTTTTACCAGTGTTTTTAACAGAAGTTTTAGAAATGGGCAATATAAAATTAACGATAAAAAGGGGGAATCATCATGAAGCTGGAAGGTAAAGTTGTTGTGGCTCAAGGAGGAGGACCAACGGCGGTTATCAATCAATCTTTGGTCGGTGTGGTCCTCGAATCCCGTAAATTTGTCCAGGTTTCCAAAGTTTATGGCGCAATCAACGGGGTGAAAGGGATTATCAATGAAGACTTTATGGATCTAACTCAAGAGACCACCCACAATCTGGAGCAGGTTGCCGAAACACCGTCATCGGCCCTGTTTTCCACCCGTGACAAGCCCGATGAAAAATATTGCAAAGAAATTTTCGAGGTTTTTAAGGCCCATGATGTCCGTTATTTCTTCTATATCGGCGGCAACGACTCCGCCGACACGGTCCGGATCGTCAATCATCAAGCCGAGCTGTCCGATTATGAGTTCCGTGCTATCCATATTCCAAAAACGATTGATAACGATTTGGTGTTGAATGATCATACCCCCGGCTACGGATCGGCGGCCCGTTTTGTTGCCCAGGCCACTATTGGAGCCAACTTAGATAACCGGGCATTACCGGGCGTATATATCGGAGTTGTGATGGGAAGACATGCCGGGTTTTTGACGGCCGCCTCCTCTATTGCCAAAAAATATGAAGATGATGGGCCGCACCTGATTTATTTGCCGGAGAGACCCTTTATCGTGGATAACTTCGTCCGGGATGTCAAAAAAGTATATGATAGATTAGGACGATGTTTGATCATTGTTTCCGAGGGAATATCCGATGATAAAGGGAACCCGATTATCACCCAATTGCAGAAGAATATCGAAAAAGACGCTCACGGCAATGTCCAGCTTTCGGGAACCGGCGCTTTGGGAGATGTTTTGGCTGATTATATTAAGGAAAAATCAGACATTAAACGGGTCCGCTCGGATACCTTTGGATATCTGCAAAGGTCATTTTTCGGCTGCGTCTCCGATGTTGACCAGCATGAGGCTCGCGAGGTTGGGGAAAAAGCCGCCCAATTCGCCATTTGGCATAATATGGACGGTTCCATTACGATTCACCGGACCGGTTCCTATTCGGTCGATTATAAACTCTCGTCCTTAGCCGATGTTGCCGGCAAAACCAAACATATGCCGGATGAATTTATTAACAAAGAAGGCAATGATGTGACGGATGCCTTTCGTTATTATGTAAGGCCCCTGTTGGGCTCGGGCTTGCGTTCGGCGGAAAGGCTGCGGGCGCCAAAAGCGCAAAAAATATTGCATATATAAAACATTTGGTTTTTTTGATGGAGAGCGGATGAAACGGCATTCAATGGACTGTAAAACCTGTCCCTTGGGTGCTTTATTTTTGAAGATATCGGCTCATGATGGCGGAGATTGCTTCTGAGAAATAGTTTAATTTAATTATAAAGGTAACTCAGGAAGAAGATAAAGAAAGAAGATCGATAGGATGAGAGAATTGCCGGTTTGGTTGGGTGCGGTGTGAAAAGCTGCGCATTACGTCGTTACTCAATCACTCCGATCCTCGGTGTACATCTCGCCTTCGAAGAAGGCGCGTACACCTCCGGTTCTCGTTCAATCGTTCC
>JAEZCE010000007.1 GCA_023429995.1 Bacillota bacterium | reverse complement strand
GCTACAGAGAACGTAGCGTTCCCGGGGCCGAATCGCCATACGATATAAAATTCAATTCCATATTAAAACCGCCGCTGTAACTTACAGAGGCGTTTTTTTATGCCCGAACCATGATTTGACCCGGATTTGCAGGATTAACCGGCAAGAAGATAAAGTCCGGAAATCTCATCTTTATTGGAAAGGAGGTGAATCTGATGATGTATCAAACGTTTGCCCACAAGATCAACCGCGCCAAAACGCTCCTCGACGGGCTCAATTCCTACGGGGAGAGTGTGAGCCAATTGGGAATTACCAAAGAACTGGTGGCCAAAATCACCGATCTGTACAACCAGGCCGGCCTGATCGAACAAAAAAAGAACGATCTGATGGCCAGTTCCAGGGAGGCCACCACGACGCAACAGGAAATCATGAAAGAATTGAATCATCAAAGCTCTCTGGCGCGAAAGTCGATCCGGGTCAACCTTCCGGAAGAAAAATGGCTCGCATTTGGCTTCAGGGCTGGTGAATCCGGGGAAACCGAAAGCAGCAACCAGGCAACGACAAACTAAAATCAACAGCAGCGGCCCGTGAGGCGCTCCAATTCCACTTAAAATGTAACCCCGCCTCTCCTGTTTCGTGGAGAGGCGGGGGTGGAATTGGAAGAAGCTTTTTTACAGGTGGGTAAAATCAATCCATGCGCTTCAAATATTTACCTTTAATTTCTACATCAATCGGTTCAAAAAATGCCGCGACTTCGATCCCTAAAGCTTCCGCAATATCGAAAAGAATGTCCAGGCTGAATTCCATACTGGAATTTTCCGCTTCTATCTTCGATAGATAGGATCTTGATTTATCGATCATTTCACTTAGACCCTCTTGGGATAAATTACGAAGTTTGCGGTAGAACGCAATTTTGCGTCCAATCTCTCGATATTTAGCCCGATGTTTGCCTCTCATGCTTCACCTCATTATCAAACAGACCTATTTAAATTATAGAGGTGAAGAACTGAATAATCTGTACATAATTACTGGAATATAATTGCACAAATACTGAACAAATGATAAAATTAGTAAAGATTTAAGCTCTATTTAGGATGAATTGAGGATTGAGGTATCAAAATGGAATGACAATCGATCAAAATTGTGTTTCTTTAGAAATGCTTCTGGAACAAATCAATATTGCCCGCAACCGGATGCAACAGCTATGGGATGAAAAGGGTTATACCGACGAGGATGTTTTAGCCGCCAGTGTTGAAGTCGATCGCTTATTAAATGCCTATAACCGGATTAAGGGATTTTGAATGCAAAAAATGCGGGCTCCGGAGAACCCGCGATTTTTTGATTAAGTTGTCAACACCCGTGATATCTGTCTCATTGACTTTAAAACCCTTTTATTAGAGCCGCACCGAATAACTTCAAGTCCCGCTCTGCCAGGATGATAAATATTTCACTTGTTCCGGAGTCAATACATCAATCGCGATTCCCATGGATTTGAGTTTAATCTCCGCGATTTGGCGGTCCAATTCCTTCGGTAAGATATGAACCTTTTGCCCCATTTCATGGGCATGTTTGACAATATACTCCGAGCCTAACGCCTGATTGGCAAAACTCATATCCATCACCACCGCCGGATGTCCCTCGGCGGCAGCCAGATTTAATAACCGTCCCTCTGCCAGCAAAAAAACCTTTCGGCCATCTTGGAGCGTATATTCCTCCACAAAATCCCGGACTGTCCGTTTGGACTTGGAAAGGCTCTCAATGGCTCCAATATTGATCTCATCGTTAAAATGCCCGGAATTGGCCACAATGACTCCATTCTTGGCCAGTTTGATATGGCGTTCGTCGACTACGTTAAGGTCGCCGGTAACTGTAATCACAATATCGGCAATCGGCATGGCCTCCTCAAGTTTCATCACCCGGAAGCCTTCCATCACCGCTTCGATGGCTTTGACATGGTCAACCTCCGTCACAATAACATTAGCGCCCATTCCTTTGGCGCGCAAAGCCAAACCCTTACCGCACCAGCCGTAGCCGCATACCACCAAATTTTTACCGCAAACCAGCACATTGGTGGCGCGGAGCAATCCGTCCAGCGTACTTTGACCGGTGCCATAGCGGTTGTCAAACAAGTGCTTTGTATCGGACTCGTTCACCGCGATAATGGGAAACTTTAAAGCCCGGTCTTTTTCCATACTCATCAGGCGGATAACACCGGTTGTGGTCTCTTCGGTGCCGCCAATCACATTTTTTAGATAAGTGTCCGCATATTTTTGATGCAGCAAACCGACTAGATCGGCGCCATCATCTTGAGTAATATCCGGTTGATGTTCAATCGCTGCAATTAAATGCCTGTAATAGGTGTCACGGTCTTCACCCTTCATGGCGTAAACCGGAATTCCGTAATCCACGACCAATGAAGCCGCCACATCGTCCTGAGTCGATAGGGGGTTGGAAGCGCACAATACGATGTCCGCGCCCCCTTCCTTTAAAGTCCGCATCAAGTTGGCGGTCTCCGTGGTTACATGAAGGCAACATGATAGCTTTTTCCCTTTCAAAGGCTTTTCCCTGGCAAAGCGTTCCCTGATGAGCCGCAAAACCGGCATTTGATTATCGGCCCATTCGATCCGTAATTTACCCTTTGGAGCCAGTCCTTTGTCCTTTATATCACCGTTTGACATCTCAATACCTCCCAATCTGATTTGTTATTTTAGGAGTTGAATGGCTCAACCCCATCCATACGGAATCTCTAAATTTGGAAGCATCATTTACCGGTCCTTCTGAGCTGTCAAAATAAGAATCGTTTTCGAGCGCTTTCCCTCTCCGGAATCTGGAGCGATTTCATGAACCTTGATATCGGAAAACCCCGCTTTTCTAAACCAGTCTTGAATGACGGGCGAGGGGAACCCCGGCCAGAGGTCATGCATTTTTTCTTTTAAAGTCATATCCTGGTGTTCAAGAAAATCGGCTAAAAAAACCCTCCCCTTCGCTTTGAGGATACGCCGCATTTCGCCGATGGCCGACTCCGGTTCTTCAATGTGGTGAAGATACATATTGGCGCATATTAAATCGGCCGAACCGTCGGGAACGGGAACCTCGCAACCATCGCTTTCAATGGTTTCGATGTTCTTCAAGCCCTCGCCCCGCGCTTTTTGCCGCAGTTCCTTCAACATTTCGGCGGAGATATCCACAGCCAGCACATTTTTCACATAAGGCGCGGCAAATCTGGCCAAATAGCCGTTCCCGGTTCCCAAATCCATCAATGTCATTTGAGGGTGAAAAAGATGAAGCTCCTTCAGATCATTCCGAATCGACTCATCATAATAATTACGGCGCATTTCTTCCCAATCGGAGGCGACTTCATTAAAAAAATCCTTCGTTTCTACTACTTCACTGGATTCGCTTGCGGAGTACGCCTGGGAATCCCCTAAGGCCAGCCATTCAATCAAGGCGTTTCTGCTAAAACGCCATTCCCGGCCGATCTTCCGGCCCGGCACTTTCTCTTCCTTTAATAACTTAATGAAAGTCTTGATGCTGACCCCAAAAAATTCAGCCGCATCTTCCATCGTGAGAATTTCCTTATCCACCCAAAACACCTCAATCGAATCCTTCACGTAAACTATATACCTTATCCAAACGTTTGACAATAATTAAATTCATTCATCTTCACTCATCTTATGTTTATAGTGCAATTACGTACAATTACTATTGAATAAAAATTGGAAGTGTCACGCTGATGTCGAAACATCGGCAAAAAGGTCTCTTAACCGGATGTCCAAATTCTTAAAAACATCGGATTGAACCGTATCTTCTTCCTTCAGAACATTAAAACTTGCGATACCCCTTTCTCCGGAAAAAGAATATTGTAAAACGCTTTTTTTCTCCAGGTCTACAATCCAGTATTCCCGGATACCGCTCTTCATGTAGAGATTTAACTTTATCACCATATCCTTAGCCTTCGTCGAGGGCGATAATACCTCCACCACCAGCGTTGGAATCCCCTCATACTTGTTGTCTTCACCAATCTTGTCGGTGTCGCAAATTACAATCACATCCGGCTGGACAACATTGGGATCTTCTTCAAACTTGGTCGCATGTCCGAAAAGTTTTACGTCAAACGGCGCTGTCAATGAACGGCAGCGTTTACCCTTGAAATAATGATGAAAATGTCCCGCGATTTCCCCCACCACAATTTGATGGTTAAAGGTGGGCGAAGCCATCAGATAGACCTCGCCATCGATCAATTCATACCTTTGTTCGGAAGAATTGATCAGGGCCATATATTCTTGATAACCAATTCTGCTTGACCTTTTGTATTCTTGGGCTTCTTCGTGAAGCAGCAAACACTCAGGTTCGACATAGCGGACGAGTTTGGCGACACTTTTTCCGTTTTTGAGGATTACAATGTCCTCTTTCGCGGTTAGGGAAAGGTATTTCCCGAAATCATTCTGAAAGTCGGTAGCATGAACGCGCATGGGATCACCGCCTTTTCGATTATATCTATAATTATAATTACTTTAACTATTTCGTCAATTTCAATTCTCTATATTCAAGATTGCATATCAAACAGAAGGTTGGGCGGCATAAAAAAAGCGCCTATTCGGCGCCTTTTTCTTCGCTTTCTTCTTCTTCTTCCTTGCCACCCACCACCCGGGCCAATGTGACCACCCGGTCGTTTTCATCCACTTTCATGATCCGGACACCCTGTGTATCCCGTCCGGTACAGGAAATATTTTGAACACTGATGCGGATGATGACCCCTTCGGCGGTGATAATCATCAGTTCATCATTTTCGGAAACCACTTTAATTCCTTCGATGATTCCATGCCTTTTGGTCAATTTAATCGCTTTTGTACCTTTACCGCCCCGGGTTTGGACCCGGTATTCCTCGAGACTGGTCCGTTTGCCCATCCCCAGGCTGGTGATGACCACCAAATCGGCGTCTTCCTTAACGGTATCCATCCCCACCACCAAGTCGCCGTCTTCTAAAGTGATGCCCTTGACGCCCCGAGCCGTCCTTCCCAGAGAACGGACATCGGTCTCGGGGAACCTGATGGATTGGCCTTTTTGAGTTACCATGATTACTTCTTTGGTCCCGTCGGTCAGTTTGACCGCGATCAATTCATCATTTTCATCCAAATTGATCCCAATCAGTCCGCCTTTGCGGTTGGTGTCCAATTCATTGAGAGGCGTTTTCTTGACAACCCCCTGTTTGGTGCCCATGAACAAATAATGATCGCTGTCAAATTCCTGGATTGGAATCACGGCGTTCACCCGTTCGCCCGGTTCCAGCTGAATCAAGTTAATAATCGCCGTACCGCGGGCCGTCCGTCCGGATTCCGGAATCTCAAATCCTTTCTGGCGATAAACCCGGCCCTGATTGGTAAAGAATAAAATCGTCTCATGGGTTGAAGAAATGAAAAAGTGTTCGACGAAGTCATCCTCTTTGGTGGAGATTCCGGTTATGCCCCGGCCGCCTCTCTTTTGATTACGGTAGGTTGTGACCGGCAGCCTTTTAATATAGCCGAAATGAGTCATAGTCACCACAATGTCTTCGTCGGCGATCAGATCTTCATCGTTAAACTCATCATCTGCGGCTACGATTTCCGTACGCCGGGGATTGCTGAATTTCCCTTTGATCGCCAGCATTTCATCCTTAATGACCAGCATGATTTTATGAACATCGGACAAAAGATCCTTATAATATGCGATCAGCTTCAATAATTCCGCATACTCGCTTTCAATCTTTTCCCGTTCCAGACCTGTTAACCGTTGCAACCGCATTTCCAGGATGGCTTGGGCTTGTTTTTCGGACAAGCCGAAGTTAGTCATTAAGCCTTCCCGGGCGATATCGACCGTACGGGAAGAACGGATCAGGTTAATCACCGCGTCAATATGGTCTAGGGCGATTCGCAAACCTTCCAATATATGGGCCCGGTCTTCCGCTTTGGCCAGATCGAATTGAGTGCGGCGGGTCACTACTTCCCGTTGATGTTCCAGATAGTAATGAAGAATTTCCCGCAGGGAAAGGACTTTGGGTTCATTATTCACCAGCACCAGCATGATCACGCCGTAGCTTTGCTGCATCGCCGTATGCTTTAACAGCTGGTTTAAAACCACATTCGGATTGACGTCGCGCCGTAACTCGATGACAACCCGCACTTTATCGTTGCGGTCCGACTCATCGCGCAAATCGGTAATGCCGTCCACCGTTTTTTCCCGGACCAGTCCGGCAATCTCTTCGATTAAATGGGCTTTATTGACTTGATACGGTATTTCGCTCACAATGATACGGTTCTTACCATTACCCATCTCTTCAATCTGGGTTTTTGAGCGGACTTTGATCGAACCGCGACCGGTTAAATAAGCATCCCGAATTCCTTCGCGGCCTAAAATCGTAGCGCCCAAAGGAAAATCCGGTCCTTTTACCATTCGCAACAGTTCTTTATCTTCCGCCTCCGGGTTATCAATCAACAATACGGCGCCATCGATAACTTCGCCCAGATTGTGGGGAGGGATTTTGGTGGCCATCCCCACCGCAATTCCTTCGGATCCGTTCACCAGAAGATTGGGGAAACGGGCCGGCAATACCACCGGCTCTTCCAAACTTTCATCGAAATTCGGCTTGAAATCGACAGTTTTCTTGTCGATATCCGCCATCATTTCCATGGCCAGTTTGGCCATTCTAACCTCGGTATACCGCATGGCCGCGGGCGAATCTCCATCAATGGAACCGAAGTTACCGTGACCGTCCACCAATGTCTCCCGGTAGGAAAAATCCTGAGCCATCCGCACCATCGTCATATAGATGGAGGCATCGCCATGAGGATGATAACGCCCCATGACATCTCCGACGATACGGGCCGATTTACGGTAAGGCTTGTCCGGAGTCGCTCCCGACTCAAACATGCCGTATAGGATCCGGCGGTGAACCGGTTTCATTCCATCACGGACATCGGGTAACGCCCGGTCCACAATGACGCTCATGGCGTAATCCAGGAAAGAATTCCGCATCTCGTGCTCTAAAATTATCGGTACAACTTTACCCTCTGATACCTCAGCCATTCCAGACACCTCTTCAGTCAATCACCAAATATGTTACTTTAAACTTGAATCCGGCAAGTAACTTCAAAAACTCAGTCACATTTAAACTTGCCGGATTCAAACAATGAACCCGATCCGGCCAATTTTTCTGCGTCATCGCAGAAAAATTGTCACTTACTTGCCGGATCGAGGTTAAAACGATTGGGATTCCCAAAATTTTATTTCATCTGTTGTTTTTTTTCAAGCTTTTTGACCTTCATCTCTTTTGCCGAGCCCACCAGCACCATTGCAGTCAAATCATAAAACAAGCCGGTTTCGACAACCCCGGGGGTCTGATGGAGTCGCTGGTCAATCATTCTTAAATCGGAACCGGGTTTAAATTGCACATCCAATATGAATTGACCGTTATCGGTGACCACCGGGCCATCCTTCCGGATTCCCATCCGCAGGACGCTTTCTCCGCCGAGCTTTTTAATTTGCTCCTGAGTATAGCTAAGCGCGGCAGGAATAATCTCCACCGGAACCGGAAAAGCGCTATTTAAGCTTGGCACCAATTTCGACTCATCCACAATCACTATAAACCGCTTTGCCATAGCCGCCACGACTTTCTCACGGGTTTGAGCAGCCCCGCCCCCTTTGATCACATTGAGCTCGGGGTCCACTTCGTCGGCTCCATCCACCGCCAGGTCCAACTCCGAGCAATCCTGGGTATCCCGGAGGGGTATCTGATATTTTTGACAAAGTATTTTGGATTGAAAAGACGTCGGCACACCAACAATCTGCAAATTTTCCTCTTTGACCCGGCGGCCCAGTTCCTCAATAAAAAAGGCTACGGTGGAACCGGTGCCGATACCGCAGACCATTCCGCCGGTGACTAAACCGGCCGCGGCCACTCCGACTAATTTTTTTAATTCCTGATTATCCTGACTGTTCTTCATGAATGGCTCCTCAATTTGGAATTTTCGACAATTGCCCGCGTTTGAAGCACCTTATTCATGGTGCAAAGATGAATTCCAGCCACTCCGTTTTCCAATAAATCATCAATTTGGTTGATAGCGTATTCAATGCCCGCTTTCTCAAAGTCATCACTATTATTCCCAAACTTGTCAAACATTAATAACAGTTTGGAAGGGATGGAAGCCCCTGACAAATTGATCATCCTTTTAATTTGGCCCAGGTTTAAAATCGGCATAATTCCGGGCGACACCGGAATTTTAACCCCCAAACGGAGCATGTTTTCGGCAAAATTATAAAAAACCCGGTTGTCAAAAAACATTTGGGTTAGTAAAAAATCAACCCCTTCGGCGACTTTATCCCGTAACCGCAACCAATCCCGGTCCCACCGGGCCGTCTGTGAATGGCCCTCGGGATACGCGGCGGCGCCAATGCAAAAACCGCCTTTTCTCCGTATATGGCGCACCAAATCAATGGAATCCCGGTAATAACCGGGTTCAGGTTTATAGTCCGGTTGATTTTTAGGAGGATCCCCCCGCAGGGCTAAAATATTTTCAATATCATGGTTTCCGATTTCATCAATAATTTTATCCAGTTCAGCCGGAGAATGCCCGACGCAGGTCAGGTGAGCCTGAGATTCCAGTTGATACTCATGTTTCACCCGGGAGGCGATTTCAATGGTCCTGGCGCGGCTCGAACCGCCCGCTCCATAGGTGACGCTGATAAAATCCGGTTTGAGATCTTTCAATTCTCCAAGGGTTTCAAAAACGGAATCCAGGGGATAATCCGGCTTGGGAGGAAATATTTCAAAAGACAATACCGGCTCACGCCCATGCGCCTTTTGTTGGTAAATGTCGCTGATCTTCATCTATGAAACATCCTTTTCACAAAATTCTGAAAGCACAAGTTAGTTAACTTTCGCCATATATTTGCCAATTCCTCTTCCGAACAGTTATATTTACCCCGCTATTTTCAGTGAGTTTCATGGTTCAAAATGGCATCCATAAACAAATTCCCGTATTTCTCCAGTTTGGATTCGCCCACCCCTTTAATGGCCAGTAAGGCTTTGCCATTTGTGGGCTTAAGCGCAGACATTTCCCGTAAAGTGCTGTCGGTAAAGATAATGTATGGGGGTACACCTTCCCGGGCCGCGATTTCCCTCCGCAGTTTCCGTAAGGTTTCGAACAACGAATCGTCTTGTTCCAATGTTGTCTTTCGCTGAACGATTTTTTGCATCACCTTGGCTTCCCCCTTCAATACCGGAGTCACTTTCGGCTGCAATTTGACAACGGGATACTGGCCTGGGGTTAACCGTAGATAATCCTCTGATACCAGCCGGTTCATCAAATCCTTGATTTCGGATAAGGGAATTTCTTTCATGATTCCGTATGTTGGAAGCCCATTCAATCTTTGTTGGATGATCTTTTTGGCGCCCGATCCCTTCAATACATCCGCTACCATGGATATACCATATTGTTCGCGCATCCGGAATATGCAAGAAAAAATCTTTTGGGCTTCCAACGTGATATCGGCAAGCTCGGTCTGGTCGTTACAGTTTCCGCAATTGCCGCACTCTTCAGGCAGCTTTTCCTCACCGAAATATTCCAGAATAAACCGCCGCAGGCACCGGGGGGAATGGGCGTAATCCACCATGGTTTGGAGTTTCTTTAATTCATTTTGTTTGCGGGCCGGGGAATATACCGTCTGTTCAATCAGAAATTTCTGAATCACAATGTCCTGCGGCGCAAATAACAGGATACATTCGCTGGGGCCGCCGTCCCGGCCCGCCCGGCCCGCTTCTTGATAGTATGACTCCATATTTTTGGGCAAATTGTAGTGGATGACATAGCGGACATTGGATTTATCGATTCCCATGCCAAAAGCATTGGTGGCAACCATAATCTTATCGTCATCGTAAAGGAAAGCCTCCTGATTCCGGATTCGTTCCTTATCCGGCAAACCTGCATGATACTTCCCCGCGGCGTAACCCTGCTTGACCAATGAATTACAAATCTGATCCACTTCCTTACGGGTCGCTGCATAAATAATGCCTGAATGTTGCTGATTGGAGGCGATGTAATGGGTCAGGAAATCGCGTTTGTTTTCTCCCCGCACCACGGAGAACGACAGGTTCTCCCTATCAAACCCGGTGATGAAAAGTTCCGGTTTTTCCAGCGCCAACAATTTAACAATATCATCCTTTACCTCCGGAGTGGCGGTTGCGGTAAACGCCGCCACCACCGGCCGTTTGGCGAGACGTTTGATAAACGGACTGATTCTACGGTAACTGGTCCTGAAATCATGCCCCCACTGAGACACGCAATGGGCTTCATCAATGGCGATGAATGAAATCTGAAGCGTTTCAACCATTTGGATGAAAGATTCCACTTCCAAACGTTCCGGGGCGATGTAAAGAAGGCGGTAAGCGCCGAGACTCGCTTGGTGAATCCTTTCATCCACTGCCCGGGGAGTCAATGAACTGTTGATAAACGCGGCCGGAATTCCGAGGCTGTTTAGGGAGTCGATCTGGTCTTTCATCAAAGAGATCAACGGAGAAACAACCAGGGTAACACCTTGAAACAGCAACGCCGGAATTTGAAAACAAATGGATTTGCCGGCGCCGGTTGGCATGATCGCAAAGGTATCGTTCTTTTGTAAGATACTACTGATAATTTTGGTTTGCCCCTCACGAAACTTGGGGTAACCATAATATTTTTGAAGGAGCAGTTCCGCCTCTTCCAGCATTAATCCGTCTCCGGAAACTTTATTTTTGAACTCTTCTTCATATTTTATCACATTTTAAGGGACAGGACATCTTTTCAGGGATGATGGGAATAGCACTTTAACCTTTACGCTTTAAGTTTTGATTTTTTTAACATTTATGTAAAGTTATCAAAAAAATACGTCGATGATACTTTATAGAACGCATTCCCCTTTTATGCTGGATTTTCAAATTATGGACCACCCCCCAAAGACAAACCATCATGATCAGGAGGAACAACATGAATGATATAAAAAAGCGAATCGACAATCTGCAAAAATTTTTCTTCGCCAAAAGCATCAAAACTAAATTAACAGCCCTTGTCATTGCAATTTTAATCCTCGCTTTAAGTGGACTGTCATTGATTAATTATCTCAATGCCCGGCGAATTTTGGTCCGTAATTTTGAAACCAACATTACATCCCTGGCACAGTCCTATGGCCAGTCGGTAGGGTTATGGCTTGAAGCCCGCAAAGCTGAAATCAACGTCCTGGCGAATTCTCCTTCCATCAAAAATGCCAATGGCAATCCCTCCATCATTTTAGAAAATTTGGCGCCCGTGGCCCGGCAAAATTCCATGTACGTGATGCTTTTTTATTCGGATTTATCGGGCAGTTATTTCACAACCTTAGGGAGCACCGACAATATCGCCGACCGGGCTTACTTTAAACGGTTGATGGCTACCGGAAAAACGGTAATCTCCGATCCCCTGATATCAAAAACTACCGGCTACCAAGTGGTTGTAGTCGCGGCCCCTGTAAAAAGAGAGGGTCAAATCATAGGGATCGTCGCCGGAATTATCAAAGTCGGTGAAATCCAAAAAATGATTACTTCGATCAAAATAGGGAAAACCGGTTACGCCTATATGATCAATGGCGAAGGCCTGACTATCGTTCATCCTCAAAGAAACCTCATGATGAAACTGAACCCCATTAAAGACCCGAAGGCCGATAAAAGTCTCAAAAAAGTTTTCACGGACATGATCAAAAACAATACCGGCATTGATCATTATGTCTATCAAAAAATCAAAAAATATATCGTCTATTCCCGAGTCAAGGGAATATACGACTCCTCATGGTCGCTGGCGATTACCGCTCCCGAATCGGAACTAATGTCTCCCCTCACCGGGATGCTCCTCATTTTTGTCATCATTACCCTTCTCTTTACGATCATATCGGCCATTTTGATTATGATGGTTACCCGCTCCTTGATTAATCCAATCGATTTATCCAGAAGACACCTTGAAAGAATGGCCACCGGCGATTTCAGCATCGATCTTCCATTATCGACCCTAAAACGAAATGATGAGATTGGCGCTATGGCAAAAGCCATCCATACCATGCAGCGCTCCATTCGCGAAATCGTCCAGGGAGTGGTGGGAGAATTCCAAAACATCAAAAATTCCGTGAGCCATGTCAATTCCGAAATATTAACTTTAATGACGCAAACGGATGATACATCCGCCACCGTCGAGCAACTCTCGGCGGGTATGGAAGAAGCGTCGGCTTCGGCGGAGGAAATGAACGCTTCCTCCCAGGAGGTTCAAAAAGCGATTGAGGCCATGGGAAATAAAGCGCAACAGAGCGTTCAGGCCTTGGCGCAAATAAGCAATAATGCCGCGGAGTTAAAAAATGGGGCCTTAACTTCCGAGCAAAAAGCCCAAAGCGTTTATACGGAAACTAAAGAAGAAATGGAATCCGTGATTGAGCAGTCCAAAGCCGTTGAAAAGATCAATGTCCTCTCCAACTCGATCATGCAAATCACATCCCAAACCAACTTGTTGGCCCTGAATGCCGCCATTGAAGCCGCCCGGGCCGGGGATTTGGGAAGAGGTTTTGCGGTGGTGGCGGATGAAGTAAGGGCTCTGGCAGATGATTCTAAGAAAACCGTCGATGAAATTCAAAAGGTCACCAAAACTGTGGTAAAATCGGTTGAAGATCTTTCTGCCAGTTCCGCAAAGGTTTTGGAATTTATCGACAGCCAGGTGATTACAAATTATAAGGATTTGGTCAAAACCGGGGAATTATATAGTACGGATACCCAATCGATCGAAACCATCCTGCGGGACTTCACCGCCACCATCCAGGAATTGATCGGCATTATAACCGAAATCAATGTCTCCATCAACAATGTCGCCATTACCGTAAACGAAGGAGCCGCCGGCACCCAAAATATCGCCGAAAAAACCTCGGTCATTGTGGAAAAAGTCATGGTAGTCCAAAAACAGATGTACGATACGGAGAAAAGCGCCGAACGTCTCAGCGCTTTGGTCGCCCAGTTCAAAATCTAAATTCAATGGGCTCTCCAACACGAATCGAATATTAAAATTCAAAGGAGAAAAAAATGGTCCCTCAAAATCCTTCAGCGCCTCAATATCCCCAGGTTGTTTTGGAAACCACCCTGGGAAACATCCGTGTCGAATTATTTTCTGACAAAGCTCCCCTTACGGTGGAAAATTTTCTGCGTTATACCCGTGAAAAATTTTACGATGCCACCCTATTTCACCGGGTCATTCCCAATTTCATGGTTCAATGCGGAGGGTTTACTTCCGGAATGGCTCACAAAGACGGTTTTCCGCCCATTGTTAACGAAGCGGGAAACGGTCTCTCCAATTTGCGCGGCACCCTCGCAATGGCCCGCACCCAGGTTGTGGACAGCGCTACTTCGGAATTTTTTATTAATTTAGTGGACAACAACTATTTGGATCATCAAAATGATTCGGCCGCGGGTTTTGGGTATTGTGTTTTCGGCAGAGTGGTCCAGGGAATGGAGGTAGTCGATAAGATAGCCGAAGAACCCACCGACTATTATCAATATTTCCAGGATGTTCCAGTCCGTGATATCGTGATAATTTCGGCACGCGAGGTAGCGGCGGAGGTAGCAGATGAAGAAAAAAAATAATGATGACCATCCAGGCCAGGCCAAGATGGACTAACCCCGAGCGAAAGGATAAGTCATCATAAAGGAAAGAGGCTGTCCCAAAAAATTCCCGCCCATCGCACAATATTTTGGGACAGCTCTCCTGGTATTACAACCCGCCTTCCCCTCCTTTAAATTGGATACTTCCATGATATGCTTGTAGAGTATGGCTTACGCGCCATGAAATTTATCTTCAATCCAAGAATTCTTCCCGCAATTTTACCTTGAAATCCCGGGCAATGTCCCTTAGGTTTTGGGCCGAAATGGTCTGTCTTATCCCCTGGCCGCAGCTCATGGCCCGGACATAAATATCCGCGGATTTCTCTACCGTATGCATAAGACCAAAAGTGATATCAAAGTCGGGACCGGAGCAGAATGTGCCATGATGGGCCCAAATAGCCACATCGTATTTTTTCATCAGCACACAGGTGGCCAGGGCGATCTGGCTTCCTCCGGGAACCATCCAGGGAACCACCCCGACACCGTCGGGAAACACCACCGGACACTCCGTGGCCATGGTCCAGAGAACCCGGCTAAATTCTTTATCTTCCAGCGGCAGGACAAACGTTAGCGCAATCACGCTCGGGGTATGGGCATGGTAAATCACCCGGTGCGTTCCGCCGGTTACTGCTTTTTTAACGCTATGATTCATAAAATGGGTAGGAAACTCACTGGTTGGGACGCCGCCTCTTTCAAGCCCCCAGACTATCCGGTAACGTTCGCCCTGTTCATCGATTTGAACGATACAAAGATTATCCTGGGGGGCTAACGCCACATTTCTTAAGAATTTACCGCTTCCGGTGGCCACAAAATATTCTCCCGCCAAATTAGCCGCCCTGACGCCCAGATCAACAAAAGGCTTGCCGAAGGATAAATCCGACTTAATTTCTTCGATTTCCTCCGGTTTCATGCGGTATGTAAGATTACCGCCGTTACGCTCATGCCATCCCTGACGGAAACCATCATCAGCCATGCGGATAAATCCTTGCATAAATTCTGCTTCCAATACCTTCATCAGTGTTACCTCCGCTTCATTTGAACATCTGTTTCATAGCTTCGAATGATTTCATACCATTGATCTTTTATTGGAACATTCTGCTGCCGGCAGAAATGATCCCACACCGCACCCAGCGGATACGTTTTGAGCTCCTCATTCACCATCATCAGTTCGGTAAATTTACCGCTATCCTGGAGTCCCTTGAGCTTTTCATGGGGAATTAACATCGCCTGGAGCAACGCCTTTTGCATGTTCCGGACTCCAATGACCCAGGCGGCAACCCGGTTAATACTGGCATCAAAATAATCCAACCCGATCATGACTTTGTCCAAAGCGTCACAACGGATGATTTCTTTGGCGATTTCCTTTAGTTCATCATCCAGCAATACCACGTGGTCACTATCCCAGCGCATCGGACGGGTTACATGCAAAGGGACCCGGTCAAAAAAAGCCAAAAGCGCGGGTATCTTATCGGAAACCGCTTCAGTGGGGTGAAAGTGGCCGTTATCCAGTAAAAAGTAAAGGCCGTTTTTTGCCGCATAACTCAGGTAAAACTCATGGGACCCCACTGTGTATGCTTCGACCCCGATGCCAAACACTTTTCCTTCCACACAGTCTATTAAATACCGGGAGTCAAACTTTTCACGATAGATCTCATCCAGACTTTCTTTTAAACGCAAGCGGGGCCCCAGGCGGTCCGCGGGAATATCCTTATATCCATCGGGTATCCATAGATTGCAAAGGGATGGGGTTCCCAGCTCTTTGCCGAAGTAAGCGGCGATCTTCCGGCAAGCCTGGCCATGCCGAATCCAAAAATTTCGGATTTCCCCGTCGGGATGCGACAGCGTCAGCCCACTGGATGCCTTGGGATGGGAAAAAAAGGTAGGGTTAAAATCAAGCCCCAAGCCCCGCTGCTTTGCAAACTCCAGCCACGGAACGAACTGTTTCGGCTCCAGCATATCGCGCCCGACTGGATTTCCATCATTGATTGCATAACTGGCATGAATATTCAGCCGGTGTTTACCCGGAATCAACGATAAGGCTCGGTCAATATCCTCCATTAATTCTTCAGGGGTACGGGCCTTACCCGGATAGTTTCCCGTGGTGGCAATGCCCCCCGTAAGTCCGCCGCTGTTTTCAAAACCACCGACATCATCCCCTTGCCAGCAATGGATGGAGATTGAAATTTCACTCAGCCTGGCTACCGCTTGGTCGCAATCAACCCCGATTTCGCGGTAACTCTCCCGCGCCAGGCGATAATTTTCCATCATAACGTTCGTTTCATGTTCACTCATTGAAATCCTCCTTTTTAAATCATCACCATTTCTTGATAGGAAACGACTTTACCACGGCCTCTCTTGCTTGCGCCAGTGTTTTAAATTCGCCGGCGCCCAACATCTGCGATAGGATGTTGCCGATTGCAGTGGCCTCAATGGGACCCGCCAGTACTTGCTTTCCGGTATAGCGGGCAGTCAATTCATTAAGGTAATCCGCCTGGCTACCCCCACCCACAATATGAAGGGAATTAATTTGCATATTCTGCAAGGCTTCAATTTCCAAAACCGCGTCCCGATAACTTTGAGCCAGGCTATGATAAACGCAGGCGGCTATTTCGCCGGGCCGGGTTGGAACCCCCAGTCTCCTTTGCCTGCAAAAATCTTTGATAGCTTCAATCATATTGGGCGGCGCCAAAAAAGTCTGGTCATTGACATCAATGATAGATGGAGAACCTTTCTCCGCCTCTGCCATCGCACATAATTGGGAAAAGGAATAGCCCTCACCCCATTCTTTTTTCACCGATTGGATAATCCACAACCCCATGATATTTTTCAGATAACGGTAACGGTAATCATAACCGCCTTCGTTGGTAAAATTAGCCGCCCGGCTCGCTTCACGGCAGTCAGGTTCCGGTTTTTCAAGGCCTATCAGTGACCAAGTCCCGGAACTTATATAAACGGAATGATTATCCTTCAAGGGCGCTGCCAACACTGCCGATGCCGTATCATGAGTCGGTGGAAGCACTACTTCACATTGAAAACCTACTTTTTCCTCAATCACTTTCTGTAAAGGTCCCAGCCTGGTTTTGGGCAGTTTCAACTCACCGAAAAGCGAGGGTTTGATGCCCAGCAGCTCGATGAGGGAACGATCCCAGGTTTTTTTCCTCGCATCCACCATACCGGTGGTCGTTGCGTTGGTATACTCATTAACTTTCATTCCCGTCAGCAAAAAATTGAGATATTCCGGAACCATCAGAAACTGCTCCGCCCTGTCCAATATTTCCGGCTTGGTCCGTTGCAGAGCCAAAAGCTGATAAACCGTATTAAACAACTGTTTTTGAATCCCGGTCCGCCGGTATAACTCATCTTCCGGGATTAATTTGCGTAGCTCCCCATCCATGCCGTTGGTGCGGCTATCCCGGTAAGTGACGGTATCCCCCAGGACTCGCTCATCCTTATCCAACAACACAAAGTCCACACCCCAGGTATCAATGCCCATACTGATCGGTATTTTCCCGAGTTCACCGCATTTTTTGAGGCCGAGCAGAATTTGTTCAAACAAATAGTCGAAATCCCAACAAAGGTGGTTGTTTCGGACTTTCATCTCATTGGTGAAACGATAAATCTCATCCAGGGTAATTTGGCCGTCTTTCAAAGTCCCAAGGATATGGCGGCCGCTGGATGCTCCGATATCAATTGCCAAGTAAAGGTTATTCATGTTTCACACCACATTATCTTTATTTTTGTTACATTTTTATTATAGTATTGCAACCATATAAAAATAAGGACGTAATTTATTCAAAATTACGTCCTTATTTGTTAACTTCTCGCTGGTTTATTTTCCAGGAAACATTATTAATTATTGATTTTCCGATAGGTTTTCGGACTCATGCCGTAGATTTTCCGGAAACTACGATAAAAATAACTGGTGTTATCATATCCTACCGCGGCGATAATCTCTTCAACAGAGAGGGTACTGCGGTTCAAAAGCTGAATCGCTTTGGTAAAGCGTTTCTGATGCAAAAGCTCTTTATAAGTATAACCGGTATTCCGTTTAATCAGCCTGCTTAACTTGGAAATCGGCTGGTTGTATTTTTTAGCAATCTGCGAAAGACTTACGGTAGGGTACGATTCGTCAATCTGTTTTAAGATGGCGATCACCAGTGAATCATCGTATCGATCAGGCCTTTCCTGGTCCATATGATCGGTATAATTTAAAAGTTCCAAAAAAAGAAGTCCCATCGTGGTTTGATTGATCTTGCGATTATTGTTTTGCTGGTTGATAAGGCTCCAAACCAAGATCTCGACCAAGTTTTGAATCGGCAATATCCCCGCTACTTTGAAATGCATGTAACCGATCTCATATCTGTCGCGTTGTAAAGCACTGCTCAAGAAGTGATTTAGGATATTATCATCATGGATATTATTATCATTACCGATCATCTCGAAGGCGATATCAAAAAATTCGGGCAGTACCATAAAGTTTACCGCGATATCATTTTGAGCGGCAGCCGTAATTTCATGGAAAGCATGTTGGTTTAAAAACAACAGTTCGCCGGTACCTAAAAGCCTCTCGTCTTTTCCGTTGATAATATGCCGGGTGGTACCGGAACACATGTAAACGATTTCAATATAGTTGTGTTTATGTTTGGGAAAACCGATAAAACGGGTATGAGGACGGATGTCGATCAGCTTGCCCTCGGAAATCATTTTCTTGCTGTCGATGATAAAACCGGATGAATTGGTGTAAAGTTCTTTTTGGATGGCATGCCGGCCGGACAATATTTCTCTTTCTTCACCGCTAATCTGTTGTAGAATCTCCATCAGCTCACGATTCAAACGGCCACCCCCTTCCCGTAACAAAACCGGGGCTTTCAAAGTCTTATCCCCAAATATTGTTGCATTTAAATTTTACTAAAAGATTGACTGTTCATCAACTATATCCAAATTTTGGAATCCCACCGGCTGTTTCCAAAGTTTTTATCCCAAACGCCCTTCTTCCAGTCCAGCTCTATGGTCTTTCCACCCTGTCGAATCATGATTTAATACACGAACGCCGTGGCCCCGCAGCTGAAACCGGACGCTCCCACCACCGCCGCCACGCAATCTCCTCTTTTCATTTTACCGTTTTCTTCTGCCAGCGCCATTCCCAAAGCTATCGAAATACTACCGGTATTGCCCACCGTTGAAAAAGTATTGTAGGCCTTATTCACCAGATCCTCATCCAGATTACCCCAAAAATTACGGGGATCACCGGTGACTTGGTGAAAGAACCAAATATCGATCCGGCCTAAGGTCCTTCGGGTTTTTTCCATAAAAGCGGTCACAAACTCGGGTAATATTTTGAGAGCGGTGACGGCTAATTCTTTGCTTTTGACCATGATTTTTAAATCATCCCGCTCTTTGCCGATTTTGACCCGGCAGAGATCATTGTATTCACCATAGGTATCGAAGACAAATTCCGTGAAACCCCGGTGATCCGGAATATCCTGCAATAACATCGCCGCTGCGCCGTCGGAGATGGTCAGCGCTGAGAAACCGGCAAAGTTCTCCTCCGAATGAAACAGATGCCAGGGAATCCGTTCCGAACCGTCCTCTGCTCCTACTATTAAAGCATTCCGGTATTTTCCGGTCTGCACATACAGATAGGCGATTTCCATACCGTTCAGAAAACTATTGCAGGCGTTGGAGAGATCAAAAGCGTGAGCTCTTTTTGCTCCCAGTCTATCCTGTAACATTACCGCCATGGCCGGTTCCACATAATCGCGGAGCATCCCGACATACAAGATGAAATCCAATTCCCTAGGGTCAAAACCGATTTTTTCCAGGCATTTTTTAGCAGCTTTTTCGGCCATATCCATTCCACTCTCATCAGGATTTTTAAAATGGCGAAACTCGGCTTTATTATGGGTTAATTTCTTCTTTAATCTTTCAATATCAACAAATTGTCCTCCTTTTTTCTGTAGCATTTCCAATAAAAAGTCATTGGAAATCTGGTTTTCCGGCAAATAATAACCTAAACTGGCGATTGATAGAGCCATCATCAAAACCTCCCTGATCTTTGAGTATTCCGAAACTAGTAAAACGTTCTTAGTTTTCCTGCTGGCGATAAGAATTATCTTATCGGATCTTTTCCGGAATACCTTTTTTCTGGGCATATTGGGGCTCATTGCGAAACCGGCTTGAATCCGCCTTCTTTTAAATAAAAGGAATTGAATAACGGAGTAGCGGTAGCGGAAAGAATTTTACAAGACTAATTTTGAAAAAGAAGCTATTTTCGAAAAAAGAGGTAAACTATGCGGGACACAATTACCATTGGTACAATAGCCGGGGTGACGGCCACCTTGGCAATGACTCTTTTTAATCTTTTGGTCCGGCTGCTCGGTTTCAAGTTCATTGCTACCTGGGAAACTGCAGCCAATATCTTTTTAAACCAACAGCTGATTCACACTCCGACGGGATACTTCGTTGGTTTACTTGCTCAATTCATCTTAGGGTCGGCTTTTGGAATGGTGGTCGCCTATACTTTGCGGCTGACCGGCAAAGATTTTTATATCCTTAAGGGCATTGGCGTAGGAGCCATCATCTGGATGGCTTCCATCGGTTTTTTTATGAAGTTCTTACGGATCGAAATCCAAGGGAGAAGCGATCCTCTTTCCAATATTATGGCGGTCATCCAATTTAACATCATGGGGATCATTACTTCTACGATTATTGCGAAGTATGCTAAGTTTAAAATCAGATAAAAGCTGCCTCTCGGGTATAAAAAGGACCAGAATTTGCAGGATTTATTGCAATCACTCCCCGCAAAATCATGCTTCCGCTAAAATGGTGAAAAATTTTTCCACCTGGATATTACCCTCCGGTCAAAAGTTCATCCGGATAAATTTTTAAAGTAAAAATCCCACCATAGCCAGCCGATGGTCATAGATGGGGATTAATCGCTTTTTTCAAAGGTGCCAAATTTAACGGATTTATGGATTCATTGTTTTAACAGGAAAATCATTCTCTCGGTCATCCAATGAATTCATTCGTAAAGCATTGAATGATAGGAGTAAATTTGCTAATTATGCTTCCAAGCTACTGCCTTTTGAGGAAGATCCGAAACCCATTCGGTCCGTAAAATGAGAATCGTTGTGATGACCGCTGCAACGTAATTTGAAAAAAGGTTTCCCCAAAATACCGAATAGGGGCCCAACATCCGTTCGGTGGCTAATATAAACAGATAACGAAGAAGCCATACTCTCAGAATACTGGCGAACAATGGAATCCGGGTACGTCCCAAGCCGATAAAGGCGCCCTGCTGCACCATACAAATGCCGAAACCAACCACAGAATAGGTATAAATATGGAGAGCCTTGTTGGCTACATCCAACACATCCTGTTGTCGGGTAAACCAAAGGGTAATGTGGGAAGATAGCGGCACCACAACCGCTATCAATATAACCGCAGTAATCGCGCTAATGATACAGCCTACCGTGCAGGACTGTTTGGCCTTTTCACTTTGTCCAGCCCCGATGTTCATACTGACCATGGTGGTAACGGAGGAACCGAAGGAAGAAGGTAGTATAAAGCAAGCAGAAGTGATATTATTGGCAATGCCTTGTCCACTCAAAACAACGGTGCCGTATTTGGCGACTTCTATGTTAATCAAGAAAAAACCCAGATTCAAAATGAGGTTTGAAAGCATGGAGGGAATACCGATCCTGAAAAGCTCCCGGATAATGGTAAAATCAAAATGAAAGCCCTTGATTTCCAGACGATCTTTGCTTTCCTTCAGGAAAAGTTCATAATACATCCAAATGCATATTAAAATGTTGGAAAAAAGGGAAGCCATCACTGCGCCGACGATATCCCACCGAAAAATGGCGATGAACACGGTATTGGTGATTATTTTTAGGACAAGCATTAAAACCATGCGGATAAATGCAGCCTCAGGCTTTCCGGCTGCGCTTTTTATCGCATTATAAATGGATTCAAGGAATGCAAAGGGAATCACCAGCGCATTGAGGGCCGTATAGACTAAAACATCATGGGAGATATCCGCATTCACGTTCCAGGAAATCGGAAAGGCGAGCAGGATTAGAAGCGGGGCGGTAATAATCCCTAAAAGGAAGGCAAAGATCATAACCTGCGCCGATACTCTTTTCGCTTCCTCAAAATCGCCCCTGCCGTTGGTCTGTCCGATAATGGCCATTCCGGCCGCGCTTAAACCCTGGGCCAGGGCGCCCATCATGTTGACGATCGGTCCGGAATACGCCACCGCACTGCCTGCAACCGTTCCGGCAATATTATTGATAAACAGGCCGTCGACCACCGGTATGATGGATTGGACAATTCCCATCATCAACGTGGGGATGGATAAAAAAAGAATGGTTTTCGAAATCGAGCCATTCAATATCATTTCTCGTCTAATTTCCGTATCTGGCTGTAAAAAATCAAAGCGCAACGTTATCTTCCAGCTTTCCGCGAATAAAATCATTCCATAGATTTGAATATTCTCCCTATAGGAATAGTTTATCATCAAAGTCAAACATAGCTTGGGTATCCAATAACGTTGCCGCCAAAGGCAAATGGAGCTAAACGGTTTAAAACCGCAGACAAGCGCGATAAAAGCACTAAAACAGCAGTAATCTTGATTTTCGGGAATCGGAACAGGAAAACCGGAATATGGTCAGCATCTTATTTTACTTCTATTCTTCGGAGCCGGAAGCAATCTCCTCCTCTTTAAGCTGCCCCAACAAGATTTTAGCTTCCGGCGAGGGCAACTCCTGAACCTCCCGGAGTTTTCTTTCGATTCCCCGGGATTTTTGAGCCGCATCGACTATCGTATTACTGGCCTCCTGAAGCTTTTTGTGAGTCTTCTCCAGTAAATCTCCAAATTTCCCAAACTCGGTCTTCACCGCCCCCAGTAAGGACCACACTTCGCTGGAACGTTTTTGAATGGCCAGGGTCTTAAAGCCCATTTGCAGGCTATTGAGTAACGCAGCGAGGCTGGTTGGCCCGGTGACATTCACCCGGTATTCTCTTTGCAAGATATCGACTAAACCGGGTCTGCGCAAGACTTCCGCGTACAATCCTTCAATCGGCAAAAACATAATCCCGAAATCGGTGGTAAAAGGCGGATCCAGGTACTTATCCCGGATATCCTTGGCTTCCGCTTTAATCCGAGCCTCCAATTGCTTGCCGTACTCTTCCACCATAACCGGGTCCGCCTGTTCCTGGGCTTCCAAAAGCCGCTGGTAATCTTCCTGGGGAAACTTGGCATCCAGGGGCAGCCATACTCCTTCCGGCAATTTGACGGCATACTCAACCCTTTCATTGCTCCCTTTTTTGGTGATTACATTGGTTTCATACTGTTCAACGGCTAAAATCTGTTCCAGGAGATTACCCAGTTGAATTTCGCCCCAGGTACCCCTGGTTTTGATATTGGTCAGCACTTTCTTCAGATCGCCGACTCCGGTGGCCAACGTCTGCATTTCTCCCAATCCCTTGTGAACCAGCTCCAGCCTTTCACTGACCAGTTTAAAGGACTCTCCCAACCTTTTTTCCAAGGTCTCATGCAACTTTTCATCGACAGTGGCCCGCATTTGTTCTAGCTTCTTGGCGTTGTCCTCCTGAAGGTTTCGTAATTTATCCTCAAGCGTTTGCCGCATTTGTTCCATTTTCTCTTCATTACTCTTGGTGAGGTTTGTTAATTGGATTGAAAAAATTTCCAGCTGACTTCGTTGCAAGCCGGCAATTTCACTCATCCGCCCCATTAAGGTTTCACTCACCATCTTAAAAGAGTTACTTAATTCTTCCCGGAGCAACTTGGCGCTGCCGAGGTTTTCTTCACGGTTCTTAAAAGTCTCCTCCCGGAGGAAGCGCTCCGTTTTCTCCTGGCTTTTCTCGAAACCATCCAGGCGAGCTTCCAGCCGGTAATCCCTTCCTTGGGATGAACGGGCCAGTAGAGCCATTAAAATGATGAAATCAAGGCCTAGAAAGACTGCAATCACAATGAACAGAATATTAATCACCACTAAGTCCTCCGGATATATTTTTAGACAACGATAAATGTAAACCGCTTCAATGTCGACTGATAGTTATTGGATTTAGATTGGCTGACATTATTTTAAAACAGAATGATTCCACATAACTTTCCTAACCAGTTCCAAGGTATCCCCCTGATAAGGAAAATCCTTTCTGGCAATCAGTATCGCAATGCCATGCACCAGGCCCCAGCAATACAAGGTGAGTGCATCTTGATCGACTGAAGAAGCTGTGTCATCCTGAATTTCCGTTTTATAGCGAGTCACTGCATCCGAAAAGATCTGAAAGGGATCGTTGCTAATTTCATCGCTAAAGATGGGACATTCCTCTGATATTTGAAGGCTCTTCATCATCTGTTGTTTGATATCGCTTAAAAAAATCAACCGCAGATATTCCGGATTTTCTGAGAAAAATTTGATATAAGAATACCCCATTTCCTTTAATTGAGCTTTAGGGTCATCCGGATATTGATGGACCGATTCAAGAAGGGCATTACTGAATTTGCGGTTGATTTCTTGGCCGATTGCGGCAATCAGCTCGTCCTTGTTTTTAAAATGCCTGTATGGAGCGGTATGACTTACATTACAGGCCTTAGCCACCTTTCGTAAGGAAAACTCTTCATATCCCTCCCGATCCAACAGCTTTAGCCCTTCTTCAATCAATTGCGATTTGAGATTATCGCGATGATAGGTTTTCTCCGCCAAAAAATGCTCATCCTTTCTAATCCATAACGCCTCAAATAATCTTTCAATATCCTATTTTATCAAATTATTCAATTCATACGTTATGATTTTTAACTTTTTGCAATGTTGACACAGCAAACATTATATCTTATACTAATGTTGACGGTGTAAACAATAAAAGGAGGAACATTATGATAGCTACTATCATCGCTGATAAAGATGGGCAAACCCCGCTGTTTGAAAAGTTGAAAAATTTTATCATTCCCTATTTCGAGAGAAAAGGACTGGAAACTGAAATTATCATGGTCGGCAGGGATGACCTCGCCTATTGTATGGGGTGTTTTGGCTGTTGGATTAAAAAGCCCGGAGAATGTGTTATTAACGACAGAATGACTGAGATCAACCAATTTTATAACCGTAGTGATTTTGTAATTTACATCAGCCCGGTGGTTTTCGGCCAGGTAAGCGCCAATATTAAAAATGCCCTTGATCGATGGCTTCCCAACATACTGCCGTTTTTTAATACCAATTCCAGAGGTTTCACCGAACATCCCTGGCGTTATGCCACTCATCCGAAACGAATCCTCATCGGTTACGCCGATGAAATTCCCGATGACGACAGACAGTTGTTTAGCGACATTCCCCTAAAGCATCAGGGCTCTTTTGAAGTTCTGTCCTATCAAAAACAAGACAGTGAAAACAGTTTTATGCAGGCATTTCAATCCATGGAATTTGAGTCCGTAGGGGGGAAGCAGGAATGAGCAATATCGTCTTTATAAGCGCCAGTCCTAAAATGAACCGCGAGGAATCCTCATCCAATCTTCTGGCACAAATGGCCGGGAATGTCCTTAAAGGTCCCGGTATCACGCATACTTTTATTGATATCCGCCAAAGCATCACCAAAAATCAAACCCATAAGGATTTTGAAAGCCTGGCCAAAGCGGATGCCGTTATCATTGTATTCCCGCTTTACATCTTTTGTTTACCGGGTATTCTGATGCGTTTTTTAGAGGATTATTCCCATTATGATGTCGAACACAACAATTCCCGCAGCCCGAAAATATATGCCGTCGTTAATTGCGGCTTTCCCGAACCCGGTATTAATCTCGAAGCTGTCCGGGTAATCAAAAGCTTTAGCCGTCATATCCATGCTCATTTTCGTTTTGGTATCCTAATCGGCGGAGGGGGGATGTTACTGGAAGCCAAGGATGCCTCCTTCATGAAAAAGAATTTCCACCATCTCAATCAGGCATTTTCCAAAATCATCCAGGATCTCCAAAAGGATAATTTGGAAACGGCCGATAATATCCATATCAGGATGAATGTCCCCAGATGGTTATATTTATTCATGGGCAACCTAAGTTGGTTATTTTTAGCGCGGAAAAACGGCCTCAAAAAAAGAGACTTGTACAGAAAACCCTATGAACCTGGAGCATAATACCAAAGACAACCAGTGTCCCATCGGACATTAAAATCTAATGGAAAAAGGGCCTTTCGTTAAAGAAATAGGCCCTTTTTTTATCCAAAGTAGCAGTAGATTACCCGATAAACTGCTGGGTTAACATCTTCCCATAAGGTCCGCCATCCACCACACCGATGCCGATGTGGCTAAACTTGGGATTTAAAATATTCGCCCGATGGCCGGAGGACTTCATCCAGCTCACCATGGCACCGGCTGCGGAAGAATTTCCGGCAATATTTTCCCCAGCAGAACGGTAAGGGATGCCCGCTTTTTTCATTTGATCAAACGGACTTCCAAGGGTAGGCGATTGATGAGCAAAATAGCCGCCTTTGATCATATCCAACGATTTCGTCCTGGCTGTTTGGACCAACCGGTAATTGATTTGTAAAGCCGGCAAAGCTTTCTTTGCCCGTTCCGCATTGACTTGCTTAAAAATATGAGTTTCATCCGCCGTTAAATCAAGGGCTGAAACATTTTGATCGACTCCAGATCCTATATCAGGTACCGGCTTCGAGCCTCCGGGAAGCGATGGTACCGTCGGTAAGTCACGATGTGGTACTGAAGGTACCGTCGGTATATCTGGATGTGGAACCAATGGTACCGTTGGTTGAGCCGGGATCGGTCTGCCATACCAGTACCAAGGCCTTACCCAATAATCGAAGTGCTTGGGAGTGACGGCATAAACCGGCCCGGCAAGCATCAGACCCATTAAAAACAAGCTTAAAATGACCCCATAGTTTCGCACGCTTTTTCGCATCGTTTCCCCTCCTTTCAAAGTTTTTTAGTTTTCCTGATCCCCCACAATGATTGTAAAAAAACAATCTTTTTATAAGAAAATTCGCAGTTTTCAAACTGACTGTGGAATTTGGCCTTTATCTTACAAAACATTCAGCGAAAAAACAACCTGAAAATCATGGTGGAAATGTCTACTTTTCCATGGAGTTGAACTTGTTGTTAAAATACAACTATAACCTTGACGTAAAGGTTAATCTAATATAAACTAAAGACTATAGTATAGGAGGTTGCGCTTTGGATAAAAAAGCTTTTCAAATTGATGAGGTTGCCGTCAAAACGGGATTAACCAAACGCGCTTTACGGTATTACGAGGATCTCGGCTTAATCAGCCCGCTCCGGACCGAATCCGGTTACCGGCTCTATTCGGAAGAGGAAATCGAAAAAATCGTTCAAATTAAGGAATTCCGGGAAAGTTTAGGTTTTTGCCTGAGTGATGTCAAAGAATTCATGCAGCTGGAGCAAACCTTGCGAATGTTTTGCCATGAACCTGAAGTCGATCCCCAAGCCATTGAACAGTTACTGGAAACTCTTCAAGCCCAGATCACCCGGATTGAGACAAAAGAACAAAGCCTGGCTAAAATCATGACCCGATATAAAGAGGCCTCAGTGAAGTTAAAACAATACTATCAATCTCTCCAAGAAGGGAAGACCCCGTTGAATGAAAAAAATTGATTATAAATGGATCGCCTTATCCTGTACGACTTTAGGCGCACTATTCTCCGTGTTAAGCGGCACGACCTTAGTGATTGCCCTACCGGTAATCATGAAGGAACTCCACGCCGGAATGGAACTTATTATGTGGACTTTAATGGGCTATATGTTGGCCCTGACAATTTTGGTCCCCGCGATAGGCCGGATAGCGGATATGATTGGCCGCAAAAATTTATTCGTGAGTGGCTTTGCTATTTTTACAATTTCTTCTTTACTTTGCGGCTTTTCCCAAAGCGGTCTCGAGCTTCTGATCTTCCGTTTAATCCAGTCGGTCGGCGGTTCGTTGATGGTCGCTAACAGCACCGCAATTGTGGCTGATGCCTTCCCCAAAAAAGAACTGGGGAAAGCCTTGGGAATCAATAGTATGGTCATTAGCATCGCCTCGGTTATCGGCCCGATTTTAGGCGGATTTTTAGTCAATATCGGCTGGCGCAGTATTTTCTTTGTCAATGTCCCAATTGGTGTCATCGGCACGCTGTGGGCGTGGATTCAATTAAAAGAGCTCGATATTCTTCCGGAGCATCAAAAATTCGACTGGCATGGTTCCTTTTTATTTCTTGTCGGTATGCTTTCTTTATTGATTGCACTGACATTCGGCGGTTTTACCGGTTGGTTCAATATTTATATCTTAAGCTTACTGGTTCTGGCGACTATATTACTCGTCCGTTTTATTTGGGTAGAACGCCAACTGGATGAACCTATGCTGGATATGCAATTATTTAAAACCCGGGTTTTAGCTTTCGCATTCGGCAGCAATTTATTAAACGGTATCGCCCGCGGTGCGGTAACTTTCTTGTTAATCTTCTATTTTCAGGGTATTAAGGGTATTGATCCCCTGATGGCTGGAATTTTGCTTGCTCCCTTTGCCTTGGCGATGATGGTGGTCTCGCCATTTAGCGGATGGCTTTCCGATAAATACGGTTCAAGAATCTTAAGTTCCATTGGTTTATTCATCTCCGCCATCGGCTTAATCGGCTTTATGAAGATTGGCCAAAACACATCCACTGCCGAGTTGATTGTTTGGATGATAATCATGGGCGCCGGTTCGGGAATGTTTTTCTCTCCCAACACCAGCGCTATTATGGGCGCGGTACCGGTTGAGAAAAGAGGTATTGCCGCCGGCACCCGGACCATGATGAATAATGCCGGAAGCGTCATCAGTATTGCCATGGCGATGGCCGTGATTTCCTCAAGTATCAGCCAGGACGCCTTGCTCCGGTTATTTGTAGGAACCCAGGTCGGCTCTCAGGGAATCGCGGTATCGCACTTTATTTCCGGACTAAGAACCGCGTTCACCATTTCCTTTATCTTTAGTCTTCTTGCAGCGGCAATATCTTATTTACGGGGACCGGAGCCCCGTTGGGAACATTCCTTAAGTGATATGACCCCTGCTTTATCCAAAGATAGCGATTAAGTGGAAAGAGGTGTATTCCTGTGCCGGTGGAATTTTCTCTGCGAAAAGCCGTTCCTAAAGACGTACCCGCCCTCATCAATTTGTTAAAAGTCTTATTCTCCATTGAAGCCGACTTTTCTTTTGATGAAGTCAAACAATGCCAGGGTCTGAAGCTGATGCTTGAGGCGCCCGATCAGCGTTGTATTATGGTGGCGGAATGTGAAGGCCAAATTATCGGGATGTGTACGGCCCAGCTTTTGATAACAACAGCCGAAGGCGGTAAAGCGGCCTTAATTGAAGATATGGTGGTCCATCAAGATTACCGCAAACAAGGTATCGGGCGATCTCTTTTGGCACAAACCGAAGCATGGGCCTATCAGCACGATGCAAAACGTTTGGAGCTGCTCGCCGATGTCCAAAATACCCCCGCGCTAGAATACTATAAACGGCTTCACTGGAAGCAAACCCAATTGATTTGCTGGCATAAAAAACCGTGATTTTTTATTTCCACCATAAACCTACCGTGATCAAGATGCCTGTAATAAAATGGAGGCCGATATTACCTGCTAAAACCGGGATAATCTCCGGGTTGCCACTTTGATATTGGTAAATTTTCAATAAAACCCATACCGCCAACGGAATGGTAAAACAGGAAACTAAAATTTTAGCCGGAAAAACGCCCAAAAAAACGCCGCCGATTAATGTAAAATACGCTAACGAAATGACCGTTAGGTAAATCCAGACCCCCTGGATCCCGCCCCCGGATCGGACGATCCAATTCCGTTTGTTAACAGCCCGGTCGGCTTCTATGTCGGGAAATTCATTTAAAATTAATACGCCCATGATTAAAAAGCCAACCGGAATCCCAGCCAAAAATGCTTCCGGCAACAGAAAATTGGTCTGTAACAGAAAACTCCCTGCCGTGGCAAAAGGGCCGAATCCTATTCCTACCGCCAATTCCCCCCAGCCGCGTCCCATCCCGAAAGTTTTACTGGCACTGTATACAATGCCAATGACGATTCCCGCTACTCCCAACAACAAAATGCCCAAGTTTTGATAAAGGAGGGTTAGTATCAATACAGTAAAAAAAGCCGCTCCATATATAATATTAGCCCCTCGGTAATATGCCTTCCGGGGCAAAATACCCTGTTGAATTAAACGGCTGCCCCCGCTGAACGGGGTCGGAAACCGGTTGAGGGGATCGCTTCCTTCAGCATCGAAATAATCATTCATGAGGTTGGCCCCTGCATGACAAGAGACAACAATCCATAACGCCAATAACAATTTGATGCAATGAAAATTCCCAAACCTGCTGCTGAGAGCCGAACCAACCAAAACCGGGATCAACGAAGCGCTGAAAAAAGGCGCCCTAACGGCAATCAGCCAGACTTTAAGTTTTTTCAACATCAACTATCAACCCTCCCCATTCAGCCTCCTTCATTCAAAGCGGCAATAATTCCTCCAATCAGCTTTGCCCTTCCATGCTGAATTCACGACGAAGACACGCGCCTTACTGCACAAAGGTCATGGTTTGGACAGTAACCCCGGAGATGTCCTCCAACTCCTTCCGGAAAGTAGTGGCGTTTTTCGATTCGCCTTCGTAGATCAGCGTAATCACCCCTTGTTCTTTGGAGGGACTCGGCACCCCCATCCGGCCGATAATATCCCGGCCGTATTTTGTGATGACTTCCTGCATATCAGGGGCATTTTGATCCCGGTGATCAACCACGATCCCAAAAACTGTAAGTCCTGCAGACAATTTCAATCACCTCATCCCTAATATTCCCTTTATTATCCGGTTCATTCATTATAATATCCCTGCCGGACAGCACCAAAAAAAGTTGACAAAGGCAACCAAATTGATTATTCTATTATTAGTTGCCAAAGTCAACCGCAAACCGCCACGGAGGTTTACCATGAGTTCTCAAATCATTGAAGAAATTCGCGAATTCAACCGGTTTTATACCAACATCTTAGGTGTCATTGATCAACATATCCTGGATAGCCCGTATTCATTGGCCGAGGCCCGGGTCTTGTTTGAAATCTATCATACCAAGGAGTGCACGGCGACTCACCTGATGACCTGTTTAAAGATGGACAAAGGCTATCTGAGCCGGATTTTGTCACGTTTGGTTAAAGACGATCTCATCGATAAGAGGAAATCATCCACTGACGCTAGATTCAGTTACCTCTTTCTTACCGAAAAGGGGCTTGCCCTTTTTCTGAAGCTCAATGAATCCTCCAGTCAACAAATCCAAAGCTTTATACAAGATTTATCCCCTGAAGACCAGAGAATATTGGTAAATTCTATGAATAAGGCCCGACGAATTTTATCAAGATCCGGAAATTCCCCTGCTTCCACCCGGGAATTAAAGCTTCGCCATGATATTCAACCGGGGGATATCGGATATTTAATTTATTTGCACGGTCTCACTTATGCCCGGGAATGCGGTTACAATTACCAATTTGAAGGCTATGTGGCCCATACTTTTCACGAATTTATCGAACATTATCATCCTGAAAAAGACCGCTTGTGGTTGGCAGAACTGGATGATGAAATCGTGGGTTCTATCGCTATCGTCGGACATCCGGGCAACCTGGCCCAACTCCGCTGGTTCCTTATCCATCCGAAAGCTAGAAGGGCAGGACTGGGGAAAAAACTATTGGACGGCGCCCTAAATTTTTGCCGGGAGCAAAAATACTCCAAAATTTTCTTACTCACAACCAGCCACCAGCAAACAGCGATTCACATGTATACCCAGGCCGGATTTAGAAAAGTAACCGAAAATCCCGTGGAGTTGTGGGGAAAAAAGATGATGGATTTACGTTATGAACTCACTGCTCCATAAATGTTAAAAACTAAAAGGAAAATTGTTACTCAGAGTGCCGGGGTACCATTACCGGGATCGAAAATAACCCTTTCGCCAAGTTTTATGGGGTAAAAGGGTTATTTTTCTTATCAGGCTTATTGTTTTTTTGATCAGCCTTTTCCGGGCTTAATAATGTCAACGCCCATATAGGGTTGCAAGGCCTCCGGTATCGTTACGCTGCCGTCTTCATTCTGATAATTTTCCAATATCGCGGCTACGGTTCTGCCCACTGCAACTCCGGAGCCATTCAAAGTATGAACGAATTCCGGTTTCGCTCCGGCCGCCGGACGGTATTTAATATTGGCGCGTCGGGCCTGGAAAGCCTCAAAATTACTGCAGCTTGATATTTCCCGGTAACAGTTGAAACTCGGCAGCCATACTTCAAGATCATAACATTTAGCCGCCGAAAATCCCTGATCGCCGCTGCAAAGCAGCATCACCCGGTACGGAAGGCCCAGACGCTGTAATACAGCCTCAGCATCACGAACCAATTTTTCATGTTCTCCATAAGAATCTTCGGGTTTACAAAATTTCACCAGCTCAACTTTGTTAAATTGGTGCTGACGGATAATGCCCCGGGTATCGCGGCCTGCCGAACCCGCTTCTGCTCTGAAGCAGGCCGAGTAGGCAACATACTTAATCGGCAACATATCTACATCCAGTATCTCATCCCGGTGCAAATTGGTCACCGGGACTTCTGCCGTAGGAATCAGAAAGTAATCCCCCGTGACCTTAAAAGCGTCCTCTTCAAATTTAGGTAATTGCCCGGTCCCAGTCATCGAAGCCCTGTTTACCAGGAAAGGAGGAAAGATTTCACTGTAGCCATGTTCCCGGGTATGCAAATCCAGCATAAAAGTAAATAAGGCTCTCTCCAGTTTGGCGCCCCAATTTTTCATCACCACAAAGCGGGCGCCGCTGATTTTTGCCGCCCGTTCAAAATCCATAATCCCCAAACCAACACCGATTTCATCGTGAGTTTTCGGCGCGAAATCAAACTTTCTGGGTTCACCCCATTTACGTATCTCTTGATTCCCAGTTTCATCCGGTCCCACGGGAACCGATTCATGAGGAATATTGGGGATTACCAGCAAAATATCTTGGAGCTTCCCTTCAATTTCTCTGACTTCCCCGTCGAGCTTTTGAATCCGGTCGCCAACTTCCTGCATCTCTTGGATATAAGCGGATGCATCTTGGCCTTGAGACTTCAGACGGCCTACCTCTTTGGAAACTGTATTTCTTTTATTCTTGAGCTGCTCTACTTCAACAAGCGCTTTACGCCGCTCCTCATCCAATTTGAGGAAGTCGTCCAGGGGAACTTTGGCATTCCGTTTAGCCATACCTTGCCGAACCTGCTCCGGTTGGCTGCGTACAAATTTAATATCAAGCATTACTGCCACTTCCTTAGAATATTTCTTTCCATTATAGCCCAATTGTGTACAAAATACAATTATGGGTTATATCCTGTCCACTGCTTTGAGAATACCATAAATAATGGCTTGAGGCCTGGGCGGGCACCCCGGAATATAGACATCAACCGGTACAATATTGTCAATTCCCGCTCTGGTTTGAGGGCTACCTTTAAAAATACCGCCACTGCAAGCACAAGCGCCTACCGCCACTACCAGTTTGGGATCGGGCGTCGCATTGTAAGTTTTCGCCAACGCCAGTTCCATATTCCGGCAGGCTGTACCGGTAACCAGAAGCATATCCGCATGGCGGGGCGAAGCCACAAAATGTACCCCAAAACGTTCTAGATCATTCAACGGATTAATTATAGCATTTATCTCGTAGTCGCAACCATTACAGGATCCGGCATCGACTTCCCGTATCTGAAGGCTCCGGCCTAGTTTTTTCCGAAGCTGCTTCTCCATTTTCCTACCGATTAACTCAAAATTATCGGCAGGAACATCCCCATCCGGGAGATGAAACGGCTCTTTTCGCAGTGACTGGCGGCTTTTTTCAGCCAGTTCAAATTGATGAGTAATGGCCACTGCTCTCTGCGGACAAACTTCCTCGCATAAGGCGCAGAATATACATTCATCCAGATTGACTCCCGCTTTCACAGGCGCTTCCATTTGAATCATAGCTCCTGACGGACAACGTTTTACACATTCGCCGCAGCCGTTACAAAGGGCGCCATCTATCACCGGCTTACCAAGCATAAATCTCGCGTCAAAGGGTTGGTTGGGATAATTATTGGTTAAACGGGGATATTGAATCATCTTCTGCAGTATTTTTAACATAAAATCACCTTTATTCTTTATGTTCACAAGCCCAGAAAAATCTCCCAGCTCCTGAATCCGACTTCTATATTCTACAAGTCATTTCCGGCATACGACAGATTAAAGCTCTTATTGATCAATGGAAAATCGGGCACGATATTACCGGCTACCGCATAACACAAAGCAGGCCAATTACAAAATGATGGAGTCCGAATTTTATACCGGAAGATGGTATTCCCAGGCCCTGTCATAATCCAGTGAATATTTTCCCCCCTGGCCGACTCTGTATATCCTAAAGCCGATTGATAGGCTTCAATCCGGGGAATCGGAGAATAAATACTTCCCGACGGCATTTTCTCAATTGCTTGCATGATAAGAGTAATCGCTGAAAAACATTCCTCAATTTTCACATTCATCCGGCAATTGACATCACCGTTGGCGTGCTCAGGAACATCGAAGTTAAGTCTATCATATGCCGCATAGGGATAATCTTTCCGGACATCATGGCAAATCCCGGAAGCTCTGCCGGCCGGACCAACAGCATTCAAATCCTGCGCAATCCGGAGTGACAAAATGCCGGTATGCTCAACCCGGTCAATAAATAAACCATTGGCTTTGATAATCTTGACAGTTTCCGTTAATTCTTTTTTAATTTTCTCTAAAATCTCCAATAACTGTTTTTCTTTACCGGCTAAGAAATCTTTCCGCAACCCGCCGGGACGATTCACACTCCGGAGAAAACGGCTGTTCCCCATCTCCTCCATCATTTGGTAAGTCCATATTCGCAGCATTTTAAACTGAGATGCCGCAAAGCCGTAGGCGACATCAGTGCAAATGCCGCCCAGGTCGCCTAAATGACTGACCAAACGTTCCATTTCTGCAAAAGCAACCCTTGAGTATTCTGCCCGAGGCATTATTTGAACATCGGCAATACGTTCTACCGCTTGACAAAAAGCAAGAGAATTGCTGAATGTTTCATCTCCGGAGATTCGTTCGGAAATATAAAAGGACTTCTCGATGCTCTGTCCTTCGCAAATTTTTTCAATGCCTTTATGCACATAATATAGTTGGGCTTCAAGATTGATGATCGGTTCACCGGCTACGCTAAACCGAAAATGGCCAGGCTCTATAATTCCCGCATGGACAGGACCGACCGGTATTTCGTAAACTCCGCTTCCCTGAACATGAGCAAATTCAGCCTCGCCTCTCCCAACCGGAGGCAAATTATGCCCCTCAAAATCTTTCCGCATTGGATAAAGATTTTTAGGCCAATTTTTATGAAAAACCAACTCTCTTGGATCCGGGTGCCCTACCGGGAGTATGCCATAAAGGTCGCAGATCTCCCGTTCATAAAGATTTGCTGATGGAATATATGGCGTGATCGAGGTAAACTCGGGATGTTCTCCGGCAACCAGGGTTTCAATGATGATAAAGCATCCTTCGGTTCGAATCGCAAATACATAATAAAGGGTAAACTGATTTCCCCTCAGGCGCCGCTCATCATTGGCAAATAGTGATACGAGGGTTCCTTCAAGTTTATCCTGAACAAAACGGCAAATATCGATGATTTTATCCGGATTTGCTTCGTAGCGAAGCTCGTTGTGATGGAAAATTTTTAACTGACGCAGTGCGCCCGGAAAAGTCCGGTTCAATACATCGAAATAATCTTTTTGATTTATATTTGACGAATTGAAATCAGCCATCACACGATCCCCCTTATAATACCGGAAGCCGATTCCAGCAATTTTTTAAACCCTTCAGGCAACAACATTCCTGTGACTGAAATAATTAGCAATAAAATAACTAATACTGACAAGCCCAGGCCGTTAGTCTCACCCGGCTTAACTTCGGTATTGCTACAATTGCCGAAGAACATTTTTAAGGCAACCAAAGCAATTCCCGCAAAAACAGAGGCACTAAATAAAATGAGTATCACGGCTTGAATAAAGTAGTTTGCCGAAAACGCCGCAATAACCATATTTAATTCACTAGTGAAAATACTAAATGGTGGTACTCCAGCAATTGCGAATAACCCTAGCAAAAAAGTCAAACCTGTAATAGGGATGATAGCAATTAAACCTGTTATTTTGGAGATTTCCCGGGTCCCGTATTTTAAGTGTACATTACCGGCAGCCAAAAAAAGTAATGCCTTGGTAAAAGCGTTGTTTACCATGTGAAATAATGTCGCGAATAATGAGTTTGCAGTAAACATCCCTAACCCGAACGCAATTATTCCCATATGTTCAATACTTGAATATGCCAATATCCGTTTTAAATCCTTTTGAGTAAGTATACAAACAGCGGCAGTACCGATTGATAATAATCCGGCTGCGATTAACAAATTCCCTGTATAATGGCTGTTTCCAAGATTTTTATTAACAATGGCCAAAATTCTGATTATTCCATACATAGCACTGCTTGAAAGTACTCCTGATAAAAGGGCGCTAATTGGGGCCGGGGCTTGACTGTAAGCATCCGGTAACCAGGTATGCATCGGCACCAATCCTGCCTTGGTTCCAAATCCAACAAAAACAAAAATAAAGGCGATTTTTAAAACACTACCATGCAATGACTTGGCGTTTTGAAACAAAAAAAGCCAATTTAAACTGGTTTTAGAACCTTCAAAGATATTTACTGCGGATATATAAAGAAAAACTATTCCCAATAAGGCAAGGGCAATCCCCACCGAGCAAATGATTACATACTTCCAAGCCGCTTCAATACATGCATTATCATTATAAAATCCCACCAAAAAAGCAGACGCCAGTGTAGTAGCTTCAATTGCAATCCACATTAAACCAAGATTTTGGGTACTCACTACAAGAACCATTGTAAAGATAAAGGCATACATCAAGCTATAAAATAACTGGATTCGTTTCACATCAATCACTTGATGCAACAGTTTTTGATTTAGATAACCAATCGAAAAAATACTTACCATAAAACCCACAATAGCCATAATATCCAACATAACTACGCTTAACTCATCCAGGTAAAAAAAACTGTTTAGGAATGGATAAATAATATGACCAGCGCTAATCACTTTACAGGTAATTGACAGAGCAATTCCCAATAAAATAAAAGTTCCTAAAACATTGAGCAGGTGGAGAAGCCACTTTCTTGCTGTTATCCAAAAGAGAAACATCCATAGAAAAGGAACGGCCAATATCAAAATTTCCATGCTGTTAACCCCTCAGATTCTTTAATTTATTTAAATCAATCGTCTCAAAATTTTCATTGATTCGAAAGACCAATATGCCCATGATTAATACGGCAGTTAATAAATCAAAAAAAATCCCCAGCTCAACAATCATCGGCATTCCTTCGGTAGAAAGAACTGCTGCTGTAAATAAGCCATTTTCTATCACTAAAAACCCGATAATTTGGCCGATAGCCTTTTTACGGCTGACCATAAAGAACAAGCCGATCAATACAACGGCAATCGCGTTGGCTAAATAAATTTTCAAGTACCCATTCTGAAAGTAACCGTTCTGAAAGTCTTCGATATGGTTGACTGTAAAATAGGCTAAAATGACTAGACCACAACATATTAAAATTGAAATCGGTATATTCAGAAAAAAATCTTTCTCTACCTTATACTCAATTTTGAGAACGGTCTTTTTCAACAAATGGGGAATGTATAAAACTTTAATTGCTACGGTAATCAGGGCAACCGCCATGATTTCCCAATCTCCGTGTAAATAAATATTATGAATTCCTATCAAAGCCGCGGCTATAGCCAAGAGAACAGACTGCAGCCTGAAGGTTTTGATGTAGGAATCCACTCTTTTGCCTGCAACCAAAATAAATCCTGAAATCAGGATGGCGATTGATAAAAAATGCAAATAGTTATCCACTGCTTCAGATTACCTCCCAATGATCCAATATTGAAAAAAACCAAGTAAAGCCAAAATAAATGAGAGCGCCGCCAAGTTGGGAATTGAGAATAAGCGCAACTTAACGGTCTTAATTTCAACGATTCCTATTACGGCTGCGATTAAGATTACTTTTGCCACGTAGACTAGTATGGATATTAATAGCAGCAACAACGGATGTCCGATATTAAATAGCCCATCAAATGGTAGAAAAATATTGACGATTAGGGTAATCAATAGCAGTTGCTTAATAGCGGCGCTTAATTCCATCATTGCTAAATAACGCCCGGAATACTCAAGTAACATAGCCTCGTGAACCATTGTCAACTCCAAGTGAGTTACCGGATCATCAACGGGGATTCTGGCTGTTTCCGCGATTAAAATGATAAAAAGCGCCGAACATGTCAATAGATAGACCGGTTGCAAAATACCCCATCCTGCCAGCACCGAGCTTTGCATCATATCCCAAACTGAAGTGGAACCGGCTAACAGCCCAATTGTAAACAATGTTACCATTATCGACGGCTCCATCAAAGAAGAGATCATCATTTCCCGGCTACTGCCCATTCCCCCGAACGTGCTGGCTGTATCAAGTCCGGCCAGCACCATAAAGAATCTTCCCAGAGCCAAAAGAGAAACTACCAAAATAGCATCGCCCATGAAACGAAAGAATGGCAACTTAACACTCACAGGAACTAAAACCGCGGCTAATAATACCGAACTAATTTGGATATATGGAGTTGCTTTAAAAATCCAGGATGCCGTCTCGGATACCACTGTATCTTTTTGGGTTAGTTTATAAAGGTCATAATACATTTGAAATAGTGGTGGACCTTTACGTTTCTGAGAGAGGGCTTTAATTTTTTTGATAATCCCGCCCACCAGTGGCGCTAAAGTCACAATAACCGCCAATTGTACGAACATATTCAGTACTTGGTTCATAGATCCTCCTTAAGCGAAACAACGGAAATACACCAGTAATAACAAGATGGTTACAAATATATAGACAAGATAATGATGAATACTGCCTGTTTGAATCTTCATCCGAAACCTTTTGGCAAATGTAGTTAAAGCCCTGGTAAGAGGCTCATAGAAATATTTTTCGAAAACCGATTCCATAGTTACTACATACTTCATGGAGGATGGGAAATAAGGAGAAGCTCCCGCTTCTACTTGCAATTTCCGATTAGGCCTGTATATGGCACGGAAGATAATTCGTAATGGTTTGGAGAAACCGGTAGCACTATATTGCATCCTTGATCCCAATTGGCTATAACCGCAATCCCATGTATTATACTTCCTATCCTGTACTCTTGGACCCAATATTTTGATAATGAGTAATGTCATAAGGGTCAAAATTAATCCTAGAATCAAAAGTGACCAGGGCGCGATACTACTATGTTCTACACTTAAGGGATGTATCATCATCAACGGATTCCCATCCAAATGAATTGACGCCCCCGTAATATTCAATACCACCTGATTCAACAAACTGATAATTCCTTGAGGTAATATGCCGATTACCAAACTTAAGACCACCAGTGTTCCCATGCCCCAAAGCATTGATTGAGGAGCCTCTTTTGCCTGCAAAGCATTTTCAGTACGAGGCCGTCCTAAAAAACTAATCCCAAAAAACTTGATAAAACTGGTAGCTGCAAGCGCCCCCGCCATTGCCAATGCCGCTACCGTAAGAATCAATAATACTTTAATTCCAATGCCAGTCTTGGTGATATGAATAAATAATGCTTGAAAAGTTAACCATTCGCTTATAAAACCACTGAAAGGCGGTATTGCCGAAATTCCAAGTGAACCTGCCAATAAAAAAACTCCCGTAAAGGGCATTTTTTTAAGTAAGCCACCTAAGTTTTCCATATCCTTCGTATGGGTTGAATGTAAAATGGCTCCGGCCCCCATAAAAAGGACTCCTTTCACAAGGGTATGATTGAATAAATGAATCAAGGCAGCCACAAGGGCCAAAGAACTTAAGGTTAATTCTCCCGAACGGTATGCAAGACAAGAAACTCCTATACCGATAAGAATGATACCGATATTCTCAATACTGCAATAAGCCAGCAGTCTTTTAATATTGGATTCAACCAAAGTATAGGCAACTCCGAGAATAGTGGTTATGACTCCAGCTATCAAAATTGTTACTCCCCACCACTCAAACTCGGCCCCCAACATTTCAAATACGAACCGAATGAACCCGTAAATAGCCATTTTAATCATAATCCCCGACATTAAAGCGGAAATGTTACTAGGTGCTGCCGGGTGGGCATACGGTAGCCAAATGTGCAACGGAATGATTCCCGCTTTGGTTCCGAAAGCTATCAAAAAACCAATAAATAACAGGTTTTTAACCCAAACCGGGGCTGAAAGTAAGGAAGCGTTTATCAATAATGAACCTGTATATTTGTAAATAAAGCCTAATGCAATCAATAAAAACGCGGAGGTCAAATGAGTCATGATAAGGTAGATCATACCGGCTTTCTGATCCCCTTCGGCTTCATAGATAACCAAAAAATATGAAACCACCGACATCAGCTCCCAACAGGCAAAAAAGACAATCATATTTTCAGAGATTAACACACCGATCATGGCTAAAATAAAACTGTCCACCAGGAAATTAAAAACCCCTACATTTCGTTTTTGGTAATACTGTGTGATATAACCCATGGAATAAATCGATACGGCCAAAACCAAAACAGATAGAACCAGCAGGAAAAAAGCAGAAAGCCGATCAATGCTCATCTCTAATGAAACATATGGTATGGTTGTAATGAATTTTCCCAAATAAACCCGCTCTGTGTCCGATAATAGCTGAAGGATGGATGCGCCAACACCTGTAAACGCGGCAAATGCAGTCATAGTATTGGGAATTAAATTGGCTAACCGGGGGCTCTTTGCAAAAATCAGCGCTAAAACGGCTCCCAAACCATATAAAGATAACATGAAAACAATTAAATCTGAAATCATGTAACTCATATTTATCCTTTCTCCCTAGGTTCCTAGGTGAAAAATAAAAACGGTGCAATCTAGTTTGGTAGACCGCACCGGCATTGAATCTTCTTTAAGAGACATTGACTACTTTCTGTTTTTGTCCCTCGTTTCTGGCTTTAACCACATCATTCCAAGCTTCTTCAGGTAGAGGCTTATCAAAACTACGGAAACCGGCTAATTGGAAGCCGTGCTTTTGCGCCAATTCTTTAAATAAACCGATGCTTTCCGTATTAATATCCACTCCCAAACTATGGTGTTCATAACGGCCTTCCAATGCCAGCATCATGGTCTCCGACATACAGGCATAGGCAAGTCCCTTTTCAAAACCGAAATTCCACCCCAGATCCGGGGCGCCCGGAACCGCAATGACCCCTCCATCGATGACCAAAACATCCGGTCGGGCTTCCTTTACTTCAACACTGACATCGGCCGGTCTGGCAACATCACAGACCACTGCGCCGAATTTGAGCATATCCGGAGTAATTAAACTATTAACCTGACTGGTTGCAGTGACTATAATATCTGCCGAAGGCAAATAATTCTCCAAGTCCACTGTATAAATGATCGGTGATTGCCCGGCAACTTCCGCCGCGAACTCCTGGAATTGCTCAATTCCAGCACCAGGTCGCGGACATAACGGGTGATTTCTTACAAAGTCATAAATCGCTCCACCTGAATGCAGATCTTCCCGGCTTAAAAATTGATAAATCTCTGCTATAAGCTTCTGAAGCCGTCTGCGTCCATGTTCTTCATTATGGGGATTACCAATTAAAATTAACGAGTTGACCTTTTCGGCTAAAAATAAAGCTGTAGCCCGGCCGATCGATCCCGTTGCCCCCACAACTGCCGCAACCGTTTCCTCAATTGGGACACCCAAGCGTCTTGCCGCTTCTAAAGTGGCATCAACCGCGGCAGCCACTGTATAACTGTTTCCGGTCGTTAGGGCAACCCCAAGATTACGCAATTCACGGCCACCTTTAGTTACCACCGAAGTGTAAGCGCCCAAACCGACAATTTTGGCACCCCGCTCTTTGGCTAAATTTACTGCGGAGGTTAATTCCTTCATTACCTGTTCATGGGGCATATTCATCAACTCGTCCGAAGTACGGGACACACTAATAAATTCACCATAAGCTTTTTTACCCGTTTTGGAGGTAATCCTCGCCTTGGAGACGACAAATGGTTCAAGAACATCATTCACTCGGTCGAATAAATCTTTAATCTCTTCCGCAGAAAAGATCTCCAGTGATTCTTCAAACTCCCGGTAATTTCTTAAATACAATGGATGTACCAAAAAGGCGAACCTGCCCTCATCATCGCCTTCCGGCAATACGGGTTTTTGCGGAGTATAACCCTTTTCAACAAACGGCGGTAACTTCTTACCCACCAAGTGTGCTAAGAAACTTGCAGTATTTCCGCTGGCCAAGCGGACCGTCATCCGTTCTATCGAATCCATCGCTCTTTGGCATTGTTCATGACTGATAATAAGAGGCGGTTCCAAACGGACAACCGAAGCTCCGTTTAGAGTAGGCGCAACCCGCAATTTTTCTACATTTAACAAATAGCTCGAAACCACGGGCGATAAAAATTCTTGCTCCGCAATGACTCCCAACAAAGAGTGAGGAAGGTTGTCCGGTGTTACTCCCAGCTCCAATCCGATCATTAGACCGCGTCCCCGGACTTCTTTAATTACCCAGGGGTACTTTTGCTGGATAACTTGCAAACGCTGAAGTAAATATTCACCCTTGGCCTTAATCTCTTTGAGCAATTGATTATCGTTCCGGGTAAGCAAATCGATAACCCGCAAACCGACTCTACAAGCCAATGTGTTACCGGCAAAGGTTGATGAATGCTTATTTCCAAAGTCCTCCGAATAAGCGTCTTCCGTAGCCAAGCAGGCGCCAATCGGCATAATTCCTCCGCCTAAGGCCTTGGCAACCGTCATGATATCGGGCGTGATCCCTGATTTTTCACAGGCGAACATTTGGCCGGTCCTTCCCAGCCCGCTCTGAACTTCATCAACTACAAGCAATGCCCCATATTGGTGACAAATCTCCAGTGCCTTACGGAGATAATCATCCGGTGGAATCACGATTCCGCCTTCACCCTGAATGGGTTCTACAATGAAGGCCGCATATGTAGAAGGATTGGCCTCAAAAATTTTTGATAGGGCGGCGGCATCCCCATAAGGTATTTGGGTATAACCGGGAACCGGAGCACCGGAACCCTTTTGATAAAGCTCTTTCCCGGTAGCCGATAAAGCGCCCAGTGTTTTGCCATGAAAACTATTTTTGGTATAAACTACCCCCAGTCTCCCCGTTCGGAGCTTGGCCATTTTCAAGGCTGCTTCCACTGCTTCAGCGCCACTGTTTCCGAAAGTAACATATTGTAACCCTTTAGGGGCTATTTCGATCAAACGGTGAGCCAAGTCCCCGGCAGCCCCCAAATAGGCGGGTTGAGTAAAACTCGGTTCAGAGCTGGCTTGCACTTCCTGAATAGCTTGCCAAATCTCAGGCGGATTGAATCCGAAGGGCAACGCTCCATAAGACGCAATAAAGTCCAAATATTCCGCGCCGGATTCGTCATAAAGAAAACATCCAATCCCCTTGGTATAGGTCTTGTCCATATTTAAAATACGTAACTGTTTCGCTAAATGCGGATTGATATTTTCTGCAAAGAAATGCATAAAAGGCCTCCAATCCCACTATAAATAAATCCTCATTCAGTTTAGCACTAAAAAGCAGCTAAAGTCAATCTTAAATTATAGCTGCTTTTAGGGGAAAAACCCTAGCCGCTTCTGTTTCTGAAGCATTTAACTTTTATAGCCGGTAAAGATAATTTCAAATTCTTTTCATGGTTTTTTAAACCAACTTTAATATTCTTTCTTTATAATTTTGTCCGATTATCGTTCTGACGAATCCAAAACCAACTGATATGCCGGGGCTTTTTAATGACTAAATAAGTAACCCCGCTAATACAAACCATGATTAGGCAAATATAAAGCCAAGTAACCGGATCCCAGGAATGGGCGCCATCGCCAACCGGATATATCACCGCGAACCGACCGTCCTGGGTGTTATAAGACCGCAACTGTCTTTCTTGACAATATCTCCCTTTCTCCGGAGCCAAGAGATCTAAAATTCGGGGGTCCAAATTTTTCCCTAAACCGCCGCCTACCACCCATTCACCCAATTGAGGATCGACTTTGCGGAAAAAATCCTCGCCGAAACCATCATATGATCCTACAAAAACATAGTAGCGCCAATTTTTTTTGGGTATCCCGATATATTGTTCCGGAACAAAAGTTCGAACGGTCCTTCCATCTTGCAACAACTCTACTTTCAAAGGCCGGACTCTTATAGTATGCTGATCCTCAAGGATTAATAACCGGCTATTTCCCCAACCAACAATTTGCAAACCAATCTCCCATCCATAACGGGGATCAAATCGAACATTTGCCCCTGGATACGGCAAAGTTGTCAGTCCCCGGCCCGGCTGCTTATTGATGAAAATCCGCAAATTTTCATGAATAAAACCTTCCGGAGCCACCCAGGGATTGGTGATATTTGCAAAACCGGTATCAAAGTAAATCCACCCTTTATCCCCGGGGGCAACTCTAAAGTCGGTAATGTCGAACAAACCTTGATAGGGCTTAAATGCTATATTGGTAGGGTACTGATAACTTCCATACCCATGTTCATCTCCCAAAGCATCCTTCATTTCAAAATATACTTCAGGAGCGGCAGCTTCCGCCATTGAGGCCAAAGACAGCAATAAAAAGAATGCCTTTATAACGAATGAACCCTTTAATTTCACAATAATACACCCCCACCGTAATTTATGCGGGAGTGTCCAAAATATTCTAATCAATCATGATTACGGCCAGCACTTGATCGGGAGCGATTATGTCGCCCGGTTCCACCATGATGGTCTGAAGAATGCCATCGACCGGGGATGGCACAATGAACTCTCCCTCATCCAAAAGAACGACCAAAATATCCTGGTCAATTTCAATAGGGTCATTTTCAGACACCAACCACCGAACAAATTGAACCGGTTTTTCTTCTGAAATAAGCCATGGACAGTTTAAATTGAGTTCTCGCTTCATACTTTTTCCCTATTTTCCAGGTAAACTCTAGGTAATCTATTGCTAAGCATGCAAGTAATTTCATAATTAATAGTCCCCAGCTTTTCGGCCAGACTATCCGCTGAAATCTTTTCTCCACCCGATTCACCAATCAATACGACTTCTCCCCCGATATCGACTGTATCATCCCCTAAATCAATCATGCATTGATCCATGCAAATTGAGCCGACAATCGGATATTTCTTTCCGTTGACGATAGCTTCCGCTTTATTTGTAAGCATTCTCGACCATCCATCAGCATAACCAATGGGAATGGTGGCAATGGTACTCTCTTTTCGCGTATGATATCTTTGCCCGTAGCTGATTCCACTTCCGGCGGGAAGCCTTTTTACAAAGCTCACCCTGGTTTTTAATGCCAAGGCTGGTTTCAACAATACCTTCCCACGGTCAACTTCATTTGAAGGGTACAAACCATATAATATGATTCCGGGCCTTACCATGTTAAAATACGACTCCGGAAGTTCCATAACGCCGGCGCTATTAGCCAAATGGACCTTTTCCGGCAACAAACCGCCTACCTGTAAAGCTTCAACAGCCTTTGAGAATACTTGAATTTGATGTTTGGCATATTGCTTATCCTTTTCATCCGCTGTTGCCAAATGGGAAAAAACACCGGTAATCTTCAAACCCGATAATTCTTTGGCTTTGCGCATAAACTCCACTGCATCATCCGGTCGAACGCCGACCCGGCCCATACCTGTTTCCACTTTAAGGTGAACAAGCGCAGGTTTACCCGTTCGGACCGCTTCCCCGGACATAGCCAGCGCTGATCCCCAATCACAAATAGCGGTAGTTAGGCCATGTTGTACCACCGGACCGGCTTGATCGGATTGAACGGGACCGAAAATTAGAATGGGAGTTTCGATTCCTGCTTTCCTTAATTCTATACCCTCCTCGGGCATTGCCACTCCCAGCCAACTGGCGCCCGAAGCAATCGCAGTTTTAGCGACGGGAATGGCGCCATGTCCGTATGCTTCAGCCTTAACCACCGCCAGTATGTCGACCCCTGGTCCGACTACCCTTTTTACTTCATGCAAATTGTGACGGATTGCTGCTAAATCTATCTCCACCCACGCATGGCGGATTTGTTGCTCATACCTATTCACTGGCAAACACCTTCTTTATCGCATTGGGAAGAACTGCAATCAAGTCGCTGGCGACAATTCCTATCGGGCCAAGTCTCGCAGCGGCAATATCGCCGGCCAAACCATGGAGATATGTACCGACAAGAGCCGCATGAGTGGCCTCCAAACCCTGGGCGATCAACCCGCCGATCATTCCCGCCAAAACATCTCCGGTTCCCGCGGTTGCCATCCCCGGGTTTCCAGTAGGGTTGATAAAAGCTTTTCCATCCGGGGCCGCTATTATGGTCCGAGCGCCCTTTAAAACGACCGTCACTTTCCAGTCCATAGCAAACCTGCGGGCCACTGTGATTCGGTCGGCTTGAATTTCAGAAACTGTCATGCCTGTGAGCCGGGACATCTCACCGGGATGCGGGGTCAACACTATAGGCTGTCGAAATCGTTTGAATAATTTTGGATTGGCCGCCAGCAGATTTAAGCCGTCGGCATCAATAACTAAAGGAGCCTCTGCGTGGTCCAACAGTTCAAATAAAAAGGACTCGCCATCTTCCTGCTTAGTCAGCCCGGGCCCAAAAACAAAACCTTGGAATTTATCCCAGGTTCGGATTAATTCCGGCCAGGGCACCAACAGTATTTCGGCCGGTTTCTCCGGAACCGATAAATCTTGGCGGACTCCCGCTGTTACAAGGCCGCATCCCACACGAAGTCCCGCTAGACTAGCTAAAACAGCCGCCCCGGTCATTCCCGTAGAACCTCCGACTACCAAAAGGTGACCGTTGCTCCCCTTATGGGCTGTCAAGGGACGTTTAGGAAGTAGTTTTCCGATTCCGGAACCGGTAAGTAAATTTAAATCTAGGCCCTCATCCTCCAACAATTGTCTAGGAAACCCGATTTGACGAACCACTAATTCACCGGTATTTTCGGCGCCGGGGAAACATAGCAGACCCGGTTTAGGCAATCCAAAAGTCACTGTTAAATCGGCCTTGATGGCGATATCATTTACCTGGCCGGTGTCTACAACCACTCCGGAAGGGACATCAACGGCAACAACCGGCTTTTTTGATTCATTGATGGCGCATATCATCTCGGCAAGGGGGCCATTCGGCACGCCGACCGCTCCCGTACCAAGCAAAGCATCCACAATAATGTCGGCTTTCTGTAATTCTTGGGAATCCAGCTCGCTCCATACTTTAGTTTGAATCCCGAAACGGGTGGCAAGTTGAAGGTTTTGGGAAGCCAACCCTTGGTTTGTATTGCCTTCATATGCTAGAACAATGATTGTCTGAGTTGACTTTTCAGTTAGTAAACGGGCTAAGGCAAATCCATCGCCACCGTTATTCCCTTTTCCGCAGCAAATATAAATCCGTTTACCGGCAAGATTTCCATAACGCTCTTCCATCGATTCCAAAACCGCAATAGCAGCTCTTTCCATCAACACCAATCCAGGAATCCCGAATTGCTCCTGGGTTAACCAGTCAATTCGCTTCATTTGTTCGGCAAATGTAACCTTCATATAATCCTCCAAGCCGGCTGAGAAATGTATCATTACTTTCCATGCGTTATTTTTAGGATTATCTTATTTTTTAAATCTAAAAATTCCGCCACGTTTGAAAGGCCTATAATTCCAGCACAACCTGAGCGATTGCATATTCTCTACAGTGAGAAATACTCAGATGAATTTTAGAAATCCTTTGGCCTTCGATAAAAGCCGCCACTTTTCCATTGATTTGGAAATAAGGAGCCCCTTGCGGGTTATGAGCAATCTCTATCTCCCGCCAGCTAAAACCCGCCAACCCCGTACCCATTGCTTTCAGCAATGCTTCCTTGGCCGCGAAAAAGCCCGCCAAGCGATGCGGCAACTTCTTTGTTTCCGCTAATTCGCCGCAAGTATATACTTTTTCATTAAAATGGTCACTTTGAGACGCCTTAGCGATCCTGCCAATTTCAATGATGTCAACCCCGGTGCCAAAAATCAACCGTTTATCCCTGCCTATTCAACTTAAAATAATAGAACCGTCCAACCAAATTATCTTATCTCGGCTTTCTATAAAAAGACGTAAGCGGATTTTCAAAGCCCATTTGCCGATAAGCCAATATCGGCTCGGTTCCTCCAACCATTAAATAACCACCTGGATTTAGAGCCCTCATAAATTTCTCATAAAGTTCCCGCTTGGCTTCCTCCGTAAAATAGATGACTACATTCCGGCAGACTATCAGATCAAAGTTTCCTTCATTATCCTCTTCCAATAAATTTTGGGCCCGAAATTCAACCAAATCCTTGATCGATTCCTTCAAAACATATAATCCGTTCTGCTCGTCAAAATAACGGGGTAAAAGGTCCGGAGGTATGCTTTTGACTTCATTATAAGCATAAACCGCTTCTCTTGCCTTCTCCAAGATAACCCGATCAACATCGGTGGCAATTATTTTGGCACGATCTTTGGCGCCAAGTTCACGCAAAATGATAGCGATCGAATAAGGTTCAGCCCCATTGGAACAACCCGCGCTCCAGATGCGGATTTGAGGTTTGTTCAACAATTCCGGCAAAATATTCCGCCATAACTCTTGAAAACGTTCGGCATTCCGAAAAAATTCCGACACGTTGATGGTCAACTTTTTGACAAATTCTTTATATTTTTGCGGGTTGTTTTGTATAAGCTCTATGAATTCATCATAGGTTTTAAGATTCCAGATACCCATCAGCGAGTTAATCCGGCGATCCATCTGTTGACTCTTATAACTGCTTAAATCAATTTGTGTTAATTCAGCGGCCATTTTTTTAAAGGTTGCATAATCCAAAATTTCTATCCTCCTTCGGAAAAATGTCGCACTCGTTTAGCGCTTTCCCTGCCACCAATTTAAATTTCTCCTTATAATGACCGTGTTCCTGTAAAAAATTGATACCCGGAACCATAATCTACCTGAGGGAATAATTAGCGAGCGGCACCGGATGCCCTGCCAGAATCAATCATTTTTCGATAGTTTTTACAATCATTTCCAATGGTAATTTTTCCGGACCCTTGGTTGTCTTTACCGGATAACCCACGGGAATAACAGCCATAAATTCCCCTCCGGGTTCGCCCAATAATTCCAAAACCTCTTTTTTTATTAAATATAAAATACCAAGCCATACTGTTGCTAAACCCAAAGAGGTTGCAGCAAGTAAAAGGTTTTCAACTGCCGCAGCCGAGCTTTGAATTTCCATGGTCCGGAAAAAATCATGGGCCAACTCAAAATCTACTCCAAACAATTTGGTCCCATGTTCGATTAATTCGCCGGTATTGGCAACCGCAATGACAATCGGAGCGCTTGCCATAGAGCGTGAGGCCATTCGTAACAGCACCGAAGTTGACTTGGGAAACTCCACGGCTTTTCTATTGACCAAATCCACCAACTCATGCTTTTTTTCACCTTTTATAACGATAAAATGCCAGGATTGTTGATTGTGGGCGGAAGGAGCCTTATTTGCAGCATCAACTAAGGTCAGAATATCTTCCTCTGAAACCGGGGTGTCCGCAAAGGAACGAATACTGTGTCGGTTGGTAATCGTTTTTAATGTTTCATTTTTAAGCGCTAAATTCTCATTTTTTTGCACCTTAGGTGCCCCTTTCTTCACGCTTGGCGGATGCCATCGTAGTCCGATAGTTAAATTTAATCTTGGCTTAGTTACAATATATCAAATTATATCACAAAATATAAAATTAGTTCTTTACGGTTTTCCTCAGATCAGTATACTCTGATGATCTTCCGAGAAGCCGGTTCTTTAACTACGATCGCACCTTCGCAATATATATCCTGGCTATTCCCGGCTGCTCTTTTTCTGATAATTTTGACGGATTCAAAATAAGCCGCTCACTCAAATACTTTATTTTTTGCATGGAAACTTTCCGCTTAAGTTCTTGATAAGTCGGATCACTCATAATTACGATCACGCCATTTCCCTGAAATCTTTGAAGGGCGCGGATCATCGGAGCCTCTTTTTTTCTCCCATCCTTTAATGACGCCCTTACCCGATGAACTGCATAATTCCGTTTATTCATGGTTAACAGCAGGGGAAGAGGATCGTTTTTCATATGGGTCCTTTGATCAATCAGAATTACACTGTTTTGTCGGGCCCATTTTTCAGTAATTCCGACCAACCTTAAGCTAAGCCGGTTTGACATATCGGAATTAGCTACATGATGGCAATAACCGTAAAAACGCGTTAGATGAATCGCTCCGAAAGCGACCAAGACAACAGTCAACATTGGGATGACGATCAATTTTCGGTTTACTTTTGAAATAATATTTTCACATAAACGGAAAAAGCCATAGGCGAGAACCAGAGTACTGCAAAGAATTACCGGCATTATATAACGGGTTACAATGAAAAACCCATAGCGGTGATTGATCCAGGGGATAATGACAAATCCCCCTATAATAAACCAAAGCGGCAGAAATTGGCGCTTCCTTATCGATGCGGCCACCCCCAATCCCATCATGAAAAGACAAATCACAAAAAGTGGCTGCTTTAAGTAGTCTAGTAGTGAACTATAAGTCTGATAACCCGCCGCCAAGCTACGCATCAGTTGAATTAACATTTGCCCAAAATTATGAAGAAATGTGGCGATCCCGATGTGCTTTTCCAAAGTATAGTCTTTGACAAAAATCCAACCAATACTGCCACCCCGCGACAATATATTGTAATACAGCATATTGGCATATCCCAGGGCAAAAGCCATTCCTGACAATACGTAATATCTTAGAGGTATATTGGTTTTCCCGCGGAAATGAGGGCTCAGGATATAAACTGAAACTACCAACAAATATATAATGACTGATGAATGGGTTTGTAAGGTTAATGCCCAAAGAAAGCCAGCGACTACTAACAAATTACCGCTTCTTTTTTGTTCGGCAATTACGACCATTAACATTGCCAGCGCAAAAAAGAAAGGGGTTGTACAGTTTGACCAAGCCATATGAGTAACTAAAATATGCATCCCATTGGTAAGTAAAAGAGATGATGCGATAATTCCGGTCCATTGATTATATAGCCGCTTACCCAAATGATAGACGACTATGACAGTCAAAGCGGATGTCAGGGTCACATAAAGCCGGGGCAAAAAAAGATTCGGCCCAAATATTTTAAAAATCCCGGCGAGTATATAATTATGAAGAGCCCCAATCTCAGGAGCCATATTATGCAAAGGGAATGTTTTCCCCAAATATATTTGATACCCCAGATGGATCTCTTTCAGTTCATCAATATAGCGTGGAACTTCCCATAACCACGGCACCCGAACGGCAAAAGCCATGACCAATAAGGCAATATCGTAAAATAAATCAAACTTCCAAGCGCCAAAATTCTTTCGTCCAAAAAACTTCGGAAGTTTTAACATTGAATCGCATCCTATGTAAAGGTTGAAGTAAATACTTACTATCCTAAAAGAACAATTAAAAAAAGTCAAGGCTAAAGGCCCTGACTTAATGAAAAAGCTACATTTCAGTTAAAAATTGTCAGAGATCCACATTCAATAAAAAATCTTGATTTCACTTAAAATAAAAGAAAGAAACATCCTATTCAATCTGCCCATCGGCCTCGGTCAATCCCTTTATGGTTGCTTTCTGTATGATTACTTTCTATATGGTTACTTTCCGTATGGTTACTCTTGGATTGTCCGATATGAGCAGCATCTTCAGCAGTAATCTGTGACGATTTGCCAAATTCAAAGCCTTTTTGGGCTTTTTCTTGAAGCAAACGACTGATTTCCCCCATTTCTTTTTCCTGGTCCGAATGATTCAATTTTATCACCTCCCGTTCATCCATTGGATGCCCCTACAAGTTGGGGCTACGAATACTATTATTATGGTCGAAAGCAATAAAAGCATACAATTGCTATTTAAGACGTTTAACCGTAGCTGAATGAAAAATTCTATTCACAAATAAGTTGGCATAAACTACAACAGTACATGCCCCTCCTTCATCTCTCCCCCGCATTTAAAACCCGAACGAGGTGGAATTTATTACCGATCAGAAATACCCAATATCTCCTTCACGGATAAGGGACTCCGTTATGGACGATTCATAGGTATCCGCTATAAAATTAAGGACTTGGGGAAACTAGTAGAGCGTATCGTAAATAAACGGTAATCAGAACTGGGCAAGATGCGCTCTACTTAAGTAAAACGTTCACAATCATTGAGTCGTTATTTAGAGAACGTTTTAGTAGTTTTTAAAATGAGAAATACTATTTCTGCCCGAATTAAGATAAGGAGACCTTTGATGACTATTTTTCAGGCATTCATCCTTGGACTCACCCAAGGGTTGGGTGAATTTTTACCCATTTCCAGCTCGTCCCATTTAATCATCATTCCATGGCTTTTCAATTGGCCGGATCCAGGCTTAACTTTCGATGTGGCCTTGCATATCGGAACATTATTCGCTGTAATCGCTTTTTTCTGGAAAGATTGGTTTATTCTGATTAAACATGGTTTAGGCAGCGGGTTTAAAACTTCTGAAGGTCGAATGTTTTGGTTTCTGATGGTAGCTTCTCTTCCGGGCGCCGTTATCGGTATAATGCTGGAACAGGCTGCCGAAAAGTCTTTGCGGAATCCCCTCTTGATTGGAATGATGTTACTCATTATGGGCATTGTTCTTTATTTAGCGGATCACTATGGGGCAAAACGTCAGCATAGTGAAAGCATTTCCTTTAGCCAAAGCTTGATTATCGGTCTTTCCCAAGCCCTGGCAATTATTCCCGGCGTTTCCCGTTCGGGAATCACAATCGCCTGCGGATTATCTTTGGGGCTCACCCGGGAAGACGCTGCCCGGTTTTCCTTTTTACTATCCACTCCAATCATTGCCGGAGCCGGTCTTTTACAACTCCGTCACCTGAGCGCCGCCGTCCTGACCATTCCATTTATAGTAGGTATTGTTACTTCCGGTTTGGTCGGTTTCCTGGTTATCGGCATACTGCTCCGCTGGTTGCGCCGGAAAAGCTTTTTACCCTTTGTATGGTACCGCATATTTTTAGCCGCTGCGGTAATTACATTTTCCTTTTTTAAATGAATCGGTTCTGCCTTCTTCCGATCTGTATTTTATTTGACCCAATTTCCGATAAAAAAACCCCTTCCCTGTCCCAACCTATTTTTAATAGGAGGGACAGGGCGAGGAGTTCGCTCCATAGAACATATTGACTTTTAAATGAACAATCGTGGTTACTTATTGAAGCTTACCCTTCATGAATAGGTAACTTCATTCCTTTTAAGAAAATACTTTTGAACTCGATCGACGAGTGTATAAACGACCGGTACCACAATAAGAGTCATTAACATTGAGATAGTAAGTCCGCCTATCAAGGCCCATCCCAGTCCGTTCTTAATGCTCGATCCGGCAGTATTAGCCATTGCTATCGGCAACATACCCAATATCATCGTCAAGGTCGTCATCAAAATAGGGCGTAGCCGTTCTTTTCCTGCTTCCAGTAAGGCTTCGCGAACTCCCGCGCCATCTTCCCGGGCCTTATTCGCAAAGTCGACCAGCAATATGGCGTTCTTACTTACCAAACCAATTTCCATGATAACTCCCAAAATTGAAAAAACATTCAGGGAATTCATCGTTAAGGCCAATGCCCACAGCGAACCGATAATAGCCAGAGGCACTGAAAACAGCACGATAAACGGGTAAATGAATGAATTATAAAGGGCTGCCATGATCAGATACACAAATATAATAGCCGCAAGTAATGCCATCCCCAAGCTTGCAAATGACTCCGCCATATTCTTGATACTTCCGCCGTAGACTAGTTTAACGCCCGAAGGTAATTGTTCTTTGGCAATCGCCTTGTCGAAATCCTGTGAAATTGAACCACTGGGACGGCCAATAGCTTGCGAACTTACTGTAATCGAATAATTCCGGTTGTACCGTTCGATCTTAGTCGGGCCCAATGTATGCTTGAAACTGGCAAATTGTTTTAAGGCGATAGATTGCCCTTGACTATTGGTGAGCATAATATCTCCAATATCAGAGGTCCGGTTACGGCTCTCCTCATCTAAAATGATCCGGGTATCATATTCATTGCGATCACGATCACGGAAAGAATAGCTGGTGGATCCCGCCAAATCCGTATTTAAAGCAGAGCCTACTTCAGCCATAGTCAGGCCGAAAGAGGACATTTTATCCCGGTCAATTTGAATTTGCCGCTCAGGATTTCCGGCATTAGAAGACAACTGGACATCAGCGGTTCCCGGGATGGTTTGCATGACTCTTTTGACAATATCGGCCCCCCGGGCCACACGACTCCAACTATCGCCGGTTACCATCAGCTGGATCGGCGCCTGGCCACCGCCGAAAGAACTGGCAATATTGACATGCCCTTTAACACCAGGAATGCCCGCCATCATCGCTTTGGACTCCATCATCATTTCATCAACCGTTTTCACCCGTTTGTTGACGGGTATGCTGGTTACGGAAATCACGGCATTATTTGGAGAACTTGATAACGAGAAACCTGCCGAACTGCTTCCCACGGTTGCCATTATTTTTTCCGTCTCCGGCATTTTCATCAGAAACTGTTCCACTTTCCGGGTAACTTGATCGGTTTGCGTCAATTTTGTACCCTGAGGAAGTTCCAATGAGACCGTATACTGGCCTTGGTCGTTACCGGTTGCCATAAACTCAGAACCGATAAACCCGGCCGGTATCAACAAAATACTGGTCAAAAAAAGCGCGGCTACAATCATCAGCACCGACAAACGGTGCTCCAAGCTCCATTTTAAAACATAAAGATAATCTTTGGTGAAGCCTTCAAAAAAGCGTTCAAACCAGATTCCAAAGCGGGCCATAAAAGTCTTTCCGGTGAGGTCTTGCAGCTTTGTAAACCTGGATGCCAGCATTGGAGTAAGGGTAAAGGACACAAAAAGACTCATTAATGTTGCAAAGACAATCACCAGGGAAAACTGCCGTATCATACTTCCTACCATTCCGGAAACCATTGACAACGGTAAATAAACCGCCACATCAACCAAGGTGATACTGAGAGCGGTAAAACCGATTTCATTTCGGCCGTTTAGAGCCGCTTTGTCCTTTGCTTCTCCCTTTTCCAGATGGCGGTGAATGTTCTCCAAAACAACAATGGAGTCATCGACCAAAATTCCGATGGCCAAGGATAACGCCAATAGGCTAAGCATATTCAAGGTGAATCCGAAAGCCCACATTCCAATCATGGTTGAAACCAGAGACGCCGGGATGGCGACCATTACGATTAACGCATTGCGGATACTGTGCAAGAAAACCAGCATAATCCCGGCAACCAATAAAATGGCGATCATTAAATCCTCTTTAACCGCATTGGCGGAGTTGACCGTATACTCGGAAGTATCACTGGCTACATAAAACTGTAAATTGATATTGGCGTATTGAGCCGATAGTTCTTTAAATTTCTCGCGGACCATTTTGGAGACTTCCACCGCATTGGCATCCGTCTGTTTGGTAATATATATTCCTAAAGAGTTCTTCCCGTTAACCCGGGTAATTGTAGAGGCATCCTTAACACCATCAGCAATTACAGCTACATCTTTAAGTCTAATATTTCCGCCGTCCTTGGAAGATCCAATAATTAGTTCCCGTAAACCCTTCAAACTATCGACATTTCCGGCCAGCCGGATGGTATATTGGAGATCTCGGTCCTTCACAGCCCCGGCCGGAGCATCCAAATTAGCTGCAGTAACAGCCGTTTTAATCCCGGTAATCGATAATCCGTAAGCTTTCATTTTGCTGGAATTGACAAAAATTTTAATTTCCTGCTCAGCGCCACCGGTAAGACTAACCTGACCCACTCCAGCGACCTGGCTCAAAGCCGGACTAATTTGTTTATCAACCAAATGGTACAACCTTTTGTCCGATAAATTGCTGGTTATGCCCAAACGTAACACAGGCATATCACTGGTGGAAAATTTCATTAATATCGGAGCGTCGACCCCATCCGGTAAACTGGATACCACTTGATTTACTTTTCGTTGAGCATCCTGCAAAGCGAAACTAATATTGGTACCTTGTTTATACGCAATATTAACCAGTGAAACTCCCTCTGAGGAAGTTGATTCCAGCGAATCAATTCCGTCCAAAGAAGCGACGCCGTCTTCAATCTTCCGGGTCACCGTCGATTCCACTTCATTGGCCGCGGCACCGTCATATGTGGTAATAATAAATATGTTCGGCATTTCAATATTGGGAATCAATTCATATTTTAACTGCGCATATCCAAAAATACCCAGCAAAGTCAATACCATAAACACGACGATAATAAATATCGGACGTTTAATCGAAAGCTCGGTTATTGTCATATTCGTATCTCCTTATCTTACTTAGAAAGTACCTGCAATTCAGATTAAACTTAGCTCACATTGGCACCCGCCAGTTAAACAATCACCTCGGCCACAATCCCGTTCACCATGTGCCTTTGCACACAGGGGTGGATGATTAATTGGTTACTTTGACCTTGGCCCCATCCATCAAGTTTGATTGCCCCATAGTTACAACGTTTTCCCCTTCGGTTAACCCATGCAAGACAACCAAATTCGTGCCCATTTCCTGGCCTGTTACAATATTTTTTAATTTCGCGATTCCATTCTCTACCACATACACTTGCGGATTTGTAGTATCATCTTCTACCAGTGCGCTTCGGGGAACCGTAATTCCATATTGGGCAGCATGAGTATAAAAGGTCACTTGCGCAAACATACCGGCTTTGAGTGGAAATTGCTTGCTGTTAGGCAATTTGATTTCAACCGGATAAGTGTGGGCGTCATCACCCTTTTGACTGATACTGCTAATCCTTCCGCTAAATTTGGCGCTGGGATAAATGTTGGTGGTAATCGACACCGAATCTCCCAATTTCAGTTTAAAAACATCTTCTTCCGCAACGTTCACGTTTATCTTAAGGGTTGAAATATCAATAATATTTGCAACCGCAGTTCCTTGATTTAACATTGTGCCAACAGTTACCGGCACCGAAGTAACAATACCGGCAATGGGAGAAGTAACCCTGCCCAAATCATCAAAAATGTCGACCAAGTTTTGCCCCGGATTCACATAATCATTCACCTTTACCAGTACATTGGTAACCCGGCCTTGAATTCCCGATACAACTGTTACATCGTTATTCGCCGCGGTGGTTCCTACTAAAGTGAAACTATCACTTAATCTTTCCTTGCTAACCTGCATTACAGAAACAGTGGTGTCTTCAATCGGCACCTTCTGCATTTTAGCTGCCATTTTAGCCTTATTATTAAATAATACAAAAACCATCCCCGCAATAAAAACCACTACAATTAATGTCGCTATCAACTTTTTCACTGAATAATTCCCCTTTCGCCAAGCTTTTCATCGAATTCTATTCCATCAATTCCCAAACCAAAAAATTCTTGCTGTTGATCTATAAACGCCATTCACCTCAAACTATTTCATTCGATTGTAAAATTTAACTTAATTTTTGAAAAACTTTTTTGACATTCTCCAGGGACTGGGCCAATTGAATCAGATCTTCATCCGATAAACAGGAAAAACGTTTTCTCAAATAATCAAACATTAATTTCCGATTGTCTTCTAAAAATTTATGTCCTTCATCCGTCAGAGCGATGTGAATGACCCGGCGGTCTGTTTCACTGGGAATTCGCTTTACAAGCCCCTCTTCAATCAGTTTATCAATAAGCGGAGTCATGTTTGGACGAGAAACAACTAATTTCTGGGCAATTTCTGAAACCGGTAACATCCCCACCTCATCAAGCAACATGAGAATTTGAAAGTGCGAGTGGGAAAGATCGCACTGTATGCCGATACTTTCGGGGTTCATAAACTTCTTCTTTACCAGCGGAAATAAAGCAAATAAATTGGTAATCGCCTGCTCTAAATTATCTGTGTTCATTTTAAAAGTACCTTTCCATATGAGCTTACATCATCCTCTAAGCTAAATTTAACACATCAGGATAAAGATGACTTGTAAAATTGATTATATATTAATAACTATTATAAGTAAATAACAATTATGTTAATATCACGTTAAACCGTAGTTTAAATTTTGATGATGGATATTAAAAAAACCCGCCGTCATAGGCAGGTCTTATCGTTTCACTACGGAAAATATTTTTATAAAACATTATTGTTGGAACTTTATAATAAACCCAACTTACAGCCGGGCCGAATCAATTTGCGGTAAATAAGGCGCAGATGCTGGTTGATTTTCTTGTTCCATTTCCATGGGAGCCTTCTGACTTTCTTTATTTTCCAAGACCGTTGAATCCATGGGGGTATCAACAACCGGAGTAATCTTTTGAAAACCAAAATCGAATAAATGAATACTGTCATCGTACATTGTATTGGATTTCAACACGATGGAAATCAAACTTGTTCCATTTTGGTTTGCCGAGGCCACTAAGCACTTCCCGGCCCGCCGGGTATACCCGGTTTTAATACCGGTAGTATATGGATACTGCCAAAGCAACTTGTTATGATTTTTTAATGTCCGGTGCGCGCTCGATCTCGAACTGGATACAGCAGTCACTTTGGTCTGAACGATTTCGGCAAATACCTGGTTTTTCAAACAATAACGGGCTAATATTGACATATCATAAGCTGTTGTATAATGTCCCGTAGCCGGTAATCCGCTGGCGTTTTTATACTGAGTATCTTTCATGCCGAGTTTATGAGCTTTTCTAGTCATCATTCGGGCGAACTGCTTTTCTGATCCGGCAATAGCCTCGGCGATGGCTGTGGCCGAATCATTGCCGGAAGCTAACATCAAGCCATATAAAAGATTTCTTAAGGTTTGAACTTCGCCCCGTCTTAAATACATTGAAGAACCTGGTTTTGCCGCCGCGGTTCGACTTACTTTAATTTTCCGGTCCAGATTACCATTTTCAATGGCGATAATAGCAGTCATGATTTTCGTGGTGCTGGCCGGAGCCATTATATTCCGAGAGTACTTTGAATAAAGGACTTCTCCAGTTTCGGCATTGACCAAAATTGCTGCAGTGGCATTAACCTTCGGCAATTCATCCCCCATTACCGTCCCGGTCGTTACCAATACTAAAAAAAACAAACACCATTTGCACCAAGTCTTCATCTCTCTTGCTCCTTTAAGTATTGTACATGTTGTTCATCGGATTCATTAAGAATTTTCTGAAGAGTATCTTTTAAAAAAATCCATTTTTTTATGTCTCATTACACTCCGCTTCCGCCAAATAATAGCCGATGCCTCTGACCGTCTTAATGCGGCAATTAATAAGTTTTTTTCTTAGATAATGGATATATAAATCGATATTGGCAAACTGAATATCGGATTCGTATCCCCAAACTCTTTCAAATATAAGCTCTTTGGTGATGACCTTCCCAATGTTCCGCATTAACATTTCCAACAATAAGGCTTCTTTGACACTGAGGCGAATCAGTTGATGCCCATCCATGACGACTTCACACTTAAGAGGATCGAGTGTCAAGCCTCCGGCCACAATCGTATTTCCAACCAAAGCCTTACGGCCGCGCCTTGATAAAGCTCGCAAACGGGCCAAAAATTCTTCCATTGCAAAGGGTTCACTCAAAAAATCATCGGCTCCGGAATCCAATCCATCGGCCCGGTCTTGAGGACTGTCGTTTTCACCGATTATGAATACTGGAATCTCAAAACCCTGGGAACGAATTTCTTTCAGTATGGATCCACCGGTCAGCTTAGACATTTGCCATTCCAAAATTATTAAATCATATGACTGGATGGCGGTGATTTTTTCCAAGGCTTTTTGACCATCAGCGGCATGAGCCACTAAATAACCATGTTCTTTGAGCGTATGAGATAGTTTCCTAAAGAACTTAACCTTATCCGTAATTAATAGCAATTTCATTGAACTACCCCCGGACGATTCGCTATCCGTCGATCAATTTCAAAGATATTATACATCATATGCACTCCTTTTTACATTGCAAGGCAATTTAGGGGTTCTATGAAATTATTCCATTCATTTGACAAAAACAGATTGGGAAAGGGGCTGTATATGATCAATGTTACATTCCGGCATTCTATTATGGATTCAGTCATTAAAAATAATCATCATTTTTGGGATTGAAATTATGTTATACTGTAACATAATAAAATAAGTGAAAAGAGGCTCATTTTATCATGATGCGCTCAAAGGTTTACCTATGGATATGGTTTGGTTTTATTTTTTCAGTGGTTCTCTTATTAACAACGGCTAGCCCCTGCTTGGCTAAATCCACCCCCAAGGGCAAGGCCGAAGCGACTGCTAACTCCGGCAGTAACCCGGTTAGTGTAAAAATATATGGCGCCAAAGGCGATGGAGTTACCAACGACTCTCCGAGTATTCAAAAGGCTATTAATAGTTTAAAATCCGGCGGGACTCTGTTTTTCCCCAAAGGGCAATATGCATTTGAGCAAACCATTACTGTGCCTTCCAATATTCGAATTTTAGGCGACAGCAAACGTTCTTCCGTTCTTCTGTATAAAGGCGCCGACAAAGCGATTGTTTCTGGGGAAAGGGCCGGGCAGCAATACGGGACGGGGTCTTACTATTTAACCCTCGAAAATATTGCAATCCGCGGGGCACAAGATATCGGAACGGGGATTTATATTACTTCACGGTATCTGACCATCAACGATGCAGAAATAAGTCATTTTGCCGTCGGAGTCGATTGTCAATATTGTTGGACCAATAAATTTTCCAATGTTTCCTTTTTCTACAATGATGTTGCCTTTAAAGGAGGCGCTTTTTTAAACGCCAACAGTTTTATTAATTGCATTTTTTCGACCGGCTCGAAAGCGGTGACCTTTAAACAAGGTTGGAATATTTCCTTTGTCGGGTGCCAATTTGAAGGATATACCGACGCGTGCTTTGCATTCAACGAGGCTTATACCTATGCCATCTGGAATCTCTCCATCAATGGGTGTTATTTTGAAAACCCCGGCAAATGTATTGACGCCGGCCCAAACAGTTCATTTTACCAATTATCATTATCCAACAACGCCATTACAACCCATGGGACAGGGCCGGCATTGGCGATGAACAATTCTGCCGGTAATGGAAAAATTTCCGGTCTTATCGAAAACAATACCTTTATCCGAAATAATGAGGGTTCGACCGAATCTTTTGTTCATTTGGAAGGGCCGGCCCTTTTAATGTTCCGTAATAATAGAGGTTATGCCTCGCCAGGCAATATTTCCGTTCAGTTATTCGATAGTTTCACCAAAGACAATCATACATCCTCCGTTGTGGAAGAATTAACGGATTCAAACCGGCTCAATATTTCCGGCGTTGGAGTTTTCGACAAGGGAGTCATCTTAGGTAATACGTTACCGGCAACGATTGACCAAGGCTTATTAATTTACGACAACGGGAATTTGAAAATTTATCTTGATCCCTCCAAATATGAATATCTTCAAACCAGCAAGTCCGGTCCCAGCTCCGAGAGACCGGCGGATTGTTTTACCGGAATGATGTATTTTGATACGACCTTAGGTCGTCCCATCTGGTGGAATGGCGAGGAATGGGTTGACGCGACAGGCAAAAAGAAATGACTTAAACTTTTTAAGAATAATTTCAATAATCGGTAATCCAAAAAAATCCTTTGAGAAAGAGGGTTCGTTCATGAAACGTTTATTCATAAAAATCCTGCTGTTAATATCGGTTTTAATCCTTCTGACAACAACTCTTTTTGCTGAGAGCAGTGATAAAGAAAAGATTATAACCAGTATCATGTTACAAAGCCTTCAAGTGTGGCACTACAGTCCAAAATCCGTTGATGACCACCTATCCCAGCGGATTTTCCGACTCTATTTGAAAAAAGTCGACCCCAACAAACAATTTTTATTAAAATCCGATGTCGAAAACTTGAAGAATTATCAAAACCTGCTGGATAACCAGATAAAAAATGAGAACTATGATTTTTACGATATGTCTAAAATGCTGATCCAACAACGCATTACTGAAGTAAGTGATATCGTTCAGGAAATATTGGCAAAACCTTTCGATTTTTCGGTAGCTGAAACTTTTACCACCGATCCGGAAAAACGGGATTTTCCGGTTGGCTCCCAAGGGTTGCGGGAATATTGGCGCTTAAACCTAAAATATCAAACCCTGTTAACTTATCTTGAGATGACCCATATTACCAAAGAGTCAACAAGCTCTGAAGAAACAAGCGCGCTCAAGGTAAGTCAAGCTTTTGAACCCGATATTGAGCGCCAGGCCCGGGAAAAAGTCTCCCAAAATGTGAAACGCCGCCTGGATAGGATGCTTCATCAGAAAGACGAAAACAGATTCGGGGAGTATTTAAATACCATTGCCGGAAGTTTTGATCCTCATACCGAATATTTCCTGCCGGATCAAAAAGATGACTTTGACGCAAGCATTACCGGAGTTATGGAAGGGATTGGCGCCACCCTCAAGGAAGACGGCGATTATACCAAAGTTGTTGAAATTGTTCCGGGAAGCGCTGCTTGGCGCCAAAAGGGCTTGGGGGCTGATGATACCATCCTTAAAGTCGCCCAAGGAAATGCGGAACCCGTTGATACCGTAACCATGCCCCTTAATGATGTCGTAAAACTTATCCGGGGCAAAAAAGGCACCGAAGTACGACTTACCGTCAAGAAACCCGACGGTCGGATCGTTGTGATTCCGATAGTGCGCGATGTGGTTATTATGGAAGACGCCTATGCCAAATCGGCTTTAATAACCAACCAGAAAACCGGGAAGAAATATGGATATATTAATTTACCTTCATTCTACCATGATTTTAAGACGAACTCCCATAATGCGGCGGATGATGTCCGTCATGAATTAAATAAACTCAATGCCGTGAGTGTGAATGGGGTCATTCTTGACTTACGCAACAACGGAGGAGGTTCTTTGGAAGACGCCGTGAAAATGGCGGGGCTTTTTATCAAGGCAGGTCCGATTGTTCAAGTCAAAGATAATAAGAAACGGGTCGAAGTGTTGTCTGATCCCGACCCCGGGATTGTTTACGGCGGACCCTTGGTAATATTGGTAAACTCTTTAAGCGCTTCGGCATCCGAGATTTTATCCGCTTCTTTGCAGGATTACGGCAGGGCGGTTATTGTGGGAGGGCCTCGGACCTTCAGTAAAGGAACAGTCCAAATCGTGATGAATCTTGATCAAATCCTTTCCGAACAATACGATTCCATAAAACCTGCAGGTTCATTAAAATTGACCATTGCCAAGTTTTATCGGATTAACGGCGGATCAACCCAAGGCAGGGGCGTCACTGCAGATATTGTATTACCCGATCTTTATGGATACCTAAAAATCGATGAAAAAAACCTGGATTATCCTCTACCATGGGATACGGTTTCAGCCGCGCCTTTTCAAAAATGGAATGGCGGAACATTGAATATCGCCAAATTAAGGCGGCTTAGTGAAAAAAGAGTGGGCCAGAGCAAAGCCTTTCAATTCATCAATACGGATGTGGCCCGTTTGAAATATAGGCAGGAACATCCTTATGAACCGCTTCACTTTACCAAATTTCTCGAAGAACAAAAGGCATTGCAAAGCCGATCCGAGCAACTCAAGAACCTTCCCGTGGAAAAACCGGATGATGTTAAAATATCCGCTTTAGAAACAAAAGATGCTACAGATCCCCAATCTTCGAAGACAACCGATTGGTTGAAGCAAGTTAATAAAGACTCTTATATTGATGAAGCTTGGCATATTTTGGAAGATATGTAAGGCCATCAAAAACCCCCGCCCCCTTCTTTTATTGAATCTTTATATAAACCCGTCGACATCGGCGGGTTTATTTATCCTATAAATCCCGCTTTTAAAAGATTGGGTTTCGATTCCCCGGATAAAGTTTTTTCTGGTTATAAAGATAACTCGGGAAGAAGATATAAAGAAAAGAAGAACGATAGGGTGAGAGAATTGCCGGTTTGGTTGGGTGCGACGTGAAAAGCTGCGCATTACGTCGTTACTCAATCACTCCGATCCTCGGTGTACATCTCGCCTTCGAAGAAGGCGCGTACACCTCCGGTTCTCGTTCAATCGTTCC
>JAEZCE010000097.1 GCA_023429995.1 Bacillota bacterium | reverse complement strand
GCTGCGTGTATAAAAATACACACCGAGGCCTGGAAGGCCTTTAGAATATTTTTAATATACCTAGCCCCATCGTTCACGTTGGGGTGGAGATGTAATCAAACATCTTTTTCCGGTTTTTTACAGCATAGCCTTATGACCTTGAGGGCGGGGTGAGGTCAAAATAGACCTCTTGATTCCTATCACTTATTTCAACATATATCGTTTACAAATATCCGTCCGAATTGGATAACTTTCACTAAAACTCAAACCAAAGGCAGGAGAAACCCTAATCCATCCGGAATACTATTTTCGGACTCATCTCTGATAGGGTGACCGTTACGTTAGGGTAACCGTAAATTATTTCCGGGAGTGATTTTGTATTGGATATGTTAGCGAATCTCAATGAGCCACAACGCGAAGCGGTCTGTCATACCGAGGGACCGCTTTTGATTTTAGCGGGGGCAGGTTCCGGCAAGACCAGGGTTTTAACCCAGCGGATTGCGTACCTGATTTCCAAAGGAGTGCCGCCCTGGCAAATCCTGGCGGTGACTTTTACCAATAAAGCCGCAGGAGAAATGAAAGAACGGGTGGAAGGCTTGATTGGACCGGCCGCTAATTCCATGTGGGTTTCCACATTCCATAGCGCCTGCGTGCGGATATTGCGCCAGGATATTGAAGAGCTTGGCTTTGAAAAGAATTTTGTGGTCTTTGACACCCAGGATCAATTGATTATCATCAAAAACATTCTTAAAGAAATGAATCTGAGCGATAAAACATACCATCCCAAAGCGCTGCTGAGTTCGATCTCCAGTGCCAAAAATGAATTGGTTGGCGTGGATGAGTACCAGCATCAGGCGGCCGACCATTTTGCGCGGATCACGGCAGAAGTTTATAAACAATATCAAAAGAAACTCCGGGGCAACAACGGATTGGATTTCGATGATTTAATCATGCTGACGGTGCGCCTTTTCAATGAAGTTCCGGCAGTGCTTGAAAAATATCAGGAACGGTTTCGTTATATTATGGTGGATGAATATCAGGACACCAATCATGCCCAATACATACTCATTAACTTGTTGGCTTCCAAGTATCAAAATTTATGCGTGGTCGGAGACGACGACCAGTCGATTTACAGCTTCCGAAGCGCCGATATCCGCAACATCCTGGAGTTTGAACGGGACTTTCCAGGCGTAAAAGTAATCAAACTGGAACAAAACTACCGTTCCACCAAGAACATATTGCACGTTGCCAATGAAGTTATCAAGAACAACCGGGGCCGCAAGAGCAAGAAATTATGGACCGAGAATTATGAGGGAGAGAAAATTCAGCTTTATCAGGCGGACGACGAAAGAGACGAAGCCCGCTTTGTGGCCGAGGAGATAAGCAGATTAGCGCGGGAGGAAGGACGCAAATTCAGCGAATTTGCTTTGTTGTACCGCACGAATGCGCAATCCCGCAGTTTTGAAGAAGCAATGATGGGCCGCAATATTCCTTACCGGGTCATTGGCGGGATGCGGTTTTATGAGCGGAAAGAAATTAAGGATATTTTGGCATATTTGCGTTTGGTTTACAATCCGGCCGATAAAGTCAGTCTGGGGCGCATCGTCAATACCCCCAAACGCGGGATCGGCGAGGCCAGTTATGAACGTTTCCTGTATTTTTTAGAAGATAATAACTATACGGTTTTAGAAGGGTTTGACCATATCCTGGAAGTTCCCAGCCTAACCAACCGGGGGATTAAGCCGTTACAAGAATTTCATCAGTTATTGCAAAGCTGGGTTGGTAAAAGAGATACTTTAAGCGTGAAAGACTTGGCGGAGGACATCCTCCACACCAGCGGTTATTTGATGGAGTTACGCAATGAAGGAACCATTGAAGCGCAGAGCCGAATGGAAAACTTGGATGAATTTATTGCATTAACGGTGGATTTTGAACGCAATAGTGACGACAAATCGCTGGCCGCCTTTTTGGAAACAGTCGCTTTGGTGGCGGATATTGATAATTATCAGGCTGATTCCGACGCAGTTGTGATGATGACGCTGCATTCGGCTAAGGGACTTGAGTTTCCGGTGGTTTTCTTGGTTGGGCTGGAGGAAGGTCTGTTCCCTCACAGCCGTTCTTTATTGGAAAACCGAGAACTCGAGGAGGAACGGCGCCTTTGTTATGTTGGGATCACCCGGGCAAGACAGCGTCTGTACATCACTCATGCCAACATGCGAACCATGTATGGAAATTTTAACAATTCAATTCCTTCCCGATTCCTAATGGAATTGCCAAAAGAGTCGATAATGAATATAAAGATGCAACGGAGGAACTTATCTCCGGGTAGCAATACGCCCTCAAGGCCAGTTGCGGGAGAAACGAAGTCCGCCCTTCCCTCCAAACCGGTTATGAGTAAAGCGAGCAATCCCGATGAGATTCAGATTGGATGCAAGGTCAATCATCCCAAGTGGGGAGTTGGGACCGTGGTTACCAAGGAAGGCGCAGGGCCTGAAGCGCAGGTGAAAATCGCCTTTCCTGGACTGGGCATTAAATCATTGATTTTAGCCTATGCAAACCTGGAGAAGATCGATTAATTTGTATATTTTTCCATTGTTTATAAAAGCAGGAAGTGAAGAAATCAACGGCGAAATGTCATTTAACGGCCCTTCCATTGAAAGTCTAATGGGATCGGGCGTTGAAATTATGAAGTGATCTTGGGTACTTGTTTCATTGAATCCGAAAGGTGGGAATATTGGTTGTACTTAAAAAAAATATTCGTAGTCTGGGCGCTTTGCATGCTCCTGACAACCGGAGCGGTTTTTGCAGAAAGCCGTAACAACATAACCCTCACTTTCGGAGGAGTGAAATTAAGTTCCGATATCCGGGTGACCCAAAAAAACGGGGTCCGCTATATTAACCTGCCTTTTTTAAAATATTTGAATATCGGCAATGATTGGGACCCCTCAGAAGACAATATTAATTTGCATTTCGGAAAATATAATATTCATATGAATGCAGGGAGCACAAAATACCAGTCGAATGGTCAAACCCGTTATTTAAAAAATGCGCCCTTTGAACGTGACAATCAAATTTGGCTGCCGGTGGAATTTATTCTTCGCTTGGGCCTGGTGGTAAAAAAACAGGATGGGCGCCATTTGGATTTGGATTGGGAACACAATTACTTACTGGGAATCGAGAATGTTCAATACAAGGAGAGGCCGGCTTTTCTTTTGGTGGGGGCTCATTCCTTTAAAACCAAAGGCGCGCTGCTTGTAAACCCCAATCGTCTGGTAGTTGATGTTACAGGCGTGAAGGCCCATTTTACTTTGGATTGCAGGACTGGCGAGGACCCGGTGGTAAAAAATATTCGCTTTAACCAGACTACCCCAACCACAGTGCGGCTGGTTTTCGATTTAGACCGGGCTGTCGGATATAAAATTATTCCCAGTCCCGATCATGATAACCAGGTATATATTGTTTTTAATTATTTAGTGCAGGACATTAGTTTTTTTCAAAAAGATCAAGAACATAAGGTATACATAAAGACTTCGTTTCCGGCTGTTTACGATTTAAAGACAGCGGTGAATCCCAACCGTCTGATTGTGGATTTTGACGGAGCTACCCTGGATGGTTCGACGAACCCCCTCCCCGGAGATGGTAAATGGATTAGCCAAGTCCGGATGAGTCAATTTAATCCCGACACAGTCCGGGTCGTTCTCGATCTGAATGGGAATGATACGGCGCCTTGCTTTGTTCTTCATGCGCGCAATAATCCTAACTTGCTTGAAATCCGGACGATTCAGCGGATCCACCAGGTCAATTGGTTTGATACCGAGCAGGGGGGCCGTTTGACGATAGAGGCCGATGGCGAATTGGTCAGCGAAATAACCAAATCAAACAATTCCGATAAACTGCAAATTGATTTGGATTATTCCCGGTTTGAACCGGGCCTGTCCGTTCCGAAATTCAGGAATAGTTATGTTAAAGAAGTTCGCCTGGCACCGGTGAGCAACACCGAAGTTCGAATCGATTTGGACTTGAACCGCTGGACCGGTTATGATACGCAACTTTCTTCCGACCGGCGTAAACTGACGATTAATTTTAAAAAGTCGCCGCTTATCGGAAAGACGATTATCATCGATCCGGGGCATGGCGGAGTTGATTCGGGGGCCTGCGGACGGCAGGGCATCCGGGAAAAAGATGTTAACCTGGAAGTGGCCATGCATTTGAAAGACGACTTGGAAAATGCCGGAGCCAGTGTGGTCATGACCCGGATCGACGACACATTTATCGGATTATACGAACGGCCATTTTTGGCGAACTTTCTTTATGCCGATTTGTTTGTGAGCGTGCATACCAACAATCATCCCGATTCGAGCGTCAACGGAATCGAAGTTTGGTATCGCCAGAACCGCAGTGAGTCTCAAACTTTGGCCAAGGACGTTTTGGAGCATATCATTCAGACCACCGGATTTAAAAGCCTTGGTATCAAATCAAACAGAGTCGATGATGATTTTGTGGTGGTCCGCGAACCCCAAATGCCCAGCATTTTGGTGGAGGTGGGATTTCTCTCCAATTTCCAGGAGGAAAGCGTGATTACGACCCCGGAATTCCGTCAAAAAGCGGCTGCCGGAATATTCCAGGGTGTGATGAATTATTTTCAGAAATAAAAATTTAGCGGTTTATTTGCAACCGGGCTTTTTCTCGCGCTTTCTCAAAAGCGGCTACAGAACGTTCAATATCTTTTTTGGTTGTTGCCCAGGAACAGACACTAATTCGAATGGCGGGTTCACCGTTCCAAAGAGTTCCTCCGCACCAGCATACTTCGGATTTTTGGATGTTGACCAGTGTCGCTTTTGTGAGTTCCTGATCATCACAAGCCACCAAAACCTGATTTAAGACTACCTGGTTTAAGATTCGAAATCCCTTCAAAGTTAGTTGTGAGGCAAATTCTTGGGCGTTTTCGCACAGACTGTCAACGAGTTCCTCTACACCCTTACGGCCAAGATATTTTAAAACCGCCCAAAGTTCAATTGCCCGTGAACGACGGGACATCTCCGGTGTCAACAGCATACCATCCCGCTTTTGGCTATAGATGATATAAGAACCAGTTGCCTGCATTGCTGTAATAAGCGCTTCGCGGTTCTTACATAAGACAATACCGCAATCATATGGGGTGTTTAAGGTTTTATGTCCATCGACCGACCAGGAGTCGGCTTTCTCCAAACCTTTGATCAAAGATTTTTTATTTTGAGATACTGCAGCCCATAAGCCGAAAGCTCCATCGATATGAACCCAAGCATTGACTCGGCGGGCGCGGTTGCATATTTCCTCAATGGGGTCGAAAGCGCCGGAGTTCACATTGCCAGCCTGAATTATGACTAAACAATTTTCATCCAACTGTGGCAATTGGTCTATCAAAATACGGCCCTCCTGATCGGTAGGTACCCGTTCAACGCGGTCTTTGCCAAGACCCAATATTGAAAGCGCTTTATATGCCGTGGCGTGGGATTGTTCGCTGATGACAATGCGGATACTCGGCGCCCCAAACAACCCCAGCGCATGGACATCCCAACCACGACGCTTGAGAAGGTCATTCCGCCCAGCAGCAAGGCCGCAGATAGTGGCCATGGAAGTGCCACTGACAAATCCTGCAGCAGTCCCGACCGGCAAATTAAAAAGTTCGTTAAGCCATTTTTCGCATGTTTCTTCCAATTGGGATACCAGAGGTGAGGTGTTAAATAAGGCTGCATTTTGATCCCAGATGTCGGCCAACCAATTCACAGCCAATGCTACCGGAATCGAACCTCCATTGACAAAGCCGAAGTATCTTCCGCCCGTCTGGGCAACAGTTGCCGGGGAACCGAACTGGTGTAATGACTCCAGGATTTCTTCCGGACTGCAAGAAGACTCCGGAATGGATTCATTGAATACCTTTAGATTGGCAATTGCTTCGTCGGATGGAAAAACATTCCGCCCGAAAACAGTGTCCATATAAGTGAAAGCATATTCTTTGGCCTGCTCAAAAAGAGCTTTATTTGCTGCATTCGAATATAAGGTCTCTTGGATTTTTGATGGTGTTGTCATGAGCTTTACTCCCGAATTTTTTATCTGTTTAGGTTGAAATAAATTTTAGGGCTAAACCCATTGGCAATACGCGGGTTAAAACCTCGCGGCTGCTTAAATCCATATCGGTTGAAACCGATATCCCGATAATGCAACGTTCTTTGAATTGCATTTCTGCCGGCTTTAGCCGGTATGATTTCTCCAAGCCGTGGATTTTAATCCACGGCCTCCATTGAAGGCGGCGTTCAAATTATTTATTTCAACATATATAGTAAAACGTTCTTTGAATAACTACTCGATAATTGTGAATGTTTTACTTAAGTAGAGCGATTTCTGATTTCCATTTATTTACGATGCGCTCTACTAGCTATCGTGAGATGTTATGGGTTAATAAATTGAGTAAGAACCTGCGCGAGCCGTTTGATTCCCTCAACGATCCGCTCCTCCGGCATGGTTGAAAAATTGAGCCGCATGGTATTTTCCATGCTCCCATTGGGGTAAAAAGCGCCGCCCGGTACAAAAGCAACCCGGTGTTCCAAACTTTTCACCAGAACATCCCGGGCGTTAATTCCTTCCGGAAGTTCAACCCAGGTAAACAACCCCCCTTTGGGGTGGGTAAATTTTATGGCGGAGGGGAATTCCGTTTCCATGGTCCGGATCATGATATCCCGGCGTTTTTTGTAACTGGAACGGATTTTTGCGATATTGGCGTCAAAATCGTAGGTTTCTAGATACTTGGCGATTTTACGCTGGCTTAAGCTGGAAGAATGTAGATCGGCGCTTTGTTTGACCAAAACGAATTTGTCCAGAATATTCGATTCGGCTCCAACCCAACCAATCCGTAGTCCGGGACACAGCGTCTTGGAAAAAGTGCCAAGACAGATCACTTGCCCTTTTTTGTCCATGGATTGAACCGAGGGCAGAATTTCCCCTTCATAGATTAACTCGCCGTAGGGATTATCTTCCAAGACTGCGATATCATATTGATTAACGACGTCCATAAATTGGCGGCGGCGCTGTAGCGACCAGCTGATGCCGGTGGGGTTTTGAAAATCGGGTACGATATACATCAATTTGACATTCTTGGTGACCCTTAATATTTGCTCCAGTTTCTCAGGTATCATGCCGTTTTCATCCGTGGGCACTTCGACGAATTTCGGCATGTAGGCCTTAAAGGCATTAATGGCTGCCAGATACATAGGTTTTTCACAGAGTACGACATCATTTTCGTTTAAAAAGATTTTACCGGCCAGATCAATGCCCTGCTGGGAACCGCTGGTGATTAAAATATTATCCAGAGTGAAATTGGTTTGAAATTTTGAATTCAACCTCTCGGCAATTTTCCGCCGCAGGGGAGGAAAGCCTTCGGTAGTACTATATTGCAGTGCTTGCTTGCCGCATTCTTCCAGAACTTTGCAGGTCACTTCGGCGATTTCCTGAACCGGAAAAAGATCCGGACAGGGAGTTCCGCCTGCAAAGGAAATGATTTCCGGATTTTCAGTGAGTTTCAGGAGTTCGCGGATTTCAGAAGCCCTCATATACTCCATCCGCCTGGCAAATTGAACAGGCATGCCAATCAAATCCCCTCTCTATATTTAAGTTTTTTAGGAATACTTATAAAATGGGCCGTATTTCCTTCTCGTAATGAACAAGCGGGCTTTGGCAAAGAGCGAGCGTTTCTCCAAGGGCTTGATTAAGAGCCTGAATGCCCGGCCCAATCTTGCCCGGAGCGACTGAGGCAAAACTCAGTCGAATATGATCTTCGCCGCCGTTTTGGGAATAGAAAATATTTCCCGGGACAAAAACAACGTGTTTGTCGTTGGCTTTGGCGACTAGCCTTGCTAGATTGGAATTTTCCGGTAACCGGCACCAAAAATAGAGGCCGCCCTCGGGCAGGGCCCACTTTAATTCGGAATGCCCATGCTCTTTCAGGGCCTGGGCCATGATATCTCGGCATTTGCAATTTTCCTTTTTTAAAGTGGCGATTCTTTTGGAAAAAACACCCCGCCGTATCAAATCATCCATAATCCACTGGCCCAAACTGTTGGTATGGAGATCCGCCATTTGTTTCACCAAGGTATACTGGCGGATTACGGGCAGGGTGGCTGCAACCCATCCAATCCGCAATCCGGGGAACATAATTTTTGAAAATGTCCCCAAGTAGATTACATATCCATATTGATCCAGAGCTTTAAGAGTGGGTACGGATTTTCCATCGTAACGCAGCTCCCCGTAGGGATCATCTTCGATAATCGGTACTTGATACTGATATGCCAATTCCAGGAGCCTTTTGCGCCGTTCCAGGCTGAGGACGGCCCCGGATGGGTTTTGAAAGGTCGGAACGGTGTAGATAAATTTCGGTTTATATCTCTGCAACAAAGGTTCCAATAAGTCCACGATCATACCGTTCCGGTCAACGGGTACGTCGAGTATTCGCGCTCCGGCGCTTTGGAAAATTTGGAGCGCTCCGAAAAAGGTGGGTTCCTCGACGACAATAATATCGCCGGGATCCACAAAAATCCGGGTCGCAATGTCGATACCCTGTTGGGCCCCTGAAAGCACCAAAACTTCTTCCGGAGAGGCCATGACTCCGCGACTTTCCATTACGTGGCAGAGACTTTCTCGTAACGGATAATGCCCTTCGGTGGCGCTATACTGGAGCAGGATACTTCCGTAATCTTTAAGCAAACGGTTTTGGGTTGTCAGGAGTTCATCGACAGGGTCGGCGCTATTGCCTGAAAAACCGGCTGCGAAGGAAATTACATCGGGACGATTGGCATCTTTGAGTACATTGCTGACCAAAGGTTCTTGCATCCGGGCGGCGCTCCCGCTAAAATACTGCCGCCAAGGGAGTGGATCGGGTTTTATACCGCTCTTTTCAGGAATTCCCAGTGAGGGTGAAGCTACGACCGTACCCTGACCGGTATGGGAGGTGACAAAAGCGTCGGCCCGCAAATCGCGGTACGCGTTCAAAACGGTGCTTCGGTTTACCCCCAATTGTTCAGCCAGTTTTCGTTCGGGAGGGAGCCGAAATCCCGGTTGTAAAACACCGGATAAAATCATTTCTTGAATCTGGTCGCGGATTTGTTTGTATACCGGTATCGGGTTGTTTCGATCGATGAATAAATTCATATCCCGCCTCGCCACCTCGTAAGAAATTCCAAATTGGTACCAACCAATTTAATTATAATCCGAGAATGGAGCCTGTAAACTACCAATTGGACTGACGCTTCAACCAACCAATTTATAAATTCAATGGCGGTATCCTTTGAAGGAAGTTTTGATGAAACTCACAAATTTTTGAAGGAAATGGGTTACAATACCAGAACATAAAATATCGGGAATTAAAAGTGGAAGGTGATGCCCCAATGGAATTAAGAAAATTGTTGATGGATCTGTCGAATGCTTTCGGCCCTTCCGGTTTTGAAGGAGAGGTTCGGGAAGTTTTTCAAAAAGAAGCCGCTCCATTCGGTGAAGTTTTTTATGATAATCTAGGCGGTATTGTCGCCACCCATCATGGGAAGGAGGCGGGACCAAGGATATTATTGGCGGCCCACCTTGATGAAGTGGGGTTGATGGTACGCGGTATTCTGCCCAGCGGGTATTTAAAGGTTGTGCCGCTGGGCGGATGGTATGCTCCGGCCTTACTTGCGCAAAGTGTCTTGGTTCGCGCCAGAAAGGGCGATCATCTCGGGGTAATTGGCGCCAAACCGCCTCATTATATGACGGAAGAAGAGAAAAACCGTCAAATCAAGATGAGTGACCTTTATATTGATGTTGGGGCCGGCAATAAAGACCAGGCGGCGGCTTTGGGCATAGAAGCGGGGGATCCGGTAGCGCCGGCTGTAAAGGCTTCTTTGATCAATCAATCCTCCGCTATTATCGGGAAAGCCTTCGATGATCGGGTCGGTTGCGGAGTCATTTTAAAAGTTCTCAGCGAGTTGGATCACAGCCACCCCAACACGGTTTTCGGCGCCGGTACCGTTCAGGAGGAAAACGGGACCAAAGGAGCCCGGACGATTGCCGCCTTGACCAAGCCCGATATTTGTTTGGTACTGGAGGGAACTCCGGCGGATGATTTTCCGGAAGGCGGCAGCCTCATTCAGGGACGACTCGGCGGCGGACCTCAGATTCGTTATTTTGATCCCTCGATGATTGCCAATAGAGCTTTGGCAAATCTGGTGATCGCTGAAGCGAGAAACTTGGGCATTCCTTATCAGGTGACCGTGCGGGAAGGCGGCGGCACCGATGGTACAAATCTACAATTACATGAGACCGGGGTACCGACTGTTGTTATCGGGATACCGGTCCGGTATGCCCATAGTCATCACAGCATAATAAGTATTGCCGATGTGGAAGCAACAGTGCAGCTCGTGAAGGTCCTGCTTTCACAATTGAACCCTCAAGTCGTGGGAAAATTAAAACAAAATCCTTGGTAAAAGTTTTTGATTCAAATCGGTAGAAATGATTCTAAGAAAGGCTTGGGATTTATATGTATTAAGACTAGACGTAGGACGATTGCATGGTTTATAATGGTAAGAATCAAGCCTTAAGCTTTTGGGCTTACTTTGTTTAAGAGGTGTTACAGATGGCAGCGCGTCATATGTTGAACTTTAAAGATTGGTCCGGTAAAGAATTACAACAGATTCTTGATTTGGCAATCCGAGTAAAGAATAATCAGCCTGAATATTGGAAAGCCCTCGATCGTCTCACCTTGGGAATGATTTTTCAAAAGACTTCCACGCGGACCCGGGTATCTCACGAAGTCGCAATGACCCAATTGGGCGGCCATGCAATTTACCTGGATTGGCGGAGCACCAATTTGATACTGGCGGAAATGAAAGACGAAATACGCTATTTAGCCCGTAATGTGGATGCAATCATGGCCAGAGTACTGACTTTTGAACAAGTCCAAGAAATGGCCGAGTACTCACGGGTACCGGTCATCAATGGTTGCGACAATAAATATCACCCAACCCAGGCCTTAGCCGATTTTCAAACGATTTTAGAGCATAAGGGGCATCTGGAAGGCATCCATTTAGTCTATGTCGGTATCCACAATAATGTAGCCAATTCACTGCTGGAAGGCGGCGCCAAATTGGGCATGAAAATCACCCTGGTAACACCGGAAGTAAACCAGGCCAGTTTGGATCGGGAATTAATGAGCGCCGCCGAAAAAACCGGGCTGTATCAACATACGCTTGATATTAAGGCGGCGGTGGCCGAAGCGGATGTGGTTTACACCGATGCCTGGGTGGATATGGAATTTTTCCTGGATCCGAAGTTTGCGGATGAGAAAAAACGGCGGATTGATAAAATGCTTCCTTATCAGCTGAATGAAGAATTGTTAAAGGAAAGCCGGGCGTTGATTATGCACGATATGCCGATCCACACCGGTTATGAAATTAGCCGGGGCGCTATCGAGAGTCCGAATTCGATCATTTTCGATCAGGCCGAAAACCGTTTACACGCCGAAAAAGCGGTGCTTTTGACATTGCTCGGGAGAGGTTGAGAAGATGCCCTGTCCTCAATTGGATCGCAATCAAAAAAAATGCCCTTGTACTTTTACCTCATGTTCACGGCATGGGGTTTGTTGCGAGTGCCTCCAATATCACCGGGAACACGGTGATAAACCGAAGTGTTTGAATCAAACGAAATCCTTAAAAAGGAGATCCTGATGCGGGAGATTGCAGCCGAACAAATTACCAGTCTTGTTGCCCAGTTATGTCAAACAGCCAACACCGATCTGGGAAACGATGTTGTGAAAGCGCTCGGAGATGCTCTTTTGTCCGAAGAGTCGCCGGTTGGCCGGGAATGCCTGCAAAGGCTGGTTGAGAATGCCCAAATTGCAGCTGCGGAGTCGCTGCCAATTTGTCAGGATACCGGAATGGCCATTGTGTTTGTGGAATACGGTCAACAAGTGGTAATCAAAGACGGCGACTTTGCGCAAGCTATTCATGAAGGAGTCCGGCGCGGCTATAAACAAGGGTACCTTAGAAATTCGATAGTGGCTGATCCTTTGGATCGGGTTAATACGGGCGACAATACGCCCGCAGTGATCCATACCCGGATTGTTCCCGGCGAGCAATTGAGGATTACTGTGGCGCCGAAGGGTTTCGGCAGTGAAAATATGAGCGGTTTGAAAATGTTGACCCCTGCAGCAGGTATCGAGGGGGTCAAAAAATTTGTCATCGAGACCGTCAGTATAGCCGGGGCTAATCCCTGTCCACCCATTGTGGTGGGAGTCGGCATCGGGGGAACAATGGAAATGGCGGCTTTACTAGCAAAGGAAGCGTTGCTTCGGGAGATTGGTTCGCCGAACTCCAACCCGAGTTTGGCTGAATTGGAGGCGGAATTATTACAGTCGATGAATGAATTAGGCATCGGGCCGCAGGGCTTGGGCGGACGTTGCACGGCTTTGGCAGTGCATGTCGCTGCTTATCCGACCCATATTGCCGGACTTCCGGTAGCTGTGAATATTTCGTGTCACGTAACCAGGCATAAGAGTGGCGTCATTTGAAAGCGAAAAAACCGGAGAAATCTTGAGGGCTTTTCATTTTTCTCCATAAGCAGGTGCCATAATGGAAGGGATTAAAATTCAATTGCCGATTGGCGAAAGGGATATCTCCGGGTTAAAAGTGGGAGATAGCGTGTTATTGCGCGGCCCATTGCTTTCGGGGCGTGATGCCGCTCACAAAAGGTTTATCGCCGCTTTGAAAGAGGGGAATCCGCTGCCGGTGGATTTGAGCGGGGAAACCATTTATTACGTCGGCCCTTGTCCGACCCCGCCAGGGCGAGTCATTGGCTCGGCAGGACCAACCACCAGCGGGCGCATGGACTTATATACTCCCGAGCTTCTTCGTTTAGGCCTCAAAGGGATGATTGGAAAGGGCCAGCGCTCTCCGGAAGTGATCAGCGCCATAAAACAGTACTCGGCGGTGTATTTCGCCGCACTGGGGGGCGCCGGAGCGTTGATTGCCCGTTCTATTAAAAATGCGCAAGTGATAGCTTATCCCGATTTGGGCCCGGAGGCGGTTTATCGCCTGGAGGTAGTGGATTTCCCCGTTATTGTCGCCATTGACGCTGACGGAAATGATCTTTACAAGCTGGGGCGAGATGAGTTTTCCCATATATGCTCGTAGATTATAGGGAGTAAAATGAATAAGTAAAAAGTAAACGAATTCTGAATCTCGGATTATTTTATCGACTCCAAAGGGGATGTTGTTGAATGGAAAGAATCGACGGACGTAAGTTGAATCAGTTGCGGGAGGTTAAGATTCATCCCAACTACATTATTCACGCTGAAGGGTCTGTCTTAATCGAAGTTGGCAATACCAAAGTGATATGCACCGCGACGATTGAAGATAAGGTGCCGGTGTGGCTTCGGGGACAAGGAGTTGGATGGATCAGCGCCGAATATTCGATGATCCCCAGGGCGACTCCGCAAAGAAATATCCGGGAGGTTTCCAAAGGCAAAGTCAGTGGGCGCACTCAGGAAATCCAACGGTTGGTTGGTCGTTCTCTGCGCGGGGTGGTTAATTTAAATGCCCTTGGCGAAAAAACGATCTGGATCGATTGCGACGTAATCCAAGCGGATGGCGGTACCCGGACGGCATCGGTAACAGGAAGCTTTATCGCTTTGGCCTATGCCTTGCACAAGGTGACTCCGGAGAGTAAGCCATTGCCGTTATATGATTTTCTCGCCGCAACCAGTGTCGGCATTTATGATGGAGTTCAATTATTGGATCTCTGTTATGCGGAGGATTCGAAGGTGTCGGTGGATATGAATCTGGTGATGACCGGAAGCGGAAAAATAGTGGAAGTCCAGGGGACAGCCGAAGGAAAACCCTTTTCCTGGGATGAGATGCTGGATTTGATGGATCTGGCCAAACATGGTATCGATGAACTGGTCCGGATTCAAAAGGATGTGTTGGGACCGCTTACCAAACGAATCGGGGGCATCGACGGTGCAAAAACTCGTCCTGGCGTCGAGGAATAAAGGGAAAATCAAGGAACTCCAGGAAATGCTGGAGGCTTTCCCTGTGGAAGTTATGGGTATTGACAGTTTCCCCAATGCCCCGGAAGTGGAGGAAACGGGAAAAACCTTTCGGGAAAACGCTTTTTTAAAGGCGAGGACCATTGCCGATTTCACGCATGAACTTACCTTAGCGGACGATTCAGGGCTTGAGGTCGATTTCCTCCATGGGGAGCCCGGAGTTTATTCCGCCCGTTACGGCGAACCCGGGTGGAATGATCAACAACGGTACCAGTATTTGTTGCGTAAACTGGAGAACGTTCCGGAGAATTTACGAACGGCCCGTTTCCGTTCGGTAGTGGCCGTTTATGACCCCAGGGCTGGAAAGTCTGAGTTTACGGAAGGGGCGGTTGAGGGAGTCATTTTCACCGAACCCAGAGGGAGTCACGGTTTTGGTTATGACCCCATCTTTTATTTGCCGGAATTCCAAAAAACAATGGCTGAACTTCCGGCTGATCAAAAGAATGCCATTAGCCACCGGGGAAAGGCTATTCAAAAAATGGTTCCCCTATTACAAAAAATAATTTCGTTATCTGATCCAAGGTTTTGAACTTGGATCTCGGGAGTTTAGTCCAATGCGTATCGGAGTGGTCGGAGATATTCATGGCAATTATTCCGGGTTAAAACAGGCAATCCGGGAGATGGGCCGGATCGATCTCCTTTTATTTACCGGTGACGGTTACCGTGAAATCAGCCGTTTAAAAGATGAAATCGACATTTTAGTCGAAGGGGTAGCCGGAAATTGCGATTTTTGTTCCGCTTACCCGCCGGAACAACTGCTTACCCTGGACGGGTACAGAGTATTGTTGACTCATGGCCATTTTCACGGGGTCAAAAGCGATTTAATGCGCATCGGGATGGCCGGAAGGGAACGGCAAGCCAATTTGGTGGTTTTTGGGCATACCCATGAAGCGGTTTGCACGGACTGGTATGAAGTAAAACTGTTTAATCCGGGTTCACTTTCGGTGGAACGTTCTTACCGGGGGCCATCTTATGGGATCGTCGAGTTAGCCGGTTCTGGTATCAACACCTCGATAAACCGGATTAAATGATAGTGCCTATTGAGACTTGAGTATTCCAAAGGATGGATTTTGAATATCGAAGCCGGAATCCCTTGACGAAGAAAAGGATTTAAGGTATACTATTAAAGCGTTACGGAAATCAGTTGCAGATAGTTACGTAACAAGTTGTTTTATTTATCGGGGCGTAGCGCAGTTTGGTAGCGCACCTGCCTTGGGCGCAGGGGGTCGTAGGTTCAAATCCTGTCGCCCCGACCATTTAAAAAAGTTCATCCTTCAGTCTTGAGGCTGGGGGATTTTTTATTTTGCCGTTCCAAAGACGCGTTGTCATTGGTATATACCTCTTGCTCATATTTTCGTTAGGAATTATTAAGTTGGTTGATATTTAAAAGGCCTAAGTGGTAAGACTTCACCGGTATTTGCTTTAAGATGAAGCGGTTAGAATGATTGATGACGGAGACAATTGTGCCGATCCGGGATTTGAAAAATACAAGTGAGATATCTCAAATGTGTCATGAGTCCAATGAACCGATTTTCATAACCAAGAACGGTTATGGCGATTGGTTATCATGAGCATGAAAATGTATAAGTTTATTGTTTCGGAGTTTGCACATCAAGATCGGGACAATATCGTTTCATATAGGCCATGCACTGGTTAATCCAACGACAACGGGGGATTTTCTTCAAAAAACCGTCGGCATTCTACGCTTCTTCTACAGTGAATCTCTAGGAAGGTTTCACGGTCATAAAATCAAGGACATTAAAGGAAAGATGAAGAAGATGAAAGATTAAAAAGGAGGAACATTCATGGGGTAAAAAACTCAAAAAGAACATCACCCACATACCGCAGAGACTCTTGACAGCAGCTTTCCAAAGTATCCCGGTGGGTGTGCCACTCCGGATAAAAGATGTCCATTAGGACTAATGCCGGTATATTCCTTTGATAAAAGGGCGTGTGGTCGGACTCCAGCTCGATGGAACGGTTGTTAAAAAAAGCCGGATACCCTTTTTTTCGGCCGATATCGAAGATCCGGTTAATGGTCCAGGTGGATACCTCCGACAATAATGAGTTATGATCCAGATTGATCCGCATACCCCGACCGGCGATCATGTCAATGATGATTGCCAGCTCTAGCTTCATCACCAGGTGGTCCACAAAATGATAGGCGCCTTCTCCAAATCTGAAGCCGTCGATGAAGCCGACATCCTCGGCATCGAACAGGACGCACAAAACATTAAAACTTGGCGGTGACTGTTGAAAGGCGCGCATCAATTCCAGAATGACGGCTACCCCGCTGGTCCCGTCATTTACTCCGGGGATGGGCATTGTTTTAAGCGCCGGATCCTTTTCCCGGTCGGCAATCCAGCGGGTATCAAAATGCGTCCCCAGTAAAACGGTTTTTCTCCGGTCCCGCCCCGCCACCAAACTGCAAATGTTGGCGCATTCTAAATCCTTCCCCCGGAAATCGGGGAGAAGGAATTTCTGCAGGAATACCTTCTCGGAATACTGCCGCATTTTTTCGTGCAAGATGCCGATGGATTCACAGTGCCCAAAGCTGCCAACAGGCCTGATACCCCGGTCGGCCATCTCAACCATCATCTCCCAGGCGCGCCTATCATCAAAGGTTTTCACGGCTTTATGCTCCCTTAAATACATCCCTCTTTCCAATCCTATTCATTATTTATATCACGGCGGTACCTAAAAAAGACATAACAATTTCATGCTATAAATAATTGGAAAAGTCCATACTGCCCTGGATAAAATCCGCCAGGCTCGCGATGAATTCCTTGCTATTTTCGATGTCTTTGGTAGTGAAATCTTTCAGAATAGATATTCCGGTTTCAATTGGTCGAGTGCCCGCTCCTTGCGGCAGATCAATAAGAAGTGGGCTGTGATAGCGAAAAGGCGTCTAGAACAATTACATTCGGGCGAAGTTCAATCTATTCCGGGAGAAGACGTATTTGAGCGAATATGGAGCAGGTTTTCGAAATGAAATACTCGTTTCATCCAGAAGCAGAAAAAGAATTTGATGAAGCCATTGATTATTTTGAAGAAATAGAAAGAGGTTTGGGTTATGACTTTGCGGTTGAGGTCTACCTGGCCGTTGAAAGAACAACGGCTTCGGAAACATATAAAGAGGCTATTAGTAAAGTCATTGATGATTCATCCCGCACCTCTCAGAGAAGCCAATGATTAATGAGCGGGATGCGTAACCCGAAGGAGGCACGGAAAATGGTATCCAATTTATCGGAGACATTGAAAAAGGCATAGGATGATGCGGTGATTGCGGGAAAGATTAAGGTCGCTTGATCGCAAGTAAACGCCGTTGGATTTAACTTCCTGAGACCCCCTTTGTGATAAATATTTTCGAGCCGTTGCACGGATAAAAAAGGTAGCTCACTGTATAATAGAATGGCTGTGAATATAAAATTCCTCCTGACTTGGCTGGTATTTTTTCTCCAGGCTTTCCAGACCTTCGTCAAAGCGCTCAGCTTCTTTCTCGTCTATCTCAAATACAGGACTTTGATAGTAAACCCATTTTCTTCCGTCCAAGGTATCTGGTTTGAGTTCTTTTACCATCATTGCCGCCGGATATGTCCCGTTCTCAAGACAGACATTGTATTTTTTGCAACTCTTAAAGCCACAGCTTACATAATTATTGGGGTTCCCAAATATTACAATCACATCGTAACCAAGCGCGACCGCCCGTTCAAAGGAATACTCCATTAGTTTTTTCCCATACCCCTTTCTCTGATATTGCGGTAAAATGCACACCGGACCAAAAGTAAGGATCTGTTTCTCTTCCCCGGACTCATCGATTAGTTTTGTTTTCGTATACATGATATTTCCGATGATTTGATTATCAACTTCGATCACCAAATCCAACTCCGGTAGAAAATCTTTATGGGGTCGCATAATATGAACTAAATAGTGTTCAATGCACCCTGAAATATATAAATTCCAAAAAGCTTTCCTTGTGATTTCTTCTATTTGCTCATAATCTGTTTTCTCTTCATTCCGAATCCTAATCATTTTGTTCATGGATAAACCTCCGAAAAATTTACCTGGAATTGATTGTTTGTGTTTTTTATTGGCTATCTGCTCAATAAATTCCTGTTCGTCTGTGTACAAATGCTCAGCATTTCAAATTGGAATTGGTCGGTCTTGTACTGTTAACAGATCACTTCCCCCAAGATTGTATCATGCGGTTCGGTATCCATGCGCAGCGGTTGACTGATGGAAGAGTACTCCATCTTGCTTGTAATTCCGCAGATTGAAACGATAAATAATGGATGCCGTTTTTATCCTGGTTCATTTTTATGTCCTCCTGCCCCTCCTAAGCCACGATTACAGCAATCACGCTATTTCTAGTCAATGGATTACACCAAAAAGGGGGGCTACGCCTATCCGGCCAGTGGCTGGAGCGATGTGGTTTTAAACCGGGCTAAACTATACAGCCAGTGAATTGTCAGGATGTCTGCTGTTGATGGTGGACAAAAATAAAAAGTGAAACAATGTTTTAGGCGATAACAAAAAGCCCTCGAAATAGATAAATATCCGATATCAAGCAAACGTTCCAAGCCAAACTCCCGGCGGAAGAGTACAAGGCGCTGGAAGAGCTTTTGAATTTGGGTTGCGACTCAGGCGTGATGGAACTGACGCTTCCTTTGAATATGGTTTTAAGCTCGGCGCGCTGCTGATACTGGAGTGCTGGGTGGGGAAGGAATAAAAAGGTTGAAGTTCCGGAAGCGCAAAGAATCATTTTTTAAGCCGCACAGAATTGTTTTTTCCCCCCGCCAAATAAATTACAATGGGATTCTTTCCTTTACAGGTTACTTGTTATCATTCAACAATTGGTGTATATTTAATGAAACAGATTGTTGCAGGCTGAAGCGGCGGCATTAATTTTTTGAAGGTTAGAATCTATAATAACGGAGGCTCATTATTTATGAATGAAACTTTGAGAGTTATTAAAAGCAGGAGAAGTATAAGGAAATATAAATTTGAACAGATCGCTGATTCTGAGTTGCAGACAATACTGGATGCCGCTGTTTTTGCACCCACGTCGGAACAAAAATGGCACTTTACAGTGATTCAAAATAGGGCCTTACTTGATAAAATGGTTGATTTGATCAAAGAAGACTTTCTGAATTCGGATAGCCAAATTATGATTAAAAGAGTCAAAGATCCGATTTATCATACCTTTTATAATGCGCCTACAGTCATTTTGATTTCTGCAGACAAGACCGCGCCACAGATCGAATGCGGATTAGCGGCGCAGAATATTATGCTGGCGGCAGAATCGTTACATATTGGTTCATGTTTTATTTTGTCTTCCGGAATTCTTTTTAAGACGGAAAAAGGCAATGACTTGAAAAGGCAATTAGCCATTCCCGATAATTATAATTATGTATGCACGATAGCGCTTGGATATACCTATGGAGATGATCCGGCCGCTCCGCCAAGAGACATGAATGTAATTGATTATATAAAATAATCTACTGATAACAACGACCCCGGCCAGTGTGTGACCGGGGTGGATTTTTTCACCCTGGAAATGGCGCATCGTTATCTTCCATCATGGCTATTCAGACAGACTACCGTTTCCTTGTTTGTAGGGATTATCTGATGTTTTACAGGTGTGAAGATGAAACTGTTTTCGTTAACGTACCCCCAGTACTCGCTGCCTCCCTCACCCAAAATGGATAACCCTCGCCAAAGGGGCGGATAATACTTAGAAAGCAGCCCCAGTAATATTCAAAAAGAAGGTAAAAATGTCCTCCAAATTGGCAGAATACAATCGCAAAAGGAATTTTGCAAAAACGGCCGAGCCGGAAGGCAAACCGGAAAAGCCCGCCGAACGTCTGAAGTTTGCCGTTCAGCACCATCTGGCCCGCAGCGCTCACTTCGACTTGCGCCTGGAATGGGATGGAGCTTTGTTAAGCTGGGCGATTCCCAAGGGGCCTTCCTATGATACCCGTGACAAGCGGCTCGCCGTACAGGTAGAAGATCACCCTTTGGAATACAGGAACTTTGAAGGGTTTATTCCCAAGGGGGAATATGGCGGCGGGGTGGTGATGCTCTGGGATGAAGGCCTCTGGGAGCCTCAGGGGGATGTGGAGGCAGGACTCCGGGAGGGCTCGCTGAAGTTTCTTTTAAGAGGAAGACGGTTGAAGGGAAAATGGGCTTTGGTTCGGATGAAAGCAAAAACGGGCGCGGATAAAAATAACTGGCTTTTGATCAAAGAAAAAGACGATTACGCCGAAACCGCCCCGGGGATTTCCGAGTTTACCACCAGCGTCAGAACCGGACGCATCATGGCGGAGATTGAAGCGGGAGCGGAGCCAAAAATTACCCCAAATAATCCTTTTCAACGGGCCGATGTGCAGCTTGCCAAACTTAATCGCGCGGTTCCCGAGGGCGGGGATTGGCTTTATGAACTGAAATACGACGGTTACCGGATTCTTGCCTATTTGGAAGGCAACAACGCCCGGTTGATCACCAGAAACGGTCACGACCTTACCACCCGGTTTCAGGACGTCGCGCTTTCCCTCGTCGATTGGGCTGCCGGAAGGGCGATGGTCCTGGACGGGGAAATGGTGATCACGGATGCGCAAGGCAAGAGCGATTTCCAGGCTCTCCAAAGTTATATGCGAAATCCCCGGGGCAAAAACCTTGCCTATATCGTCTTTGATCTCCTGGCGCTGGATGGCATTGACTTGCGCGGGCGCCGTCTGATTGACAGAAAAGCAACGCTGGAAGCTTTGTTGAAGGATTCCCCTCCAAACCTCCACTACAGCCCGCATATCATGGGCAATGGCAAGGAAAGTTTTCTGGCGGCTTGCAAAGGGAATTTTGAGGGGATCGTCGGGAAAAAAGCTGATTCCAGATACAGCGGAACCAGAAACGGCGATTGGATCAAGCTGAAATGCGCTGGAAGGCGGGAATTCGTCATTGGCGGATATTCGCTTTCCGACAAAAAAATGACCGGGGTAAGCTCGCTGCTCCTCGGCGTCTATGAGGGGCAGGAATTGATTTATGCCGGACGGGCCGGAACGGGCTTCACGATGCGCGGCATGAAAGAGCTGGAAGAAAAATTCAAACCGCTCCGGCGGAAAAACTCCCCTTTTAAACAGACGCCGGAATCCGGGAAAAATGAAAAAATTACCTGGCTTGAACCTGAGTTGGTTGCGGAAATCCAGTTTGCCGAATGGACCGGGGATCATCTGTTAAGACAGGCGAGCTTCAAGGGCCTGCGGACGGATAAGGAGCCCGGGGATATTCAGAAGGAAAAAGGGGATGATGAAACGGATTCAAGCGAAAACCCGGAAGAAGAGCCATTACCCGCTGTGAATAGGGAGCGGCCGATGAAAGCGAAGGTTGACAGCATCATCATCGAGGGAATCCGGATCACCAGCCCTGAAAAGGTGATTTTTGATGAGCCCGAAATCACCAAAGGGGATGTGGTCCGGTATTATGCGAAAGTGGCGGAGCGGATGATGCCCTATGTGGGACGCCGGATTCTCAGCATTGTACGTTGTCCCAAGGGAATCGGCCAGTCCTGCTTCTACAAGAAGCATCCCGGTCCGGATAATAAGGGGATCATCACCATGCCGGTCCTCACCGGCAGCGGAGCAACGGAAGACTATTTTTATATGGAGAATGCAGCCGGTCTCCTATTTGAAGCCCAGATGGGGACTTTGGAATTTCATACCTGGGGCAGCCGGGTGGAGGAGCTGGAGAAGCCGGACATCATGGTATTTGACCTGGACCCGGATGAGGGAATGGACCTGGAAACGGTGCGCCGGGGGGTGAAAGACATCAAAAGCCTTTTGGAGCAGCTTTCTTTGAATTCGTATCTCAAGACCAGCGGCGGCAAAGGCTATCATGTGGTAGTCCCTTTCAAACCGGCGGTGGAGTGGGAGACCTTTTACGGTTTTGCCAGGCGCGTTGCCGAGGTTATGGAACAGCAGTGGCCTGACCGTTACACCAGCAATGTCAGAAAGAATAGGCGGACAAGCAAGATCTTCATCGATTGGATTCGCAACGGCCGGGGCGCTACCAGCGTTGCCCCCTATTCCCTCCGGGCGAGAAAAGGGGCCCGGGTCTCGATGCCCATTACCTGGAAAGAACTGGACACGGTGGCTCCCGACGGCGTCAATATGGCGGAGGCGCTAAGGAGGATCGGCGGGGACGACCCCTGGCAAGATTTCTTCAGTTCAAGCAACCGGTTTCGCTAAACGGATTCGGACAAGCTTAACTTTGTCCAGGATGGCTCCGGAGATAAAATTGCTGAAGTGATGGTAATGATTGGGTGAATGATCGTCTCAAGCATGATGTGTAATCCAAGAAAAGGTTGTGGCCTCAGTGGGCCTATTGAATTAGCCACAGAGACACGGAGACACAGAGAAAGAAATTAACCTCCTTCCACTCCAAATGGCAGAGACTGAATGAGCCGTCTAATCGGGCGCCTTTTTAAAAGGCGACCAATCCTGACGAATCCTGGTTCAATCCCTTATTTATCCCGAACGCCGAGGATGAAAGTCCCGGGCCAAGTTTTAAAAAACATTCTAAACCCCGGCCGAGCGGCCTGGGTCTTTGCTTCAAAGTAAAACCGAGGCCCGGAGGGCCTTTGGGAGTTTTTAATATACCGAGCCCAGTCCGTTTACGGATGGGTGGAGATTTTTCCCCCATTTGCCTAACGATGAGTTAATCTACGGCGCGGCGCTCCCTTCCCTCATTCAGTAGCGGAAGACTGGACGTTAATGGGGGATCTTATATTTCTTTTCCTAACTTTTGTTCGACTACCATGGCGAACCGGCTCATTTTAGCGGAAGACCATACATATCATGAGTTTTATCAAATTTAAGGATTTCGATACGTGACTCTGGTAGTCCATGAAAATATTTCAGAAATTGAAATTAAACTTCAAATACAAGATACGGGATATCCGTATACTTTAACCGTCAGTTTTGAATGTTCCGACAATACTTTGAATGATGTCTGGCGGATTTGCCGCAGAACGAAGCAGGTTCGTTCGTTAGATTCTTATGTGGATACTCCTTGGCGAGAGCAAGCTCAATGGTAGGGGAATGCCCGGATCTAATTTTGGAACACGATGGCTATCGATGCTGATACCCGGTTATTGAAAAGAGGAATCCGTTCTATTGGCGAACAGAAAGCGCCAAACGGATTAACATTCGGCCATGGGCCTACGATGGCTCATAATTGCATATTGCCCGATTTTTTTTGGTGTGGATTATGACCTTGTATGACTACCGGCAAACTGGAGATATATCGATTTTTGTTGAACAGATTCCAAGAGTAAAAGAAGTATTATTCTTGAAATTAGAGGGAAAAACCAATCACGAAATAGCAAAAATGAGAAATGTCTCATTGACGACCGTCAAAAGTCAGATAAATGCAACTCAATATCAAGAATACCAACGAATTAAAGCGGATAAAAATGAGAGACCAGTAGGGTATCTAAAGACAGGGAACTGCTAGTTTATGCCTGTATTCTTGTTTTGTATTGTGTTTTTAAAATAAAACGAGTATACTTAATTCAATACTTTTATAAAAGTAATTACTTATATGGAGAAGTCGGGTTAATACTATGGAAGTCAAAAAAATAAATCGCAATCAAATTTATCGATATGTCAATAAATATGAAAAAGTATCCAAACAAGATATTGCGTCGGAACTTGGAATTAGTATGCCAACCGTTCTTCAGAACATCAAAGAGTTGATCGAAAGAGGGTTGATTTGTGAAGTTGGCGTTTTTGATTCAACGGGTGGGAGAAAGGCCAGGGTTATTGCGCCAATTCATGATGCCAGATATGCAATTGGTATCGACATTACACAAAATCATGTCGGATTTTCTTTGACCAATTTATCCGGTAATGTTTTAAAGCATATTCGATATCATAAACCTTTTGTCAATGAAAGAAAGTACTTTATGGATTTGGGAGAGTTGTCCACCAAGTTTTTATCGAGTTCCAACATACCGGAAGACCGTTTTTTGGGATTTGGTATTTCCATTCCGGGTATTGTGAGTTTGGATGGTGAAAAGATCACCTTTTCCCATGCATTAGGCATCACGGATGTGCCGTGTAATATATTTTCCCAGTTTATCCCTTATCGGTGCATATTTACGAATGATGCCAATGCTGCAATTATTGCAGAAATGTATAGTATCTCGGAGAGGTGTACGACAGTGTATCTCTCACTAAGTAATAGCGTTGGGGGAGCAATATTTATCGGAAAATCCAACAGTTTGGAAGACAGTCAGGTCATTGACAACTTATATTTTGGAGATAACTGTAGAAGCGGGGAATTCGGCCATATGACCTTAATACCCAGGGGTAGAAGGTGTTATTGCGGAAAGGTGGGATGCGTAGATGCCTATTGCTCCGCGAACATCCTTGCAAAACTTGCGGATGGAAAATTGGAAAGATTCTTTAAGGAATTGGTAGATGGAAACGGAGTATGTGTGAAGGCATGGGAGGAGTATCTTGCAAATCTTGCAATAGCAGTCAACAACCTAAGAATGGCTTTCGATTGTCAGGTTATCATTGGCGGTTATGTTGGCAGTTTCATCGAGCCTTATATATCCTTTTTACATGAAAAAGCGGCCTTATTTAATACCTTTGAGAAGAACGCATTATATATTAAGCCATGCCGTTTCAAAATTGAGGCTTCCGCTTTAGGAGCCGCGCTTAGACATATTGAGGAATTTATCAGCACAATTTAGAAACGACGGTAGTTCACTGCGGTTAACAAGTCTTTGTTAGCCGCAGTAATTTTTTTCTATAGGTTATTGACTTTTTATGTCTAAGGTGGTATTTTGTAATTACTTTTATAAATCGTTTTATAAAAGTAATTACAAAATATTGCTTTAAAACTCCTCACTTCCAATCGCAACGAAATGAAACAAGTTAGCTGTAAAGCTAATTGTTTATAAATCAAAAATTAAGGGGAGGAAGTCAGATGAAAAAAAGGTTTCTATTGATTATCTTGTGTGTGGCTGTGGGAATATTTCTCACAGGCTACGGTATTGCTGCTCCTAAAAAGGGTATCAAAGTTGGCATGACCGTACAAAGTATTAGTAATCCCATTTGGGCGGGCAATTGCTCAGAGCTTCAAAAAGACGTTAAAGCAGACGGCGGCGAAATGACATATGTTGCTTGTGACAGCAACGTTACAACCCAAATTCAACAAGTTGAAAACTTCATTTCCGACAAAGTTGACGTTATCGTCTGCCATCCTGCTGATCCAAAGGGTATTGAAAACGTACTTAAGCAAGCTAGAGCATCCGGCATTAAAGTTATTGCGTGGGATGACAACCTTGAAAATTGCGATATGACTTATGTAATCAATAACTACGATCTTGGTAAGATGATCGGTGAACAGGCCGCGAATTGGATCAATAAAAAATTAGGTGGCAAGGCTGAAGTCGCCGTTCTTGATTGGCCGCAGTTACCGATTTTGCTCCAACGGGGTAATGGTATTGTTGATGCGATTAAGAAAAATGCTCCTAAAGCTAAAATCGTCGCCCAGCAACCCGCAATTGATGCTGCCGGTGGTCAGACCGTGATGGAGACCATTTTCCAGGCTCATCCCAATGTCAAAGTCGTTGCCTGTATCGGCGGCGGTGGTGCTGTCGGCGCCAATGAAGCTGCCAAAGGAGCTAAAAAAATAACTCCCGATTTCGGTATCTTTGCAGCGGATGCAACCGCGCAAGAAATCAAAGCCATTAAGAACAACGAAGGCAACAGAATGTCGGTTATGATCACCGGCGGACCCTATACAATCGCTAAAGAAATGTACGGCCTGATTAAGAAGGTCACTTCCGGCCAAAAATACAATAAGGAATATTTCCGGAAGATCTTCCCGGTTACGGCTGCAAACGTAGATAAAGTTCCGAACTGATCGCTAAAGCGGTTGACCGCTTAGATGGCAGTCATTAATGATGTGGGATAGCGGGCTGTTGCAAGAGAAAATTTATTGATAGAGATATACAATATATCCACTTATGCCTATTTTTTATTAGTGCGATATATATTGTATATCTCATTCATTTTAAAATATTTTGCAACAGCCCCCATCATTTCATCTAATTAGCATATTTACTTTAAGGCAGAAATCAGGATGGTAATGATATGTTTTTACAGTTAAATAAGATCACGAAGACTTACCCCGGCGTCATCGCTCTTAATGAAGTCACTTTGCAGGTTGCCAGAGGGGAAGTTCATGCCTTAGTCGGTGAAAACGGCGCAGGTAAATCCACTCTGATTAAAACTTGCACCGGTGCTGTAATTCCTGATCAGGGTCAGATTATCGTTGATGGAAAAGAATTTTCATCAATGACGCCGAAGCTGTCGGAAGAACTGGGAATCGCTGTGATTTACCAGGAATTCAATCTCGTCGGAGAACTGTCTGTAGCTGAAAATATCTTTTTAGGGCGGGCGATCCGTAAAGGTCTTATGATTGATAAGAAAGCAATGGTCAGTGAGTCAAGGAAGATTTTCCAGCAATTTGAGATAGATATTGATCCCAACGCCTTGATCAGCAGCTTAACCGTGGGCTATCAGCAGCTTGTGGAAATCGCCAAAGCGATTTCCCAGAAAGCAAAGATTTTGATCATGGATGAACCTTCGGCGCCTTTAACCAAAGCGGAAGTTGAACGGATGTACAAAATTGTCGACAAACTCAAAGCAGAGGGAGTCACCATTATTTATATTTCCCACCGTTTAGAGGAGATTTTCCGGCTGACTGACCGGATCACAGTCATGCGGGATGGCAATGTCGTCAAGACCATGAATACCCGCGATACGAATATTGAAGAATTGATTAAGCTGATGGTCGGCAGGGAAATCAAAGAGACTTATCCGACCCGTGTAAATTGTGTCCAGGATGAGGTGCTGCTGGACGTCAAAAACTTGAGCGGCAACGGATTGTCCGGTATTTCTTTTCAGGCCAAACGCGGTGAAGTGCTTGGTTTTGCAGGATTGATCGGTTCCGGCCGGACTGAACTGGCGGAACTTCTCTTTGGTGTCAAACCTAAGACCGGTGGTCAAGTTTTTTTAAAAGGAAAGGAAATTTCCCCGAAGACGCCGCGCTCGGCGATCGACCATGGAATCGCTCTTGTTCCTGAAGATCGGAAAAAGCAGGGTGCGCTCCTGGACATTGATATTAAAGGCAATATCTGCATGCCGATTCTCAAACGGATATCCAAACTGTCTTTCTTAAATAAGAGAGAAGAAAAAAGAATAGCGGCTCAATATAAAGAGAGCATTCGCATTAAAACACCAAGTTTAGAGCAGGAAGTAAAAAATTTAAGCGGCGGCAACCAGCAAAAGGTAATCGTTGCCAAATGGTTGGCTGCAGATAGTGACTTGCTTATCTTTGACGAACCAACCAGAGGGGTTGATGTCGGTGCAAAATACGAGATATACAAGCTGGTGAATTCGCTGGTTGAGTCGGGAAAAACAGTATTGATGATCTCGTCGGAAATGGGAGAAATCATGGGTATGTCGGACCGGATTATTGTTTTGTCGGAAGGAAAAATCACCGGCATGGTAAGCAAGGACCAATTTAACCAGGAAGACATCATGACAATGGCGTCAATCACTAAAGGGAAGGTATAATCGGATGAAACACATTGAATATTTAAAAAGGTACGGAATTTTTATTGTATTGATCGTGCTGGTAATCTTTTTTTCACTCACTTCAAGTAACTTCCTGGTCGCCGGTAATTTATTGGTGATTGCCCGCCAGATTTCAATGCTTGGCATTGCTGCGGTCGGTATGGCCTTTGTCCTGCTGTTGGGTGGTATTGATTTGTCGATCGGTTCCCAAATTACTTTGGTTAATATTTTGGCAGCCTGGTTTATGGTCAACGGCAAAGTGAACCCGGTCGTTGCCAGCATGGTTGCCATCAGTATGGCTACCGCTATCGGATTCTTTAATGGCTTAATCATTGCCAGGATTAAAATGCCGCCGATTATCGTAACGCTCGGCACGCAAATTATGATTGAAGGACTTGCCTATATCATCAGCGGCGGTTTGCCCATATTTGGCTTTGACGAATCATTCGCCGTTATTGGGCAAGGATATATCGGCATCATTCCGATTCCTGTCATCATCATGGTTGCCATTATGCTGATTGGCACCTTTATCTTGAATTCAACTTATTTTGGCCGTTATTTCTATGCCGTGGGCGGTAATGAAGAAGCTGCAAACTTATCCGGTATCAATGTTATTCGCGTTAAATATCTTGTTTATACTTTATCCGGACTTTTTGCCGGAATTGCCGGAATTGTCTTGCTGTCCAGGACCAATTCCGGGCAAGTTCTTGCTGGCAAAGGTTTTGAGTTTGATGCCCTGACTGCCTGTGTCCTGGGGGGTATCAGTATCAACGGCGGATACGGCAAAATTTCGAATGTCGTCGCAGGTATCTTGATTTTGGGAGTTTTGAACAATGGCATGGTTTTGCTTAATGCCAGCCAGTATACGCAGATGGTTATTAAAGGAGCAGTCCTATTGTTAGCTGTAGCCTTTGACAGCATCCAGAAGAACCGCAAAGTAAAGGCGGCCAAGTTTGCTGCGGCATAGTGGCTAAATTCAATCATAGAGAGGAGATTGTTTTACAATGAAAGGGAAAATGAAAGTAGCAGTGATGCTGGGTATCGGTAAAATGGGATTTGAGGAAAGAGACATCCCGAAAACCGGAGATGACGAAGTACTTGTGAAACTGGAGTATGTTGGCATTTGCGGTTCGGATATGCATTATTATGAAACCGGGCGTATTGGAGATTACATTGTGAAACCCCCTTTTGTTTTGGGACATGAGCCGGGCGGCACCGTTGTTGAAGTCGGCCGGAATGTAAAACATTTGAAGGTCGGTGACCGCGTCGCGCTGGAACCGGGTAAAACTTGCGGAAAATGCGAATTTTGCAGGACAGGCCGGTACAACCTTTGCCCGAATGTTATTTTCTTTGCAACTCCGCCGATAGACGGGGTGTTTCAGGAATATGTGGCTCATGAGGCGGCTCTTTGCTTTAAACTGCCTGATAATGTAAGCACACTGGAAGGGGCTTTGGTTGAGCCGCTGGCTGTAGGTTTTCACGGCGCCAATCAGGGAGGCGCACATGCCGGCCAGATTGCCGTGGTCATGGGATCCGGTTGTATCGGTCTTGTTTCGATGATGGCATTAAAGGCAATGGGCGTTTCAAAAGTGTATGTGGTGGATATTATGGCCAAACGGCTGGAAAAGGCGCTGGAACTGGGGGCGACCGGAGTCATCAACGCCAAAGAGCGGGATGTAGTGAAAGAAGTGTTGAAGTTGACGGACGGAGCCGGTTGTGATTTGGCAATGGAAACTGCAGGTACTGAAATTACCACCCAGCAGACCGTTCAGATGACCAAAAAAGGTTCCAATATTGTATTGATTGGTTACGGAAAGTCCGGTATGATGAATTTGCCGATGAGCCTTGCACTGGATAAGGAATTAACATTTAAAACGGTATTCCGTTACCGCCATATCTATCCCATGGCCATTGAAGCCATTGCCAGTGGAAAGGTTGACTTGAAAAATATTGTGACGAATATCTTTGAATTAGACGATATTCAAAATGCCATGGATTTCAGCATGCACAATAAAGCGGAAATTGTCAAGGCGGTTGTTAAAATATCCAAATAAAAGAAATGAGTATCAAATATCAAAAGGAAATAAGAAATCAGCAGGTGATAAAGACGATGTATGATGTAAGCGCTTTGGGAGAATTACTGATTGATTTTACTCCCGGTGGAAAGTCCGAGAAAAATAATCCGATGTTCGAACAGAACCCCGGGGGAGCGCCTGCGAATGTGCTGGTTGCCCTATCACGGTTAGGAAAAAAGGGAGCTTTCCTGGGAATGGTGGGCCATGATCAATTTGGTTCTTTTTTAAGGGATACGATTGAAAAAGAAAAGATTGAAACACGGGGGCTTAAGGTTTCGGAAACGGTCAATACTACCTTGGCCTTTGTCCATCTTGATTCATCAGGTGACCGTTCTTTCAGCTTTTACCGTAATCCCGGCGCTGATTTAATGCTCAGGCCGGAAGATGTAGATTTTGAGATCATCAAAGATTCTAAGATATTCCATTTTGGATCCGTCTCTATGACTGGAGAACCAGGGAAATCAGCAACGATGGCAGCGGTGAAATTCGCTAAAAAGAATGGAGTTTTGGTTTCTTACGATCCCAATTACCGGCCATTATTATGGAAATCAAAAGAAGAGGCCCGAATTTCCATTGGGGAAGGTTTGACCTATACGGATGTCTTAAAAGTCTCCGATGAGGAATTGGAGTTGATAACCGGAACCAGTGATCTTACCGAAGGAGCAGGTATTTTGTCTAAGCAGGGCCCGCAATTAATTTTTGTTACATTAGGGCCTAAAGGGTGTTTTTTCTATTGTCCGGCAGGTCGTGGGCTAATTTCCTCTTTTGCGGTTAATGCCGTTGATACGACAGGTGCAGGGGATGCGTTTTGGGGGGCGGTTCTTTATCATTTGGGTACGAAGACCAGGGAAGAATTAGTAAAAATAAGTGTCGCCGAAATGGGTGAAATTGTAAAGTTTTCCTGCGCTGCCGGGGCTTTGACGACCACTAAAAAAGGCGCCATACCCGGAATACCGACTGGTGAGGAAATTGCTGTCTTTATCAAAAATCAGGAGCGGGGGAAGCAGGAATGAAAAAGATTAATATTCAGGATGTAAAGCCGGGTTTGGTGAAAGGACTTGAGGTACAGCTGCCGATGCAGGCAGCCTGTCATAAGGAGAATTACTTTGAATGGACGGCTTCCTCGTTGACTGCCAAATTTCGATCGCCGGAAATCAGCGGAGGTGTTTTACAGACCTGGCATCATGTGCCGGTTTTTAATGAAATAGAGACTCATCTGGATGCTGAAATGTTTTATTTTATATCCGGCGTTGCGTTAATGATATTTGTCGATATCAAGGACGGACAGCCGGAAATGGGTTCCGCCCAGATTGTACGGATTCAACCTGGGACCCAGTTGATCGTTGCAGCCGGAAAAGGCCATTTCGTTGCGGTTGCTGAGAGCACGGAACCAGTTTTATCGGTTGTGATATCACCCAAGATGGATGCTCCACGGATGTCTTTAAAGGAAACAGTTGAGGGCCGATGATATAGAGCGCTTTTTATGACCAAAGCTGTCATACTTTTTAAACATTACCGATAGGAACAAGAGTTGAAAAATCGGCAGAAATAATATAGAAACACCTCTCCATTTGGTATAGTGAGTTTGTAAAGAAGCACTATCTTGTGGTAATGCCGACAGGAACAGGCAACATTCAAAGATGCTTTCATTATTAGTTAATTAGTTATTGACAAGCCCGCAGAGACTTCTTATAGTTAACGATTTTAAAAGCAGAACCGCTAATTCTTAAGAACCCGGGATTGATTTTCATTTTGGATTTATTTTTTTGAAGCCGGGATCGATGTTTTCGAAAAAAAGAATTTTGGAACGAAAAATTGATTTAAATCATCAATTAGGATATTTACGAAGCCGATTGAAGGGGAGCGGGCTGTCTTTTTTCTGAGGCAACCCCTTCTAAATCGAAGCGGCCGGCTGGCCGCTAATCCCTCGCGGCTTCGATTCGTCTTAGCTTCTCGGTGTCCCGCGCCGGGGGTGAGCCGAAGAAGCGGGAATATTCCCGGTTAAACTGTGAGGGACTCTGGTAACCCACTTGATATGCGGCGCTGGCTACCGCATAGCCCTCAAATGCCATCAGATTTCTGGCTTCCAAAAGTCTCAATTGTTTTTGAAATTGAATCGGGCTTAAACCGGTTGCCCGTTTAAACTGACGGTGAAAGGTATTGATAGCCATCCCCGATTTCGCGGCCATCGCACCGACGTCAATGGGCTTGGTATAGTTATCGCGAAGCCATTTTACAGTCTGGGAAATCTTTGAAAAATTGCTTTCTCTCAGGCCCAGTTGCCTCAGATACCATCCTTGCGATCCCATCAGAACGCGATAAAGAATTTCGCGCTCATAGGCCGGCGCAAGGGCCGGAATATCCTCAGGAGTCTTGGTTAATCGCAATAACCGCAGCCATGCCTCCATCAGTTTGATGTCCATTTCACAAGCTGCGAATTGTTGCTCCGAAGTGGTTGGCAGGAGATCTTCAGGAAGATCTCTAAGCAAACTCTGAAGAAGATTTTGATTGAACGCAAGACCGAGGGACATGTAAGGACGGCCATCAGGGTCCGGATGTACACTGGCCGTTGCGGGAACGTGCACCGGTAACACGTAATATGAAGGCCCTTTCAGAGCCGTACTGCGTTCCCCGATGGTCAGAATCTTGGTTCCCTGAACCGTAAAACCAATGAGCGGTTTGTAGAGCGCGGCGAGCTGATGGGCGGGAATGTCGCCCTTAATCATGTTTAGCCCGGGTACTCCGGTTTCCATGGGTCGAGTGCCTGCTCTGTTCATTCGCTCAATGATTTCATCCAAAACTTTATTCATATCCCTATTCTATCACATCCCTTCCGGTTTTCCATCCCGATTTCAAACTGCGGGGCATTTTTAGGATTTTTTAGACATACAACAAAGGGATATGGGGGAATGCTTTGCGTTTTCCTGGCGCTTTTAGGCAATAAATTGGCGTCATTGGAGCTAGTTTGTTGCAACAGAAACGGCTAAGATGGAATCAAGACGGAACAACCAAAACAAGGGGGAGATATTGATGAAAATCGCAATCATAACCGGTGGAAGCAACGGCATTGGAAAAGCAACTGCGCTTGAGCTTGGCAAACGCGGAGTTGGCGTTATTCTCACCTACAATTCCTATCAAGATAGAGCAGAAGCTGTTGTTAAGGAAATTGAGAAAAATATAGGAGTTCGGGCTGTGGCGCTGAAGTTGGATCTGACGCAACGCTCAACCTTTGAAGGGTTCGTTCAGGAAGCGCACAAGAAGCTTCACGAGATTTGGAACCGAACCACTTTCGATTACCTGGTCAATAATGGCGGTGTCGGTGGGCCTATGATGTTCATGGAGATGAGCGAAGAATATTTCGACAAGATACTGAATACGAATTTCAAAGGCCCCGTTTTCTTAACACAACACCTCGTCCGATGGATGGAGGATGCCGGAGCCATTGTCAATACTTCGAGCACGTCCAAGAACCAATCGTTTCCCGGTTACTCCGCCTACGGCCCGTTAAAAGCGGCGTTGTCGTCCTGGACTCGCTATATCGCCAAAGAACTGGCGCCGCGTCAAATCCGGGTCAACGCAGTTTCGCCCGGCCCCACGCACAGCAATTTCGGCGAGGGAGTGTTCGATAAACATCCTGAATTCATCAAGCCGCTGGCTGAGCAATCGGCATTCGGCAGAATCGGCCAACCCGAAGATCTTGCTAAGGTCATTGTGAACTTATTATCCGCTGATTTTGGCTGGGTCACCGCCCAGGACATTGAAGTATCCGGCGGGCACTTGCTGTAAGAAGGCAGGACGAGAGAAAACAGGGATTTTGAAAAAGTTAGGGAGACGCAGAGTAAAGAAGGAAAATATTGTTGGTGAAAACCTCTGCGCCCCTGCGCGAGAAAAATACCCTATTTTCATTTTTTCCATTGCCCAGCATAAAACCAGGTCGAAAGGGCCTGGTTGATACTTGAAGAAACAGCTGAACAAAATAATAAATATTTGCGGAACAGGCAATCCTATTTTGTGGAGGAGAAAGTCTTGCCGTTCGATAAAGGGATTTATTATTTGCTGGTTGCCTTAGCTTTTGGAATTACAGCTTTAGCACTGATTCCCAAAAGGCAATATAAAAAATTTTTTATTTATGGACTCCTTTTTGGGGGAATCCTCGATATGTTTATAATCATTATTTTTAGTGGTTTTTTTCATTTGTTTAAGTATTTTTATATTGGCTCATTTAGTATTTTAGGGCTTTTTTCTTTCTGGACTCCCATAGCTTGGATTTTTACATTTATGATCTATCTATATTTCCTACCCGTCAGAAAAATATTTTTATATCCGTATGTGGCCAGTTTTATAGCTTTTGGTTATATGGTCGGACAAGCTTTTCAGGGAATCGGGCTATTTAAGTTCTATAATGGTTATTTATATTTTATGCCTTTTACCTTTGTCATGTGGTTTTCTATTGCAGCATGGGCATTTATAAAAGGGGAAAAGATTATTTTACGGTAATTGCAGTGACAAAGACCCTCTGATCAAATCCAAGTATGATCTTTATGGGGTAAAAGAAAACAAACCAATGTCATTTTGAATGTGTTAGAACATTTTATGAAAAGGGTCTGTTGCAAAATAAGATTTATCGATAGAGAAATACAATATATATAAAGCTTTACCAATTATTTATGCTATATATTGTATTTCTCATTGATTTTAATCATTTTTGCAACAGCCTCTTTCGATGTTAATCCATGACGATGGAAGTCAATAGACCTAAATCCTTCTTAGATGAAACCGCCACCGAAGCAACCGCCGCAACCAATAACCAATAACACGAAGATTAAGAACATGAGCCAGCCGTTACTTCCAAAACCAAAACCGTCACCCAAACCTTCCATTAATCCTTTTAAACCATCTGCCATATTGTCCGCTCTCCTTTCCGTAATTACACGCCTTTCGAGAAGGTCTTACATTATATGAATTCTCTGGGAAAAGGAATTTAGGCAAATATAATTAAAAGTCCCCACTACCTGATCAGGTAATGGGGCTTTATAAAGGAGGTAGAAAATGAAAAAAAGAAAGCTTGCATTTATTGTAACGGCCGCATCATATAATAGTTCCTGCTAAAAATTACCTTCCACTCCAGATTGGTTTTCCTGGCCCCAAAATCATCCCGGCAAAAGGGATTAAAATGGCGATTGACTGGGTCATACTTGGAATGAAACTGAATAAATCCGGCGTAGGCTGTAACCCATACTGCCCGCATAGATCATGAATCAAATCAAGCAGGTTTTGATATGCCCCCGGATGCAGCGGTTCGCAAGTTTCAATCCCTATTGCAATGATTGACGCCAATGAAAAAGGAATTTGAGAATGTTTTTGCTGAGAGATTTCATTAGAGTTTACAAATGATGGGAAAATAAAATTGGGTATCTTTTGGGAATCCATAACCTCGATTTTTTTGGATTTAATTCGATTAGAAAATATTAACAGATCAATTTTAACAGGCCTTTTTCGACTATTTCGCCTAGAAAATATCCTGCTCCAACAGGTTCGATTCCTGTCGGGCGCACGATATTCTCAGGAACTATGACCTAAGCATTAAGTAGAAACATCAATGTGACAAATTCCGAAGTTTCTTTCTTAAAGGATTCTACGTCAATTTGTCAAAATCTATTTATTCGATTCTTTGAAAATCAATAAAAATGAGACGATACCATGACTGATAAACTCACCGAACTTTTTGACCGCTTGTATTGCGACCATCAGGCAAAGGTATACAGGCTGGCCTTGGGACTGACAGGCGATGCGAATGACGCTGCGGACATAACCCAAGAAGCTTTTTTCCGGGCCTTCCGTTCCTATCATACCTTTCGAGAGGATAGCTCTTTTTTTACTTGGATCTATCGCATTGCTCTCAATGTTGCCAATGACTACCTGAAGCAGAGAGCCAAGTTGCGCATTTATGAGCTTACCGAGGATTTAAACTATTCAATCGAGGAAATAGCCGACCCTAACCCCGGCAATGACCCTGAAACCGAAGTGTTTGCCCGTGAGGTTAAATACCGGTGCCTGCATGGTTTTACCGAATGTCTGCCCATCAACCAGAGAAAGGTTTTTTGCCTGGCGGTAACTGTCGGTTTACCGCAAAAAATAGTCGCTGAAATTTTGGACTGCCCTATAGGTTCAGTCAAAGCGACACTGCATCGGGCCAAAAAAAGAATCGCCGGTTACCTGGAGGAAAGATGTCAACTGATAAAAAAATCAAATCCCTGCAACTGTAATCAGTGGGTCCGTTATGGTATACAGCAGGGCTGGATAACGAAACAGGCTTTAGACAATCCCCGTCCTAAGATTATCTTTAAAGCCAGGGAAGAAATGGTTGAACTGTGCTCATTGCGCGATATCTACCAAAACCTGTACCGGGAAACGGCAGACCAATTTTTGGCGCAAAGAATCAGGAAAGGCATAAGAAACAACGAATGGAAAATTTTTTCTTGATATTGGTAACCTTTGGCCTCCTTGAACAGTCTAAGCGATAAGACTAAAAAACAGGAGGTCGAACATATGAGAAAAGCGGATTATTACTTTGGTTGCGTTGTGCAGAATACTGCGGCGATTGTGGGGCATACAGGGTCAAGGATGAGGAATATTTGTTCTTTAATTTTGAGCAAGGAGGGAATCTAATGTGTGACAGATTGATCGAAACAACAGATTACTATGTTCGAAATCGAGTGGAAACGCTCGACAGCGAGATAGCATATATAGACACAGGAAAGGGGGAGCCGATTGTCTTCTTGCATGGGAACCCCACCTCCTCCTATCTGTGGCGGAATGTGATTCCGCATTTAGAAAACGCCGGCCGCTGTTTAGCTCCTGATTTGGTAGGGATGGGCGACTCCGGTAAAATCCCTGACGGTACTTATCGCTTCGTGGATCACGTACGTTACCTGAATGCTTGGTTTGATACATTGGGGCTGACCCATAACGTCACCCTCGTGGTTCACGATTGGGGATCGGCACTGGGCTTTCATTGGGCTGACCGCCATCCAGAGCGGGTCAAGGCTATTGTCTATATGGAAGCTATTGTCCAACCGCTCCACTGGGATATGTGGCCCGAACATGCGAGACCGGTTTTCCAGGCGCTTCGGTCGTCCGCAGGGGAGCGCTTAGTCATGGAAGAGAACATCTTCATTGAACGTTTCTTACCGGGCAGTGTCCTACGGTGCCTGGAGGAGGAAGAATTAGCGGCCTATCGTCGCCCCTACCTTGAACCAGGTGAAGTTCGACGTCCTATGCTGACTTGGCCACGCGAGATCCCGTTTGAGGGTGAACCGGGCGATGTGCATGATATCGTGGCCCACTATGCGGCATGGTTAGCGACCAGTACCATTCCCAAACTTTTCATTAACGCCGATCCTGGTTCCATGTTAATCGGGTCACAACGCAAGTTTTGCCGTACCTGGCCGTGTCAACAAGAAATCACTGTTCGTGGGCGACATTTCATTCAAGAGGACGCTCCTGCGGAAATTGGCCGAGCCATCGCTGCTTTCTTGCGGTCCCTATCCGACTAGAGATTGGCGGTTTTATACTGTGGAATGGTAACACCTTGTGTTATTCTTGGAGGGTAAGAGATGTTTCCTTTAACTACATCGATCCCAGTATTTATAGAGGTTCTAGTGATTCAGATATCGCTCGAAGCTCTATAGCGAAAATAAAAGCGATCACTATGAAGAGGCCCTGACCAAAAAATGGTCAGGCCTCTTCATAAGTGAATAAGCTAGTGACAAGATATGGAACAGATGGGCTTTACGGAACTGAAAAAAGAAGCTCAACGATTTGGATCAAGAATTTGAAATTGAATTGAGAGGATTAAATAAGAGGGGGGAGGTTACCCTTTTTTGTTACTGGACCGGCTGTGCGCTTAACTTCCTTGCGTAATTGACATTCCAAGCATCTTTAGAATATTTATCGGGAATATCATGAATCGTGCAAGTAATAAAGTCCTCCCACGTTGCCTTTTTTATTTGAGAAACCCGGCATGATTCTGGGTCATTTCTCAAAAATATTCCGCACCAATCTGCCGTTTCCGAATCGCTGATCCCGATAGTCATATAATTCGGTGAACAATTCTATTGCCTTCTGCTGGGCCTCCTTAGCGACATTTTATTGGTTCTTTCTTGCCAGTCTTAAAAAAGTTTGTAACAATTCATCCGGCTTACTGTGTTCAAAATGGAAATAACGGTTGAATCTTGACATAAGACCGGGATTGGAATTGATAAGCCGCTCCATTTCAGAAGGATAACCCGCGACGATCACCGTGCGAGTCTATTATCATTTCTCCCCGCTTATGGAACAAATGGGGAGAGCAGATACAACAAGCCCTAATTGCTCATGCTAACTTTGATACTTTATATCGTGTAACGGAGCAAGAAGAACAGGATCTCGCATACACATACATGGATACACCATGGGACTTTTTTGAGAATATTTAATCTCTCCATGGAACAGTCGGAAACGGGTGCGCTTTTTTAGAACGCGCCGTCACATTTGTGTTTCTAAAAAAAGTGGATACCCTAAATATATGGGCACAATGCCTAATTTTTGATAAAATGATGAATAGGAGAAGAAATTGAGGGAATCCCTCCTTTGGTTTTATTTGAAAATGGTTATGCGCAACGATTATAGAAAATTATTATTTAGAAATGGTTGTAAGTGAAAAGTAAAACCAAAACCCCGAATCACCAAAGCTTGATGGAGGTTTCACATGTTATATATTGTCAATGATAATGTAGACCCTTACTTTAATTTGGCTCTGGAAGAGTATTTATTGAAAGAATTCGCTCAGGAATGCTTCATGCTTTGGCGTAATTCTCCCTGCATTGTGGTGGGTAAAAATCAGAATACTTTGGGAGAAATTAATCTTGATTATGTCAGGAAGCATCATATCAAAGTTGTCCGGAGGCTTTCCGGAGGCGGGGCGGTCTATCACGATCTGGGCAATTTGAACTTCACCTTTATCGTCAATGACCTCCATGATAGTTTTTGTGATTTTTCCAAATTCACCGCCCCCATTATCGCCGTATTACGCAAATTGGGCGTTCAGGCCGAACTTTCGGGAAGAAACGATCTCTGCATCTCCGGACAAAAGTTTTCAGGGAACGCCCAGTATAAATATAGGGACAGATTATTACACCATGGAACGATTCTTTTTTCGGCTGTTATTCCCGATATTAGCGCCGCTTTGCAGGTCAATCCGTCTAAGTTTGAAGGGAAGGGAGTCAAGTCGGTTGCCGGCCGGATTACCAACATTCAAAGCCATCTTGCCGCACCGATCACGATTGAAGAGCTGAAAACCATGATAGTCAATGAAGTGAAAACGGACCGGGATCATTACGAAATATACCGACTCACTTCGATGGATATTGAGAGAGTGAATGAGTCCGCGCGGGGAAAGTATGCCGCTTGGGACTGGAATTACGGCATTTCACCGGAATATAACCTTCAAAATAAAGCCCGATTTCAAGGCGGGTCGGTGGAAGTCTTCTTGAATGTAAAAACCGGAGTAATCCGAAATGCCCGCATTTTTGGGGATTTTTTCGGCAAATCCGATGTTTGCCAAATTGAACAAGCCCTCCTTGGGGTGAGGCATGAAAGAAAAGCCATTTCGGATAGTTTGTCCAGGTTTTGTTTTGAGGAATACTTGGCCGGTGTCACCATGATGGAGTTTTTGGACCTTTTATTTTAAACGGTAAGGCAGTCGACAAAGATTTCTGATGGAATTGAAACAAGCCGCTGAAAATGATAGCCAGCGGTTTTATTATTGGGTATGAAATTTTTCCGGTCACTGAAGGGACTTGAAATGCGTATAAATGATTAAAAATACTTAAATTCACTTGCGGATTTGACGACAAATACGTATAATGGGAGGGAGGTGAGTGGAAATTTATCAGGAAGAAAGATTGTATCGGATCTTGGAGCACTTGGAAAAAAGCGAGTCCATGACGGTCAATGATATTTGTGATATGTTTCAAGTTTCCCGGGATACCGCCCGCAGGGATGTCGTTAAGTTGACCCAGCAAGGAGCCGTAATCCGCACTCACGGTGGAATTGCCATTACCAAATTCATCCACAAATTGAACCAATATGCAGAACGGCAAAATAATGAGATCGAGGTTAAACAAAAGTTGGGTCAATACGCCGCCACTTTTGTCCGGGAAAACGAACTTGTTTTTTTGGATGTATCGACCACGGTGAAGTGCATGATTCCTCATCTGCGGGTGAATTCTTTAAAAGTTGTAACCCAGTCGCTGGATAATGCATGGATGCTCATGGAGTACCCGAACATTCAAACGTATCTTTTGGGGGGTTTGATTTCTCCCGAGTGCCGGAATGTAATGAGTTACGATTCATTGAAAAAATTAGCCGATTATCGATTTAACAAGGTTTTTCTCAGCGCTGTCGGGATTAACCAGGAAGGAATTTATTATTATCACGAAGATGATGTTCATTTTAAGCGGGAATTAACAAAACGGGCAGAACAAGTCATCGTGGTGGCGGACCATACCAAGTTCGGGAAATGTTCGTTTTTTAAAGTGCTGGATTTTTCGGTCATTAATACCTTCATTACCGACCAGCCCCCTTCCGAAGAATTGCGTGAAATTATCGAAAATGCCGGAGTTGAAACCATCATATTACAGCAAGATGAGGAGACTTCATGTACGAATGCGTGATTTTTGATGTGGATGGCACATTGATTGACACTGAAAAAGCTTCCGTGCTATCTTTGCAGAAACTCCTCCGGGAGGAAGCTTCCATCATAGACCCTGGAAAGGATTTATCATTTATTATGGGCTTAACGGGTGTGGAAGCATTAAAAAGATTGGGAGTCAAAAATGTTGAAGCCGCCAATATAAGGTGGAATCAATATTTAAAGGACTATTATCATTGGGTCAAAGTTTTTAGAGATATCGAAGTCCTCCTTGAAAAGCTTATGAGCTTAGGAATTAAAACCGGGATTGTGACTTCGAAAACACGGCAAGAATTAAAGGAAGATTTAGGCCCGTTCGGGCTTCAAAAGTATTTTCCATTTACAGTCTGCGCCGATGATACCCTCAGGCATAAGCCGGATCCTGAGCCGATTTTAAAAATAATGGATCTGGGCAATGTAAAACCAAAGCAGATGATTTATATCGGTGATACCGAAAATGATTTATTGGCTGCCAAGGGCGCCGAGGTTGATTTCGGCTTGGCGGTCTGGGGGGCGGAACACAGGGAATTTCCAGGCGCGCAGCATCGGTTCATCAATCCGCTAGAGGTTATTAGGGTTGTGACTGCAAATTAAAATCGATTGTCCGTTTGAGAAAAATTTTTAAGGCGCTGAAGTCGGCGATACCTTTACGGGGCGTGACGGCTTTGGCGTCTTTTTTAAAAATATTCGTCCATATCGAGGAGGCTTTTTCGAAACTCAGTTCCAACAGTTTAAAAGCGCCGTCCAAATTCTGAAAAAAGACTATAAGCCTGGAAATGAAGGCTATAGTCTTTTTTCGTCCGCGAAAGATCGATGTTATTATGGCTAATAGGGCCGATAATAAGGATGGTAATAAGGCCGACGATAAGGGCGATATGGATATCTGTAAGGGCGGTAATAGGGACGTCTATATCTCCAATACCGTCTATACTGTTGGGCTGTTACGGCATTGCCGGGTATATTAATCACTTGATTGATATACATATTATAAGGGTCTAGACCGGGATTGGCTGTTAAGATTCCCTCTTCAGTGGTGTTAAACTCTTCTGCCAACTCCCATATGGTATCTTCAGGTTGGATAATATATTGAAAGATTTCCGAACTGTTATTCATTGACATCTTCACCTCGTCTTTTATTAAAGGCTTTTGTTGATACATTGTATGAAGCTTTATTCTAATTGGCATTGTGCCGAAAACACAATTAGCGAAATGATGTCGCATTTTTCAAATCGTCCAGATATATTCCTGTGCGCAAATTATTAATTAAGATAATTCCGTTCTTTCATGCAAAAGGTTTTTATCTATGATTATCGAATTAAAGGGATGATTGCGCGATTTGGTTTGAACTTTACATGGCAAGGAGAACATTTTGAAGTTTATTGTTTTTGTGGCGCTCAATATTATTTCCGGTAGTCTTTTTGTCCTTTTTTACAAGCAAAAATCGAAAGTGGCTCTTTATTATGCAGGCTATATAACGGCGTTTTCTTTGGGACTCATCGCCATCACCCTGGAGCCGTATCCTGAGTTGCATTTGGATCCGTTTGCCTTCCCGCATCTCCTGGCCAGGATATGTTCAGTGCTATCTTATCGAATGAGTCCCTATTTTTTATTGAATGCGGCATTTTCTGTGGCAGGTATTTTTGATCATGATCATCGGAAAAAAAATATACTCAGCCTCCTCACGTTGGTCCCGGTAATTACTGGTTTTGGTGTCGATGCATTCAACCCCGGACAGAGTTTTGTCTATTATTATCCCGACTATTTGCCCAACTTTTGGTGGTTAATTTCATCATGGAGTGTATTATATGTTTTGCTGAGTAATATTTTGCTTTGTTACGCCTTGGCGGTTGAAAAAAACCCCAAAATCAAAAGGCAGAAAATGATTATTGCTTTTATGATGCTGCCTTCGTTGTTGATTACCTGGGTGGCTTATGTTAAGCCGGTTTTGGGTAACCATGATTTCACCAATTTAACCGGAATTTTCGGGGCGTTTATCTTTTTAACAATATTGATTGCCATAGGCCGGAGCGGTTTTATCGGTTTAAAATTAAATTTTGAACACGATTTCATGGATCAGTCGATTCGGGTCTTTAATTCAGGCGCTTCTTTAATCAACCACGCCATTCGAAATGAGTTGCAATTGATTAACATGGCTACCGAGAACCTGAAAAAAGAGAATTCCCAGGAAGCAATGAAAAATATTCGAATCATTGAAAACGCCTCGCGCCACTTGGAGGATTTAGCAAGGCGGTTTTCGGAAAAAACCAAGCCGGTGGTTCTTCTGAACGAGGAGATAGACGTTAATCAATTGGCTAGAGAAGTAATCGATTCGATGGAAAAAATATTTGCCATAAGGAATATCGAGATCACCCAACATTATCAGGAGAAATCCCTCATTATTCATTGTGACCGGGTTCATATCAAAGAAGTACTTATCAATATTATATATAACTCCATCGAAGCTATGCCGCAAGGCGGCTTAATCAATTTCTCGGTCTATCTCAAAAGACATTTTGTTCATCTTGAGGTTTGCGACAGCGGGAGCGGTATTAGCCAATTTGACAAGGAACATATATTGGAACCTTTTTATTCGACCAAAAAGGGTGCGGGAAATCTTGGATTGGGACTTACTTATTGTTTTGCAGTCATGAAACAGCATCGTGGCTTTCTAAAGATCTTGAGCGCGGAACATAAAGGAACGACCGTAATCCTTGGATTGCCGGAATATTAAGGATCAAGCGGCTTATTATTTGGCCGGGGATTTTCCTGAAAGAAAAGCTCAACTTTTTTTTTATATTTCCGATAATCTATTGAAGAAATAACTCAATAAAGGAGGAAAAATTATGGTTGTTACATCAGTTGCTTCCGCAAGCTATGCCACGCCGGTAGCCAAATCATCCAAAGCTCAAATTGAGGAATACCAAAAGGATATTAAAACTTTAAAAAGCTTTAAGGATTTATTGAACAAAGAAGTCAAGGCTGTCAGCAAGAGTAAAATGGATAAGGGTTTTAAGCAAGACGCCATTGAACAACTGGGAATGGAAAAAAACCTGGTGGATGACAAAATTCAACAACTTACCGCCGCGGTGAAAGAACAGAAAAGTCACAAAAATAGCGACTCATATGCAAATGCGTGTATTCAATGCGTAACGGTTGCCACATACGGGGTTTCGTATCGGGCTTGAGTCGGCGGTAGATGATTTTGTTACCTCCTTTAAAAAAAACCCAGATCAACTGGGTTAAAAATAAGGAGGAGTTCTTACCCTTTATTATAGCGCGTATTTTTGTGGGATATATGGCGGAATTGTGTACAAATGGTAAAAACTTTAGGATAAATTTACCATCTGGAAAGGTTGACGCCTATCCGGGGATTCATTGCAAAAAAAGGGCGACTGTGCTATAATAGCAAAGCACAACATTTCTTGCGCTGGACCTGTTTATTGTCAACAATAACAGGGGGTGTAGGAAGAGCGAATCGCGCCAGTAGCTCAGTTGGATAGAGTGGCAGACTTCGAATCTGTAGGTCGGGGGTTCGAGCCCCTCCTGGCGCACCAAAAAGAGTTGTCAGGCTCCTGAGAAATCAGGAGTCTTTTTTGACCTAAATTTGACCGATTATTGAAAGCTCAGTTGGATAGAGTGCGCAGACGCGCGTGCAAGCACGCGACGAATCTGTAGGTCGGGGGTTCGAGCCCCTCCTGGCGCACCAGTTTGTTTCAAAAATCAAGGATTGTTTTTTCAACAATTAATGATTAACCGCTTAATTATGGGCGGTTATTTTTTTGCTGGAATTAATTTTCAACTCAAGAGTTAAAGTGGGAAAATCTAAAGGAGTAATACTTTGAATGTAGAAGTTATCATCTGGAATTTGAAGGGAGTAATAATTATGGATGATAATAAAGTAGCGGTTTTACTCGAACAGTTATCTTCCCAGTTTAATACTTTTGGAGAAGGATTGGAAGTTGTTCAAAGGCAAATTTCCGAGGTAAGTCAAAAGGTGGACGGCCTTGAAAGAAAAGTCAATGGGTTAATCATAGACATGGACATTGTAAAACCTGCGGTTAGAGGGTTAATTGAGGATATGAATTTTGTTAAACCAACTCTTGGTGAAATCGTCAATCGGCTTGATAATATCGAAGATGAAATAATTAAGATCAATCCAGAATCAAGAACAGTTTTGAACAAGTCAAATAAATTTTGAATTTTACGAGCATGGGAAATCAAAACAATCTTAAAAAGAGTTGTTAGGCTCCTGAAAAATCGGGAGTTTTTTTATGGTTTTTTTTGGGAAGCTTATTTTCAGGGGTGATGGATTTGGGTTCCGACGATATTCAGGAATTAAAGGAGCATATTCAACAACTGCGGAGAGAACTCAGTGAACTCATTGAGAACCATCGATTAACCGATCCCGAGGTAGTAGGCGCCAGCCAAATTTTAGATGCTTTAATGGTTGAATATGAAAAGCTGTTAATGAAAAGGAAAAAAGAGTGATTCATAGGCCTCCCGCTTCGGGATGCTTTTTTTATGGCAAAAATCATTATTTTAGGTTAATTTTTGTGCCCTTTCATACCGATTTCACTAAATGAGGGAAGGTGATAAAAAATGTCTGATAAAATGAGCATTCGAGAAAGAATTGATGAGGAAAAAAAAAGAATGCAGCAACTTTGGGAAATCAGACAAAGCGTTGATAAACTCTATATGGAAGTAGCACTAGGGCTGGACGAGTTGTTAAATGAGTACGATAGAGTATTGAGAGAAAAAGAATGAGGTAAAGGGAATGATTCGGTATGGAATGGCATTTTTAATAGCGTTTTTTCAGATTGATGGTTAAAGGCTTAATCATTTAAAAATCGCAAAAAAAACGCAACGGGTCTGCCTGGTAAAAGGCAGGCCCGGTTTGTTAAATGTCCAGTTTATTCCAGTTCTAATACTCCTTACCCCCGCCTATTTCGCCATTACCAAAAGAGTGAAACCCCTTGTAAGATAAGTTATTCGATTTTGACAGCAACTATTGGTGTCAAAACTATGAAACAATTCATTGAAATCAGTGATAAGTCCGGATTATAATCGAAATAGAAAATCGGTAACGAAAACGTAATAATGTTTTAAGGGTTTGGTAATGGATTACATTCCGAGAAGGAAACAAGCAGTACCAACAAATTAAGGGGAGATCCAGATGGGCTTTTTATTTTCAGGCAAAAAAGCGCAACCAAAGCGGGCGGAAGTTCCAGCAGAGGCTGTGACGGATGGGAACCGGGAGCAGACGGTTTTGATTCCCGAAAGCATCCGTATCGGGCTCAAAAGTGTAACGAAAAATGAGGCCATTGAAATGGCCGGACAGGTATTGGTGGACGGGGGATATGTAACACCGGAGTATATTACGGCGATGAAGGAAAGAGAAAAGGTTTTATCAACTTATATCGGCGAGGGAGTAGCCATTCCCCACGGGGTGGGAAATTCAAAAGACCAAATTATTCATAGCGGTATTTGCATCCTCCAATTCCCGGACGGAATCGAATATCAAAAAGGGGAGAAAGCTTACCTGGTGGTGGGGATTGCCGGAAAAGACAATCAGCATTTGAAAATCCTTTCGGCCCTGGCTGAGTTCATCCAGGAAAGCGAAGCCCTGAAACAATTATTTACCACTGGGGACAGGGATTATATTTTTCAGGCGTTCACCAATCGATTCTAAGCCTTATCCAGAGGGAAGACAGGTGGTCGTGATGATTAAAGGGATTCCGGCTTCGCCGGGAATCGGGATCGGTAAGGCGTTGGTATATAAAGGAACGGAGAATCTCGCTCAATTTGCCGGCAGGAAAATAACCGGCGATGAAATTGAAAATGAACTGAAGCGGTTTGGAGATGCTTTAGCCACTGCGGAAGAGTATCTTAAAACGATAAAAAATAGCGCTGCCGGGGTACTGGGAGAAAACGAGTCGTTGGTATTTGAGGCGTATCAAATGTTGATTCGCGACCCGCTTTTCAGCGAGATGGTGCAGACCAATATCAAAATTGAGTTATTAGCGAGCGAAGCCGCTGTTTTGAAGGCTGTTGACAAAATCCGGGAGATGTTTGCGGCCATTGATAATGAGTATATGAAACAACGCGCCGATGACATGGTCAATGTGGGGAAACATATAATGGACGCGCTTTTGGGAAGGGGAAGAATGAATCTGGCCCGGCTGGAGGAGAACGTGATCTTGATTGCCGAGGATTTGTCACCGGCAGAGACCGTATCTCTGGACGCCGGACATATTAAAGGCATTGCCCTGGAAAAAGGGGGCGTTACCTCTCATACCGCGATTGTGGCCAGAACTCTGGGAATACCGGCCATCGTGGGATGCGGCGGGGATATCCGGCGTATTTCCGCAGGAACGACTGTGATTGCGGACGGTGCGGCGGGTGTGGTCATTGTAAATCCTGATCCGGAAGAAATCAGGGAATATGAGGGGAAATTACGGCTGCAGGGTGAAAAAACCAGGGAAATCGCCAAATTAAAAGATGAACCGGCCCAGACGACGGATGGCGTCAAAATCGAATTGGCCGGAAACATTGGCAGACCGGATGAGGCCTTGGGGGTTCTCGAAAACGGCGGTGACGGTATCGGGCTTTTCCGGACCGAATTCCTTTACCTGGGACGGAAGCAACTGCCGGATGAAGAAGAACAATTTCGGGCCTACAAAAGGGCTGCGGAAATTATGGGCAAGCGGCCTTGCGTCATCCGGACCATGGACGTAGGGGGCGACAAGCAACCCCAAAATATCGATATTCCGCCGGAAATGAACCCCTTTTTGGGATACCGGGCGATCCGGATTTGTCTAAAAGAGAAGCAACTATTTAAGACCCAATTACGGGCCATCTTGAGGGCAAGCGCTTTTGGAAAAATAAAAGTGATGTTTCCCATGATTTCCGGCCTTGAAGAATTGCGGGCGGCGAAAGAAATCATGGCGGAAGTGAAGCGGGAAATGGAAGGGCAGGCCATTCCGTTTGATCCCAATATTCCAGTGGGTATCATGGTGGAAACACCCGCCGCCGTCATGATTGCCGATTTACTGGCCGCAGAGGCCGACTTTTTCAGTATCGGAACCAATGATTTGTGTCAATACACCCTGGCGGTGGATCGGATGAACGAAACGATCAGTTATCTATACAATCCTTTGCATATCGGGGTTTTGCGATCCATTAAAAGGATAATCGATGCCGGTCATCAGGCCGGGATTTCGGTGGGCATGTGCGGCGAAATGGCTTCCGGGGCCGAAAATGCCCTGGTTTTACTGGGGCTTGGGCTTGATGAGTTTTCAATGGCCGCTTCGGCAATTCCCTCCATTAAAGGAATGATCCGCAAACTATCCTTTCAAAAGGCCCGGGAAATCGCGGGGAAAGTCATGGAAATGAAGGAAGCAAATCAGATCGCAAATTATATAAAGGGGCAGTTCAATGTTGACTAAAACGTTTACAATCACTTCTCCCATTGGGTTGCATGCCAGACCGGCCGCCTTATTGGTGTCCCTGGCGGGAGGTTATCAATCCAGCATCACCATGAAGTATCATGAAAAAACCGTACCCCTCTCCAGCCTGATCGCAGTGATGACCCTGGGTGTGGAAGCGGGGAAAAATGTGGAAATTTCAATTTCCGGGGCGGATCAGGCCCAGGCCATGGAAAGAATGGAACAGTTTTTTGAAAAGGAACTGAAGGACTTATAAACATCAGCCCCCGCCTTGGAATACTCCCTTGATTCTAGATGAGAGGGAAGCTATTTAAGGATAGATTGAGTAATGGAAAAAGAGGAGGAGAAAAAAAGTGAGTACCAGTATGACCGCATTATCTTCCCAGACCAGTTTCAAAGATAAGGTTCAAAGATTCGGACGGTTTATCAGTGGCATGATACTCCCCAATATCGGGGCGATTATTGCTTGGGGATTGATTACGGTACTATTTATCGGAGTCGGCTGGCTTCCCAATAAGACCCTGGCTCAGCTCGTCGATCCGATGTTAAGAGTGTTGTTGCCGCTTTTAATTGGTTATACCGGAGGCCGGGCCATCGCCGGTCATCGCGGGGGAGTTGTCGGCGCCGTGGCGACCTTTGGAATCATCATGGGCGCCGGCGGCGCCAAGAATCTGGCCGAAGGAACTCCGATGTTTTTGGGCGCCATGATCGTGGGTCCGTTGGGCGGCTACATCATCAAAAAGTTGGAAACGTTCACTACCGGCAAGATACCGGCCGGATTTGAAATGCTGGTCAATAATTTCGCCGACGGCATTATCGGAATGCTCTTGGCCTGTGCGGGCTTGGTGGTATTCGGCCCGGTTGTCGCCGCGGCCACCGCGGCATTCGGCAATGTGGTTAAAAGCATTGTTGAGGCCGGATTGTTGCCCCTGGCGAGTATTTTCATCGAACCGGCCAAAATCCTGTTTTTAAATAATGCGATAAATCACGGGGTGCTTTCGCCCCTGGGGATTCAGCAAGCTGCCGCGGCGGGTAAATCGATTTTCTTTATGCTGGAATCCAATCCTGGCCCCGGCCTTGGTATTTTATTGGCTTACGCTTTGTTTTCAAAAGGAATGGCCAAACAGTCCGCGCCCGGAGCGATTATCATTCACTTTTTAGGCGGTATTCATGAAATTTACTTCCCGTATGTCCTGATGAACCCGATCCTGTTAATTCCGGTCATTTTGGGAGGAATGTCCGGAGTATTCACCTTTGGACTGTTCGGAGCGGGCTTGATTGCTCCCCCGGCGCCCGGCAGCATCTTTGCCTACATTGTCATGGCGCCCAGGGGCGGACTGCTCCCGGTGTTGTTCGGAGTATTGGTATCGTTCGTTGTCTCCTTCTTAATCGCCTCGGTATTGATTAAGCGCTCCAAGGAATTTTCCGGCCAGGAGTTAAGCGAGGCCCAAAGCGCGGTGAAGGAGATGAAAGCGGCCAGTAAAGGGCTTAATGTCAAATCAGCGGTCAACAAAATCGTGGTTGCCTGTGACGCCGGAATGGGTTCCAGCGCCATGAGCGCTTCGATGCTCCGCAATAAGCTGACCAAGGCGGGACTGAAAATTGAAGTGACCCATTGCGCGATCGAGGATATTCCCGCCGATGCCGACATTGTGATTACCCATGAAAGTTTGAGTGAACGGGCTAAAAGCATGGCCCCTCATGCCGAGCATATTTCGATCAAGAATTTTGTCAACGCTCCGGAGTATGATCAATTGGTGGAAAGGTTTTCTCAAAAATAGGCATGGCGGTTCCCTGAAGTATTATTAAATTGTTCCATGGACTCTGTTTTGGGCGGTTTTAAGAAAAACTGCCCAAAGCGGAGTTTTCATGGAAAGCCTTTGAACTATCCCTTGGTTTTTTTAGGAGGGTATATGCAGGAAGCTACAATTCAATTAAGAGTTAAAAGTATTTTGCAGCGCATCTGCAATGAGAGCGATTATATCACCGTGACCGAAATTGCCAGAGGTCTTGGAATCAGCAGCCGGACCGTGCTTCGGGAATTGCCGGCCGTCCAGGAATGGCTGGCCAAAAAAGGCTGTAAGTTAGTAAAAAAGGCCGGCGTCGGCATTAAGGTTTATGGAAGCCGGGAAGACCGCGAAGCAATCATTCATCTTTTGGGAGAGGAAAAAGAAGAACGGCTCTATACGCCCAAGGAGCGCCAAACCATTATCTGCGGTGAATTGTTGCAAAACCAGGAGCCGGTTAAATTGTATACCTTCGCGAAGACGCTGAATATCACCGAGGGCACCGTCAGCAACGATTTGGATAAGGTTGAAGAATGGTTGAATCAGCATCAATTGACTCTGGTAAGAAAACAAGGTTTGGGAGTTTATATCACCGGGGAAGAAGAAGATATCCGCAAAGGCATGATTCGTTTAATCTATGAAAATATCAACGAAAATTACCTGTTCGGCCTGCTTGAGGGGAATAATATCAAACAGCCCGTACCGGTAAGCCATACGGAGTTGCTGGCCAGAAACCGCCTGTTAAACTTGCTCAATAACAATACCATCCACCAGTTGGAAAAATTAATCCGGGGCCTGGAGGAAAATACCGGGCAAAAACTGGCCGATAGCGCCTATGTGGGACTGATCGTGCACCTGGCGATCGCGATTCAACGAATTACGCAAAATGAAGATATCGTCATCAACCGGCAGTTTATGGAAGAGTTGAAACCGAGCAAGGAGTATGCCTCCGCGGCCAGGCTGGCCTTGGAAATGGAAAGCCTGTTTGCGATCAAGATTCCCGAGGATGAAATCGGCTATATTGCAATGCATATTAAAGGGACCAAAAACAGGGCGATCAGCGGCGCTCTCGCTCGTAATACCGTTGAAGATGAAGATCTCCTGAAGTTCGCCAATGAAATTATCGGGGTTGCGGAAGCGGCGACCGGTAAGTTGCTGTCCCAAAACGAAAAACTATTCAGCGGACTGGTCAATCATTTGGGGCCGGCTTTGAGCAGGTTGCGGATGAAATTGGAAATTCGGAATCCGCTTTACGATTCCATTAAAGCCCACTATCCCAAGTTGCTGGCATTGGCGGCCCAATGTGTGGCGGGTATTGAAAAACAAATCGACATGAAAATACCGGAAGCGGAGATCGCTTATATTGCAATGCATCTTGGGGCGGCGATCGAGAAAAACGAAATCGTAACCCGACACGTTTACCGGACGGCCATTGCCTGCGCAACCGGCATCGGAACTTCCCGGCTGCTGGCGGCCAAAATCGAAAAGGAATTTGAAAATATTGATATCGTTGAGGTTACCTCGGCCCTGGATATTGAAGAAGACTGGCTGCGGGAACAGGGAATCGAATTGATTATTTCCACGGTGGGTATCGCCAAAAGTCCCGTACCGGTGGTGATGGTAAACCCGCTCCTTTTTGAGGAGGACAAACGGAACCTCCTTCAATTGCTGGAACACATGAAGGCAACTCCTTCCCTTCGGCCGCAATTTCGGAAAAATGTACTGAATCTTAAGGACAAAATGCAAGAATTAAACCAGTATGGGCAGGCGGTCACCGAGATTCTGGATCATTTTTTCGTGAAAGAAAATCCCCGGGCCGGGAATATCGAGGCCTTAATTTCCGAAGTCAGCGGGGATTTCCCATTGACCGCTGCCAACCGGGAAAGGTTGGCAGCGGCGTTTTTGGAAAGAGAAGCCAAGGGCGGCACCTATATTGCTGAACGTGGGATATTGTTGTTGCATTGCCGGACGGAAGCGGTCGAGCATCTTTATTTCGGAGTGCTCAAGCTGGATAAGGGGTTTATGGCTACAAACCTACAGGGGGAACAGGTCCGCGCCCGCGTGGGAATTGTGATCGCGGCGCCGCAAAACTGTAACCCCTATTTGCTGGAGACGGTCAGTTTCGTCAATGAAACCCTGATTGAAAAACCCGATTTTATCGCGCTTTTAATCCATGGAACACCGGAAGAGGACTTGGATGGACTGGCCAATGTTTTGGATGAGTTCTACAAAATCAAGTATAATAAGTATTTTCTGAACTGACTACCACTACGTTTTAAGGGGCAAAAAATGATTATTACCATTACACTCAATCCGGCCGTTGATAAAACGGTAGAAATCGCCGATTTTGAGGTCGGAAACGTCAACCGGGTGTCCTCGCTGCGCTATGACGCCGGCGGAAAAGGAATCAATGTTTCCAAAGTGATTCGGAGCCTGGGTGGAAAGAGCAAAGCCGTGGGGATTTTAGGCGGCAATTCCGGAAATTTCATTAAAGATTACTTAGACCATATCGGGATCGACAATGATTTTCATTTCATCAAAAGAGAGACCCGTACCAATCTGAAAGTGATTGACCCTAGTAAAAAAACCAATACCGATATCAATGAACCGGGTCCCGAGGTCTCCGGCGAAGATATGACGACTTTGAAACGAAAGGTCCTTGGTGATCTGGGAAAAGATTCGGTGGTGGTCTTTTCCGGCAGCGTCCCGGTCAACGCCGATAAGGGTATTTATGGGGAATGGATTGCTGAGGCCAAAGAGAAAGGCGCCCTCACGATTTTGGATGCCGACGGTGAATTGCTCAAACGCGGTATCGCGGCGGGTCCTTTTCTGGTCAAACCGAATATCCACGAGTTGGAAAGCTTTTTTGGAACGGAGATTCAGGATATTCGTCAAGGAGAAAAATTGGCCCGCGGATTACTCGAGCAATACGGTATTGAACAGATCGTGGTTTCCCTGGGAGCGAAGGGAGCCATTTTCGTCAATCGGGATTACTCGATGCTGGCCCACGGGATGAATGTAGAAGTTAAAAGTACGGTGGGCGCCGGAGATTCAATGGTGGCCGCCCTTGCATACTCCCTTGAAAGAGGCGATGACTTTGAAAAGGCGATCCGGCTGGCAGTGGCCGCCGGTACGGCCAATGTAATGACATCGGGATCGCAGGCCGCCGAATATCAAACCATTGTCGAATTGGAGAAACAGGTAACCATGGAATGTATTCATACCACTTTAAGCAAAGGATGGCAGAAACAATGAAGACCAGAGCGGTAAGATTGTACGGCAAAAAGGATTTACGGTTGGAGGAATTTGAATTACCGGCGCTACAGGAAGATGAAATATTGGTTCAGGTCATTTCCGACAGTATCTGCATGTCGAGCTACAAGGCAGCCGTACTGGGCAGCGACCATAAAAGGGTTCCCAAGGATATCGCCACCCATCCGGTTATTATCGGTCACGAAATGGCCGGGAATATCATTCAGGTCGGGGCCAAATGGCGGCATCAATTTGAAGCGGGCCAAAAATTTTCCATGCAACCTGCCTTAAACTATAAGGGTAGCATGGATTCGCCGGGGTATTCCTACCGGTATTGCGGCGGCGCGGCCACTTATGTTATTATGCCGCAAGAGGTCATGGAGCTGGGATGTTTGTTGAAATATGACGGTGAGAGCTATTTTGACGCTTCGCTGGCCGAACCGATGTCTTGCATTATCGGGGCTTTTCATGCCAGTTATCATACGACCATGGGTTGTTATGAACACCGGATGGGAATCGTGGAAGGCGGAAAACTGGCGATCCTTGCCGGAGCCGGCCCCATGGGCCTGGGTGCCATCGATTACGCGTTGCATTCCCCGCGCCGGCCGGGGATGATCGTGGTGACCGATATTGACGCCAAACGGCTGGCCAGGGCCGAGGCGATTTTCCCGCCGGAGCAGATCAAAGCGGAAGGTATTGAACTCGCTTTCGTCAATACCAGGGATTTAGCGGATGCGCCCGCCCATTTGCGGGAGTTAACCGGGGGAACGGGTTTTGATGATGTGTTTGTTTTCGCGCCGGTGGCGGCTGCTGTTGAGCAGGGAGACCAGATTCTGGGAAGGGACGGCTGCCTCAATTTCTTTGCCGGACCCACCGATGTCAAGTTTTCGGCATTGTGCAATTTTTATAATGTGCACTATAATTCTTCCCATATTGTCGGCACCACCGGCGGCAATACCGATGATATGATCGAATCCTTGCGCCTTACGGAACAAAACCGGATTCATCCGGCGGTGATGGTGACCCATATCGGCGGCTTGGACAGCGCGGCCGAGGCCACCCTGAGACTGCCCGAGGTTCCGGCCGGTAAAAAACTGATCTATACCAATATTAATATGGAACTGACGGCGATTGAGGATTTTGAGGTCAAGGGGAAGACGGACCCCCGCTTTGCCAGGCTGGCTGAAATTACCGGAGCCAATCACGGCTTATGGTGCGTGGAGGCGGAAAGATATTTGCTGGAAAACTGGAAATAGCTGTGGGGCCGGGATTTACCATAAGAATGCGCTTTCGAGCAAGGGCTAAAATCCTGGATGATACCGGGATTTTTTTTATGCCGCTGGATAGCGGGGGAGCGCAAAGAAGGGTTGGGGGTGAATTTCCATCGGGGGAGCCATTCGGTCCGCAGCGGAGTGCCCGGCGGAGAGAAAAAAGATTGAGGCGATGAAAGCGGGGTACTAAGCGGAGAGAAAAAAGCCCGAGGCGATAAGTGCGGGGTACTGGGCGGAGAGAAAAAAGATTGAGGCGATGAAAGCGGGGTACTAAGCGGTGAGAAAAAAGCCCCAGGCGATAAGTGCGGAGTACTAGGCGGAGAGAAAAAAGATTGAGGCGATGAATGAGGGGTACTAGGCGGAGAGAAAAAAGCCCGAGGCGGTGAGCGCGGGGTACTAGGCGGTGGGAAAAAAGCCCGAGGCGGTGAGTGCGGGGTACTAAGCGATGAGAGCGGCCCTTCTTCCTGGAGAAAGACGCTTGAACCGGAAAAAAGTTTTACGTTTAGGTTTATTGATGGGAAGAGGTTGGCCTAGATAAAGGATGACGGAAGGGGTTGGGTGAAATAGGCGTTCAGAATCCCATTCCCTGGCCTCGGCAGGGAACGATTGGTTTGCCGGAGTTGGTATCCGAAAGGCTTTTTATTAAAAACGCGAAGTTGTTACCGGACCCGCGTTTTTTTATTTTTGAAATTTTTTTTGCATTTCCCGCTGAAAAATATCAAAAGAGGAGAGAAATGATTTTGCGGATGAACAAAACAACATTGCGGATGGGAGAAACTATATTGCAGGTCTGAAAAACAATATTGCTGGTGGGGAGA
>JAEZCE010000029.1 GCA_023429995.1 Bacillota bacterium | reverse complement strand
CGGTCTATGTTAACCTGAGCGACAGTAATTTTGATGGGGCAGTGATTCGCTATACCACCAATGGAACAACGCCAACCGCAACCAGTCCGGTGGTGCCCGGCGGAGGAATTCAGGTTACGCATGATATGAAAATTACCGCCATGGCCTGGAAAACCAACTGGAAAACCAGTGCCGCAGCAAGTGCCAATTACACGTTTAGCAGAGTGGCGACCCCTGTAATTAGTTTGGCATCGGGGACCTATACGTCAGCTCAATCTATTACGATCACATGCGCGACACCGGGAGCGGTAATCAATTATACAATCAACGGTGGCCCCAGCAAGACCTATAGTGGGAAAATAACTTTAGCCGCCAAGAGTGGCAATACGGATATAGTAGCCATTGCCGCCAAGAAAACGCTGAACCCTAGTTTCGAAGCCAGTGCCAGTTATAAGATCACCGGAACGGTAGCCACTCCGGTTATTTCTTCAGTTTTTACAGTTATTGGAGCCGGAACGACCCAGGATGTAAAAATGAGTTGCAGCACGGATGGGGCAATGATTTACTATACCACTGATGGCTCGACTCCGACTACGAGCTCGGCTCAATATACCGGCCCATTCACAGTTAATGGCACCATCACCATCAAGGCAATAGCCGTTTTGAAAGACTGGCTCTCCAGCGCAGTGGCGACTGTGAATTACACCGGGACAGTCCCGACACCGAGCTTTTCGGTGCCAGAGGGAAAATATGACGAAGAACAGACGGTCTATGTTAACCTGAGCGACAGTAATTTCGATGGGGCAGTGATTCGCTATACCACCAATGGAACAACGCCCACTGCAACCAGTCCGGTGGTGCCCGGCGGAGGAATCCTAATCAACAAGACAACGACCTTAATGGCTAAGGCCTGGAAGACCGGTTGGTCAGCCAGCGGAGTTCAAAAAGCAGTATATACTTTTACCGGTGCCGCCACACCCGTATTTAATATAGCTGAAGGCATATACACTTCCGCTCAGAAAATTAGCATCGCTTCCACTGCAGGGGCTACCATCCGGTATACCATAGGTGGAGGAAATGTGCCCGATCCTGATTTGAACAGTAGTGTATATAAATCCGGATCGCCAATCCCCATCCCTGCAACCATGACTTTAAAAGCTAAAGCCTGGGTCGGCACTCATGAGAGTAAAGTCCAAACCGCGACTTATACCATTACCGGAACGGTCCCTGCCCCTGTTTTGAGTCTGAGTCCGGGAACCTATCCCGGTGCTCAGAATGTGACGATTCGTTGTACTGCGTCGAATGCGGTGATTCATTATACCGTTAACGGTAAGGAGCCGACTGTAAATGATCCGGTAATCAATTCGGGAGATTCTTTAGCGGTGCTAACAACAGAGACGGTGAAAGCCAAAGCCTGGCAGAAAGATTGGCTTCCCAGTGCCACTGCCAGTGCAACCTATACGATTTCGCAAGTAGCGGCTCCTGTTATCAGCCCTGATGGAGGAAATTACGAATTCGCACAATCGGTTACCATCAGTTGTATTACTCCGGGCGCAGTAATTCATTATACATTGAATGGTAATGATCCAACCTTGAGTGATCCGGTAATCCCAACTGGAGAAGCAATAACAATAAGTTCCGATACACCAGTCACTTTGAAAGCCAGGGCTTGGAAAAACGGCTTGTATACGAGTAATATCACGACGGCTGTTTTTCAAAACACCATTTTATTGAGTGTCGCCAAAAATGGCAACGGCAGTATGACCTTCGATGGTTCTCGGCTCGTAACCTATAGAACTGTTGCCAATATCAGCACGACTTCGAAAACTGGCTCAATGAGACCCAGACTGGTGGGACCGGAACGGTGATATTTGGAGATTCCAATTCTACGGCTATCATTTTGACTGTCACCGGTAGGAATGCAAACATTTAAGCCGATTTTGGAACAATTCAAGAGAGCCGATTCGAAGATAGCCCAAATAATAATAGTAATTTATCAGCCCAAGTCCGAAATCTTATGTAGATTAAATTCATCATGTTTTTTTGCCCAAAGAGAAAGAGACTGTCTAAGAAGTAATGTTTTTGTTTTTGGGACAGTCCCCTTTTGTATTGGATAACACCGGATTAAGCCATCTTATAGGGTTCCTAAGATACTTAGGAGCCTTTTTTTGTTTTTAAAGAAGGAAACGCTCAGGGGAAGTCGCCAAAGCTGTTCCATCCTGGAAGCGGTTTCATGAAACCGTTGGCGCAGATCCTAAAACAGCGATGGGCAACTGACTTACCACATAAGTTTTTACAAGAAATTTTCTAGATTAATCTTGAAAAAAATGGAAATCTAAGATATAATCGATGCAACTCAGTTGCGTTTGTTTTGAGAATTGATGATCATATTAATTGAAATCATACGGATGGGAGCTTCAAACATGATGAAATCTACAGGAATTGTAAGGAAAGTTGATGAATTGGGCAGAGTGGTCATCCCGATCGAATTACGTCGGACACTGCAAATTGATGAGAAGGATCCTCTGGAAATTTATGTTGACGGTGAAAGAATTTTTCTTCAGCAATATAAGCCTGCTTGCATTTTTTGCGGTAGCACCCAAGACGTAATAAATTTTAGAGGCAAAATCATTTGTAAGTCATGTTTAGAATCAGCAAAAAATATTAGCTAATTTTTTGTTTTAGGAACAGGTAAGATAATCATGAGAGAAATGAATATTGCTGATATATTAAAAAGTGTGGGATTAAAACACACTACGGGAAGGGAAGCCCTGCTAAATGTATTAATGGCTGCGCCATTTCCCTTGACTCAGGATGAGATATCCCTGCGATTATCAGAGGTAGGATTAAACCGGGTTACGATTTACAGGGCATTGGATTCCTTTCATGCGGCCGGGTTGGTGCATCGGATCGAAAGCGGCGGCCGGGTGTGGAAGTTTGCTTATTGCGGGTGTGGTTCCCGGGAACATTGCCATCCTCATTTTATATGTCGGGTTTGTGGTAAAGTGGAATGTCTGGAAGATATCGCTCTACCGGAGATTCGGAATATAAAGCAAGGCTATAGTATTGAAGGTCAGGAACTATACCTGCGCGGACTTTGCCCGTTATGTTCTTTACGATAATGCTAAAAGGGAATCCACGCTTTTATTGGATAGAGTCGGAAGACTTTGAAATAGAGGAAGAGGGAGTGCAAAAAGGTGAAGCATATTATGACCATGCTTCACCTTTTATTGTCTTACCGTGGTCTCCATGGTCCAGGACCGGGTCTGGGACCAAACATCGGTCTACATTGAGGGCGTCCTCCCCAACGCGGGTAAAAACAGCGGATATTTCTTCTGGGATCACGGCATACGCGACCTTGGGGAGTCCAAATACAACTTGCCTGTTCGGTATATATGCTATTACCTATATCTTGAGCGTACTCATCATTTTCGTTCATTGGTTTATCACTCCCTAATATGCATAAGGTGGATACAAATAATTTGGATGAGTATAACTATGATATCCTATGGATTAAATATATAATATGTGATTGGATTTAGTAACGTTTTTGTTTTTTTATTTGATATTTTTGTGCTATGATGGTAGTAGTTTTTGATCCGATATTCTTCACGAGGTAAACTTATGGCAATGGTTCGGACATCATTTACAGTGGTTCGTCATGGAGAGACCGAATGGAATCTTCAAGGGCTTCATCAAGGAATCTTGGACAGCCCGCTGACTGACAGAGGGGTGGAACAGGCGCAACACGTAGCGGGGATGCTGCAGAAATTTTCCTTTGACAGATTATACAGCAGCGATTTGGGGCGGGCTGTGCAAACGGCGCAAATCATTGCCGCCGCGGTGAAATTGGCTCCCACTTATGATCAGCGGCTCCGGGAAAGAAATTTGGGAGATTTGGGGGGATTAACCATCGAGCAGTTCCGGGCGGCCAATCCCGAGGCGTGTGCTCAATATATCAAACGGGAGCCGGACTATATCATCCCGGGAGGAGAAAGCGCGGCTCAGGCTTATGCCCGAAGTATGGCCTGTTTTGAGGAGATAGTCCAAAAACATCCGGGTGAAAGCATTTTGGTTATAACCCATGGTTTCATTTTGGAGTATTTGTTGCGGTATTCGTTGGGAATTCCCCTGGGCCAAAAGATACGGTTCTCGCTTAAAAATTGCGGTATCAACCGTTTTATTAAAACCGATCATGAATGGATGCTCGATACCTGGGGAGAAATGGGAACGTCAGGAATGGCTCAGCAGACCGCTTTTACAGGAACCTATTAATCGAAACGCCGAAATCCAAAAGGCTTGTCACCCCAATAGCCGCCGCAAACAACGCCTCCATAACTTCTCCATAAATTGATCACAAAAACGATACACGGAAACACCGGAAACAGAAATATAATATAAACTGAGAAAAGGATATTCCGGAAAGGATTATCTTTTGGGTTTCATTATCAGAGCGAGATTTTGATATCATGAAGCTTTATTTTTTATATTTTGATTCCCGGAGCAATTTTTTGATTCATATTACGTTTGATATCGGAAAAGCAGATTGAAGCCGGAGGGAAAGGGGATAAGGATGAAAAAAGTTTTTTTCTTTATCGTTGTCTTTGGAGGAATATTCCTGATTCTTTTCACACTCTTTAAAAACCGGGCGGAAATGAAACAGGAAGCCAGGAACAACGGGAACCGGGAGACTCCGGTGGCTGTTGCGACCGCCTCGGATCAGAACCTGAACAGCCGGTTGATTCAGACGGGATTGATTACGGCCAATAGCGATATCGACATTGTTTCGGAACTTCAAGGCAAGGCAACGGCAGTCCTGGTCCAAGAAGGTTCATATGTTAAAGCCGGTTTCACGATGATTAAGGTGGAAAATCAAGTTCCTGAAGCCAATTTCCTTGCGGCGCAAAATAATTATCAAAAAGCCCAAAAAGATTGGGAACGTTCCAAGGATCTCCATAAGCAAGGGCTGATATCGGATATTGATTTGGAATCGGCCCGCCAGTCCTTTAAAACGGCCCAGGCGCAATTTGTTTCAGCCCAGCGTGAATATAACAACTCCTCCATTACTTCTCCCATCTCCGGTATTGTAACCTCCATTCCGGTTGATGTAGGGACGACGCTCAGCCCCGGAATGACGGTAGCCAATGTCGTCGATATATCCAAGCTTAAGGTAGTTTTGAACGTGGCGGAACAAGACGCTTTCCGGCTGAAGGTCGGGGATCAAGCCGAAATTGAAACGGGAATCTATCCCGGAGTCAAATTTCCCGGCAAGATCGCCAGCATCAGCGTTAAGGGTGACGCCGCCCATACTTATCCCGTGAAGATCATGATACCGAATAACAGGGAATACCCCCTTAAGTCGGGAATGTTCGGACAAATTACCATTCAATTGGGGAATCAAACCGCTTTAGCCATCCCCCGGAATGCGATGGTTGGGAGCGCCGAAAATCCGCAAGTTTTTATCGTCGAGGATGGAAAAGCAAAGTTACGCAATATTCAGATCGGTTCGGAAATAGGCGCCCATATAACCGTCCTGGAAGGAATTGTCGCTGGGGAACAGGTTATCGTCGGCGGTCAGGAGGATCTGAAGGATAACTCGGCTGTTGCCATTCAAAATGATATTTTCGGTCAAAGTTCCACGCGGGGCGGCCCTCAACCGGACGGACAAGAGGCTCATCAAAAAGGCTCTCGCCGACGTAACCGGGAATGATTCCTGTTCCCATTGTTTTCAGGCAACCGTACTCTCATTCTAAGGGGGAATATCTTTGACTATTACGGAGCTGGCCATTAAACGCCCCATTATCATCATTGTGCTTTTTACAGCTTTAACCTTACTGGGAATTTTCGGTTATTACCAATTAAAATATGATTTGCTTCCCGGTTTGTCCATACCGATGATTAGTGTCAGCACAAGTTATCCCGGCGCTTCCGCAAGCGAAGTGGAAATTTCGGTTACCAAGCGGATTGAGGATGCGGTTTGCGGTTTGGACAAGGTTGATTCGATTTCATCGACCTCGCAAGAGGGTAGGTCCAGAGTCATGATCCAACTGACTCCCGACGCCAATGTCGACTTTTCTTTACAGGATGCCCAACGTAAAGTCAATTCGGTTATCCGCAGACTTCCCGATGGAGCTCAAACCCCCGCGTTGTCCAAAGTAGATCCCAATGACCGGCCGATTATGTCCATCGGTTTTACCTGCAATTTACCGGATACCCAGTTTTATCAATTGGTGAATGATTTTATTGAACCCGGAATTTCAACCATGGCTGGAGTCGGTGAAGTCAATATCATCGGCGGCCGGCAGCGGGAGATTAAAGTCAACCTGGACAGCCACAGAATGGAATCCTATGGGATGTCTTCCCTTCAGGTATTACAGGCTATTGAAGACGCTAATCTGGAGTATCCCGCCGGGACCGTCAAAGATGATGACGGCCAATATGTGGTTCGAATGGCCGGGCGCTTCAAGTCCCTGGATGAACTCAGAAATTTAGTGGTCGGTCAGTCGGCAAACGGCGGTAATATCCGGCTTTCGGATGTTGCCGGTATTCAGGACGGTAAAAAGGATATCACCCAAATCACCAGAATAAACGGTAAAAATACCATTGCGGTCAATGTGCTGAAACAATCCGACGCCAACACCGTCGAGGTGAGCAGGTTGGTCCGGGGCGAACTCATAAAACTGGAACGCCAATACCGGAGTGCGGGTTTGAAAGCCACGGTCATCTATGACAATTCCGGTTTCATCACCGATTCAGCCAATGCCGTCAAAGAAGATTTGTTACTGGCCATTTTGTTGGTTGCCGGTGTAATGCTGCTTTTTTTGCACAGCATCCGGAATTCCCTTATCGTGATGGTGGCGATTCCCACTTCGCTGGTGGTAACATTCATCGGCATGTGGGCCTGGGGGTTTTCGCTGAATATCATCACGCTGTTGGCGTTATCCTTAGTTATCGGTATTTTGGTGGACGATGCCATCGTGGTTTTGGAGAATATTTACCGCCATTTGGAGCAGGGTGAGGATACGCGGACTGCTGCTTTACGGGGCCGGAATGAAATCGGTTTTACCGCGCTTTCCATCACTTTGGTGGATGTGGTGGTTTATTTGCCTTTGACCCTGGTTTCCGGAATCGTCGGCGGAATGATGAAGCAGTTTTCCGTCGTCATTGTTATTTCAACCTTAACCAGCTTATTCGTTTCTTTTACGGTCACTCCCTTGTTGGCTTCCCGTTTCAGTAAACTTGAGCAATTGACCGAGGGGACTCTGATGGGCCGGTTTGGCGCCTGGTTTGAAAAAACCTATGCCGATTTGACCAATGACTACCTGAAAGTGTTAAGGCTTAGCCTTGAATATCCCGGCAAAGTTCTGTTGATTGCGGGATTGTTGTTTGCGGCGGCTTTGTCCTTAGTCACTTTTAATTTTATCGGTTCGGAATTTATGCCCCAGGCTGACCAGAGCCAGCTCTCGGTTTCGGTGATGCTGAATACAGGGGCCAAAATTGAGCAAACCGATGCCATGGTTCAATATATTGAACAGGCTATCAGACGGATACCCGAAGTCCAGACGGTTTATTCCAATATCGGTTCCGGGGGCTACGGGGGATCGGCCAGCGGTTACCAGGCGTCGATGACCGTGATTCTGGTTCCCAAGAATAAACGGAGCCGCAGCGCGGGCCAGATTGGGCGAATGCTTCGGGAAATGGTCGGGCATTTACCCGGAGTGAAAGTTTTTGTCTCCCAACCCAGCGTGATACCGGGCAGCGGCGGCCAGGCTCCCATTCAGGTAGCCATTACCGGGCAGAATTGGGAAGATGTATCCCAAAGCGCCGACCAGATAATGAAGCTAATAGCCAGAATCCCCGGCGCCTCCAGTGTCCGTTCGTCGCTTGACCCTCCTCAACCTGAACAAAGTGTTCAGGTTGATCGCGATAAAATGGCCAGTATGGGCCTAAGTATGTCGACGGTGGGTCAGACCTTGCAATTGGCTTTAACCGGAAACACCGATTCCCAATTTTTAGACCGGGACGAAGCCCAATATGATATCAACGTCATGCTGGACCAGGCTGACCGGAACCATACTTCGCAGGTTGGTAATCTTACGGTTGCCAATAAGAGCGGTCAATTGGTTCCTTTAAACCAGTTTGCGAAGATTGTTTCTTCCGTCGGACCTTCGGAACTTCAACGCCGGAACCGTAGATATTCAGTCACCGTCAACGCCCAGGCGGTTGGAAGGACCAGCGGCGATATCGGGAATGATATCAAAGGGGCGCTGGCGAAAGAGAAATTCCCGCCCGGGGTGAATACGATGTTTGTCGGCGCCCTTCAAAACCAGGCCAGTAGTTTTTTTAGTTTGGGCCTGGCTTTGCTGGCGGCGGTGGTGTTTGTATATTTGATTATGGCGGCGCTGTATAATTCGTTCGTTTACCCTTTTGCCGTACTATTTTCAGTCCCCTTGGCGATTATCGGGGCCTTGCTCGCTCTGGCCCTGACCAAAAATTCCTTGGCGGTTTTCTCGATAATGGGGATTATCATGCAGATCGGTCTGGTAAGCAAAAACGCCATTCTGCTGGTGGACTTCACCAACAAGGGACGGGCGGAAGGCCTATCCATTCATGAGGCATTGATGCAGGCAGGACGCGAGCGTTTACGGCCTATTTTAATGACCACCTTAACCATGATTTTCGGGATGCTCCCCCTGGCGCTTTCGAAAGCGCCGAGCGCGGAATTTAAAAACAGTATGGGATGGGCTTTAATTGGCGGTTTAGCCTGTTCCATGGCGATGACTTTAGTGGTAGTTCCGGTTGTATATACGTTGATTGAGCGTTTGCGGGCAAGCCTGATGCGAAGGTTTCCAGGCTCCACCGATGCGAATGGGGTGGATTAAAGAACTTGGGGAAAGCAAGTGAATTAACCTTCAGAATCTTTGCAAACATCCACCCATTCCCCGCGGGTCACTTGTTGCAAGGAATCGAGGTCGATTTTTACCGCCGAGTTGGGCGATCCTCCGGCGGGGAAAACATAAGCGAATTGTTTTAAGGATTGGTCAAGGTAGATTGGAAGGGGCCTTTTTAATCCAAAAGGGCAGACGCCGCCGACCGGGTGGCCGGTAACCTCCAAAACTTCCTCTGCCCCGATCATTTTCGCTTTTTCTTTGAAATGTTCCTTGTATTTGTGATTGTCAATCCGGGCATCGCCTTTGACCAGGACTAAGATATCCCGCTCTTTTAAACGAAAGGCCATGGTTTTGGCAATCCGCCCCGGCTCAACATCCAAAGCTTTTGCCGCCAGTTCAACTGTGGCGCTGCTGGTTTCCAATTCAATCACTTGAAGCGGCAGTTTCTCTTCGGAAAACTGGCGCTTAACGCTGTCTAAGCTCATCGGGGAAAGATCCTCCTTGGAATAATAAAGATCCGGGCCGGGAAAAGCAAAAACTTAGCCGCTAAAACGGCTAAGGGGAAAAGTTTATCAAGTTAGGGCAAGCCCATCCAAGTAAAAGCAAATTGGGCGGATTATTTTTTCATCTTGACTTCCACAAAACTCCAATTCCAATTTTTTAATTCCTTTTCCCAAATTTCCGGAGCGCGGTCAAAGACCACGATCTTATTCATACCCGTGAAAAAAAAGCGGGTGGCGCCTTTGTCATCCTGTTTGCGCACAATGAACGCCTGATGGCTATTGCCGTCCGGCGAATTTAAGAGGATTTTGATGGCCTTCATATCATGAAAGGAAAGTTCGACCGGTTCCAAATTTTGCAGAGCTTTGGTGAGTTCAGCCAAATTGCCCGATGGTGTATTCGTATTCATAAGATTACGCGCCTCCCAATTTCATAAAGACAGTTTACATATTCGGCAGTAAATAAAATATTCCTGTTATGGAATAGAATTTCATGGAATCCATTTGCGGATGGGCCGAAATTGGAGAGTGGGAGATGGGAAGGGAACTTTTTTTTGCGGTTTAAACTAAAAAAGGCGACTCCGTAAAAAAATTTATATTGCTACGAAAAACATAAAAAAGGGGAGAAATGTTTTTGTAGACCAGCGAAACAATATTGTGAATGGGAGAAACCATTTTGCAGACCTGCAAAGCAATATTGCGGATGGGAGAAAATGATTTTGGGGACCTGCAAAGCAATATTGTGGATGGGAGAAATGATTTCGGGGACCTGCAAAGCAATATTGCGGATGGGAGAAATGATTTTGGGGACCGGCAAAGCAATATTGTGAATGGGAGAAATGTTGTTGCGGATCGGCAAAATGATTTTGCGGATGATCCACAACAACCGGACGATAGATCGAAAACGGAACTGGAAAACATTAAAGCGAATGGCGACTCAAACTGAGGCGGAGGAGGAGCTTTGGGTTAATTTTACATATTTTTAATTTACAAATCTCCAAATCCGTCTTACAATAGAAGTAATTGAATATGAATCCTTCAGGGCAGGGTGCGATAATGTTGCTAACGCGACATTCTATCAATTCCCGACCGGTGGTAAGAGAAATCGTTTTCCGGCGAAAACTTCGATTCTCAAGTCCACGCGCTTTTAAAAAAGCACACGCGCTTTTTAAAAGCAGATCTGGTGAGATTCCAGAACCGACGGTAGAGTCCGGATGAAAGAAGGAAAGGCGTATTTCCTGTCCCTGAATAAATTTAATTTGTTCGGGGATTTTTATTTTCAGTAGGTGATGATACTCATGAACAATCAAATCATTCAGTTGGACGATGTTACACTGGCTTTTACCAAGGGAAACCAGCCGGAACTTTTAGGAATCAATCTCTCCATCCATCCGGGGGAAATTATCAGCTTGGTCGGACCCAGCGGCTGCGGAAAATCAACTTTATTACGGTTGATCGCCGGGGTTCTTACCCCGACCCGCGGTGAGGTCAGGGTTTTTGGCGAAAAAGTAACTCCGGGATGGCCGGGTCTTGGGTTTGTTCCTCAAGATTCATTGCTTTTTCCCTGGCGGACTGTAGCCGCCAATGTTGGACTGCCGCTGGAAATTCAGGGAGAGAAAAATAAGCTCCTGATAGCGGAGAAAGTCAACAAAGCTTTGGAATTAGCCAATTTAAGCGATTCCGGCCATAAATATCCCCATCATCTCTCGGGAGGAATGAGGCAACGTGCTGCTTTGGCCCGGGCTCTGGTGGGCGATACCCAAATATTGATGTTGGATGAACCCTTTGCGGCCCTGGATGATATTACCCGGACAGGGCTGCATTTGGAATTGTTAAATCTGCAATCGCGGACTGGGGCGACTATTTTGCTGGTAACCCATAATATCTTTGAAGCGGTTTTTTTATCAGGGCGGGTTGCGGTAATGGGGGAAAAGCCGGGCCGGATACTCGGGGAGGTTGCCATTGGGTTGGACTATCCGCGCCGCTTGAAAATCATCGGTAATCCGGAGTTCGGAAGACTGGTGAGCGAAGTCCAGGATTTACTGGCCTTGGGGTCGGAAACGGAGGCGCCTTAAATGAAACTTCAAATACGGGTTTTTTTCCGGAACTACTATGAGTATCTGTTGATTCCTTTGGGATTTCTAATCTTTATAGGTATTTGGCATCTTCTGGCTAAAATTTATCCTGTTTTCATTTTGCCCGGGCCTGAAAAAGTCTGGGACCGGATGTTGGAATATCTGAAGAATGGTTTATTATTGCAACATGGGGTGACCACTTTTTACGAAGCCATGATGGGCTTTTTAGCCGGAGCGTTGTTTGCTTTGCCTTTAAGTTATTTTTTAGCGCGCCATCCCTTTTTTGAGAGGTGTCTTGCCCCTTATATTGTCGGGCTTCAGGCAATCCCCATCGTGGCCTTGGCTCCTTTACTGGTAATCTGGTTTGGATTCGGGCTTACTTCCAAAGTATTAATCGCCGCCTTGGTATCTTTTTTCCCGATACTTACCAACGGCATCATGGGATTTCGAAGTACGGACCCCCGGTTGGCGGAGTTATTGGCGATGATGGGAGCCAAACGCGCCCAAGTGTTTGCAAAGCTCGAGCTCCCGTCGGCCCTGCCGATGATTTTCGGCGGTTTAAAACTTGGAATTACCCTTTCGGTCATTGGAGCGGTGGTGGGGGAATTCGCCGGGGCCGGAAAAGGCTTGGGTTACTTGGTGAACGCCGCCCGGGGAAGTTTTGACACTCCCTTGATTTTTGTAGCATTGATAATCCTGGCTTTTTTAGGAATTGGCTTTTATTTGTTTATCGTTTGGCTTGAGTACGGACTCATACCCTGGCGGCGCCAATAAGCGACGAAAACATTTTTTATCGGGTGTCAGGAAAAGGCCGGGTTAGCGCTTTGCGCCGGGATAAAATGAAACTATTGGAGGTTATCCGTGATGAAGAAGGGTTTTTGGATAAGCATCGGTTTGATGGTCATTTTGGGGGCGGTTTTGGGTTTTACGACAACTTTCGGAGCCTTTGCAGCTGGGCCTTATAAAAAGGCGACCATTGCGATGACATACATTCCGAATGTTCAGTTTGCTCCCTGGTATGTTGCGGCGGATAAAGGTTTTTTTAAATCGGAAGGCCTCGATGTGAACTTTGATTATCGGATGGATATTGATGCTTTGCCGCTGGTGGCCGGCGGTAAAATTGATTTTGCGATTGCCGGGGGCGACCAAGTGATCACTGCCCGTTCTCATGATATACCCGTGGTTTATCTGGCAACGCTCTTTGCTAAATTTCCTCCCGCCATTATCGCTTTATCAAAATCAGGGATTAAGACTCCCAAGGATTTGAAGGGGAAAAAGATAGGATTGCCTTTATATGGCACCAGTCTCCTGGCGGTGAAGGCGATTCTTAATAAAGCCGGAATTTCGGAAAAGGATGTTCAGTTAATTGATGTGGGCTATACGCAAATATCGTCTTTAACTTCGGGAAAAGTCGATGCCGTTGTGGGATTTGCCAATAATGAGCCTTTGAATTTAACCGCTCAAGGGTATTCCATCAGTGAAATTGATTCCTGGCATTACCTTCCTCTCGTGGGACATGGATTGATTACCGGTAAAGGAACAATCGCCGCCAATCCTAAAATGGTTCGGGCGATGGTAAAAGCCACTCTCAAGGGGATGAAGTACGCTTTGGAACATCCATCCGAAGCTTATGCGATTTGTCTAAAATATGTTCCGGATATCAGTAAGGACAGCCAAGGTTTACAACAGAAAATTTTGCAAAGTTCAATGGAGTTATGGGAGAACGAGTACACCGAAAAATATGGATTGGGAATGTCGGATCCGAAAGGTTGGGCGGATTCGCAGAAATCTATCCGCCAATATGGTTTGATTGATAAGGAAACACCGGTCAAAGAAATGTTGAATCTAAAATTTATTCCCAAAAAACAATAATTATTGTATTTTCAGGAAAGGTACGGGATTAATCGGACTGCCGTGGTCGCGGACTTCATAATGGCAATGGGGACCCGTTGCTTCTCCGGTGGCTCCGGCCAGGGCGATTTTCTGTCCTTTCTTCACGCTTTGTCCAACATTCACTAAAAGACGGGAATTATGGCCGTAACATGTTTCATAACCGTTGCCGTGACTGAGTTTCACAAGGTAGCCATATCCGCTTTGCCATCCGGAGTAGGTGACCACTCCATCAGCGGTAGCTTTGATCGGCGTGCCATAGGAAGCTCTTATGTCAAGGCCTTCGTGACGGATATAACGATGATAAATGGGGTGAAAGCGCATCCCGAAAGTGCAAATAATCGCCGAAGTCACCGGCCAAATGGAGGGCATATGATCCAGACGGTATTCGCAGGATTGTAACTCGCCCAGAATTTGTTTCTGTGCATTTTTTTCCGCTTCCATATATTGCTCCAATTGTTCCAGATTGTGCCGGAGTTGGTCTAAAGAAGTGGTAGGAACGTTCATTACCGGAAGTGAACTCAAGGAGTACGGCTGGGTGCGTACAAAAAAACCGCGGCTGGCTATAAAAATAGATCGGCCCTTTTTCTCGCGGACTCTGGTTAATGTATTATCCAAACGGTTTTGGGTTTCTTCGATCCTGGACAATTCTTTGCTGATGAATTCGTTTTTGGCGAGAATCGGCAGGACTCGTTGCCTTTCAGCGGTTAATTTTACAATGAGTTGTTTTTTGGCGGCGATATCTTTTTTAAAAACGGCGATTTGCCATATTTGGGTTGAGTATCCAAAGAAAATATAAAGGTTGAAAATGATGAAACCAATAATCAGCAAAGCCAACGAATAAGGAATATAACAACTCTTCACTTTGGTGGATGAAGAGTTTGGAACAATCAGGAGGCTATAATTTAAGTTTTTATTCAAAAATCGGTAAAATTTCCTTGCAGACACGATTGAAAGCCCCCTCTAGTAAAATGAAGCCAAAATATAGCAAAACGACTAAAGATTTTAATCGCCGTTGCCGATAAATTAAAATTGATGTATTTATTTATTACGACAACTTCTTGGATATTCCTGCCAGTAAAAATAAATTCGTTAAATATTGATGAATATTTTTAAAATCAATTGTTTCGGCAATGTTCTTTTATAAGTAGTAGGGAAACGATTTGTTTTTTATTGTTTCGTATTTAATGATGGGATAGGGTGTATTCATGAGAAAACTTAAACAACCTGTCGATGAAGGGTCCCATAATGGACAACCTGAAATTACCATGCATCTGTTAGCTTGGTATCACCAAAATGCCCGCAAGTTACCCTGGCGTCAAACGAGCGATCCTTATAAAATATGGGTTTCCGAGGTTATGTTGCAACAAACCAGGGTTGAAACGGTAATCCCTTATTACGAAAAATTTCTAAACCGTTTTCCTACAGTCGAGGCATTGGCTGCCGCCTCGGAAGATGAGGTATTGAAAACATGGGAGGGTCTGGGTTACTATCGCCGCGCGAAATTGCTTCATAAAGGAGCGGCGGTGGTGGTCAATGAATTGAATGGCCACTTGCCGGCTGATCCCAAAGAGTTAAGCGCATTACCCGGTGTTGGGACTTATATGGCCGGTTCCTTGGCCAGCATTGCGTTTAATCTTCCCGTTCCGGCCGTCGATGGAAACGTAATTCGGGTAGTAACCCGTATGCTGGCTTGGGACGAAGATGCCGCAACTCCAAATTCCAAACGCAAGATTACAGACTGGGTGCGCGGGCAATTTTCTCCGGGACAGGCTGGGGATTTCACTCAGGCCTTAATGGAAATAGGGGCGCTTATTTGTTTGCCGCGCTCGCCTCAATGCCGGAATTGTCCTTTATCCCGGTTTTGTAAGGCTTTTGGGGCCGATCCCGAACGTTTCCCCGTGAAAAAGATTTCACGGGAGATACCGGTAGAACGGCGGATTGTTCTTCGAATTACTTGGAACCGGAAACATCTTTTGGTTCAGAGGCGCAAAGATGGATTGATGGCGGGATTTTGGGAATATCCAACCATAGTTGCCGGGCCAAACGGGGATGGGCTGATTTTGGCAAAAAGATGGGCTCTTGAGAATTTGGGCGCGATCATCCCATTCCAATTTTTTAGGAATATGACTCACGTTTATACCCATTTGCGTTGGAATCTGGAAATTTTCGAAGGGGCCTGGGAGGAGAAAAGAGAGCCGGATCCAATCAAGAATGGCTTATGGTTATTGCCGGAAGAAGAGGCTGGATTGGCCCGGGTGGCTTTTGTCCGGAAATTAGTTTCTCAGGGTCAAAAGTCTTCCGGTGAGACATGAAGAGGGGGAATTACCCCTTGAATTAATTGAAGCGATTGAGTGGGCTGCCCGGGATAAATCCCTTTCTTTGCAACCGTTCGTTCAAAAATAACAAAATCAGTTCGTTATCTTGGCGATTTTCTCCATAGTCGTCGGGGAAAAAGACCGGACTATAATTTATCGTTCGGGGGAGTTTTTTGGTTACTGACGGTTTCAAAAATGAATACCTCCGGTTTGGTAATTGAATACAAGAACTTGGCTCAGGATCCCTAGGATCAGGATCCCAGGGAATAGAATTTACTCGTTTTGTTTGGATGATTTTTGTTTTTTGATACGTTTGTAAAATTCATCAAACATCACATCCAACAGAATATTGTCGAGAGGGTCGTCCGATTCATGGAGATCTTTTGCTGTAATATGGAGCTCTCGCTTTTGATTGTTCCAAATTTTTGTAACGTCCATTGCAATCACCTCTCCTTTCAATTTTGCCAAAAAAAATATTTTTGATACCGGGTGGAAAGAATTATTTGTAATCCGCTCCATAAAAAGACACAAAGGGAAAAAATCACCGATTCGCATGGCGTTGCATGACATCAAGTTAACATTGGTTTTCCTTGATATTAAGTCCAATGACATCAAGTTGATTGGCATCAAGTCGATTGACATCAATAGGCTGAAATGGTATATTTTAAACAGCGCTTAACATTGCATTGGATGATGGATTCGGACAGAAATCAATATATTGAAAGTTGCTCTTTTTTAGAAAACTAACTTTTCGATGAAGTGAATTTACAGCCGTATCTCAGGTGTATCATTTGCTGAAGCGGTTTTTCTTTTGGGCATTTGGATGTTAATTATGTGTCCAATGTCGTTTAATGCGGTTGGATTAATTGGCGGACTCTTTTTGAATCGAAGACGAATTTCCATTTTGACGCAAATGAGTATTATTACCAATCTTCTTATGCTTTGGAAATTTTTTTGGAGAGTCGGGCCGAATTATTTTCGCTGTATGAGATGGCATTCAAATAAAAAAAGTGCGCGCACACGCGCGCAAGAGGAGGAAAGATTCATTTTGCGTAAGTTATTTTTACTTGCCACATGTTTGTTAGTTGTCATTGCGGCGATTAGTTTTTCCTATGCCGCAGCACCCAAGATTTTGGTTTACGCCAAGGGTTCCGATCCCCGGGGTCTAGATCCGGCCTATGTTGATGATGGCGAATCGGCCAAGATCATCGTAAATATTTATGATACATTGGTGCGATACAAACAAGGCGGCACCGAGATTGAACCGGGTTTGGCCACTTCTTGGACAAAATCCACGGATGGGTTAGCGTGGACTTTCAAATTGAGGAAAGGCGTCAAATTCCATGACGGTACGCCTTTGAACGCCGCTGCAGTCAAATTCAGCGTTGACCGCCAAATACCCCCGCTGGCCAAAGATAGTATGCCTTATGCATCCTTCACTTTCGGACCGGTTAAAAAGGTTGAGGTTGTTGACGCTTACACCGTCCGGTTTGTCCTGTCCAAGCCTTATGCGCCGTTCTTAGCCAATTTGGCTATGGCATTGGCAGCCCCGATCGTTAGTCCGGCCGCAGTGAAGAAATACGGCGAGGATGATTTCGCGCAACATCCCGTCGGGACGGGCGCTTTTATCTTCCAAAAATGGGATAAGGATCAACAGATCGTTCTGGTAAAGAATAATGACTACTGGGGTCAAAAAGCCAAAGTTGATAAAGTTGTTTATGTGACCACCAAAGAAAATTCCGTAAGAGCCAGCCAATTGATTACCGGCGCCGTCGATATCATTGACGGAGTCGATCCCAATGATGTGAAAACCCTGGAAGCTAAAGGGATGCATGTTATTAAAAACCCGGGTATGAATATCAATTATATGTGTTTTATGTGCAACCGTAAACCTTTCAATGATGTCCGGGTGCGCCGGGCGATTTCCATGGCCATCAACCGCGAACAGATCGTAAACTACTTATATCAAGGATATGCCAAAGTAGCCAATGGTCCGTTGCCCAGTTTTATTCCCGGTTATGATTCTAAACTCAAGCCGGCCGGGTACAATCCGGAAGAGGCTAAAAAACTTTTGGCCGAGGCCGGATATTCCAATTTCACCTTCAATTTCATAACTTACTCCAATCCTAGACCTTACAATACGGTTAATGGCGTTAAATTGGCCGAAGCCGTACAGGCTGAGCTGTTAAAAATCGGTGTGAAGACCAATATCAAGGTTTATCCTTGGAAGGAATATAAAGACGTATTGTACAAAGGCGTGGAAGGCGAGGCCGGTTTCTACGGTTGGGTCGGCGATAACGGTGATGCCGATAATTTCTTATCCCTGCTGGACTCAAAAGAAATTGACTCCACTTTGAATTCTGCTAAATACTCAAACCCTAAAGTTGATGCTTTGCTGGAAGAGGGAACCAAGACATCGGATCCCGCGGCTCGGGTAAAAATTTATCAGAACCTGCAGAAGATTTTAATTGATGAAGCTCCCTGGGTATTCATCAGTCATGCTGTTGATTTGGCAGCCTGCAAACCGACAGTGAAGAATTTTTATCCTCATCCGACTGGAGTATCGTGGATGAATATTGTTTCCAAATAAAGAACGTTCACAAGAGGCTGTGAGGTTTTCAGCCTCTTGTATCTGTAAAGATTTTTCTTTAGCAAAAGCAAGGAGTTAGATTAATGGCCAAATATATTTTGAAACGTCTATTGATGCTTATTCCGGTATTACTCGGCGTAAGCCTATTTGTTTTTATTATCATGCATGTTTTTACCGGCGATCCGGCAGCCCTGATGTTGGGGGAACATGCCACAAAAGCCCAAATTGCCTCTTTGCGTCAAGAAATGGGTCTCAATGATCCGATTTATGTACAATTCGGAAGGTTCCTGTGGCAATTAATCCACGGTGATTTAGGCCGTTCCTTAATGACCAAACGTCCGGTGGTTCAGGACATCCTGTCGCAATTTCCGGCAACGATCGAATTGGCCCTGTTCAGTTTGGCCCTGGCATCCCTGGTAGGTATTATTATTGGAGTGATTTCCGCCGTCCGGCGCTATTCGTTTTTTGATTATCTGAGTATGGTAGGGGCTTTATTAGGTGTGTCAATGCCCATTTTTTGGTTGGGCCTGATTTTGATCATTATCTTTTCGGTAAACTTACATTGGTTACCGGTTTCCGGAAGAATTGATATAGGGTTGGAGCCCGCTGCAATAACCCGTTTATATTTGGTGGACAGCATCCTTACCGGAAATTGGGATGCTTTTTGGAGCGCATTGCGTCATTTGATTCTTCCGGGAGTGGCCTTGGCTGCTTATTCAATGGCTATCATCGCCAGGATGACCCGTTCAACCATGTTGGAAGTGGTAAAACAGGATTATATCCGGACGGCTCACGCCAAGGGGCTCGATGAAAAAACCGTAGTCATTCACCATGCCTTAAAAAACGCTTTAATCCCAATTGTGACCGTAATCGGGCTTCAATTCGGTTTTTTATTGGGCGGCGCGGTGTTGACGGAGACCGTATTTTCATGGCCGGGAATCGGCAGCCTGACGACCAATGCCATTCTCGCGTCGGATTTTCCGCTGGTACAGGGTAGTGTGATTTTAGTGGCGGTGGTCTTTGTATTGGTCAATCTTTTGGTGGATTTGTTTTATGCCTATTTGGATCCGCGCATTCATTATTCATAAATGAGGAGAATTTCGATGGCGGTTGAATTAGTTGATGGCAAGACGATGGGGGAAAAAGCAAAATCCCCCTGGCTGGAATTTTGGAAACAGTTGCGCCGTAATCATGCAGCGATGATAGGTCTGGCGACTTTAGTCATTTTGGTGATCGTAGCAATAGCTGCGCCGTTAATAGCGCCTTACCATTATCAGGAAAGTAATTTGCCCATGAGCTTAAAAGCGCCGAGTTTTGCCCATTGGTTCGGCACCGACGAATTAGGGCGCGATATTTTAAGCCGGATTATTTTTGGGGCCCGGATTTCCTTGCGGGTTGGGATCGAAGCGGTTATTCTTTCGCTTTTTGTCGGTATTTTATTGGGCGCCCTGGCCGGTTTTTATGGCGGCCTGGTTGATAATATCATCATGCGTTTGATGGATATCATGTTGGCGTTTCCCCCTTTATTATTGGCGATGGCCTTTATGATGGCTTTGGGACGCGGTTTGGATAATGCCATTATTGCGATTGGAATTGTGTCGATACCGGAATATGCCCGAATCGTGAGAGGATCGGTATTATCGGTCCGGGAAAATGATTATGTTCAGGCGGCCCGGGCTATTGGCGATCATGATCTGCAAATCATCACGTATCACATATTACCGAATGTCACGGCTCCGATTATCGTCCGGGCCACTTTGGGGATTTCATCGGCCATTCTGGATGCCGCATTCCTGGGATTCCTGGGGTTAGGCGTTCAACCTCCGGAAGCGGAATGGGGAGCCATGCTTGGCAGTGGCAGATCGGCGATTTTCTCGGCGCCTCATATCGTCACTTTTCCGGGTATTGCAATTACGGTAACGGTATTGGCATTCAATTTACTTGGCGACGGGTTGCGTGATGCGCTCGACCCCAGACTGAAGCAATAGGAGAACAAAATGGCGGAACTTATCAGTATTGAAAACTTACAAACCCAATTCAAGACGGATGGGAAGATTGTCCGTGCCGTTGATAATATCAGTTTTTCACTGCATGAAAAAGAAACTGTGGCCATTGTGGGCGAGTCGGGCAGCGGAAAATCCGTGACTTCACTTTCGATCATGCGGCTGATACCCAATCCTCCGGGTGAAATCGTGGGAGGCCGGATAATCTTTCATGGGGAAGACCTGTTGACTTTGACGGAAAAGAAAATGCGCGAGATTCGCGGTAATAAAATTTCAATGATCTTCCAAGAACCGATGACTTCCTTAAATCCGGTGCACCGCATCGGAGACCAAATAGCCGAGGCGATTATCCAGCATCAAGGACTCAAGAAGCATGAGGCTTGGGAACGGGCTGTCGATTTGCTGCGGACCATCGGGATACCTTCACCGGAAAAACGGGCCTTTGATTATCCCCATCAACTGTCGGGCGGAATGAGGCAGCGGGTAATGATAGCCATGGCCTTGTCCTGCCGTCCCGATTTGCTGATTGCCGATGAACCGACAACAGCCCTTGATGTAACCATTCAAGCTCAAATCCTGGACTTGATGGGGAAAATGCGGGAAGATTTTGGAATGGCCATTATGCTGATTACCCATGATTTGGCTGTTGTTGCCGAAATAGCTGACCGGGTTATCGTAATGTATGCCGGACAAGTTATGGAGGAAGCTCCGGTAGAGCAATTGTTTGAAAACCCGCTTCATCCTTATACAATCGGATTACTCAAGTCCATTCCCAAGCTGGATGGCGACCATAACCGTCTTTATGTTATTGACGGATCGGTCCCGGATTTGAGTATGTTGCCCCCGGGTTGCTCCTTTTACCCACGCTGCCCCAATGCCGGACTGCGCTGTAGCAAAGAACGGCCTGGTTTGGTAAGGATAGCCGACGGTCGTCAAGTTTGTTGCTGGCTGCATACGGCGGAAGGAGTGAACGTCTGATGGAAGATCTGGTTAGGGTTGAATCGGTGCGAAAATATTTTCCGGTGCAAAAAAGTTTTTTCGGCCGGGTTTTATCGCATGTTCAGGCAGTCGATGATGTCAGTTTTACCATTGGTAAAGGTGAGACTTTAGGGCTCGTGGGTGAAAGCGGTTGCGGGAAATCCACCATCGGCCGGGTAATTCTTCATTTGCTCGCCCCTACTTCGGGAGAAATCATTTTTGAAGGTCAAAAACTGTCGGAATTGTCATCCAAAGAGCTCAGACATTTACGGCGGGAGATGCAAATCATTTTTCAGGATCCCTATTCCTCGTTAAATCCCCGGATGACGGTAGAACAGATTATCGGCGAACCTCTGGTCCGGCATAATTTGGCTCGGGGAAAAGCCTGCAAGGATAAAGTTCGCGAATTAATGAATTTGGTGGGACTTGATTCGAATTATGCCCGTCGTTATCCCCATGAATTCAGCGGAGGACAACGGCAACGGATCGGTATTGCAAGGGCATTGGCAACCCGCCCGAAATTAGTGGTTTGTGATGAACCGGTTTCGGCTTTGGATGTTTCCATCCAGTCCCAGGTCCTAAACCTGCTTAAAGACTTACAGGCCGAGTTCGGGTTGACGTATCTTTTTATCGCCCATGGGCTTAATGTGGTGAAGCATGTCAGTGACCGGGTTGGCGTCATGTATCTTGGCAAATTGGTAGAACTTGCCGATGGGGATGAGCTCTATGCCAGACCCTTGCATCCTTACACGCGGGCGCTGCTTTCGGCGATTCCGGTCCCGGATCCGAAAGCTAGAAAAGAGCGGATTATCTTGACCGGTGATGTCCCGAGCCCGATTAATCCCCCGCAGGGGTGCCGCTTCCACACCCGTTGCCCGGAGGCGATGGATATCTGTAGCCGCCAAATGCCGGAGTTTATTGAAGCGCAGCCCCGGCACTGGGTTGCTTGTCATTTGTGCACGACATAAAGCCGGTGGTGCTTTTTAGGCCAACCCTCCATCTTGCTTCCTCCCTGAGGGAGGAACGAAAGCGCTTCGTGTATGCCCTGTTAAAGTTTTTTTGTGGGAGATGAGCCGCAAAACTGCTGTTCCAAAGGGTTTTAGGCCGGGCTGGAGAAACTAGTAGAGCGTATCGTAAATAAATGGTAATCAGAAACGGGGAAGATACGCTCTACTTAAGTAAAACGTTCACAATCATTGGGTACTTATTTAGAGAACGTTTTACTAGGATTTGTTAGCCCAACACACTTACAGATTCACAGTTCGTTCCTCCCTTCGAGGGAGGAAGATAGATGGAGGGTTGGCCGATTTTCAGCAGCGGAGGATCAAATCAACACAACCCATTGGGACCTTATCCTTCGGCCTTCCCCTGTTTGACTACGCTTTGGATGGCTGTGTGAATAATGTCCTGATCACCTAAATAATAATGCTTAAGGGGCTTTAACGTTTCATCAAGCTCATAAACAAGAGGAATCCCGGTGGGAATATTGAGTTCGGCGATTTCTTCTTCGGAAATGGCATCAAGATGTTTGACCAGCGCCCGCAATGTATTTCCATGAGCGGTAATCAATACTTTTTGTCCGGATTGGATCCGGGGAGCGATTTCCCGGCGCCAATAGGGGAGAAAACGGTCTATGGTATCCTTTAAACTTTCAGTCAGAGGTAATTCCTCTTTGGTTAAATGGCGATACTTGGCTTCGTTCCCCGGATGCCGGGGATCGTCAGGCGATAGTGCGGGAGGCAAAATGTCGAAACTCCGCCGCCAGATGTGAACTTGTTCTTCACCGTACTTTTTGATGGTTTCGGCTTTATTCAGTCCTTGTAATGCTCCGTAATGCCGTTCATTCAAATGCCAGGACTTTATCTCCGGGATCCAGGTTTGTTCGGTTTCTTCCAGTACCAGCCATAAAGTTTTGATCGCCCGCTGCAAAACTGATGTATAAGCGATATCAAAGGTGTAATCCTCGCTTTTTAATGTTTTTCCCGCCGCATGGGCTTCAAGGCGTCCTTTTTCGGAAAGGTCCACATCTGTCCATCCTGTAAAACGGTTTTCCTGGTTCCAAACACTCTCGCCATGCCTTAATAATACCAGTTTGTTCATATCCAACCTCCGTTTTCCTTTATGAGGGTTATTTTCAGAGCATTCGCTTGTTTTTATAATTCTGCCTACTTTTGGTAAACCCTGCTTACTGAGTCTTGCGGCATATGTTTTTATTTTGTGCGCGGGGAGGATAAGGGTTAATTTTTTTGATTAAAAATTTACTGCCTAAAATTTACCCAATCGATAAAAATTTGGGTTTTTTATTGTGATTGCCTGTGAAATATGCCTCTTCTGCGAAGAATCTGGAAAAAGGGTAGGCGTCAAATCGGGTTTTCCTTAATAAAATATAGTAATACGATTTAGCTGAAATTATTCTGAGATTGGGGATAAGTTCCGGTATGGATTGCTAGGAGGGGCTTATTGGAAATCCTCAAATGATGTTGAGCAGTGTCTTTCTAGCCGCTATTCGACTGCGTTTTACATATGGAAGGTTCTAAGGGAAAGTGAAAGCCGGTTTAAAACGGCTTAACAATCTAAATCCGGCAAGTTATCATATCAAAGGTTGATTGCCGGATTTGTGCTAAATTCAGAGTGGATTGATTTTTTTAGCTAAGAGCGGAGGGATGGATATGGAACCTAATGAGATAGCCGAATTAATCAAGAAAGATCGTTCGGAACGGACCCATTGCCATTACGAAGGGACTTTTTTGGATTATCTGGAAAAGGTGAAGGAAAATCCCGAAATCGTGCAATTAGCGCACCAGCGGCTTTACCAGTTAATCATCGGTCCCGGCGTCGAAGTGATCAAAACCGAGGAAAATCCCAAATTGCGTAGGATATACGGTAATGATATCCTAAAAAAATATATATTCTTTGATGATTTTTATGGGATTGACCGAACGCTAATGAAAATTGTCCGTTTTTTTCATGCAGCTTCCATGAGGGGCGAGGAATCCCGCCAAGTACTATATCTTGAGGGACCGGTCGGCGCGGGAAAATCTTCCATTATGGAACAACTGAAGCGGGCATTGGAATCAGCGCCACCGATTTATGCAATTAAGGGTTGCCCGATGCGGGAAGAACCTTTGCATTTAATTCCCAAACATCTGCGAGCTGATTTCACTCAGCTGTTGAAAGTCGATGTGGAGGGTGACCTTTGTCCGATATGCCGTTACCGCTTAAAGAACGAATATCATGGCGAGTACGAAAAAATGCCCGTTGAAACCGGGGAGTTTTCGATTCGCTCCCGTAAAGGCATCGGTGTTGTACCCCCAGTTGATCCCAATAACCAAGATACCTCTGTGTTGATCGGATCCGTCGACATCTCGAAAATGGACCTTTTTCCCGAAGATGATCCGCGGGTTCTTGCCTTAAATGGCGCATTTAACGTGGGAAACCGTGGCCTGGTTGAATTCATCGAAGTATTTAAAAATGAGATTGAATATTTGCACACCATGATTACTGCTACTCAGGAAAAATCGATTCCCTCTCCCGGCAAAGGAGCCATGATTTATTTTGACGGGGTTATTTTAGCCCACTCCAATGAGGCGGAATGGAATAAATTTAAATCCGATCATACCAATGAAGCTATTTTGGACCGGATTGTCAAGATTGAAGTTCCTTATTGTTTGGAACTCGGGGAAGAGATTAAGATTTATCAGAAGATTCTACGCCAGAGCAATTTCAAAGCGCACATTGCGCCTCATACAATCGAAATTGCCTCGATGTTCGCGATTTTAACCCGGCTCGCGCCATCGGCCAAGGTTGATCCCCTGACGAAGCTCAAGATCTATAATGGAGAAGAAATCTTGGAACAAGGAAGCACGAAAAAAGTGGATATTGTGGAACTCCGCGAGGAGGCGACGATTAAGGAAGGTATGAGCGGCATTTCAACCCGTTTTATAATGAAAAGCCTGGATATTGCCTTATCGGAATCGGAGAATGATTGCATCAATCCGCTTTCGGTCTTAGACACGATGATTAAATCGGTTAAAGAATTATCCTTGCCGGAGGAGGATCGTAAACGTTATCTCGGTTTCTTGCAAAACATTTTACGTAAAGAGTATCATAAAATCTTGGAATTGGAAGTTACTAAAGCCTTTATCCACGGTTATCGGGAGCAAGCACAGGATTTATTTAACAATTATCTTGATCATGCCGAGGCCTATGCCAATCGGACCAAGCTCAAGGATAAAAATACCGGGGAAGAACTTGAACCGGATGAGAAATTTCTCCAATCCATTGAGGAGCAGATTGGCATTACAGGAACTGCTGCCAAGGGTTTTAGACAGGATGTAACGGCGTATATGTTTTTTGTGCTTCGAAATGGAGGCGCTCTTGATTATAACAGTTATGAGCCTCTTAAGGTGGCCATAGAAAAGAAGCTGACCGCCTCGGTAAGAGAGTTGTCAAGGGTCATAACCCAATCGAAAGTCAGAGATAAGGAACAAAACGAGAAGTATAACGCGATGGTAGCGGAAATGAAAAAGAACGGATATTGTGATCATTGCTGCAATGTGGTTTTGAAATACGCGGCTAATAATTTATGGAAAGATTAAAAACGGTTCAAACCAGTTATTAGGATATTGGTTATTGGTTATTGGTGGGGAATTAGTTGCTAATAACCAATAACATGACTGGAAGGAAGGTGTTTTATGATGGCTGTTTTTCGGGAATCTTGCGGAGATTCTGGGCGGGCCAGCGAAGATCGTCGCAGACATCGTCAATTGGTTGAACAATCGATCAAAAAAAACATCGGTCAAATTATTGCCGAAGAGAGTATTATCGGCCAAAGCGGTCAAAAGAAAATTAAAATACCCATTAAAAGCCTTAAAGAATATCAGTTTATTTATGGTAAAAACCAGCCGGGGGTGGGCAGCGGTACGGGTGAGGAAGAACGGGGCGATGTATTCCGTCAGGAAAACCCGGATAAGGCTGAGGCTGGGACAGGCGGACAGGGCCCTGGTAGTGAGCCCGGTGAAGACATTTATGAAACCGAAATAACCCTGGAAGAAATTGTTAGTTATTTATTTGACGATTTAAACCTGCCTTTTATGGAACGTAAAAACCTGGCCGAAATGGAGACCGTCACCAGGCAGAAGTGGAGTGGATACCAACATAAGGGAATACCGCCGCGGCTCGCCAAAAAAAAGGCGGTGATTGAAAAAATCAAGCGCCGCCAAGGGAGCCGTCAGGGGACTAAACGAAATGAGGAAGAAGGCGAAATAAGTTCGGGACTTCCGGATGATAAGGAACGCTTCCCTTTCCGGGAAGAAGATCTCCGGTACCATCGAATGAGGGAAGACCGAACTCCGGAGTCGAATGCGGTGGTGATATGTATTATGGATACTTCAGGCTCGATGGACCAGACCAAAAAGTATTTGGCCCGCAGTTTTTACTTCCTTTTGTATCAATTCATCCGGCTCAAGTACTACCAGGTTGAATTGGCCTTTATTGCTCATACAACACAGGCTGCAGAAGTGACTGAAGATGATTTTTTTCATAAAGGGGAATCCGGCGGTACCTACATCAGCAGTGGTTATGAGAAAGCTTTGCAGGTTATTGAGGAACGTTATCCGCCGTCCCGTTGGAACATCTATGCGTTTCACTGCAGCGATGGTGATAATTGGGATGAAGATAACGCTAAAGCGGTTGCCTTGGCTCAAAAGTTATGTGAAGTGTGTAATTTGTTCGGATATGGAGAAATCATGACCGGTTATAGTACGATGAAAAAGTTATATCAGGAGCAGATTCATGCCGCCAATTTTTCGTTGGTTTCAATTGCAGGACGGGAAGATATTTGGCCGGCTCTACGGGATATGTTGGCCAATGAAGAACAAAACAGTATAAAGAGGGAATCGGAAAAGCCTTAAACCGCTGGGAAAAGTTAGGAGAAACCATGGGTGAATTTACTATCGCGGAGCTGGAAAAGTGGAATGAAGAGATCGAAAAAGCCGTTAAAGAATTCGGTCTGAATTGTTATGGGCAGGAATTTGAGATTTGTTCTTATGAGGAAATGTTGGGCTATGAAGCTTATATTGGTATGCCTTGCCATTATCCGCATTGGAGCTACGGGAAGGCGTTTGAAAGACTCAATACTTTTTACCGCTTCAATTTAAGCGGTCTTCCTTACGAGATGGTGATTAATTCCAATCCGTGCCTGGCATATTTAATGCGGGATAACTCCCTGTTATTACAGATATTGACGATTGCCCATGTATACGGGCATAATGATTTTTTTAAAAACAACCGGCTTTTTGGAACGACCCGGGCCGAGTTGACGATTGAAAATTTCAAGAATCACGGGGATCGGATTCGTGAATATTTGCAAGACCCCAGTATTGGATATCTCAAGGTTGAACGTATTTTGGATGCGGCCCATGCGCTGCGTTTTCAGATTAACCGGATGCCCGGAAGGCGCAGGCTGACTGTAGAGGAACAGAAGAAACGTTTATCCAGTGGATATCAGCAAAAGACTCAAAGGGACGCTTTCGGTCAAATCCCGGAGATTACCCCGCCCAATTTGAATAAAATTCCTTTAGAGCCGGAAGAAGACCTTCTCTGGTTCATTGCCGAATATGGTAGGATGGAAGAATGGGAACGGGATATCTTACGGATCGTCCACAATGAAAGCGAGTACTTTTTGCCGCAGATAGAGACTAAAATCATGAACGAAGGATGGGCCAGTTTTTGGCATTTTCGAACCCTCCAAAGTTTGAACTTACCTCCTGATTTGCATTTGGAATTTTTAAAACGCCATCATCAAGTGATTCGCCCCCATGAACACGGACTCAATCCCTACCATTTAGGATTTACGATTTTCAAAGACCTGGAACGGCGTTACAGCTTGGCCAAAATATTTGAGGCCCGGGAAATTGAAAATGACCGTTCGTTTATCCGGCGTTATCTGACACGGGAATTATGCGAAGAGCTTCATTTGTTCGAATATTACGCCAGCGAGGATAAAGTGATCGTGACGGAGGTTGCGGATAAAAACGGTTGGGAGCACATTCGGGACACTCTTTGCGCAACTGTGGGCACTGGATCAATACCGGTTATTAAAGTGAAAGAGCTGAACTTTAAAGATCATACTTTAATCCTCGAACACGAATATGACGATCGTGATTTGGAGCTGACCTATGCTGGAGAAACTCTTAAACATTTGGCGGAGTTATGGGGCAATCCCGTCGAACTATACACCTCCATAAAGGGGAAAGAGAAAAGGTTACTCTGCAGTGAAACCAAAAAAATTACGGTGTATGAATAACTAAAATCCTCTTGAGTGGGGTTGTCCCGAAAAGGAAATGTAGGGGACAAGAAATATGATATATTATAATATAAAAGGATGTCATGGGGTTTCGTCAAAAAATCAGAATAATCGACATCGACAGTTTTCTTGGCTTGGCAAAAAAATAATTATTTGCAATAGTGCTGCGACAAGATGAATAATGTAAAAAATAGTAAAATTCGACAAAGGGTTTTGGTTTAATTTCAAGAAATTATGGAATCTATCGATTGGAGAGTTCTTCTAACAATTAATGATTTGCTTATGAAAGAATCTTTTTGTTTAATTAATAAACCTAAAAAAATAAATTAGGAAAATATATCCAGAAAGTGAGGCGAAAATGAAACTTATCAGGATCTGAATATTAAGTACATAATGGTTCGATAGATTTTGATAAGGCAGAGAAAGGTTATGATGGAGCAGGATAAGACAAAAGTATTAATTATAGATGATTCAACGGTGTGGATTAAGTATATAACCCTTTTGCTGGATTGCGAAGATGATATGATAGTGGTGGGTTCGGCGAAAAACCATACGGAGGGTCTTCATTTATTAAAATTATTAAAACCGGATATTGTCATTCTTGATTTATATTTTTCCGGAGTGGAACCGGAAGGTTTAGTATGGATTCAGGAAATTAAATCCATTTCCGATGCGAAAATCATTGTTACGACCAGTTCGGAAAATCCGGTTCATGTAGAAAAGGCCCTTTTATCCGGGGCCAAGGATTTTGTAGTCAAGGAAAATTTTAAAAAATTGCCTGAAACCATCAGAGAAGTATTAAAACGATGGTCTACTGCGGAAGTAATGACTAAAATGGTAGAGAATTATGAAAAGCTTTTAATTGAGAAAAAGAAAGATGATGTATTGGAAAATTTCCAACTAACAACGAGAGAGAAGGAAGTATTAAAATATTTGGAAGAGGATCTGAACCGTTCCCAAATTGCAAAATTGACATTTACAACTGAGAATACCGTAAAAAATCACATTACGAATTTGCTGAAAAAACTGGAAGTCAGTAATACCAAAGAGGCAGTTGAGAAGATCAAGAAAATAATGTCGGTATAAAACAAAAAAAGTCCCATAAAAATAGGACTTTTTTTGTTTTTTAATATTTTAGTCCTAGAAAATCAGGCCTTTTATATAAGTGAAAGCTTGATATAATGATAAATGTAGTTCAGCAGTTTGCAAGATGTTTTACCCCTCACCTAAGGCTGTCTAAAAAGTATTTTATAATCAAAGAATACAATATATTGCACCGTGGATTTACGAATTTATATATTGTTATCTTTTTGATAAATTTACTTTAGGACAGCCCCTTTTTTAAGATGGAATATCCCGGGAATTGCGGTAGCTTTTGCGGGAATTGCTCTTCAAATAGAGACAGGTACGAGAACATGATTTTACTCGCACTTAGTTATCAATTGATTGGAACAAGGAGAGATCCATGAAAGAATTTATTTTCAGGTTCTTGTTTTTTGGCTTAATTTGCCTAATCGCCGCCTCTTTTTATGGTACAATTAAGATGCTGAGAAAGTAGCTTACCCTGGGAATTCATATCGAGGAATATTAAATTGGTTTGATCATAAAATTGACTAGACCATAAATTCCGGAAATTAGAATGAGAAAACATGTTTTTGAATGTAAATAATCAGTCATAAATTTTTTGATAATGAAAACTTGTCCTGAATTACGGCAAGTTTTTTCATTATGTTGAAGAGAGTCTTCAAATTTGAGAAAGGATCGCCCTTTGACTGTTTGGAAAGAAAAAATTTTTGAGTGGATCGTAGGTTGAAAAGCCGCAATTTTTGGGATGATCCAACCAAAATACATATTTTACCTGGTCTTTTGGAAATTAACTGGTTAAATTGAATTTCAATTGGTTCCGATGATAAATACAGGGAGATTCATTGACATCATGAGAAGGAGAGGAATCAATTGCATTGTTTAAGATGTGGGGCCGAGCTGGCTGAAGATCAGGTATCCTGTAACTATTGCGGCTTTCTGGAGGACATTGTAAACCCTAAAAAGCCTGCAGAAGTTAAACCAAAGTTGGTGATGGTTGAATCGTCGCAAGTTTGCTACGCAGGATTTATGCAGCGTTCTGCGGCCATGGTTTTTGATCTTTGTATTTTAGCAGGGGGCGAGGGGCTACTGGCTTCCCTTATCAGCGGCATGATTTTGCTGATGTCTTTTATTGGAGGACATCCAGTGGATTTTCATATCATCGGATCTTTTGCCGGAGGATTTGGAATCGTATTTTCCTTCGGACTTAACTGGTTTTATTTTACCTGGCTTGAAAGTTCAAAATTTCAGGCAACTTTCGGAAAGAAAATCATGGGCCTGGCAGTCTTGGATGTTCATTGTCAGAGGATCACTTTCGGGCAAGCGAATGTCCGGTATTGGAGCAAAATTCTTTCAGCCTCGATATTATTGGGCGGTTTTTGGATGATGTTTTTCTTTAAAAAGAACCAAACGCTTCATGATTTCATTGCAAGGACGATTGTAATCCAACAAAGCGCCGGAGTATTTCGACGAAGCCGAAAGCATAAATTGGAAGTAGTAAAGTAGTCCCCCGGGTGGTCAAGATATCGATTGTTATCCGTGGAAATATCGCCGGGATGGCTTGGACTAAGACCGGGGGGCTGTCTTTAAGGATAATCATGGTGCGAGGACGCGCGCACCATGAATAAATACAACACGCATAGGAAAGAGCGTATTCCATTGCCCATGGGTTTAAAAATTTTCATGGTTATAAAGATAAATCAGCTTGGTTCAACTCAAGCCGCCTATTTATTCTCGCGCAGAGGCGCTAAGACGCAGAGTGTGAGATGCGCTTTGCAAGATATTTTTTGGTAATTCGTGATATCAGTTTGCCGTGAATAGGAAAGGTCTAGACCAGAAAACATAGTCTCATGCGCTTCGCCATTTCTCTGCGCCTGCAGCACCAAAAGGTGCTGACGCCTCTGCGGGAGATATTCTTTTGATTTCAAATCAATAGATAGCTGATAAATCAATACATTCAAATAACCTGCTGAATTAGCTTTATAATCAGAGAAAATTTTTTGGATTGCCTCTAAGAATCCGGGCTACAAATATTTTTCAAGTCGGGACCGATCGCCTAAAATCACAACGAAGATACGTGTTCGTTCACTTGTTTGGCTAATAATTCTTGGTTCACTGCAATTTCCGAAGTACGTTGCACATTGTCATCCACTAGTTCCAACTGTTCGAGAGCGTTCTCGGTTTCGGCGGACAATTCCTCCATGGAAGCGTAAACTTCTTCCGATAACGCCGAAATTTGTTGCACTTCGGCGGTGATTTTTTCGGAAGCTTCCTCGATATTTTTTGTTGCTTTCCATTGACTATTGGCCTGTTGCATCAAAGTCTCAATCCCGGATAAAACTTTTTTGTGAGATTCCCGTAAATCGTTAAATTCCTCGCTGACTCCTGCGATTTCTTCGACCGAATTTTTTACGCCCTCGATAACTTCCCTCATAGCAGATTCTACCTCGAATACTGCTTGGTGGATCTCTTCAATGATACCGTGGATTTCCGACGTAGACTGGCCGGATTGTTCCGAAAGGTGGCGAATTTTTTTGGCGACAATCTCAAAACCTCTCCCGTGTTCTCCGGCCCGGGCTGCTTCGATTCCGGCGTTTAATGACAACATTGTGGTTTGTTCTTTAATGTCATCAATTGTTTTTAAAATATCATCAATACCTTCAACCTGATTGGTAAGGGCAACAAACTTGTTATGCAGTTCGGCTGCTGTTTCTGCATTGGTCTGAATCCGGTTGGTTGACTCATTAATTTTATCGCGAAGTTGTAATAAATGAGTTTCGCTCCCCTGGATTTCGGTTTGGTTTTGGGTTAAGTATTCGTAAATTCGCGAAGCCTGGTCTGACAAAGTTTTAAGGGATTCGGCCGCTTTTTCCGTAGAATCGGTAATTTTTTGAATACCGTCAGTGGAATCCTGGGTACTTTCGGTTATATTTTCAAAAGCCCGGCTCATTTCCGAAAAAACCTCTTTTACCTGGCTGATAGCTTCTTTGTTGGCTAAAGTGTATCTGGATACATCTTGAGCGCCGTTTGCCGAAAGGATGGCAGTTTCGATGATGGGTTGCCGGTGTCCGGTTACAATTCGGCGGATGGTAGTGACAAGAAGTATGACCAATCCGAATACCACCAAGTTGGAGCCGATAATGATCCAAACCGAGACGGTGGTCCTGTTTTTAGCCTGCTCGGTGGAATTGTCCACAAGGTCATTGACCACCGGAAATAAATCGTCATTGATGATGGCCTGAACCGAGGCGACTCCGTTTTTGATGTCATTGAGTACTTCTATGCTTGTAATGTCATTGGTTGATTTATATAAGCGGATGAACTTTAGATTTTTATTTAAGCGGTTCAGCAGGATTTTATTATCCTTGACCTTGTTTTTCTTCTAGTACTCCATGATTTCCTTGGTATGGACATCCATATCCAACATGGCGCTCATTAAGGTTACCCCGTTATCAATGGATAACGACTGGGTTTGTTGGATATCGTCGGCTGCGAATTGCGAGATATAATGGAAGTTATCGAAAATTCTTACCAGTTCATTTTCGTTGCTTCGGATAGTCTCGTTTTCGACAATGGTTTCATAACTATGAACAATGCCTTGAATTCCAAATAAGACGATAATGTTAATCATGGTAAGGAGCGCGAGGATCGTGGAGAATCCTACGATTACCAGTTTGGTAATGGTCATATGGGCATACAATCTTGTTGGTTGTGGAAAACGCCATTTCATTGATTATCATCCTTTGGTTCATTGATTCGTATGTTAAATGATATTTTACCATAGAATCAGAAGGAGGGGAATAGCAGATAGTCATCTATTCTTACACACAATTTACATACGGTGCCTAAACGACGCTGAAAAAAATCAAAGATTACAAATAGATATCAATGATTACAAAACTGGTTGAATTATTTCCGTTTCATCAAAAATTGTCCGGTGCCGGATGCCGGTTTCGGCTATTGTTTTTGAGTGCAGGCCCAGCAATACATTAAGCCTTTTCCAAAGCTCCATAAATTCCGGGTTTTCAGGAGAACGAGGCCTTTCTAAATCGTTAACAATAATGGTTTTAACCTTTCCCGGATTGCTTGTAAATACGATGACTTGGTCACTGAGGAGGAGAGACTCCTCGATACTATGCGTTACAAAAATAATGGTGGTTTTTGTTTCCTGCCATATCCTTAGTAATTCCTCCTGTAAAATATCTCGGTTAAACGCATCCAAACTACCGAAGGGTTCATCCATTAAGAGTATCCGGGGTCTGACTGCCAGTGCTCTTGCAATAGCAACCCTTTGTTTCATTCCCCCTGATAGCTGATGAGGAAATAAATCCTCGTATCCGTCGAGGCCGACCAAATGCAAATATTCACGAGCTATGGTTTCTCTCGTTTTGAACATTCCTTCATCCGGTTTTGGGGTGGTTTTCCCTTTCGTGACATGCAGTGCGTAAGTTATATTCTTAAGAACAGTAAACCAGGGAAATAATTGCTCAAAACTTTGAAATACTACCATTCGGTCTTTGCTAGGTTTGGTGATGAACTCTCCTCCGCAGGTTATTTCGCCTCCCGAAGGCGTTTCCAGACCGGCAATGCACCGTAAAAGCGTTGATTTGCCACAGCCGGAGGGCCCGACAATGCAAATAAATTGTCCTTTCGGAACCGAAAAATCCACGGTCTCGAAGGCCCGCACTTCGTGGTGCTCAACTTGAAAGACTTTCGAGAGGTTGTGAATGATTAATTCATCTTTCATTTTCTTTTTTCCCCGGAAAACTGTTTTCTTCTCAGTGAGTGGACATACCCCAGCGTCGGACGGTTTTTATTTCAATAACCTCAAAGAACAAGCGCTCTACGATGAGCCCGATCATGACAATCACGATCATGCCTGCGAATACAGCGGCAATTTCCATAAAAAACCGTTCTTTATAAATAAACCATCCCAGTCCGCCTTCGCCGCCGCTGGCGCCGAAGACCATTTCCGCTGCTACCGCGGCTTGCCAGGCGCGAGCCCACCCCACTCTTAGGCCGCTTAAGATATGGGGAAAAGCGCCCGGCAATAGAACGGACCATACCAATGGGATTCCTCCAAGTCCCAAATTTTTTCCGACTTCGATCTGGGTAACGGGAATCGTTTTCAGGCCGGTATGTAAGTTCGCCACCAGGGGCCAAACCGCGGACATGACGATGACCGCAATAATGGACTGTGGACCGGTGCCTAACCAAAGAATTACTATGGGTAAAATGGCGATTCCCGGCAGGGGGTGGAGAACCGCCATTAAAACTTGCACCCATTCGGAGATGATAGGGATACACGCTGCCAGTATTGTCAAAATGAGCGCCAATACGATTGCCAGCCCCAGGCCCACACCGATCAAATACAGAGAAAAGCAGGTCCGATGAATTAATTCCCCATTGACGGTTTGGACCACTAGCTCTTTTAAAACACTGCTTAATGAAGGGAACAGTAAGGCAGGGAGGTGTCCGATCCTCGATAATGACTCCCAGCCAATCATTACCATGATCATGAAAATTACCTGGCGGGAGGTTTTGGAATGGAAGGCTTTCAGTTTAACCATGTGTTTCCTCGAATATTGCCTTAAATGATGAGTCTCCCTCATTTTCTTGGCAGATCGTATAAATTAGGATCATAGTTTTACATTTTCCCAAAGGATTTCCGCCGGATCCTGAGGAATTTTCTTAAGAAAGCCGGCCCTTTTCATGAAATAAGCGAACTCCATTAAGCCATAAGGTTTGGTGGTATAATCCATCCCGGGCCATTTCAGGTATTGCAGGGTCTTTTGGGGTGTTAACTTAAATTGGGGCGCCAATAGATTGGCGGCAGCTTCTGTATTGCCATTCAACCATGAAAAGGAATAATCGATTGCTTTCACAAAGGCCAGATATTGCAGAGGCTTTTGATCATGGAATTTTTTAGAGGCAACTCCTACATTGAAACTGAAAGGACGGCCAAAAACCGATTTACCACTGATTACCAAATGAAAACCCGGTTGGCTCAATTCTTCAAATAAATAGGGCGGAGTGGTAAAATGGGCTGTCAGTCCTTTTTTGGAGATTAAGGCGGCCAGGGCATCGGGGTGTGGCATTGCCATAATATTGGTATCCAGAGCATTCGGAGAGCCCAACACTTTTTCAGCGGCCATCGCAAGTAGGATATGCTGTACGCTCCCTGGAGAGGGCACGGCGATTTTATCGCCGGGCTTAAAGTCTTTTAAACTTTTAATTTGCGGATTGTTGGTTACCAGTCCCACCGGAACCACCACAAAACCCATGGAAACCTTCCAGGGACAACCTTTTTCCCAACCGATTAAAAAGGGAGGTATTCCCATAAAACCGACATCGGCTTCACCGGAAATCAAACTTTCACGAACAGCTGCTCCGGAACCATATTCCTTCCATATCGGTTTTAAGCCGTTCTTTTCAAAAATATGCAGCTTATCGGCAATCATCAGCGGCGCATAGACCAGACCGAATTGCCCGGCAATTTTAATTTCCGGTAAGGGATGAGCGCCGAGAACTGAATTGAAAACTCCATTGATACTTAAAATTACCAATAAAAGAATACGCATAAGTACTGAAGGGCGGTTCATCCATAAACTCCTTTCCCGGAGGACTTTTTATGATATACATATGTCAAGCCTGTGACTTATGTGAAAAGCTCACTTTTCAACCACCAACATAAACAGTGGTGAAGAATGGTATCTGACTTTTTGCTTTTCGTCATAAACCCTATCTCCAATGCTTGTTTCACAGTAAATCTTTTTAAAACCCAGCCGGACGAGGGCGTCAAAGTCCCATTGCGGACGGATTCTCTGGCACATGGGCATGCTTTTACGGTACTCGATCATTTCCGCCGTATATTGAGGCGGCTTTTCACCGAACAATCTTTCATATTCCTGCTGATCTTCTTCATATCTTTTCAGGTAGTCTTCATTGAATAACCGAATATTCCAGTTGGAATCGAAGATCATGATTTTGCCGGAGGGTTTTAGCACTCGTTGCCATTCGCCATAGGCCCTTTCGGCATCGATCAAGGTCCAGGCCACATTGCGGCTGACAATCAGGTCGAAACACTGGTCCTCGAATTCCAGATTTTGTCCATCTGCTACTCTAAAGTCGACAGTGACCCCCTCATCTTTGGCGTTCGCCTTGGCTTCTTCGATCATAGCTGTGGTACAATCGATGGCGGTGACTTTATTTCCCGCCTGGGACAGGATAATGGCAAAAAAACCCGGGCCGGTGCCGACATCAAGCACAGCCATGCCGGTTCTTTTTTCGGAATGATCAAGGATCATATTCGTCCAGGCCTGCTTCTTAAAGGAGTTTAGTTCTTCTTTAACGGAATTGCTGTAATCATTGGAACTGTCCGTCCAATTTCTAATCAGTTTCTGTTCGCGATTCATCCGCATTCACCTCTGTTATTTATCTAGCCAGATACGCCGTTGCAAAAAAAACGCTGCGTATCTGGATTTTTATTTTACGTCTTATTTTACATCCAGCTTCTGCCACTGGACCGGTGCGTAGTTATTCACACCAATTTCAAATCCTTGAATTTTATCGGTGTTCACCGCAAATGAAGTGATCGGATAATAGATGGGGATGGTGAGCGCTTCTTCGCTAATGAATTTAAACACCGTATCGTAATTTTTTTGCCTGGCTGTTTCGTCAAGGGTATTTAAGGTCTTCATAATATTCCGATATAGCCTTTCGTCATACCAGGCTTTGGCGGCTTTTCCGTTCGGCAGCATCGAGAAAAGCTCAAGCATTGAACCGTGGGGCATCCAGGAATCCGAGGCGGTTCTCATTAGAGCGAGATCAAACGCTTTTGTATTCATCGTGGCATCTTCGTATCCGTTTTTATCGAGAATATTCAAATTGACTTTGATGCCGACCGCGGCAAATTCGGATTGGAGAAACTCGGCCAGGGGCTTCCATTCAGGGAATTCTTCCGTAGAGAGCAGCAAGTTAAACTCAAGTTTTTTTCCGCTTTTTTCCCGGATTCCGTCGCCGTTCGAATCGACATAGCCGGCGGCGTCAAGTAATCGTTTGGCTTTTTCTTGGTCATTTCCAAATCCGTAATTGTTTTCACTGGTCGCATGAGGCACCTCTTTTTGATATAACCCGTCGGCTTCCAGGCCGATACCGTCAAATAACTCTGCGGCAATACTTTTTTTATTGACGGCATAGTTCATCGCCAAACGGACATTTTTATCTTGAAGGGCTTTTACACTTTGATTAAAGGCGATAAAGTGGGAACACAAGGTCCCTTTGGTGAAGGTTATGAATTTTCCCGAGTTTTTAAGTTCCAAAAAGCTTTCCATGGGGATTTTACCGATCAGGTCTCCGCCGAGAATGTCAACCTCACCGCTTTGAAGGGCTAAAACCCGTGCTTGGCCATCGGGAATGACTTTGAAGGTGATTTTGTCCACCTTCGGTTTTTCTCCCCAATAGTATGGATTGGGAACAAGCGTAAATTCCTGATCTTTTTTATAGGATTCCAGCATCCATGGACCGGTTCCGACAGGCTGCGTAAATTTCCCCAAGGCATTTCCCGGAACCTCCGTGATCGAAGCCGGGCTTAAAAAGCGCACCGGCCGGGGATAAGTCAACTCCGTTAAAATTGGATAAGCGCCCTCCTTAAAAACAATTTTTACAGTTTGTCCATCCACTGCTTCCATACTTTCAACATTCGTCGCTTTTAAACTGGCATGCCGATCGTTATTGACCCACCTTTTCAGGTTGAAAATCACGGCTGCTGCGTTAAAAGCGGTTCCGTCGGAAAACTTTACCCCGTCACGCAGCTTAAATGTATAGGTCTTTCCATCCGGCGATAGGGTCCAGCTCGTCGCCAGCTGTGGAAGGATTTTTCCGCGTCCGCCGTCTTCCACCAACCCTTCATAAATCATTTTGTACAGAAAGTGCGGGCCGTTATAAGTAGCGGCATCCAATTCATCCATGGCGCCGTCGCGATAGATGGCCATGACGACTTCCTTTTTGCTCTGGTGGTCTGCGTTACTCGGAACCGTATTTTTTTTACCGAGAACGATAAAAATTAAGCTTACACATAAAATCAAAACTGCGGTGACTAGAAGCTTTTTCTTCATGATTCATTCTTCTCCTATTTCGTTTACTTTTATTGGAAAAGATGACAAGCCACCTGGTGCCCGTCATCTTCTGCCGCCAAGGTTGGCTGCTTTATTCTGCAAACTGCTTGCGTATAAAAACAGCGGTTTTGAAAAACACACCCTTGCTCCGGTATTCGCAGTGTTTCGTCTTCCTTAAACAGTACTGTGTTGGTCCCCCTTTTCCTGGGATCCGGGAGAAGCGTTGCCGCCAAAAGGGCTTTGGTATAAGGGTGCCGGACTTCCTCATTAATGCTGGAAATAATTTCGACAATATTTCCGAGATACATCACCACAATCCGGTCACAGATTTTATTGACGGCGGATATATCATGGGAAATAAACAAATAAGTGAGTCCCAGCTGTTCCTTTAACTCGACCAGCAGGGTCAGGATTTGATTTTTCACGCAATAGTCAACACTGGATACCGCTTCGTCGCAGACCACAAATTGCGGATTCAGGATTAAAGCCCTGGCAATGCCGACTCTTTGCCTTTGCCCCCCGGACATTTCATGGCTGTAACGGCTCAGATATGTTTCGTTCAAACCAACCTGCTCCAGCAGGGCAACGATTTTGCGTTCTTTCTCGGCTTCCGGTTGGCTGCCGTAATTATTCAGCGGCTCGGCAATGATTTGCCTAGCTGTAAAATAGGGGTTGAACGCATTGCGGCTCCCCTGAAAAATCATTTGCATGTTATCTCTGATTTTCCGCATTTGCTGAAAAGAGTAGTCAGTAATGTCCTGCCCGTCAAAAATAATTTTGCCTTTGGTCGGCTGCTCCAGTTTTAAAAGCATTTTTCCAAGGGTGCTTTTGCCGCAGCCCGATTCGCCAACTAACCCCAAAATCTCGCCTTTTCGAATATCCAGGCTAACGTTATATACTGCATAAACTCTGGGATGTTCTTTTTTGTTATAGCATTTGGACACATCTTTAATTTGATAAAGGTTCACACTTTCACCCATTTCCGCCGTTAGAAAATTGAAGCCAGCAATGATTTGGTATACGGCTGCTGCGCCGATTCGAACACGTCAAATACAGTTCCGCTTTCGACAATCTTTCCGTCTTTCATCACATACACATCGTCCGCTATCTGGGCTACAACCCCTAAATCGTGCGTAATCAGGATGATCGCCATGCCCTCGTTTTTTAAACGGACCAGTTCCTCAAGTATAGCCGCTTGCGTGGTTAGATCCAGCGACGAGGTTGGTTCGTCCGCGATCAGGATGTTGGCGCGGGCTAGCAAACCCATGGCCACCATTACACGCTGGCACATGCCTCCGCTCAATTCAAAAGGATAGCTTTCCAGAATTTTATCCGTGTTTTTCAAGCCGACACGGAAGAGTGCGTCTTTGAACCGGCGCCAATCCTCTTTTTTATTGATCGCCTGATGATGGGTGTGGATTACTTCGGAGAGATGTTTTTTTACTTTGATGACAGGATTCAACGAACTGCTCGGTTCCTGAAAGATCATGGCGATTTCTTTGCCCCGGATTTTCAAAAGCTGTTTTTCCCTTAATTCCCTTATATTGAGGCCGTTAAGCCAAATTTCTCCTGCGAGAATCTTTCCCGGATGCTCGATTAAATGCAGGACCGATAAAGACAAGACCGATTTTCCGCTCCCTGAGCCGCCCACAATTGCCGTAATTCTGCCCGGATAAGCATCGAGGCTGACTCCATCCACGGCTTTTACCACCCGTTCCTTCAGGTAAAAATAGGTTTTTAGGTTTTTAATAGAGAGAATCGGCAGTTTAGCCATGGGCGCCATCAACCTCCTTCACTACCGCTCTATCGCCCGAAGATGGGAGCAGCGCATCGTTGAGGCCCTCGCCAAGCATGTTAAAAGCAAAGACGACAAGCATAATGGCAAGGCCCGGCCACAGGAGCATGAGGGGCCGGGAGGTCAGGTATTGCCGGCTGTCGCTCAGCATGACGCCCCAATCGGCAATGGGCGGCTGGGAGCCCAGTCCGATGAAAGAAAAGCCGGCAACATGCATGATGACGGCTGCGATCCGCAGGGTAGCCAGGACGATGACAGGAGAAGCCACATTTACGGCAATGTGGCTTGAAATAATGGACCAGTGGCTGCTGCCGGAGGCAATGGCGGCTAAGATAAACTCTTTCTCCTTGAGCTTCATCACCATGCTTCGGACAATTCGGGCAAAAGGCGCCCACCACAGCAGGACGAAAACAATCATGATATTGACGATACTTGGCCCCAGTACCCCGATGATGGCCAAAGCCAGAAGGCTTGAGGGAAAGGTGGAGGCGATATCTGCCAGCCGCATTATAACATTATCCAACCATCCGCCCACATAACCGGCAATAATGCCCAGCGGAACGCCGATGGCCAGCATCAGAACGGTGGCAACCATCGCCGTTGTGAGACTGGTCCTGGTTCCAAAGATCAATCTGGACAGGATACACCTGCCGAGCTGATCTGTTCCCAGGGGATACTCTGCGCAAGGCTTGAGTAATTTTCCGGTTAGGTTCACCGCATAAGGATCATGCGGGGAAACCACTGGCGCAAAAATTCCTGCGCTTACAAAGACTCCGATGATTACCAACCCCAGGATGGCTAACTTTTGTGTCTTGAATTTGTTGGCGATATTTGTCATTTTGATTATGCCTTTCTTCCAAAACAGGAATCTGAGACGTTGACCGCGGGCGACCGTGTGGTTTGCCCCGGAGCAAAAGCATGACAAAGCCGCGAGATAAACGGCTATTCAAGCTGAATTTTCGGATCGATATACAGATATAAAATATCAAGCAAAAGATTGGTTGCGATATAGGTTATTGCCACGATCATGATATAACCTTGAATCACCGGTAAATCTTTGAATCTGACGCTGTCTACCGCAAATTTTCCGATTCCGTTCCAGGAGAAGATCGTCTCGCAGGCGAACTGGCCGGCTAAAAGCTTTCCAAAGTTTACCCCGATAAGAGTGATGCAAGGGAGTATGGCGTTTTTCAGGCCGTGCCGCAACAAAGCCGCATTTTCGCTCAGCCCTCGCGCTCGTGCCGCCTGCATGAAGTCGCAGCTTTTTATTTCGATCAAATTGTTTCGCAAAACCCTTAGATATGTCGCGCCATAATTGACACTGAGCGTCAGGGCGGGCAACCAAATGTTTGCCCATTTGCTTCCGGAAATCACCGGAAAGATCTTTAGCTGGATTGCAAAAAAGTATAACAGCATCAACCCCAGCCAAAAATCGGGCATGGTCGCCCCGGCAGTAGAGACAATCCGAAAGAAGTGGTCAAGGAAAGAATCTTTATAACGGGCTGAGAGTAAGGCGAGGGGGATGGCTAACCCAATTGCGATCAGCGTTGCGGCAATCGCCAACTTGAGAGTCGCCGGAAATCGGGTCAGGATTTCATCCGCAACCGGTTTTTTGGTTTGGAAAGACACACCAAAGTCAAATTTGGCCGCCTTGGCCAGCCAATTGAGATACTGAATCTGAAGGGGCTTGTTTAAACCTAATTCTTCTTTTACGGCGATGATATTTTTTTCCGTGACCTCCATACCTTGGCTGCGGATGGTGATCTCCGCCACGTCGCCGGATGACATATTGCTTAAAGCAAAGGCCAAAATGGAAACGATCATCAGCATGGGAATAATCTGAAGCAATCGTTTGAGAATAAGTCGGGTCTTTGTCATAAGAATCCTTTAATTTTGCTATTTTTATTAAAAACGTGATACGCATATTAAATAAACCATAAATGGTTTTAAAAAACAAGGGGTATGGCGAAAATTTTATTTATAATTTACTAACTTTATTTTTGGATGAAAAAGAAGAAAGCGTAATAAAACCACATGAATGTAAACATAAATTTTTTAGGAGGAGGTAGGGCTTTCGAAAGGAGAATAGTATTACGATTTTTAAAAAAATAACAATGATAATTGTTTTAAATTGCTGTAAGCTTAACATGAAATCTTATGATTGCAGGATTCTAATGACAAAGAAGCGAATTTAGTTTACCGGGGTCAGATTAAAAAACCAGGAGGTTATTTTTGCTCTCTTGCTTGAATGCAGTCTAAGCCTTAAAATCAATGATAAGAAGATACAATCGTGGTGAGATGAACTTTGTCGTTGATGGAGAAAATTGAATCATGGAGTGAAAAATATGTCCAAACGGGAAATCTTACTTTTGGGTAATCCTTCTCTTTACAACGTTTCACGGGAAGCCGGCCAAGGAGAACTTGGGAAGATTAAGGAAGTAGCCGGGGATCTCCAAGACACGTTGATTGCTTTCAGAGCCAAGTACGGTTTTGGGAGAGCCATTGCCGCCCCCCAAATCGGGGAATTTTTGCGGGTGATCTATATGAATCTTGATGGTCAATCCTACTGCCTGATTAATCCCAAATTGGAATTCGGGGACCAACAGTTTGAGCTGTGGGATGACTGCATGAGTTTCCCCGGATTGGAAGTGAGGATCAACCGCTTCCGAAAGGTTAAGCTGTTCTATAAAGACTTGGAATGGCAGGACCAATGTTGGGAGGCGGAAAATGATTTGTCCGAACTGATTCAGCATGAATACGATCATTTGGACGGTATCTTGGCTGTCCAGCGCGGTGTTGACTCCCGCTCATTCCGGATTAACCAAAAGAAAACAGGTTGTTTTTAAAATAATAACTTAGCGCGTTTTGGAGGCGGCGACCTCTTCTTTTGCTTCAGGGGTATTTTCGCTTTTTTTACCCATCAAGGACAAATTTTTCCGGAAGAAAATAAAAAACAATACCCAAATAATTATTATGCCTCCGGCCCAAGCATAAAGGGGGAGCTTGCGTCCTCCATCCACCATGCTGAATATTCCAAAACCGAAGAAAATGATCGAAGCCCCGATTTTAATCAGTCGTTCCGGAAGTTTGGCGCCCAGTACTTTGCCAACCACGATTGCCAGTCCGTCGGAGAAAACCATGCCGATTGTCGAGCCAAGCCATACCGGTATAAAGGGATTGGCGGTTGCCAGTGTAACGGTACTGAGCATTGTTTTATCGCCCAGCTCGGCCAAAAAGAAAGTGACAAAGACCATCCAGAAAACGCCCTTTTTTTTCTTGGTATCGCATGATTTTTCATCATCATCCAGCGAGTCGCCGCGCAGCGTCCAAAATCCGAAACCGATAAAGGCAAGTCCGGCTGTAAATAGAATCAAATTTGTCGGGAGGTGGCCGCCGATGAGCCAGCCGATACCGGCCGAAAATATATGAATGGTCAAGGTCGACCAAAAAATGCCCCATATAACCACCCGGGCGTTATAACAAGTAGCTAAGGTCAGGGCTACCAGCTGGGTCTTGTCCCCGAGTTCAGCCAAAAAAATCATGGCAAATGAGAGCCAGAAAGCGTTCATGGATAATTCCTCCGTTACATGTTATTGATTACCGCCGCTTACAGGTTATCGGGAGAAACAAAAAAACCCTTAACATAACCCAAACCATGTTTGGATTATGTTAAAGGTCTCACAACTCGGACGCAATAATGCCGCGCGGGAGATAAAGCCAGGTTTTAGACCGGTATGTTGACTTTATCTGACGAGGCTGTCTCGAAAGAAAAATTTTCAATGGAGATATAATATTAAATGTCTCATTCATTAACGATATATCTCATTGATTTCTAATAATTTTGAGAAAGCCACGAATGTTACTCCCCTTTAACTCTTTTTAAGTTTATTCAATGTAGGACTGGTTGTCAAGAGCGGGGTGAGAGTATGGCGGCAAAAAGCATTTTCTGGTAGCTTCAAATCGCTTTATTATTCTTTATAGGTCATTTCAAAACAAATACTGCTAGCACAATAATTCCAAATACAATACGATACCAACCGAACACTTTGAAATCGTGCTTTTGGATATAGTTCATAAGGAATCGAATTGTCAACAGTGATACGGCAAAGGCAACTGCCATGCCTACCAAAAGCGTTATTAATTCTGTGGCTGAAAAGGCAAAACCAAACTTCATCAATTTGAATGCACTTGCCCCCAGCATGGTAGGGATGGCAAGAAAGAAAGAGAACTCTGACGCTGCTATCCTTGATACGCCAATCAGTAATGCACCAATAATCGTAGCTCCCGAACGTGATGTGCCGGGTATCATAGCAAGCGATTGAAACAATCCAAACAAAATAGCCGTTTTAAAGCTTATATCGGAAACATTATTTATCATTGGCGTACGTTTCTTATTCCATGTTTCCACAGCAATAAAGCCAATTCCGTAAACAATCAGCATTATAGCAATGGAAATGGCCGTTCCGAAATGCTGTTCTAAAAAATCATCAAACAAAATGCCAAGAATGCCTGTTGGAATACATGCAATGGCAACTTTGCCCCACATGGAAACAACATCTTTTCTGATAATAGTACGTTGGTTAAATTGAAATGGGAATATTTTATCCCAAAACATGACGACAACAGCAAAAATTGCCCCAAGCTGGATAATAACGATAAACATTTCTTTGAACGCTTCGCTCGTATTAAGCGAAATAAATTCGTCTACAAGCAGCATATGGCCTGTACTGCTGATGGGAAGCCATTCGGTAATTCCCTCTATAATCCCCAAAAAAATCACTTTTAATAATTCTATAAAATCCATTGGTTATTTGACATCCTCTCTTTTAAAATAAGCAACACTCGCAAGAAAACCGAGTATTGAAACAAGTACAATCAACGTGATTGCCAATGGGCAAGGATAACCCGTCTGCACTATTCTGTTATCTATCAGTAGAAATGTAGCGGACCACGGGAACAGCGCCCCCAATGTTTCGTTTGTAAGAGCCACATTTCCCATTGCAATTGTTGCCACAGCGATAATAGGAACAACCAAACCCTGTGTCCATAGTGCCAGAAATGCAAAAGGTGATATGGTGATGAAAAGCAGCGCACCACCAATCAGCATTTTGCCGAGATATCTCATGGCAATGATTATACTAAACCCCGCAAGTCCAAATACCGTTTTATATACAGTAGCGAGAACGAACATCCCCAGCCACGTGACTATCGTCAATGCCATAATCCAGATAAAGAGCATAATAAACTTGCTGATAATAAATGCGGTTTTTGATACAGGGATGGTAAGTATGGTTTTCAACGTTCTTTCCGTATACTCCCTACTGAAAAGGTAGGCTGCAATTACAGCATAGACGATCAACCCAAACAGGAGCATGGTATAGAGGTTACAGCCGTTGTAAAAGCCATTTAGTGTGACGTCTGATTCTGAATAATGCTGCTTTACACCTTCGGCAATCATCATTGTTGGCGTGACAAGTGCCCCTAAAAAGCTGATAGGCAGCATTTTTGAGCGTTTAAGTTTTAGCAATTCACCGTAAATAAGATTAACCAATGCTGCCACCTCCAATTAAATCTGAAAAATAGTTCTCCAATTTTTCCACGCAAACGCTTATTTGTGTTACAAGCAACCCGTTTTCTACAAAGCAACGGTTGATTTCTCCCCGCCTGTAAGTTTGGTCGTGAATGCGGACAACCTGATTATCGGAAATGGTATACTCGGATATCTCAAATTGATGTTCCAAAATCAATGCGGCGGCGTTTACATCAGACACAGTAAACTCCACACTCTGCTGGTGGCGTTCCCGCAATTCGGGCATATCAACTTCTTCTATTAACAGTCCTTCGTGCATAACGCCAATAATGTCGCATAGTTGCTCGATTTCGTCTAGTATATGGCTTGATAGCAAGATGGTAACGCTTTTTTCCCGGCAAAGGGCTAAAAGAAATTTACGGATTTCATATACTCCGATGGGGTCAAGGCCATTGATTGGCTCGTCCAATATCAATAGCTCCGGGTCATGCATAATGGCGGCGGCAATGCCAAGCCGTTGCTTCATTCCCAGAGAATAGTTTGAAAACACCTTATTTGTTTCCTTGTCCAGTTCTACCATTTTAAGCGCATGGAAAATGCTTTTTTCGTCATGCTGTCCTCTTAGGCGGTCAAGGATTTTCAGATTTTCATATCCCGTCAGGTTTTCATAAAATCCGGGCGTTTCAATCAAAGAGCCTATTTTCCGATAGGTTATCCCCGGGTGTTTTTGGTGGTCGTTTCCAAACAAAAGGATGCGCCCGCTCGTCGGGTGGATAAGGTTTAATATCATTCTCATGGCTGTTGTTTTTCCAGCCCCGTTTCTGCCAAGCAAACCATATATTTTTCCTTTCGGGACGTGCAGTGATAACTCATTTACGCCAAACCGTGTCCCATATTGCTTTGTCAAACCGATCGTTTCAATGACATATTCCATTTGCAGTTTCCCTTCTATTTTTCAAGATGTGCTATTTGTGTGCGAGCCCCATTTTTATTGTGCATTCAGATATGGAAACAATCAAGAAACGAACCGTCACAATGCAATAAGCCCTCCGACACTTTTCGTGTCAGAGGGCTTATTGCAAGGGGTTCAGGCATTTTATTTTATCCGACTGCCCTTGATCAAAAGAGCCACCTTAATCATAAAGAACATAAACATGAGCGATGTAGAATAAGGCTGGCGCGTCAAGATAAAGACAAGTATCGCAAGCGCCTGTAAAAGTATCGAACAAGTTTTGCTGATGTTAAGCCACTTATTGTTGTCATAATATTGCACGATTAACTCTATAACACCAAATGCAGCCATCAGAGCGGGCAAGACAAAATAGATAGCCCGGGTAACAGCGGAAGCATCGTAAAATGCAAATAAGTTTACAGCACAGATAAGTTCGCCATCCTGTTGCCCATAAAGCGGAAGAAACAGGAAAGCAAGCGCCATCAAATCTAAAATGCCAAAAATCAAGCTGAAAATCTTGCTCATGTTGGTTCGGTTTTCATGTGCAGCAAGAGAAATAAGTTCTTCGCCCGAGAGTAAGTCATCAATAGAAACCGAGAAAAGCTTCGATATGTTTTTGAGAGATTCGATGTTGGGGTAACCCTTGCCGCTTTCCCATTTTGAAATAGCCGTTCTGGATACAAATAGCTCTTCCGCAAGCTGTTCCTGTGTCAGCTCCTGGTTTTTTCTAAGCTGTTGCAGCTTTTCGTTGAATTCCATAATATTAGCCTCTCGTGTCCAACGGTATCTTTAGTTGTAATATTACTCACGCTAGATATTCACAGAAATATTATACTTTGTATACCTGCAAAATACCAGCAAAACAGGGAACAGGTGGCGTCTGTTGACCACCCTTTTTAATTGCTTTCCTATGCACCCTGCGCCTTTCAGAAGGAATTATTTTTTCATAAATTTCCATGCCGCTTACTTCCCAAGTTTCCTGTAATACAACGGCGGATGTCCCGTTACTTCCTTAAATACCCTGCCGAAGTTGGTGATACTTCCAAAACCGACTTTTTCCGCAATATCAACCACTTTTTCCCTGGATTCCAGCAAAAGCCTTTTCGCTTCCTTGACCCGGACGTTATTGATATATTCGATTAAAGTAAAATCAGTAACTTCCTTAAATACTTTACACAAGTAATTGGGACTGATATAAAAATGGCCTGCCAAAAAACTAAGAGAGAGCGCTTGGGCATAATGTTGGTTAATATAAGCGGCGATATCGGATACTTTTTCATGAATCAGACTGGGATGTTCGAAAGAGGTTGATGGGGACTGCTTACTATTCCTGGAAAGGAAAATGAGCAGTTCCAAAACATAAGCTTGCATTGCCAATAGATATTCGTTATTCATGGTCCGGTATTCTCCCAACATTTTAGAGAATAATTCGTCCACGAAAGCGCGGGCGCTCAAGGATAAACCGAAGGCGACGGTTTCATTTTGAAATAAAGGTTTTAAGATCTCCCGGATAGGCTGGCCGGGAGATAACTGTTTTTCGAGAAAATAAAGAAGGACGCCTTCGCAATTCAGAGCCTCATTGCTGGTTGCTTTATGAAGGACATTGGGATGGATTAAAATCAGGTCGCCTTCCTTGACTTTAAAAGTGCGGTCATTGATGAAGAAAAATCGTTGCCCGGATGACAAATAGAGCATTTCAAAACAGTCATGAACATGGCCGTCGTGGTAATGCTTAACTCTACGCCGGTCGATATAAAAGGGATTTTGTTCATTGAGCCAAGCCATTGCCTCACCCCTGATCATTCTACCATAGAATTAAATAAAATATAAGAAGAATTAAGCAAAATAAATAAAAACAATACAGATATTAACTTTACAAGTTATTATAATGGATTTGAAACGATTTAATAACGCGTTGAATTCATTCATGCTTTAAACAACGAATCGAGGAACCGGGATGAACGGGAAAAATTTAGAGTTGGAGTCGGGTTATGCGCTATCCAAAGGAGAAATCCGGAAATCAATCCTGATTTTTTCCGGCCCTATTATTGCCGAATTGATGTTAATGTCCCTGATCTCCATCGTCAATCTGTCCCTGGTTGGACATCTGGGCGCCTATGCTCTTGGAGCGGTAGGCCTTGCCAATCAGCCGGTTTTGATTGGTTTGGCGGTATTTCAATCTTTTAATATCGGCGCTACCGCTTTGATTTCCAGGTTTATCGGAGCCCGGAATCATCAGGACGCCAAAGGGGTGGTAATTCAGACCGTGATTATGGCGGTGATTCTGGGAATTGTTTTAGCCGTAATCGGTGTGGTTTGGGCCCGGAAGATCGTTGTTTTCCTGGGCGCTCAGGCGGACACTGTGGATTGGGCCACGATGTATATGAAATACATGGCGGTAGGAATGCTTTTCCAATCGATTCCAACTGCAATCACTTCGATATTCAGGGGGGCCGGGGAATCAAAAGTTCCGATGTATTATAATATTTTCGCCAATATTATCAATGTGGCGGCCGGTGTTGTCTGGATTTACGGATTTTGGTTTATCCCTGCCATGGGACTGGTAGGAGCGGCCATGGCTACGACCCTCGCGAAACTCACGGCCTGTTTGATGTCGGTATTTGTCTTGTTTCGGAGCAAACTACCGGTGGGGATTTCGATTCATGACAGCTTTCAAATCGATGTAAAGATGATTCAGAGAATCATGAGGATCGGGATTTCCGCAGCCGGGGAGCAGTTTGCATTTCGCGTGGGTTTTTTGTTATATACCAAAATTGTCGCCGATCTTGGGACTACCGCCCTGGCCGCGCATCAGGTATGTCTTAGCACCACCCAGTTTGTGTCGAACATTGTTAACGGGTTATCCATCGCGGCCAGTTCATTTGCAGGGCGGAGCCTGGGAGCCAATAATCGCAGGCTTGCCGAAGCTTACTGCCGCCAAATTAACCGTTTGGGACTGAGCATTTCTTTATCCATTGGCATATTCTTCTTTTTGGCGGGTTATCAAATCGCCCGGATTTATACAATGGATACCGCAGTGCTGGTTCAGGCGGCCGTAGTTCTTAAAATTGCCACTTTCATTACATTTCCTCAAAATTATCTGTCGATTATCTCCGGGTGTCTGCGGGGCGCGGGGGACACCCTTTGGCCCCTGGTATCTTCCTTGATTGGCATGATCGTGGCCAGGGTAACGCTGGCAGCTTTATTTGTTCTGGTATTTCATTGGGGGTTGGGTGGAGCGTGGCTGGCGGCTTTGATAGACCAATTGATCCGCGCCGTTCTGATTTACTTCCGGTTCCGGACCGGAAAATGGAAAGCGATTGCAATTTAGACCGATGGCAAATTGGCCGATAATGATGTAAACTAAAGGGTAATCCATGAAGGATATCCGATAAAATTTGGCATCGGGGAAGTCTCCCCCAAGAAAGGCAGTGAGTGAGTTATATGGATAAGCAATTGGTCTTTACAAAGTCGGTGACGACTTCGATTGATCCCCAGAGGGCCATCCGGAATGCCGATGAATGTTTACTGGAAGCGCGGTTGGTTGAGAGTTTCAAAAACGGCTCAAGCTGGCTTTATGAATATGAGGTTAAAGGCGAATTCGGTAAAATCGAGAAATTTTTGGAACGGCTGAAAAGGATCGGCGTCATTGAAAGAGTGTATAGCGAGGGGTGAATCTTTGAGAATATCTTTTTGAGGAGGCTTACGGACTCGTGAAAAGCGAAAAAGAGGAACTGCGCCAAAAATTATTCGAATTACTGGGCGATTTGCCCCCGATTCGGCGGGATGTTTCCGGGGTTACCATCGGTCAGGTGGAACAGGAAACTTACTTTCTTGAAAAATTACTTTTGGATCTCAATGGTCTGGAAGGGGTTCCCGCTTACTTTGCAAAGCCGAAAAACATCCAGGGTAAGGCGCCGGTGATCCTTTTCAATCATTCCCACGGCGGCAATTACCAATTGGGAAAAGATGAGCTGATCAAGGGCAATATTTACCTGCAGCAGCCGGACTTTGCCGGGGAGTTGACGGGCAAAGGTTATGCGGTGCTGGCTATCGATGCCTGGGGATTTGGGGAACGGCGCGGCCGCACCGAAAGCGAGATATTCAAGGAAATGCTCTGGAAGGGCCGGGTTATGTGGGGAATGATGGTTTATGACTCCATCAAGGCGGTGGATTATCTATTATCACGTCCTGAAATTGACGGTACCCGTATCGCTACCATTGGTCTATCCATGGGCGCCACCATGTCATGGTGGCTGGCTGCTCTGGATGAAAGGATTAAAGTTTGCGTTGATATGTGCGGCCTGACTGATTATCAGGCATTGATTGATAGCCGCGGCCTGGATCACCACGGAATTTACTATTATGTGCCGTCGCTTTTCAAATACTTTACCACTGCCCGGATCAATAGCCTTATTGCCCCCAGATGCCATTTTTCCCTGGCCGGACGGTATGATAAATTGACTCCTTTTGAAGGCCTGGGCCGGATTGATGATGAACTCATCAAAGTATATCAAAATGAAGGCGCCCGGGAGGGTTGCTGGAAGTTAAAAATATACGACTCCGGACATTATGAAACGATGGCCATGCGGAAGGATGCCCTGGAATACCTTGGAAAGTGGCTATAAATGAGAGTTTTTGGGGTTTCTTTTCTAAATTTGTTTCTTGGCAATTTCCAGCAGGGAAATCACGGCTTGATCCGGAGAAGGAAAAGAACCTAAAGGATATGGTTTTTCGGCGTATTCCCCATGAAAGTCGGTGCCGCCGGTTGTGATCAGGTTGTATTTTGAAGCGATGGTTTCAATTTTCCCCCGGGTTTCTTCGTTATTGCGCGGGTGGTTCAATTCCACTCCTTGAACCGTGTGAGCGGCGGCAAGCTCTTCCAATAATTCCAAGGAATCAAACTGGCCCGGATGCGCCATGACGGCTATCCCGCCCACCTGCTTGATGATCCCCAGGGCTTCATGAACATCGGGATAACAATTCGGCACGTAGCAACTCCCCTTACTGGAAATCAGCTGTTTCATCAATGGACCGATTGCCACATTAGTATATCCCAAATCAGCCAAGGCTTGCATAATATGGCACTCATAAATGGACTGGCTTTTTTTACTGTAACGTTGAATGTGCTCTAGGGTCACCGGATAGATGGACATTATTTTCTCAATCATCTGCAGTTTGGTGGAGGCCCTTGAGGTTAGCGTTTGGTTTAAAAAGGATTGCAATTTATCCATATCCTTTGGGAAATAGCATATCATATGGACGGGGCGGTTCCGTTGATAATCGCGGGTTGAAATCTCCACGCCCGGAATCACTCCGATCCCGAACCGGCTTTGGAGAGAAAGCGCAATTTTAGAGCCATAAAGCGTATCGTGATCGGTAAGGGCAATGTAATCCAATCCGATCCTTTTGGCATAATATAAAATATCCGCAACACTTAAACTTCCATCGGAACATTCACTGTGACAGTGCAAATCGCTCTTCATTGGTTGATCACATTCTTCCTATGGCCATCTCGAAATCCTCTCCAAGGTGGCGGAATAACGAAACAACTTCCGGGAAATCGGTAACCGGGTGGTTGAAAAGCCCGGAAGAGCCCAGCACCAGTACATTGGCTCCGGCTTCGACCAGAATGGAAGCGTTCGTTACGTTGATTTGTCCGTCGACCATAATGTCAATCGGTTTGTCATGCTGTTGGAGCATTTTCCTCAGCCGCGCCACTTTGGGTACAACACTGGGAATCATTTGCTGACCCGCAAATCCCGGTTCGACAGTCATGATGCATACCATGTCTAAATAATCAAGCAAGTAAGGGATATTGTTAATGTCGGTTGCCGGGTTTATGGCGATCCCGGCGCATTTGCCGTATTTTCTGATGGTTTTCAACGTACGGATCGGATGGGCCAATGTTTCAATATGGGGGATGATGATATCTCCCCCTGCCTCTGCAAACTCCTCTATATAAAGATCCGGGTTATCAATCATTAAGTGGATATCAATCAAAGGTTTGAAATTCCTTTTGATAGCTTCGATGATGGTCCGGTTCAAACTGAAGTTCGGCACAAAGTGACCATCCATTACATCGATATGATATTGATCAACTCCCGCCAAGCAAAGAGCCTCCAACTGGTTTTTCAAATCCAACGGGTTGATACACATGACCGAAGGGGAGATTTTATTCATAAACTGCTCCTTTTTTCAGAAAACGCTAATCAAGATGAAATACCGTTTTAAATTCGCCGTATTTCTCATTCCAAAGTTCTGCGTCGCAAGGCTGGTATTGGGAGAAGGGAAAAGAGCGTTGAATAAGCTCCTGGCCTTGTTCGATGGATGCGATTTGCTTGTCGGCCATCAACTGTACCAATATATTTCCAAGGGCGGTAGCATTGGATAATCCCGCCAAAACCGGTTTATTACAAGCATTCGCGGTAAATTGGCAGATTAACTTGTCCTTGGAGCCGCCGCCGATAAGATTGATGATGGGCAGCTGCTTTCCAACTAACTGTTCGATTTTTTCAATCGCCCAGCGGTATTTAAAGGCCAGACTTTCGGAGGCGCAACGAACGGTTTCCCCCATGGTCTGCGGCGCTTTGCCGTCGATTTCCAAACATTTCCGGCTGATTTTAAGGGGCATGTCCTCGGGAGAAAAGAAAATCAAATCATCCGGGTCGATACGGTAGGCAAAGGGCTTTGCCTGAGAAGCCGCCTTTTCCATATCCTCAAAGCTGTACTGCGCCCCATGGTTATTATAATAATTTCGCAATTCTTGAATAATCCAAAGTCCCATAACATTGCGGATCAGACGGTGCCTGCCCTCGACACCGCCTTCGTTGGCGATATTGTACTTATATCCCATTGCATTGATGATGGGTTGTTTAACCTCCGTACCCACCAGCGACCAGGTCCCGCTGCTGATAATGGCTTTATCTCCTTTGGAGATGGAAGCGAGGAATGCGGAAGCCGTATCATGCTCACAAACAGAAACAAGTTTAAAGCCGGATAGGCTGAGCTCCTTATTGTAGGTACTCTGGGTTTCTCCGAGAACGGTTCCCGGTTTTACGATTTCGCCGAGGATTTCCCGGGGAATATTGAATGTCTTGATTATTTTTTCATTCCAGGTATTTTGGTTATAATCAAACATCTGGCTGACGGAGGCGATGGTATACTCGCTAGCCGCAACGCCTGTCAAAAAATGAATCAGTAAATCCGGCGTAAAAAGCATTTTATAGGCTTTTTCCAGGATATACCCCTGACCGGATTCCTGCATTGCGGCCAGTTGCATCAATGTATTAAAGGGAGCGATTTGATTGCCGGACTGGGTATATAACATGTCGGGGGGCATTTTGTCGTAAACCGCGTTTTTATATTTCTCAGTCCGGATATCCCGGTAACAGCGCAGTGGTGTGAGAACCTCGCCGTTTTTATCAATAAAGGCAAAATCATTGGAGAAGGTATCCAGGCCCATCGAAATAATGGGTCCTTCAGCGAGCTCGGCGGCTTTTTTGACTCCGGTGTTTAATTGTTTGTAAATATTGAAGATATCCCAATACAAGCCGTTGTGGATGGAGATGGGATTGTTCTCAAAGCGGTGTACATCAAGAAGAGATAGACGCTCTCCATCGTAACGGCCTAAAAAGAGTTTACCGCCGCTGCCGCCTAAATCAAACGCGATATAATCCATAGAATTTCTCCTTTTATTCGCTGACTAACAATTCTACTTGATATTTTTTCAGATAGTCGAGAGAGAATACATTGGTCTTCTGGTCCGTGATAATCGAGTCGACCGCTGAAAAATCCGCTAAGAAAATTTGTCCCATGTTGGTAAACTTGGTATAGTCGGCAAGGATGATCACCCTTTGCGAGCGCTCGATCATTAAACGTTTGGTGTCCACTTCGGCGGCGCTGGAATCGGTGAGCATGTGGTGTTCGTTGATGCTGGCGCAGGACAAAAAAGCTTTACTGGGATAATATTCCTGGGCGATCTTTTGAGGAATGGTCCCGGAAAAAGACATATTGTTCATTTTAAAAATTCCCCCCAAACAAATAAACTCTAGATTGGGGTTTTGGACTTGGACGGCCTCTGAGAGAACTTTTAAAGAGTTGGTAATGATGCATACATGGATGTCTTTTGGAATATAGCGGATCAGATAAATAGTTGTAGAGCTGTTATCCACGAAAATGGCATCCCCGTCGGCTATCATTGACGCCGCCATTTTGCAAATGATCATTTTTTCTTCGTAATGTTGAATTTCTCGCACGGATACCGGTAGTTCCAATTGGGGTTTGGGAGTGGTGACATTAAGCATAGCACCGCCGTGGGTGCGTTTTAAAAAGCCCTCTTTTTCCAATTCGCGTAAATCACGGCGAATCGTTTCTTTACAGGCGCCAAATCTCTTTGAAAGAGTGTCGACTTCGATTTTTCCCGTCCGCTCGAGCAGCGAAACGATTTCTGCTTTTCTTTCCAACCCAAACATACCATCAGTCCTTTAACTAAGATAGTATTATATGTTATTTTTAAAGATGCCGCACATGGCGTCGCATTCGATCCGTTCCAGCATACTGTATGCGGCAAAAATATCATTTCCCGATACAACCACTCCGTGCAGGGGGAGAATGCAGCCAATGGGTTTCTTCTCGGCGATCGGCCGGTGCTCTTCGAAGTATTTGTAAACATTTTCAGATAACTCGGGAGTATAAGCCTTGGTATAGGGGATGCAACCCACTTCGCCCCGGCCCATGGTGGCTTCGGAAACATTTGGAATCGGTTTGCTTTGAACGACATATACCATGCAGTACATGGGGTGGGCGTGAATGGTGCATCCGATATTGTCGAAATTTTTGAGAATCAATTTGTGCATCAGGCTTTCCCGAGAGAGTTTACCAATTCCTTCTAAGATATTGAGTTCAAAATCGACCAGCAACATGTCCTCCACATTCAGGTCGCAATGCCGGCGATCAGACATCAGGGAGGGAGTAATCAGCATTCGGTCGGGGGCCACCTTAACGGCGAAGTTTCCTCCGGCGGCGTTGGTTAACCGGCGCTCCCACATCATTTTTGCTACTTTGACCATTTCTTGACGCATTTCCATGAAAGATAAAGATAAAGATAACTCACTCATTTGAATTGCTCCTTTTTTAAAATTACCGTCCAATACGGTGGATTTTATCACGACGAAAACAATGGGTCCTTCAGTTGAAACAAACAACATCGTTAAAAGCGGTATCGAAGAAACCTAGGATGCGATTTTTTTGACTTCGCATTGATTCAGCAATTGATTGGCGCGGGCCTTATCAAATCCAACGGATAGGGTTGATTCCGCTGTGGCGGCGGAAATTGCAGTGGCCAGGCGAATAACTTCCTCCATGGGCTGCCCGGCGTGAAGAGCGAAAATCAGCCCGGCAAGATAACTGTCGCCACAACCAATGGTGTTGCGGACATTGACCTTGGGTGGGGTTGCTTTAAAGATTCCCTGAGGCGATTTGACGATCGAACCGTCTTTTCCAAGTGAAACCGCTATAATTTCCACTCCGTAGTGATCCAAAGAGCGGAGGGCGGAAATGACGGCATCATCGTTTGAATCGATGCTTTTACCGCAGAGTAAAGATAATTCATCCAAGTTGGGTTTAATGAGAAAAGGGGCAGTTTCGATGCATTTCAACAATGTTTTTCCGCTGGTGTCCAGGAAAATTTTCAAATGCTTATCTTTTAATTTGGCAATAATATCATTATAGACATAAGGGTCACTGTAATTGGAGGCGTCGCCGGAGAGCACGAAGTAATCTTGGGGGGCGATTTTGGCTTCCAATAAGGCAACGATTTCCGCCAAATCGTTTTCGGAAAGAGGAGCCCCTTTTTCGGCGACAATCGTACAATCATTGTTTTTTTCTACAAACAGGTAATTTGTTCGGCTATTGTCCTGCTCGCGGTGGATAAATTGGACATCGAGTCCGTATTCTTCCAAAGTCTGAATAATCCAACTTCCGGTTTTACCATAGCCAATCCCGAACGCCCGGCTGTTAAGACCCAAAAGCTTCAGATTAATCGACACATGGGTGCCTTTTCCGCCGATAACATTGGTAGCAAGATTGATCCGGTTGGTTACGTTTTTCTCCAATTTGTCGAGATACAGGACTCTATCGATGGCCGGATTCAAAGTTAAGGTATTAATCATTCCAAGCAAACTCCTTTTTCAGTGTGGTGGGGCAGGGTTACCGCATTTTTACCCGCTTCTGTGTTTATGCCCGTATATTAACATTAAACGGGCACAAAGTCAATCCGTTATATTTCAAATGAAAGTGGAATAATTAATGCGTCACAATTGAATTATGGAATCTAATAATTTTTTACCGAATGTGTTGTAAATTATATTTTTATAGAAAATCCTCGTTTTTCTATTGCAAACTCACAAAAACGGTGATACAATGACGCTGTAAATAGAAATGTGAGTTTTTGATTTTTGTTTATGCCCGTTTATCGCGGTTTGTTTTGTGAAACTCACATTTGGGGATTTGGTTTTTTGATTTTACGGTGTCTTATCTTTTGAGGAGGTGTCTGGTAATGAAGTTAGGTTTTTTTACTGCGAATTTTACTGAAAAGCCGCTGAATGAGGTTGCTGAACTTGTCGCAAAGTACGGCTATGAAATGCTGGAAATTCCAGCCTATGCCGGAAATGGGCAACTTGAGCCGGATGAGGTTATCAAAGGCAACAATGGGGCAGCGCTCAAAAAAATGGTAGCAGGATATGGCTTGCAAATCGCGGCTTTAAGTAATCATCCCGAATCTTTTCTGATTATGGGGCCCAGCGGAGTGGAGACTGATTTTATCTTTAAAGGGACCAAGGAAGAAAAAATCGCTTTTGGGACCAAGGGACTACTCAAAACCGCTCAAGCGGCCAATGCTTTAGAAGTACCTGTAGTGGTTGGTTTTCCAGGAGTTGAAAACTGGGGCCGCTTTTTCCCATTTCCCTATGGACAAGGTTGGTCGGAGTATGAAACTGATTTTGCCGAAAGATTTATCCCGATTTTAGATAAGTTCAAAGAATACGGCGTTAAATTCGCGATTGAACCTCATCCCAACAGTTTTGTTTACGATATTTATTCAGCCGAAAAAGCGTTGGAACTGGTGAATAACCATCCTTGCCTCGGTTTTAATTTGGATCCCGCGAATATCATTTATCTGGGATTAAAGGTTGAAAATTTCATTGACCGGTTGGGCGAGCGAATTTTCCACGTTCATGCCAAAGACGGAGAAATTGTGGAACACAATATCGCAATGGGCGGCATTTTGATGCATGGCGACTGGCAGAGGCTTGACCGTACTTTCCGGTTTAGAATCCCCGGCTGGGGCAGTGTTGCCTGGAAAAAAGTAATCACCGAACTATCAATGGTCGGGTATCATGGAGTCCTCAGCTATGAACATGAAGATGTTACCATGAGCCGTATGGATGGTATTGAAAAAACGGCTGAATTCCTAAAACCGTTGTTGATTAAAGCCCCATATGAGGGGAGAACCGATAAATTGTTTAACGAATTTCAATCCGGAAAACCCAAACGCTAGGTAAATTCCGACGATATCATTCTATAGTAAGGAGTTGTGAAAAATGGGAAAAATGATGCGCGCTCAAGTAGTGGAAGCACCCGGTAAAATGGCCCTTCAACAAGTGCCGGTTCCGGAAATCAATGATGATGAAGTGCTGATCAAGGTTAAGATGTGCGGTATTTGCGGTACGGATTTGAAGATTTATGCCGGTTTGTATGCTGCGGAACATCTCCCGCTCATTTCCGGGCATGAATTTTGGGGCGTAGTGGAACAAGTGGGTAAAAACGCCAAAGGAATTAAAGTGGGCGACCGGGTTTCGGCCGATATTTGCCTTACCTGTGGGACTTGTTATTTTTGCCGCAGAGGAGACTTTCTGCTTTGTGAAAACTTTACCCAGCTTGGTATTCATACCAACGGGGCCTTTGCGGAATATGTCAAGGCTCCTTGGAAGAACTGCTATGTTATCCCGGCGGGGGTTGATGATTATTCCGCGGCTTTTATTGAGCCGATGACCGCGGTTTTGCAAGGCGCCAAAAGCATGAACTGTACCCTATCATCCAGTGTGGTGGTTATTGGATGCGGGCTCGGCATATTACATGCGGCAATGGCCAAGTTGCGCGGGGCCGCTCCGATTATTATCACCGGCGACAGCAATTCCCGGTTGGAATTGGCCAAGAGCATGGGAGTCGCCGACTATTTTATTAATATTAATGAAGTAGAAGACGTTGTCGCGGAAGTTAAAAAGTTAACCGCTGGTGTGGGTGCGGACTTTGTATTGGAAGCTGTCGGCACACCGGCTACCTATGAGCAGGCCTTTAAAATGGTCCGCCGGGGCGGGGTTGTGGAAGCTTTCGGGGTGGTGCCTCAAGGAAGAATGGCCCAATTTGAACCGTATGAATTTGTGTTGGGTGAGAAAAAACTTCGCGGCAGCTGCGCCGGTATCGGGAATAATTGGGCCGAGGTCATCAATCTTCTATCGTATAAACGGATTGATCCAACCCCTTTATTCTCTGAAGTCATTCCTCTGGAAGAACTTGAGAACGCTCTGCATGAGCTGAAAACCAATAAAGAAATCATTAAGATTTTTGTTTCTCCGGAAATTCAGAACAGAGTCAAAATCAACCAATAATAATCTTGGAAATAGGAGAGTGTGGAAATGAGCTACAAAGATACTTTGTTAAGCCCGATTAAAATCGGCCAGCGGGTGTCTCCCAACCGTTTCTTCATCCAGGCGATGGAGTGCAACGATGAGGATGAGACCGGTAACCCTTCCGAATCAACCACCCAGAGATATGAGGAATTATTTCGCGGCGAAGCCGGACTGGTCAGTCTGGAAGCAATTTCGATCACCCGCGAGAGCCGTTCCCGGGACAACCAGTTAACGATCATGGCGCCTAACAAGGAACCGCTCACCCGGTTTGTCCAACGGGTCAAAGCCGCCAATCCTAAATCTTTATTCATTTTTCAATTAACCCACTCCGGCGAATTAAGTAATCCTACTTTCTCCAGAAGGGTTACGGTAAAACCGCTTCATGGTTACGGCGGAGATTTATTAACCGAGGAAGAAGTCGATAAAATCATCGATGGTTTTGTGCTGGCCGCGCAAATCGCCCATGATGCCGGCGCGGATGGTATTGATATGAAGCTTTGCCACGGCTATTTCGGTTCCCAGGTTCTCAGACCCTACAATGACCGGAAATGGAAATACGGCGGCTCCTGGGAAAATCGCAGCCGGTTCGCATTTGATTTGTATGAAAGAATTTCCCGCGCAGTCAATGATAAGAATTTTCTGATTGGTTCAAAGATATCCGCATGGGAAGGCTTCCCTGGAGGATTTGGAACTGCCGGACCGAACTCACCGGTTATCGATCTCACCGAACCGATTGCTCTTTTAAAAGGGCTCGAAGAGCGCGGCGCGCAATATTTCATTCAATCCGCCGGAAGCCCTTCCATCACGATTAGCTTGACCCAGGTTGACAAGCATGTCCCTTATTTTGCCTATTTGCATCAGACTTTTTCAAAGATTTTCAAAGACAATGTCAAGCCGGAAACGGTTATCATCGGCTCTAACTTTTCCCCGTTCCGCAATGGCAAGAACGGCCTTTGCGCAGTCAGCGAAGAAGATAGTTCTTTGCTACACTTCGGCGCAAAATGCATTGAGGATAGCGTGACCGACATGATCGCCCTCGGCAGGCAATCCTTTGCCGACCCGCTCCTGCCCAAGAAATTAAGGGAAGGAAACGAAAAGGACATTAAATATTGCACAGTTTGTGATAATTGCCTGGAGCTTCTCATTCAACAAAGTAAGGTCGGCTGTTGCACATATAATAAGTACTATACCGATATTTTGGTACAAACCCGAAAAGAAAAGGGCAGACTGACCATTGCTCATACCTGAGAATCGACGCTGACCATCGAAAGGGGTGATGGAGTTTCAATAACCTTTACCGATTGGAAATGAGTCAAGGGCAGAAATCGAAAATAAAATAAACGGGGGGCTTTTTGAATGAAAAAAGTAGCATTTCTGATTATTGCAGCATTATTATTCACTCTGACTTTCACCAGCTTTGCCGCAACCACTCCGGGACCGATCGGAATCGTCATTCCCTCGGCCGACCATGGTTGGTTAGCCGCGGTGTCCTATTTTTCAAAACAAAAGGCGGATCAATTGAAATTGAAAGAAGGTAGCGGTTACAAACTGGTTACTTCGGCCAATGTCAATGAACAAGCCAACCAAATCGAAGAAATGATCGCTTTAAAATGTTCGGCCATCGTGCTTCTGCCTCATAACAACGAAGTGTCGGTCGCTGCGGACAAGATTCTTAAAAATAACATCAAACTGGTGCTCTTTGACCGTAAAGTTTCCGGAGACTATACCGCATACATTGCGGGTGACAACGCCGGTCTGGGAGTCGCTTCCGCCGAATATATCGGTAAAAAGCTGGGCGGTAAAGGAACAGTTGCCGTTATGAACTGCCCGAGCGTTGGTTCCGTGAGCACCGAACGTGTTCAAGGTTTTAAACAGACTGTCGCCAAAAAATTTCCCGGCTTAAAATTAGTGGATGTTACATCCAGTGGTTTTTCCATGGAAGACGGTTTGAAAATGGCAACCGATATGTTGGTTGCATATCCGAAACTGGACGCCGTATTCTCCATCGATGACGAGCCTTCGGTCGGTATTTTACAAGCCATTAAAGATGCAAACCGCAAAGATATCAAAGTTATCTCCGGCGGCGGCGGAACCCAAACCTATTTTAAGACCATGGGCGGCAACACCGGTATTGACTTATTCACCGCCACTTATAGCCCGGCCATGATTAAAGACGCCATCCAGGCTGCTTATGATCTTAACAGAGGCAAATCAGTCAAGAAGAACACCATTATCGAGCCGAGCATTGTCAACAAAGACAATTACACCAAATTTCTGGACAAGGGTTCGCCATACTGAGTCGGAGTCTCTGCATCAACTGAAATATTAAAATCGTTATGATTGATGGTATGAGGCTGTCCTGAAAGTAATGGCAAACCAAAAGATATACAATATATAGTTCCTTTTTGAAAGGGTTATCTATTGTATATCTTGTATTTCAATTCTTTGGGGACAGCCCCTTTTAAGAACGGGGTGCTGATATGTCAGAGTATATTTTAGAAATGAAATCGATCTATAAATCCTTCGGTTCCAACGAAGTTCTCCATGGCGTCAATTTTCAACTGAAGCACTCGGAAATTCACGCCCTGCTCGGGGAGAACGGGACCGGCAAAAGTACCTTGATGAATATTCTCGGTGGAGTATTTCCGGCAGAGTCGGGCGAGATCGTTTTAAACGGAATGCCGATAACGGTTTGCTCTCCCGCCGACGCCCAGGAAAAAGGAATCGCCTTTATCCACCAAGAGTTGACCCTGGTGAATGATTTAGCGGTCTATGAGAATTTGTTTCTCGGTAACGAACTCAAAAAAGGCGTTTTTCTTGACATTCCCCAAATGTGCCAAAAATCCCGGGAAGTCTTGGAGAAAATGGGAGTGGAGTTGGACCCGAAAACTTTGGTCAGCGAACTCGACGCCTCCTATAAGCAGATTGTGGAAATCGCCCGGGCCCTTTTGCGCAATGCCAGGATTTTAATTATGGATGAACCGACCACCGCCCTGACCGAGGTGGAGATCCAGAGTGTCTTTAACATTATGACCTCCTTACGGGAACACGGGGTCAGTATCGTATTCATTTCCCATAAATTGAAGGAAGTTGTAACCATCTGTGATAGTTTCACCGTGATGCGCGACGGAAATAATGTCATCTCCGGCAAAGTTGACCGGGAAATCAATGAGAATTTACTGGCCAAGCATATGGTGGGTAAGGATTTATCGGATGACGAATTATACCGGCCGCGAAAAGCGGGTCAGACCATCTTGGAAGTGAAGAATTTATCCTTTGGAAAAGAATTTCATGACATCAGTTTTAAAGTGGGCAAGGGTGAAATTGTAGGTTTTACGGGTTTGCTCGGTGATGGACGCAGCGAGTTGTTTCAAACGATATTTGGATGCAATAAAGGGTATAGCGGAGAAATTTATATCAATGGCGCGCACACCATTTTGCATACCACAACCAAAGCCTGTAACTGCGGTATCGGTTATGTACCGCGTAACCGGAAGGAAAACGGCATTATCCGGGATATGTCGGTGCAGCAAAATACGTCGATATCGATCATCAACAAATTAAAACGGCTTTTGTTTATTGATCCAAAGAAGGAACAGGAATTAACCAATCGCTTTGTCAGCGACTTAAATATAAAGGTCGGTTGTGTGGATGATTTGATTACCAGTTTGTCCGGAGGTAACCAACAAAAAGTGATCCTGTCGCGTTGGCTGGCGGCCAACCCGGAGGTCATTGTGTTGGATAATCCGACCCAGGGCGTGGATATCGGCGCTAAGCTGGAAATTTATCATATTATCATGAAACTGGCCCAGCAGGGTATGAGTGTAATCGTTCTCTCCAGTGAGGCTCAGGAAGTTTTGAAACTTTGTGACCGGATTTATGTGATGTATCACGGAGAAATCCGGAAGGAGTTTCAACGGGCCGAAGCGGATGCGGAAAAAATCATGATTGTCGCCACGGGCGGCAATGTAGCTTAAATCGCGATAGCGAAGTAAGGACGTTTGAAAGTGGTCAAATATGGATGAGGAGTTGACGCAGATGGCAGCCGCCAAAAGGTTTGATCTTAAAAGATTTGCCGGCAATAACAGCGCAATTGTAACCTTTTTTCTGATATTTATCGTATCAGTGATTTTAAAGGGTCATGTTTTTCTCTCCTATAACAATATCATCAACATTTTGCGCAACAATTCGATTATCGGTATTATTGCGCTGGGCATGACATTGATTATTATCACCGGAGGAATCGATTTGTCGGTCGGTTCACTGATGGTGATTGTGGGTGTGGCCATTTTGGCGGTTACCAATGCAACCGGTAACATTTTACTGGGACTATTGGTAGGGCTTTTGGCAGGTATCGCGCTGGGCGCTCTAACCGGCTCGATGGTCGCCAAATTCAGACTGCCGGCTTTTATCGTGACTTTGGGTATGATGAGCATATACCGCTCGGTCTCGCAATATTTTCTAAACGGCGGCGGTATTATGATTGATTTTAAGATTCAGGAACAGTTTGTGGCCATATCCAATTCATATTTGTTCGGGATCTTGCCGATGCCCATCCTGTACTGGATTTTAATAAGCGTCGGGATCTATCTTTTTGCCACCAAAACTACTACCGGACGGCACGTTTATGCGGTGGGCAGCAACGAAAAGGCCACGATGCTTTCGGGTATCAATGTAGACCGGGTTAAGATCATGATTTACGGATTGGGTGGATTTTTGGTAGCGCTGGCTGCGATTGTGGAATCATCAAGGCTTGGAAGCATCAATTCCGCTTCATCGGGATCTTCTTATGAAATGGATGCCATCGCCGCCGCGGTTGTCGGCGGGACCAGCATGTCCGGGGGTAAGGGCAAGATCATCGGCACGTTCTGCGGTACTTTGACGTTGGGGATCATTAACAACATGATGACGCTTTTGGGTGTTCCCCCATTTTTGGTGGGCGCAGTCAAGGGTTTGATTATCATCAGCGCGGTGTTGTTGCAAAGAGGGTAATCTAGGCTGATAGTAAATTATCCATAGCATAATCTGTCCAAAGGAGAAAGCCTGCGGATGATGTTTACAAAACAACAAAATAAAAACCAAGGTTCAATCGTGGAAAAATTAGTAGATTCACTGCTCAATCCATTGAAAAGGGTCAATGTTTTTTTTCAGATTTTGACCATCGCCTTGATGATGTTTGTATTCTTGAGTTTGGAAGGTATCATGGGGATTTTCACCATTACAACCTTGAATCATTATTCCCGCGATACTTTCAATAACGGATTTCAAGTGCTCTTCAAAATCAATGAGTTTCAAAGAAATTTTGAGCGCTTGCAAACAAACTACCTGCGGGATATCCTTACCAAAGGAAATTCGGCAGCCGCGGGTTTTTTAAAAGTCAGGAACAATACTCATTCCGCGATCAGCGTATTGAAAGAAGCCAATATTGAAAATATCGAGAATATGGAGAAAGAAATCGCCGCGATTGAAAAAATTCTTGAGAAGCCTGTCAGCGAAGAAAATTATCAAGATCTGGAAAGATCCCTGGCGAGTATTAAATTTTCTTCCGACAATGCCATGGGCAGAGTGCGGATTATGTCCATGGTCTCCATGGATCAAGGGGAAGGTTATTCCAATAGGGCCAAAATCATCACGGTAATTCTTCTGGTGGTTGGAACCGGTTTGGCTGTACTGTTAAGTCTGGCCATCGCCTTATCGATAGCCAGGCCCTTAAAGTCGGTGAAAATGACTGCCAATTCCTTGGCAACCGGCGACTTGACCCGCACGATTGCCGCGAAAGGGTCTCTGGAAGTGACATCGGTGGTGGAAAGTCTGAACAAGGCTATCCTGAGCCTCCGCCAATTGATGAAGGGCATTGATGAACAGTCCGACGTGCTGTATACCGCCAGCCGGGAACTGAAGAACGCTTCGCGGGAAACGGGTAAATCCGCTGTGGAAGTCGCCAAAGCCATGGAGGAATTGGCCGGGGCCTCTTCGGAACAAGCGGGTCAGACCTCTCAAGCGGTGGAAACGATTAACGCCACGGCTGAATTGGTCCGTCAAGTATCCGAAGAATTAAAAAACATCTCCCTTGAATCGCAAAGCGTGGCCGAATTGGCCAAACTCGGTCAAAAAGCCACCCATGATGTAGCCGACGCCATTCAAAAAATTTACGATATGACCCAAGGGGTAACCGGGGATATTGAAGCGCTTAATAAAACATCCCTGGAAATTGCGGCGATCACCTCGATGATTCATGGTATCGCCGAACAAACCACCTTGCTGGCTCTCAATGCCGCAATCGAAGCCGCCAGAGCCGGTGAACAGGGAAAAGGTTTTGCAGTGGTCGCCGTCGAAACCGGGAAATTGGCCGAACAATCCAAGCAGGCCGCGGAATTAATCACCGACCGGATCGGTCAAATGAATAACCGTTCCCAACAAGCAGTATTTTCGGTGAATGCCGGTTTGAATGTGGTGGAAAAAGGCCGGAGCATGGTAACGGATGCCACGGTCACTTTTGAAAAAATTTTTGATAAACTGGGCGGGACTTTGGCGCGGATCGATACGGTAGCGTTATCCGCTAAAAAAATGGCGGATCAAAACGAAGGGATAATTGCGGCGATAACGAATATTGCTGCTTTAAGTGAAGAAAGTGTTGCCAGTACCGAAGAAGTCTCGGCAATCGCCGAAGAGCAAAATGCTTCCGTCGAACAAGTCAACGCTTTAGCGGAAAACCTTACCGAGATCGCCGGTAAATTGAAACAAGCCATTTCTCAATTTCAGATCGATTCCTCAAAATAATAAATGAAGCAGGAGGTTCATGATGGCGAAACTGGGATTGGGGTTGTCCGCCGCGGAAATCAATGGAACAGCCTCTTTTTATTGGCATACAACCAGTTCCAACGGATATTTCTTTAAAAACTCCACCGCGGCCGGATTGATTTTATTGTCGGTAATGATTTGATCGATGGCGCTGAAATCGGCCAGATAAATCTGCCCCATCTTGGAGAACTTGGTGTAATCGGCTAAAACAATCACTTTTTGGGAACGCTCAATCATCAGGCGTTTGGTATCCACTTCATCGGGGCTGGAATCGGTCAGCATTTGCTGTTCATGAATACTGGCGCAGGATAAAAAGGCCTTACTGGGGTAGTAATCTCTGGCAATCCTTTGGGGAATCGTCCCGGAAAGGGACATGTTGCTCTCTTTAAAGACTCCGCCCAAACAAATGAACTGCAGATTGGGATTTTGAACCTGAACCGCTTCCAGAAGCAATTTCAAAGAATTGGTAAGGATGGATACGCGGAGGTCTTTGGGAATATAACGGAGAAGATAAAGGGATGTTGAACTGTTATCCACAAAAATCGTATCGCCATTCCGAATCAGCATGGCCGCCTTTTGGCAAATGGTCTTTTTTTCTTCGGCGTGGTGAATCTCGCGGACGCCTACCGGAAATTCCGGCAGGATCTTATCGGATGGAACATTAAGGATAGCCCCGCCGTGGGTGCGTTTGATGACGCCCTCATTTTCAAGTTCCCGCAAGTCGCGGCGAATGGTCTCTTTGCAGGCATTGAATTTTTCCGATAAGGAATTGACATCGACTTTTCCTTCTTGCTCCAGGATATTCATAATTTCATTTTTTCTTTCCAATCCGAACATAGGACTCAACCCTTCTCATTTAATGCAATCATCCGTTCTTAATCCATATTACCATATTTGGAGATGTTTGGCGACGGATTCTTCGCGGATGGGGAATAAGGAAATTTGATCATAAAGGTTTTTACCTGATGGAGGGAATGGGGGTCCGCCGCCGTAAAGCTTTGATACCGGACGGATGATACCGTTTTCGAGGGATTTATTCTTTATCGACAGGAAGAATCGGCATGAGGCGAGAATAATGGAAAATAGAGGCTGGAATTTTTATCAACCGGAAAAGAGAGAAACTTTCGATGAAAAAGATCACCATTACCGAGTCGGTTGCTATCACCGACATTACTTTGGGAGCGGGCGTTCTAACTTCCCCGGACAAAGATGATTTGTTGGATCGTTATCTTGCCTTGGGCGGAAACTGTTTTGATACGGCAAGGGTTTATGAGAACGGGCAATCCGATGTGTGGCTCGGGCAGTGGGTCAAAGAACGCCGCAACCGTCAAAATATAGTCCTCTGCACGAAAGGATGCCATCCCCTCGATCCCAATGCCATGCATGTATCGCGTTTAACGCCGGAAGATATTGTTGGGGATTTGGAGACAAGCCTTCGCGCTATTGGAACCGACTATGCGGACCTTTATCTTTTGCACAGGGATAATCCGAGAGTCCCGGTTGAAACGATCATGCCGGCCCTTCATAAGCTGGTGGCGACCGGGAAAACACGCGCTATCGGAGTTTCCAACTGGACAGCCGGGAGAATCAACGAGGCGAATCGGTTCGCAGGGGCCAACGGCCTGACGCCTTTTTCCATGAGCCAAATGCATTTTGGTCTGGCCCAGACGACGCCCGCTCTGACCACGGATGTTACCCATGTTACCATGAACGATATTGAGTATGGCTGGTATCTTGAGAACAACTTTCCGGTGATGGCCTTTGCGGCCCAGGGGAAAGGTTTTTTTGCGCAAGTTGCCAAAGGATTGCCTTTGAAAGAATGGCCCCAAAAATACTACGGATTCCTTCCGGAAAATTACCGCCGGGCTGAAAGATTGATTCAACTTGCTGCGGAACTGGGAACCAATGTTTCGGCGCTGGCTATTGCCTATGTCCGTGATAATCCGCTGCGGGCCTCGGCTTTATGCGCATTTTCTTCGCTGGCCCAGTTTGAAGAAAGCATGGATGTTTTGCGGTTTAAGCTTACCCCGGAACAGATTGCCTATTTGGAGGGGAAAGGTTAAATTCAATCGGCCCGATATCGAAAACAGCTCACCAAGTGGTCGTTGACGATTCCGATGGCTTGCAGGTGGGCGTATACGGTTGTGGAGCCCAGAAATTTAAAGCCCCGTTTTTTAAGATCTTTACTGACGGCGTCGGAGAGGTCCGTGGTAACGGGAACTTCACCGGTAGTCTTCCAGGCGTGGATTACCGGTTTGTTATTTACAAAACCCCAGATGTAACTGTCAAAGGAACCGAATTCCTCTTGGATTTTGATGAATTGCCGGGCATTGGTGACCGTGGCTTCGATTTTTTTCCGGTTGCGGATGATGCCGGGAAAAGCCAGTACCCGTTCAATATCGGCCTGGGTGTAACTTGCGATTTTTGGAACCGCGAAGGAATCCATGGCTGCCCTGAAAATCTCCCTTTTCTTCAGTACAATCAACCAACTGAGTCCGGCTTGCATCGCTTCCAGAGTTAAAAATTCAAAATGCTGCTGTTCGTCGTGGAGGGGAGTGCCCCATTCTTGGTCGTGATATTCGGTGAGCAGCGGGTCCCCAAGACACCAGGAACAGCGGGAAATATTGGTGGAATCCATGGTAGCGCCTTTCAAACGGCGAGTATTTCTCCGGGATGTGTTTTTAAGGGATTCATCCGGTGGGCGTGATCAGGAACCGGTTGGGATGAACTTTTTGGAGAAGCCGTCTAGATAGAGTTTATGGCGAAAGATACCAAAAATCAAGTTGAAATTTTTAACGTTTGCGAAGAGCCGGTTGAGTAGAGGCCCGGACGGTGTTGGCGGGGTACTGGGCGGTGAGAAAAACGGTTGGCGCGATAAGTGCGCAGGGCGGGGACGACGAGAGACCCTCCTTCCTGGAGAAAGATGCTCGGCAACGGAATATGGTTTTACGCTTAGGTTTGTTGATGGGAAAAGGTGGCCTAAATAAAGGATGACGGAGACAGGATGAACAGGATTTGCAGGATTAAAAATTATTGATGGTTTAACGCTTGGGATTGTTGACGGGGAAAAGGTTGGCCTAAATAAAGGATGACGCAGACAGGATGAACAGGATTTGTAGGATTTGCAGGATTAAACGCCTTTATTAAAGGCGCATTCACAGGATTAAAACGATAAATAATGGCTGGCCTATTTATCCTTTTTTTTAAATGCCCTCCTGCCCCTCCTAAGTCACGGTTGCGGCAATCACAATATTTTCAGCCGATGGGTCATAACGGCAAAGGGTTCGGAAAACCCAAACTGCCCTTTTTGGGGGCATTATTATTTTAGCTGCGATTTCCTGAGCGACGGGGACGATTGACGGGAAGAAATCAGCAAACAAAAAAATGTGCATCGGTTCGGTATCCATACGCGAGAGTCGGGTATATATACTGAGTCGTCCGGTATGGGTGCGCAAGGGTTCAGTATGCATGCGCGGGAGTTCGGTATGCATACTGAGTCGTCCGGTATGCATGCTCGACGGTTGAGTATCCATACTGAGTCGTTCGGTATGCGTACGCAACGGTTGAGCGCCTTGACGCAACAACTAAGACTAAGCTTCTTTACTCGACAGCGGTTGACAGGTGGAAATCCGCAGATTGAAACGATAAGTAATGGATAACTGTTTTTATCCTGGTTTATTTTTTTATGTCCTCCTGCCCCTCCTGAACCATGGTTACAGCAATGGCAAGGTTGGGAGGTGTAGGAGGGGTAGGAGGGCCACGAATGATATAAAAATAAAAGGGATTTTTTGAGCAAATCTTCGAGCGTTTTTTTTATGTAACGTCCACCCAAGGGTGGGCAACGGGTTGGGGTAATGGTGGGGATTGGGTTTGAGGGTGATGTGGGGACAGAGGGGGTGTTGTACGGAAATATATATGTTTTTTGGGAGTGGAGGGGCGGGTTACGGGCGCGACTGGGGATCAGCATTTTTGACTCACCCCAACAGGAACCTGATCGGCCAGAGAAAATGGCGGCAATTCCCCTCCCTTTGACTGATGGCTTATAAAAAGCGGGAAAGGGAGGGGAAGGTCGGATAATGCAGCATATAGCGACATTTTTTGATTGGAAGTCTTCGATGATACCTTTAAGATGGCTAAGATTTGGGCCCTCTTTTTGGTAAACCTGTAATATAACGAACTTCCCCTCCCTTTAACGTAAATTGTGTCCGGCAGTCAAAGGGAGGGGAGAAGCAAACTGCTAGCTACCGGCATTTAAGTAACTGGAGGGGAGAGTTGGGAAAATCCTTTTCCCCGGTGGGGGAAGGGTATACCCTAAGTGGTTTCCCTGATAATCAGCTCCGGATTAAGTTTTATATTATGAATGGTATGGTTTTCCTTGTTTTCAATTTTTTCAATCAACAAATCAACCCCCATGCGCGCCATTTCTAATACCGGAGGCGAAATTGTGGTAAGGCTCTGATACAAATAGGAAGATTCGCGGATATTATCATTGCCGATCATCGCAAAGTCCTCCGGTATTTTTAAGTTGGATTCGTAAATCGCCCTCATGGCTCCGATTGCAATATTATCATAACCGGTAAGTAATGCGGTGGGGCGATCCTGGCCGGATAAAATTTTTTGCATACAATTATATCCGCCTTGCTCAAATCGCTCCGGATCATCCACGCAATAGGGTTCCTTGATTTCCAGCTCATTTTCCTTCATCGCCTTGATAAACATAGGAAGACGGATAAATTTATTGACACTGTCGGTGATAAAACCGATTTTCCGGTGGCCCTTTTTTTTGAGGTGTTTGATGGCGGTATTCATACCATACGTATCGTCAATCATTATATAATCATAGTCAGGGAAAATATCCAAGGCCTCAATCAATACCACCGGAATCCCATAGGAATTTTTGATTCGCCTCAGTTGATGGATGATTTCATGATGCATGGAACAAATGAGAAAAATTCCGTCAACATTCCGGTTGCAAAACATTTCCAACCCATCGCGCTCTTCCTCGAATTTAAAATTAGAGATGTTGAGGATGGTGCTATACTGTTTATTTTGCAGGAAAAATTGTAAATAGTTTACGATTTTAACAAAGTAGTTGCTCTGGATTTCCGGAGCGATAATTCCTACCAATTTGGATGCCTTCCCGGCAAGAGTCTGGGCCACCACATTGGGTTTATAATTAAGTTCCTTGGCAATGTTGCAAACCTTCTCCCGGGTTTCATCGGAAATATCGGCGCGGCCGTTCAAGGCCTTTGAAACAGTCGAAACAGCTACGCCTGCCTTTTGGGAAATATCTTTTAAACTTGCCATCCATGATACCTCTTATTTTATTTGCCATAATGATACAACGAAAACGGTTTTTTGTCCATGCAATAAGATAGGTAGCCGAAAAAAACCATTCCTATCTGCATATTTAAGCAATGGAAACCATCCTGAAAGTTGGGCTATGGTTTACGGTTCATCGAAACGGAAAAAAGTCCAAATATATTGACAGGCGTAGTAACATTTGGTATGCTTTATTTACCGAAAGCGCTTTCGAAATATTTCGGATTTTATTGCTACGGAACGGGTATTGTTATGGAGGATGAAACGTTATGAACCTGGCTAAACTACATAGCCTCAATGATTTGTTTGATAATGAACTGAAGAAACAAAAAATACTGGGCGCATCGATAGCAGTGGAACACCATCATCGGAGAGTGTTTCAAAATAGCTATGGTTCGGACGGCCGGGATTCGATTTATAGGATATTTTCCATGAGTAAACCGATTACCGCGGTTGCAGTCATGATTCTTTATGAAAGAGGCCTCATTGATTTAAATGATTCCATTGCCAAATATTTGCCGGAATTTCAACATATGAAGGTATGCGACAACCAAGGAATTGTTGACGCCAAAAAACAAATCTCCATCCAAAATCTTTTAAATATGACTTCCGGTCTTGTATATCCGGCGGCGGATACGGAAGGCGAAAAAGCAATGGCCCGGTTATTTACGGAAATCAAACAACAGGTAAAGATGGGCCGAAAATTTTCCAGCGCCGAGATTTGCAACATCCTGGCCCAAGCCCCATTGGACTTTGAGCCGGGAGAAGGATGGAAATACGGTTCGTCCGCGGATATTTTAGGCGGTATGGTTGAAGTTGTGTCGGGTCGGCGATTGAGCGAGTTTTTGAAAAAGGAACTCTTTGAGCCCCTTGAAATGGCCGATAGCGATTTTAAAGTGGCGGAAAGTAAATTGGCCAGGTTAGCCAAAATGTACACCCGAAAAGATGAACAGGGCCATTTGGAAATAGCGGACGAAAAAATGATGGAATCCTTAACCTTACTCACCTTTTCATCAATAAACCCTAGCGAAGAACCATGTTTTGAGTCCGGAGGCGCCGGCCTGTATTCCACCCTGGAGGACTATATGCATTTTCTCAGGATGCTGGTGAATGAGGGAGTTTACAACGGCCGGGAAATTCTGGGCCGTAAGACGATCGCCTTTATGAGGGCCAATCAGTTAAATCAAGCCCAGCGGGATTCGATATATTTCGAGGGTCTTGCGGGATATGGTTACGGCAATCTATTCCGGGTCATGATGGATAATGTCGCAGCCTCAAGCAACGGCAGTGTCGGCGAATATGGCTGGGACGGATTACCGGGCAACTATTTTTTGGTAGACCCCGAAGAAGGTTTGGCTGTGACCTATATGCAGCAGATAGCGCAGGGACCTGATTTGAATGTGAGAAGAGCCATGAGACAGATTATCTATGGGTCCTTATAGAGATGGATATCATGAGGCGGAAATATTATGTAATGATCAAGAGAGCGAAATGATAAAGGGGAAAGCTCCATTTTCAAGTAAAGCTTAAGGAAATGGAAATCGCTCGGTTTAGGAAACCGTTTTCGTAATTTGTGGGTATTACGATTTCAAACATTTGAGGAGGTTGGAATTCTGCGGTGAAGACAAAAAATTTTTTGCGTAAGTTTTTCGATGCCCGAGAGACAGGGATACTCATTCCTTTAATTTTGTTATGCTTGTTGATCGGCATTATGAATCCGGTTTTTTATTCGTTTGGCAATATCAACGATGTACTTCGCAGCACGTCCTACATACTGGTTATTTCAATCGGGATGACCTTTGTTCTCATTGCAGCCGGTCTTGACCTTTCCGTGGGGTCTTTTTTGGCGCTTTGCGGTTTAATTTGCGGCATTTGTCTGAAATCGGGCGTGCCCATTCCCCTGGCGATCTTCATCGGTTTGCTTTCGGGAGTGGCCGGAGGACTATTCAATGCTTTGGTGGTGGTAAAGTTTTCGATTCCGCCGCTCATTACGACTTTGGGCACCATGTATATGGCGAGAGGGCTTGTTCTTGTGGTTACCAAAGGGACTCCGATATATCCATTGCCCGCCGCATTCAGCCAATTCAGCCTGGGCAGCCTTTTCGGCATTCCCTATGTCGTCATCATAACGGCCATCCTTGCGCTCCTGGCAAACTGGGTCCTTAAACATACTATCTATGGCAGAAAAGTTTACGCCATCGGCGGCAATGAGGAAACGGCCCGTTATTCGGGAATTAACGTAAATCGCATCAAGGCATCGGTCTATATTATCGTGACGACCCTGGCAGCCTTATCCGGAATACTTATGGCGTCCAGACTCGGATCGGCGCAGCCCTCTATCGGCGACGGCTATGAAATGCAGGTCATTACGGCTGTAATCATAGGCGGTACAAGCTTGAATGGCGGTTCGGGCACGATTCTGGGAACCGTATTCGGCGCATTATTTATGAGTGTCTTATATAACGGAATGAACCTGGTGGGGGTTTCGGCTTACTGGCAAAAATTCGTTATGGGTTTAATTATTGTGTTTGCCGTCGGTCTTGATCAATATAAACGGAATAAAACAAAGGCTTAGGAACTCAAATAAATTCCAGGAAAAGGGCTTGATTATCGATGGAAATTATTTTAAAGATGTTGAATATCACCAAAAGATTCGGTCCGATCACAGTTTTCAAAAATGTCAATTTGGAATTACATCAAGGGGAAGTCCTGGCGCTTGTTGGGGAAAACGGGGCCGGAAAGTCTACGTTGATGAATATTCTAAGCGGTACTTATCCGTATGGGACGTTTGAGGGGCAAATTTTCATCAATGGCGTGGAAAAAGTCTTTAAAAACCCAAGCGATTCACAAAATGCGGGAATCGAAATGATTCATCAGGAGATCAGCCTGCATCTGGATTTGACGGTTGCCGAAAACATATTTTTAGGCCGGTTGCCCCAAGTGGTTCCGGGCATCGTTGACTGGAAAAAAACTTATGCACAGACGCAAAAGTATCTTCAAATGGTGCGTCTGAATGTCGATCCCCAAGAAATGGCGAGAAATTTAAGTACCAGCCAGCAGCAGCTCCTTTCCATTGCAAAGTCTTTGGCGCGGCACCCCCAAATTCTGGTTTTAGATGAACCGACCTCTGCGTTAACCGAGCAAGACGCGTTTAATTTGTTTAATATTATGAAGGAACTGTCTGCTAAGGGAATTTCCAGTATTTATATTTCGCATCATCTGGAAGAAGTTTTTGAGATTGCCAACCGGGTAATGGTTCTGCGGGATGGAAACGTCATTTCTTCCTATAACCGCGCTGATTTGGAGGTCAATCAAATCGTTGAGGATATGGTCGGGCGCAAAATTGACGACATGTATCCCAAAGAGAAAGCGCCCCTTGGACCTGAAGTATTGCGTATTGAAAATTTCACCGTAAAACATCCTTTTATCTCCAACAAAAATATTGTTGAAAACATCAGTTTTGCCTTGAGAGAAGGAGAAATATTGGGTATCGCGGGCTTGGTCGGCGCGGGACGGACTGAAATAGCCAATGCAATCTTTGGGACACTAAAACCTATCGAGGGTGAAATTTATTTGAACGGTAAAAAAGTGGATATCACAACACCGTTGCAAGCTATTGAAAATGGAATCGGACTGGTTACGGAAGATCGAAAAAAAACGGGGATTATCCCGCCGATGAACTTGAGGGAAAACATGACCCTTTCAAGTTTGCATGCGGTATCGAAAGCGGGAATCGTCAACCGAGCAAACGAGGAAACCATTTCCCAACATTTTTTCGATAAGTTGCATGTGAAGGCGGAAGGGTTAAATACCAACATTATGAACCTAAGCGGGGGTAATCAACAAAAGATCGTCCTTGCGAAATGGTTGATGAAGGATTTGAAAGTACTCATCCTGGATGAACCCACCCGCGGCGTGGATGTTGGCGCTAAAGTGGAAATATACAACATTATGAATGAATTGGTAAAATCAAAGGTGGCCATCGTCATGATATCTTCGGATTTACCCGAATTGCTGGGTATGTGTGACCGCTTTTTAGTGCTTTTCGGGGGGAAAGTGTGGGCTGAAATTCCACGCAGCCAAGTCTCGCAGGAAAAGGTTATGCGGGCCGCAACAGGTTTGGAGAAGTATTTCAGTTGATGAAACTGATATATATTAACAAAAAAGGAGAATGGAAATGAAAAAAGGATTATTATGGGGAATGGTATTGCTTATGATTTCGGTACTGATTGCGCCTGGAATCCCAAGTCAAGCTGCTGCAGGTAGTTCCGCAAAGAAACCTTATGTTATCTTTGTCAATCCCTTGGTGGGCAACCCTGTCTTTACCGATGAAGAAAACGGCATGAAACAGGCAGCGAAAGAATCAGGCTTTAGGCTTAAAATTATTGGTCCTTCCGTTATTGATGACGGCCAAATGGTGCAGGCGCTAGAGAGCGCTATTGCCGAGAAACCGGATGCCATTATCACGGTTCCCTATAATTACAGTGCTTTGAGTAATACATATATCAAGGCTAAACGGGCCGGAATACCGATTATCAATACCAGCTCCGATTCGCCGGAGGATAGCCGGGTTTGTTTCATAGGCACAAATAATACAAACTATGGTATTCAAGCTGCGGATTATATCGCCAAAAAGACCGGCGGGAAGGCAAATGTTTGTATCATGATGGTTCGGCTCGATGTGTCCAATCAGTTGGAACAGAAAAAAGCTTTTGAAGCCCGGGTGGCCCAAAAATATCCCAATATCAAAATAGTCATCACCGAACAGGACAATGGTGATTCCATGACGGCAGTTCAAAAATTCCAAGATATTTTTAAAGCCCACCCTGAAGTGAATACCGTGTTATGCCTCAACGCTACCTGCGGGAATAGCGCCGCGTTGGTTGCGAGCGAAAATAATTTGACAAATAAGATGACGATTCTTGCGATTGATGCTATCAGTGAAACCGTGGACAATATTTCCAAAGGTAAAATATGGGCGACAATGGCCCAGAAATTCTGGAGAATGGGTTATTTAGGCGGCAAATATGCAATGGACACCATTAAGGGTAAGAAAGTTCCGTCTTTCACCGATTCGGGCACCATTCTTGTTACCAAGGATAATCTAAAAACATTCCAAAGTGAAATGCATAAACCCTGATGAATTGAAAAAACCCCGGAAAGACTTGTTTCCCGGTCTTTCTGGGGTTTTTATCTTTTTACCCTTGGCTTTTACGATAAAGTGACGCTTAAAAGAAGCGCTGGAAGAACATGATTCGGTCCTTTTACCGGCATTAATGGATATCTCGTTTTTTATGTTTCCCGCCCATCACATCGCTGACATCGCTGATGGTCATAAAAGCCTCCTCATCGATATCGTGGATAATCGATTTTAATTTCACAATTTCCAAACGGGTCACCACGGAATAAATCGCGTTTTTTGCTTGACCGCTGAAGCCGCCTTTGGCTTCCAAAAAAGTCACTCCTCTGCCTAACCGGGCCGTAATGACCTCGGCAATCTCCGGGCCTTTATCGGTGATGATCAGAGCGGCCTTGGTTTCATCCAGTCCTTCGATAGTCACATCAATCATTTTATAGGCGATAAAGTAGGCGATCAGTGAATACATCGCCTTATCCCAGCCAAAGACGAATCCGGCGCTGGCCATGATAAAAAGGTTAAAAAACATGATGATTTCACCCACGGAAAAACAGCTCTTTTTATTCAAAAAGATGGCAATGATTTCGGTTCCGTCGAGAGAGCCGCCGTAACGAATGATGATACCGACCCCGATCCCCAGAATGATGCCGCCGAAAACCGTCGCCAGCAGCACATCGTGAGTGACACCCGGAATCGGATGGAGTACTGAAACCCAAATCGCCAGGGACGTTACGGAAAACAGGGTGGATATTACGAAAGTCTTGCCGATTTGTTTATAACCGAAGATGAGAAAGGGAATGTTCAGAATGAAGATGAAAATGCCCAGTGAAAAATGGCTTAAATAGCTTGAGATAATCGATACCCCGGTAATCCCGCCGTCGATGATTTTGTTGGGTATCAGGAATTCTTCCAGTCCCACTGCGGCCAGCACTGCTCCCAACTCGAAAAATAAGTATTTCTTGATGGTTTTCAATAACCCATGATTTTTTTTCATTAAGCGCCCCCCATTTGAAGTAAGGAAAAACGTAACCTGAGAATAACCAAAAGGAACCCATTGGTTGGATGGGAAAAAACTCCCTCCCCCGGGTTTATCATTTTTCATTGTTTTTTGAAACATTTACAATTTATTATAACATTATATTTCATATAATAGAAATGAGACATGATCAATAAAATCCCTCGGGCAAGGAAGGTAAAGGCTGGGGATCGTCGAAACATTGAAATATATTCCAAGGCCTAAACGGGGGTTTTTAATGAGAATATTAGCGATAGCTGATGTTGAAGAGGAAACGCTGTACGAAGAAAGGATGAGGCTGAAGATCGGTCCCGTCGATCTGGTTATTTCCTGCGGGGATCTCTCGGAGGATTATCTGTCCTATGTTTCCACGGTGTACGGCGCGCCTCTTTTTTATGTACGGGGCAATCATGATCAGAAAATAACCAAGGCCGTCTCCCTTGGGGAGAATTTACATAACCGGATGGTCCGCTATAAAGGATTCAAATTTCTTGGGTTTGAGGGATGTCCGCGCTACAATAACGGGGTAGTCCAATATACTGAGCGGGAAATGGGTTGGATGGTAAATAAGGCCATTTTCAGCGTCTGGTTTGGCGGTAAGCCCGATGTAATCGTGACCCATGCCACGCCAAAAGGGATCCACGAGGGAAAAGACTTTGCTCACCGGGGATTTGCGGCATTTAACAAACTGCTCGAACATAGCAAGCCCCGCTTTTTTTTACACGGTCATAATCATTTGGTTTACAATCCCCTGGATCAGGTACGGGTTTGGGAGAATGGAAAAACTCAAGTGATCAACGTATACGGGCATTATGTTTTTACGCTTGAATAAACAGCATGGGAGAATGCGCAATGAATTTCATACCCGGCACTTGCCTCAATCACCCAAAGGATTCCGCGGCTTACTGGTTTTTGTTCCACGACCATCAAATCCTGATGGATATTTCTCCTGACAGGAGTGTCCCCGGTAATCCGGGTGGAATCGGGTATCACTTGCCGTTAGCCGCCGGAGAAACATTCGCTTTAACCGGCGCCGAGCGTTATCTGGGAACACTGGAAGGGCGTCCCTGTTATTTCGCCACGGTTGCGGCTGAACAAGATTTTCCTTCCACATTCAGCTTTGTTAAGGTGCGCGAGCTCTACGGGAAGATGCCGGAGGATTTATTTTGGCTGGTGGGCCGGGCCTATCACCTTTCCAATTGGGATCGGCATACTTTATATTGCGGCAGTTGCGGCGCTCCCACCGAACCTGCCGCCGAAGAAAGGGCTAAAATTTGTCCCCGTTGCCGGGAGCTTGTTTTCCCCCGGATTTCTCCGGCGATCATCGTGGCGATCACTAAGGGCAACCAAATTTTGTTAGCCCGCAACCGCAATCTTCCGGGGGATCTTCGTACGGTGATTGCCGGTTTTGTGGAGCCCGGAGAATCGTTGGAGGAATGTCTGCGCAGAGAAGTCCGGGAAGAAGTGGGTATCGAAGTTCGGAATATTCAATACTTCGCCAGCCAACCCTGGCCGTTTCCCGATTCTTTAATGGTTGCTTTTGTGGCCGAATATGAAAGCGGCGATATCCATGTTGACGGCAGGGAAATCGTCGAAGCAAAGTGGTTTACCGCCGGCAATCTTCCCCCGATCCCGGGAAAAATCAGTGTCGCCAGGAAGTTGATTGACTGGTTTGCCCACCGTTATCCCGAATAAACGCTTCATTGAAAATGAATGGATACTATCATGAAATTTCATTGACTGATAGTCAGTCAGTGGAATATAATAACTTTATCAAGGGAAGTTATGCGAAGGAGCGCCTTTAAGTTGAGTAAAACCAGGATTACCAAAGAACCCGAAACCAGAAAAAGTGAAATCATCGATGCCGCGGCGGAGCTTTTTTTAACCCAAGGCTTTGATGAAACGTCGGTGAGCGACATCGTTGCCAAGGTGGGAGTGGCTCAGGGTTTATTTTATTATTACTTTAAATCCAAAAATGAAATTTTGGATCAAGTGGTGAACCGTTTCGCCGAGCATTTAATGGAAAAAGTCAATCATATCGGCAATGACAATACTTTAAATAGTATTCAAAAGCTTAAAAACACCTTCCGATTTATGCTTTTTCCGGAACCTGAAAATCAAAAAATTTTTTATTATGTCCATGAGGAAAAAAATGAGATCTTGCACCAACGGATGGCTCAGCGCTGGCTAAATGACATCATTACCTTGTTTTTAAACATCATCGAGCAGGGGGTTAAAGAGAAACTTTTTGATGTAGAGTATCCCCGGGAGACACTGGAGATTGTAATCAGTGGATTTGAACCCTATTTCCATAGTATTTTAAGGCAACCTCACGCTTCTAAGGAATTTGTTATTCATAGAGTTCAGGCCGGTTTTACCGTATTGGAAAAGGCTTTGGGCGCGGCAAAAGGTAGTTTACAAATCACTGATTCCGAGGTGAGCGGTAAAGATGACCCATGAAGCGATGATTTGTTTAAAGGATATGATCAAGGAATATCGGGTCGGCGAGGTTGCGATCAGGGCCGCCGACGGTATCAGTTTTGAGACTTTTCCGGGCGAGTTGACGGTGGTTCTCGGACCCAGCGGGGCCGGTAAAAGTACCGTCTTAAACATTATCGGCGGAATGGACCGCCCAACTGGCGGGGAAATCTGGGTGGAAGGCCAAAACATCGCGGGTTATTCCGACAAGGAATTAACTTTTTACCGGCGCAAAAAGATCGGCTTTGTCTTTCAGTTTTATAACCTGATGCCGAACCTGACCGCCCTGGAAAATGTCGAGCTGGCAGCCCAAATCAGCGATGAACCGCTGGATATCAAGGAAGTGATGGAAGCGGTGGAACTGGGCAAACGTCTCGGAAATTTCCCGGCTCAATTATCCGGGGGCGAACAACAACGGGTGGCCATTGCCCGGGCGGTTGCCAAAAATCCCTTACTGTTGCTTTGTGATGAGCCCACCGGAGCCCTCGATTATCAGACCGGTAAATCCATTTTAAGTCTTTTATCCAAGGTCAATAAGAAAATGAAAAAGTCGGTGATGATTATCACCCACAATTCGGCCTTGGCAGCCATGGCTCACCGGGTCATCCGGATCAAAAACGGCCGGGTGGAAAAAGTTGAACACCAGGAAAATCCGGAACCGGTGGAAAGGATTGAATGGTAATGAGGCTTTTTTTAAAAAAATTGCTGCGGGATATCCGGGAGGCCAAGGGACAATTTGCCTCCATTTTACTGGTGACCGTCATCGGGGTATCCTTTTATATCGGCTTGAATTCCGCGCTGCTGAACCTACAGTCCGCCAGTGATAAATATTTTGCTGCTTACCGTTTGGCCGATCTCTGGCTGTCTTTTCAAAAGGCCCCGGAAAATGTATTGACCCGCATAAAGGGTTTTCCCGAAGTAAAACAAGTCACCGGCAGGGTGGTTAGCGATCAACAGCTGACGATTCATCAACGTGATGCCGTACTCCGCCTTATAACCTTACCGGATGTCCGCCAGGAAACTGTAAATGATATAATGCTCAAAGCCGGCCGGTATTTTACGGCGGATCAGGGCAATCAATGCCTGGTCGATGAGGCCTTTTTTCAAGCCCAGGGCCTGCAGTTCGGTGATGTTTTGGAACCGATCATTAACGGCAATGGGGTGAAACTTAAAGTAATCGGAATGGTGAAAAGTCCCGAATATCTTTACCAAATCCGGGATAGCAGCGAGATGGTGCCGGACCCGGTCAGGTTCGGCATTGTCTATCTTAAAAAGTCTTTCGGCCAGGGTATCTTGGGTTTTAATAGTTCGATTAACGATGCTTCGGTTTTGCTCAAGCCCGGAACCGACAGTGAACGGTTCCAACGGAAGATGGAAAAGGTCTTGCAAAAATACGGGTTGAGTCAAATCACACCCAAAAAGGACCAAATCAGTTTTAATACTTTTTCCGGAGAGATTCAGCAGTTGGGTTCGCTGAGCAATCTCTTTCCAATCATTTTTTTAATCGTGGCGGCAACCATCATCTATATCACCATGAGCCGGATCGTTGAAAACCAGCGGGTTCAGATCGGTACCTTGAAAGCGCTCGGGTACGGCAACTTCCAGATCATGCTCCATTATCTTTCCTACGGCTTTTTCATCGGCTTGGCTGGTAATGCTTTCGGCGCCGCCCTGGGCATTTATCTCAGCCAAAAAATGATGGCCATGTACAACACCGTTTATCAGCTTCCGCTGGAACAGGTTCGCTCTCACTACGGGCTGGTTTTACCGGCCTTGCTGCTGACGATGTTTTTTTGTCTGGGAGCCGGTTACCATTCGTGCCGCAGGGAATTGCAACTGATTCCGGCCGAGTCCATGCGGGCGAAAGCGCCGAAAACAGCTTCCAAAAGTTGGCTTGAACAGATTCCCGCGCTTTGGCGGCGGTTGAATTTCAGTTGGAAAATCATCTTCCGGAATATTTTTCGTTACAAGCAACGGGCTTTGCTGACATCGGTGGGAATCATTTTTGCAACGGCTTTGTTACTGTCGGCGCTGGGCTTAAATGACTCAATTGGATTTTTGATCAAACAGGAATATTCCACAACCCAGAAGTATGATTTGAACGTTACTTTCAATCAAATGCTGAAACCCGATGAACTACAATATATTCGAAGCCTGCCTCATGTAACTTACATTGAGCCTTTACTTGGCTATGGAGTAGAGATCGCCAACGGCTGGAAGGTCAAAAGGTTAGGACTGGTGGGCTTGATTGACAATCCTCAACTTTTTCAAATCAGCGATCGGAATAACCAAAAAGTCGCCGTTCCTTTAAAGGGAATTTTGATTTCCCGGCAACTTAGCGATACTTTGGGCGCCGCAGCCGGAGACCTGGTTCAAGTCAAGCCGACCTGGCCGGGAAAAAACAGCGACCAGGACCGTAAATGGGTGCGGATTCGGAAAGTGGTCGCCCAATATGTGGGGCAAAGCGCCTATGGCGGATTGGATTTTTGCAGCCGCTTGCTGCAGGACGGTTCATTGGCCAACGGATGTATGATTAAACTGGACGATCTCGCTTATCAGGATAAAGTCACCGCCAAAATCAAAGAAATGCCAACGGTGGCTTCGATTCAATCAAGAACGGTGGCGCTGTCCAATTTGCTGAAAGCCGAAAGCCAATCGGTCGTTTCGATTGGTATCATGATACTGGCCAGCGGCCTCCTGGCCTTTGCGGTGATTTACAATATTACCACCATCAATATTTTTGAACGCCGCCGGGAACTGGCCACCTTAAAGGTATTGGGATTTACCTCCTCGGAAATGCGGCAACTGGTGTTTAATGAAAATTTGATCATCACGGTTCTGGCGATGGGGTGCGGGTTATTGGCAGGCGGGCGCTTGCTGAATTATTTGTGTCAGAGCGCCGGTACCGACAATATCAATTTCCCGGCTGTGGTAAACGGTCCCAGTTATTTACTGGCTATTGTATTGGTAATGTTCTTTAGTATCTCCGCCAACTTGATACTGATGAATAAAATTCATGAGATCAACATGGTGGAAGCTTTAAAAAGCAGTGAATGAAGAGAAAGGAGAGGGTTTGATAATGGGGAGCTTGATGATGAAGAGCCCGATCATGAAGAGACGGAAATTATGGATTACCATCGGAATTTGCGTTGTTATAATCTTGGCGGTCATTTATCAAATCAATCAAGGCATTCCGGTTGATGCTTTGAAAGTATCCCGCGGCAGTATCCGGGAATATATCGATGAGACCGGAACGGTTAAAGCCCGGCAAAGCCAGAGCGTTTACTTGAATGATAGCGGCAGGATTACTGCGCTTTTGGTTGATCAAGGCGATCTTGTTCAAATGGGGGAATTGTTGTTAAAAATGAGTCCGGCAGATCTTGATATCGCCAAAATCAACTCCTTCCAAACGAGGATCGATTTGGAGTCAACCCGGAAAGATTGGGATAAAGCTCAGAAACTGTTCGGGGAAGGCGCAATCAGCAGAACTGATTTCGATAACACGCGGGCAGCCTATGAGCAGGCGCTGAACACCATGGAAACGGCGACTCTTCAACTAAAGAAAACGCAAGATAACTTGGAGGTCAGGGCCCCGCTGGCAGGGATGATCCTTCAAAAAGCCATTGACATCCATCAAGTGGTAAGCCAGGGAACCCTGGCCTTTATCATCGGTGATCCGAAAAAGTTGGAGATCGATGCCGATATTCTGGCCGATGATGTGGTGAAAATCCGGCCCGGTAATGGGGTCGCTATCAGTGGCCAAACGACCGGAGGCCCTGTTTTGGATGGAAAAGTAAGAAAAGTGGCTCCTATGGCGCAAAATGTAGTTTCCTCTCTGGGAGTGAACCAGAAACGGGCCACAGTGACCATTGATTTTCTGGACGGAATGGGTTTGCTTAAGCCAGGCTACGATGTGGATGTAAGAGTTTTTACCCGAATCAAAGGGGAGACAATGGTTATCCCGGCAAGCGCTGTTTTTGACCTGCACGGGAGAAATCATGTATTTGCCATCGAAAAGGGGTATACCAGGCTTCGACCGATTCGCAAAGGGATTGAGAACGACGAACAAATCGAGATTCTCTCCGGAGTAAAACCGGGAGAATGGATATTAACCAAACCGGGTAATTCAATGAAAGAAGGAATGAAAGTGAAGGTTGAGGTGGCCAAGATTTAATTTTCCAACATAACCGGAAGGAAAAAGCGAATCCGGTGTAAAATATTGGTTTTATATTATCATCGGTAGCCTATGGGAGCAGTTGCGAAGTTGAAAAAGTTTTGCTAAGTTGCTTCAGCTCCGGCAAGCGGCATGTTCCTTTTTTCGGGAGGTTTAAAGAAAATGAACAAATCGAAGCGAAATGAATTTGCAGAGCGTTATCAAAAGGAAAACCTGAAGGAAATGCGCTACCTGGGGGTCCGGGAGATATTGGTTGAACGCATTCGCGGCAGCGTCAACCGCTGGCAGGACTTTGACGCTCATTTTCACTCCGAAGACGCCGATCAGGAGAAATTGAAAAATATCCGTCTGGCCGCTGAATCCGGGGTCTCTTTTCCGCCGATACAAGTATACCAGGTAAAGGATGATTATTATGTGATCGACGGGAATCACCGGGTGACCGTAGCCAAAGAAGTCCATCAGTTATATATTGATGCCGAGGTTTTTGAATTATTGCCGTCCGGAGATACGTTAGAACATGTGTTGTGGAGGAAAAAAGCGGGCTTTACCCTTAAGACGGGGCTGGAAATGAATTTCACCGACATGGAGTCCTACCGTCTGGCTATCCATTATCTTCATCTTCACCAGCAGGCCCTTTGCGAAAAGAATAAGACCCAAATCTCTTTAAAGGAAGCCGCCGGTGATTGGCGGATGGAGGTTTATAATCCGGCCATCGCTTCCCTCAAACAGCTGAATATCGAAAGTTGTTTCCCCGCGCATAGCCTGGATGATCTATTTCTTTACATTCTGCACCATCAATACACCAAAGCGGCGCTACAAGGACGAGAAATCAGTTTCAGGGAAGCCCTTTCGGCTTTCGTTGATTTGCAGCCCGGGCAAATGACTCCCTTTATGAATCAACTTTTCCAGGGGTTTGTGTTGAAGAAGAAATGCGCCCGTATATGCGGGCAGTGCGCGCAAAAGTGCCCGGAAGGTTTAATTTGTTTGGACAACGGTCAATTAAAGATTGATGAAAAGTGTTCAGGATGCGGCCGGTGCACCGAAGGTTGTCCGGAAGGGAATTTAGTGGCATACCAGAAAATGGTATCCAATCCTCGTTTGACAGTGGAGTAAAACAAGATCACCTGGAAGGGAAGGGAGGATCTTTCATTTGAATGAAATGGCTGGGCGAGTCGCTTTGATAACCGGATTATGCTTTGTTTTACTGCAATTAATTTCAGGGCAGCTTTTTCAGGATGGCTGTCATAAAGTGTGGGCCGCTGAAGCCGCTTTTGAAACAGGGGACATTCAGGCCGCTCCTTTTCCGGCTGAGTTTTTAAGGCCGGGTGTGAAGTCCAGAGATAATCAATTTGCCCGGGATTATAATCTGGCGGTGGATGACTATTATACGGCGCAATATTCAAAAGCGTTACCGATTCTGAAAAGGCTGATTACAGGCTATAAAGACAACCGTTCAACCTTGTACCTTTGGGCTGTTTGTATGGCGGAGGACCTTTCAAAAAAGGGAGACTATAAAGGGGCGATTGCTTACTATAAAGCAGCTCTCAGTATTGAAAAAGAAATTTCCATTCAGCATAATACCGTTTATTGCTATCTGCAACTGGCAGAGCAGCTCCACAAGAGCGAACGTGTAACGATGCTCCTTTACGGTTACCGATTTGCCGGCAAATGCCGTTTGCGGGACGACTCTTTGGAGTCGTTGGCGATTAACATAAGCAATGAACTGTTTAGCCCCCCGGCGGTGGAACATTTTCAAGAGGCGATTCAGTGTATTGAGGCGGCTTTGGCCCAAAAAGACAATCCTTATTTACACCAAACCTTGGGATTCATTTATCTTTATCAAAATAAACCGGGTTTAGCCAAAGGGGAATTTAAAAAGGTAGTGGATTTCTATCCCGATTCTCCTTATTATGCCACCTGCCTGGAGCGCTATAACAATATCGGTAACGCGAACTACCGTTATCAGGCTGTTTATCCCATCCAGGTTTTTGCCGGCGCCAGGGGGGCATCGTCGGTCACGGCGAAGATAATGTTGCAGATCCCCCAGTCCTATCCATATCAGACCGTGAAGAATCTCCGGGTAAGTCTCAATAACCGGGCCATCCGTTACCGAACCGTCATCGATCCATTCGGCACCCAATTTTTACGCTGTGAAATTTCGAACAGCCTTTTACCGGGTCTGAATCACCTGGAAATTAACGCCGAGGTCTGGGTGGCTGATAAACGGATTTCCAAAGACAGTATCGCTTCCATGAAAATTACCGATTACCGGAAAAATGAAGCCGAATATAAGCTGTGGACTCAATCGACCGAGGCTGTCGATTTAAAAAACCCCCAGATTCAAAAAATGGCCTGGGAAATCCGTCAAAATGTCCGAAGCGACCGCTTGGCCGACCGGGTACAGGGGGTTTATCAATATGTGATGAATGCCATGGCCTATCGGGAGCCGGCAGAAATGGGCCAAAAAGCCGGGGTTAAAAGAGCCCTGCAACACATGGAATCAGCGGACTGTCAAGACTATGCCGTTATCACAGTGGCTTTGCTCCGGGCGTTAAACATTCCCGCCGGCTATTTTTCGGGAGATTATTACGGCAGCCCAATCGGGCATGCCTGGGCGGTTTTTTTTACCCCCGATTATCAGCCGGTTCCTCTGGATACAACCTGGGGGGATACCAGTAAAATACCGGATTTGTTTTTTTTGGCTCATAGCAACTCCTTGATAACCACCAGTTTTTCCCTGGATTCGTCACTATTGCCCGCTAACATGAACATTCATTTTGAATACAGTTCCGTCTCCGGCGTTCAAATTCAAATGGGTCAGGAGCAACTTAAACTGACAAAACTGTCGGATGGCATGACACCGTAAATTTTTGGGAAAGTTTTGCCTCTATTGACAAATGGAGCTAGGTTTTTTATAATGGAAACCACAAAAACCATTCCGGTATCCATTGTAATGTTGTCCGGTTTGCTACGGCTCATGTCACAAGAAGGAAATCGACTGAAGGAGACGGGTTTATGGTGAGTGATGCTAAAGAAGACAACCTGCGCAAATTGATTCTTGAAAAAGCAGGTGTTCAATTTTTTCAGTACGGTTTTGTCAATACTACTACGCAGCAAATTGCCGCAGAATTGGAAATTAGCAAGAAGACTTTGTATAAGTATTTTTATAGCAAAGAAGAACTACTCTTTGCGGTGTTGGCTACGGATCACCAGGAAATGCTCGGCCGGATTGAGGCGCTCACCCGGAATGGGGAAATGGATTTCCTAGAAAAATTGCGGGAAATTTCCAGGTTGATAGGAAAGTATAAAGCGAAATTTACACCGCAACTGATTCGTGACTTGAGAAAGATGGCTTTTGACCGGTTTGGACATAAGGGTCCCCCTTATCAAAGGCTGATTCCCTACATTGAGCAATTGTTGAATGAGGGAGTTCAAAAAGGAATGATTCGCAGTGACCTGGATTTGCGATTAATTATGTTGGTAATATCCCGGGCTTTTGAAAATCTCATTTCCAGTGAGGCGCTTTCCGAATCGTCTTTTACCGTTCACGAAATACTTGAAGCGATCATTAAAATTATCAGCGAAGGGATACTGACGGAAAAAGCCCGTCAGAAAGTTTAATAATTTTATTATTTCCAAGGATGGAAGGGAGGTGAAGATTTTTAAAAAGATGCTTTTTCTATGAATACACTTCTTTGTAAAAAAGTTTTAACATAAATTTGACGGGATGCTTTCAATAAATTCGGCAAAGTCACGTTATAGTAATGAAGGAAAAATTTTGGATTCAGGAAAAACTTGGGTCTTGGCATGAAGGAAGATCCAGCGACTTCCGGCAGCAGGGAATGAAAAACGGGCAGGAAAACCCCACCTTTGATCGAAATTCCATTGCATGGAGCAGGGACATGGATTGGGAGTATAGTAGGGGGAATTGTTGGAAAGAATTTGGAAAGAAATGCGGTTATATTACGGACAGGTTCCTACCCGGATTCAAGGTGTTGTTTGACGGCGGAAAAGTCTTAAAGGATTGCAAAAGAGGAGGTTTTTTGATGAAGAATCGTTTTTTAATTGTTATTTTGGCCTTTGCGGTGATGGTAACGCCTATTATCGCATTCGCTGCGGACGACAAGGCCGGCCAGACGGCGGGAGAAGTTTTGACATTGGATCAGTGTTTGCAATTGGCCTATCAAAACAGTAAACAACTCCAATCCCAGGAAAAGAGCGTTGCAATAGCCAAAGAAACAGTCCGTTCGGCAGAGGCCGGTTTGTTTCCGACTGTGGGCTACGAACTTGGAGCGTCAAAATATGAGACGGTTCAAAAATCGCTCGGTTCCGATCATGGCTCCAGCGGGTCTATTTCTGTTTCCCAGAATCTTTATACCGGTGGGCAGGTTACAAATGGTGTTAAACTGGCTAAACTGGCCTTGAAGAAAACCCTCGAAGACCAAAGAAAAGCTAAGCAGCAACTGACTTGCGATGTTAAATCCGCTTATTATCAGGCATGGCTGGCTAAAAAAGCAGTAGACGTCCAACAATCGTCGTATGATAATTTGAATCGTCATTATCAGCAGGTAAAAGTTTTTTTTCAAGCGGGAACCAAATCCCGGTATGACTTGCTCCAGGCGGAAGTCAATTATCAAAGCATCAAGCCGCAATTGATTCAGGCGCAAAACAATTTTGTGCTGGCTAAATTAAAATTGGCCACCTTGATCGGGATCGACAAAGACCGTCAATTTGAAGTCGGTGATGAGCCATCCAGTACTCAACTGCCGCAAAGGGTGGAAATTTCTTTGCAGAATACGGTCGATCAAGCTTATAAAGAACGGCCGGAGCTGCGTCAATTGCAAATTGCCAATGAAGTAAATCGAACTCAAACTCAACTGGACCAGGCTGGATATAAACCAAAAGTAAATTTAACCGGAGCTTATAACGGGGGCAGTGGTGACTATAATCCAGGCAATTGGGAAAAATATTGGAGCCTTACTTTAGGAATCAAGGGGGATTTTTTTGACGGCTTTAAAACTACGGCAACCGTGGCCAAAGATAAAGAAACGGAAGCCAAAGCATTAATCGATGAATCCTATCAAAAGGATAACATCCGTTTGGAAGTCCAGCAATCGATTCAAAGTCTCAATGCCGACTTGGAGACTATCGCTTCAAGCCAGGCCAATGTAACGCTGAATAAGGAAAATTTACGGTTAACCCAAACCCGCTTTAGCGCCGGAATGTCGACCACCATGGATATTATGGACGCCGAACTGTCTCTTGATAAGGCTTCCAACAGTTATTACAGCAGCATATCGGATTATCTGACCGCTCTGGCCAAACTTGATTTGGCGGTGGGGAAGGATTATTAAGATTGTTTGACTGAATCGTTTTATGTTAAATTCTTATTGACTAACCTTCAAGTCGGTGATATACTTGCAATAGCTTAAACAAGTAGAAGCCATCCGCTTCTCACCTAAGGACTGAAGTCGCTTGGGTTTATAACACCAAACTTTAATTGGTATTTAGCGGGTGGATTCACCCGCTTTATTTTTGTGCTTTTTTTGGGTAAAGGCTGATTCTTGATGAGGAGCAGTCTTACGGTAAGTTCTTACTTGGCTTAAACTAAATTGCCAAGTATATCTTTGGGAGGTGGCTGTTAATTAGTAACGAGTTGCGAATCAATGAGGAGATCCGGGCCAAGGAGATCCGGGTCGTTAGCTCCGATGGGGAACAATTGGGAATTATGTTGGTTAGAGATGCTTTAAAGATATCTCTTGAGAAAGATCTTGACTTGGTTGAAGTTGCTCCAACTGCGAAACCGCCTGTTTGCCGTATTATGGATTATGGAAAATATTGTTACGAGCAGAGCAAACGTGAACGGGAAGCCCGAAAAAAACAGAAAATCATTGAAGTCAAGGAAATCAGAATGACGCCGAAGATAGAAGAACATGATTTTCAAGTTAAGGTGAAGGCTGCCCAAAAGTTTCTCAAGGATGGCGATAAAGTCAAAGCAATTATCCGTTTCCGTGGCCGGGAGATAGTTCATGCTGAATTAGGGAAAACTCTTCTAAAGCAACTTTTTGAAGGTGTTCAGGAAAACGCCATTATGGAACGGGAACCTAAAATCGAAGGTAAAAATATGATTATGATTTTAGCCTGCAAATCAGAATAGGGAGGAAATTTCTATGCCAAAAATGAAAACCCATCGTGGGGCTGCTAAGCGTCTCACAGTGACTGGCAGTGGCAAAGTTAAAAAGAATAATGCTTTCAAAAGCCATCTTTTGGAATCAAAAAGTTCAAAGCGTAAACGCGGTTTACGAAAAGCCGGGATTGTCGCTCATGGCGACATGAGAAGAGTTAAGAGAATGTTGGGCCTTTAATCGGCCTTTACGACAATTTTTCCATTCTCAAATATTGGATAGGGGGATTTATCATGCCAAGATCAAAAGGCGGTTTTACGTCTCGCCATCGTCATAAAAAGATTTTAAAGCTTGCGAAAGGCTATCGTGGTTCAAAAAGCAGGATTTTTAGACCTGCCAATTCGCAGGTGCTTAAATCTTTAGCTTATGCTTTACGGGATCGCAGAGCTAAAAAACGTGATTTCAGAAAACTTTGGATTACCAGAATTAATGCTGCAGCCCGTTTGAATGGTATGTCATACAGCACGTTTATTAGCGGTCTTAAGAAAGCCGGAGTTCAGGTTGACCGAAAGATATTAGCGGATTTGGCTGTACATGACGGTGAAGCTTTTAAGGATTTAGTGAGTGTTGCTAAATCCAAATAATTAGTCAAAAGTGTATAAAAAAGAGGCTGTCTCTCAGAAGGAAAATTGAGACAGCCTTTTTTCTGTTTATTTTTTCACGCTTTGCTCTCTGGTCGGGAGAGCCTCCCATAACCGGATATCCACTCGGCGGTTGAAACGCCAAGCTGATTCGTTATGGTCTTTTTTGAGCGGGAAATCTTCGCCATAAGCGAAGATCAGAATGCGAGCGGGGTCAATGCCCTGTGCTATCAAATAATTTTTGATAGCTTCGGCTCGTCGAGTTGATAAGGCTAAGTTGTATTTCTTAGTTCCGCGTTCATCGGTAAATCCACTAAGGGAAATATATAGTTTCGCATCGGTATTAAGTATTTTTACGGCATTGTCAAGAGCGATACGTTGGTCTTGACGTACAGTTGATTTGTCAAATCCAAAGTAGATGGAGCTTAACGATTTGTTAAGTTCAGCTATTTGGAATATGGTGGTTTCTTCGGCAGGAGCAGCCTCTTCAGCAGGAGCAACTTCTTCGGATGGAGCAGCTTCTTTGGCATTGGTTTTGTTATCGGTTGAAGTTGTAATTGCAGAAGAATTCTCTGTTGTGTTTTGTGAATTTTGAGTATCAGCTGGAGTAACATTAGAATTGTCCTGATCAGCCAAGGATGTTTTAAAAACCGTAATTTTATCTAAAATGTCACTCGGAGATTTATCATTTTGAATTCCGGCAGCTGTACAAATTTGAGGCATGGAATAGCCAAGAACGATACTACTTAAAACAAAGAGGAATGCAAAAAACTCCGTAAATCCTTTCTTTGGCACCTAAATCACCTCCGTTGATAGAATTTGACAACACGAATAATGTTGGTTAATCCCCCCTTTCATAGAAAGAAAGAGTTTGTCCAGAGTGATCAAATATCGATAATGTCTGTCGTGGAATCTGTTCAAAATAGTTTTGACAATTTAATTTGTATTGATTCATTTTTATTACAAGGGCTTTGACTTTATACCACTTTTGTAATACGAAACAAAAGTATCGTTATAAAAAGATATATGGGTATTGGCAATGGAATGAAACTTTATCGGATGGAGTTTTAATCACAAAAACATTAGGTTGATTTGAGAGATATTTGGCCGTGTGGTTTTCGCCCGGTAAAGTCCTGTCCAGAAGCGATCATTTAGAACGTGTATAGATTTGGTTACTATTGGGTAAATCGGTTGATTTTTGGTAAGGAAATGAATATAATGAAATTGTCGGCGGGACAGAAAATAAAAAGCAGGGACAGAAAATGACCCGCAAAATTATATGGAGGTATATAAAATATGAAATGCCCAGATTGTCATGAGGAAATTCATTTTCACAAGGAGTATTGTCCGCATTGCAGCGCTTCCTTATTTGGAAGGAACAGGAACGCGGAGAAGAAGGCAAAAGAAGGCGCCAAAGGTATCTGGTCGATTGTGGGAATTGTTTAATCGGAATATAGTAAGTGAGGGTCGAACATTGAAAACACGTTTAAATCTGGTTACTTTTTGGTAAATGTGTTGATTTTTGGAAATCAAAACAATATAATAAATAAAGTAGCGGGACAAAAAAATAACATAGGGACAAAATTTAGCCCGCTAAAATTTGGAGGTGGATGAATTATGAAATGCCCGGATTGTCATGAAGAGATTCAGTTTCACAAGGAGTATTGCCCACACTGTAGTGCGGCGTTATTCGGAAGAAGCAAACGGAGAGTGGAACAGAATTTGAAGGATGGTTTTAAAAATGGCTGGTTAGTTGCGGGGATTATTTAAATAAACTCCCGCAATTTTTTTTGCCTTAATGGAAGTATGTGCAATTATTTTTATAGAATGTTATTTTTGGCACGAAGATGTTAATTTTCGTTTACAACCTATTCATATTTGAAGGTAAAACAAATTTGAATACCGAAAGAAATAAGGAAAATTTCTTTTACAATATAAAGTAAAAAAAGTCAAATTGATGACTTATGCTTGACAGTATCAAAAAGAATAGTAAAATGAATTTGGATATAATTCTAATATTATTATATCAGTGGGATCATAATCAATGGATAGAAAAATCCCATTGATTTGGTTTTGTCTTTCATGGAATTTTTGTATTTGAGAATTGAAGCTAAATTATTGGAAATGATGATAGGAAGGCAAAAATCAATTCCAAGCGAGGGAAAATTATGGAAAAAATGATTTTGTTTGCCATTTTGTTGCCGATTGTTGGTGCTTTTATCATACCGATAATCGGTCATTTTTCGGTCAAAATTAGAAACTTAGCGGCTATTCTATTTGTGAGCATTTCTTTTTTGGCATCTGCTTCTTTGATAGCCCCGATTTTATCGGGAACGACGCCGACCTTCTCCGCCAAGTGGGTGCTCGGCTTTGACCCGATTTTTAGTTCAGACGCGCTGGGAGTTTTTATGGCGCTGGCCTCTTCGTTTTTAGGAATTATCATCATCTTATATTCATTTGGTTATATCCAGCATGATAAAAATCAAAATGAATACTACATGATGGTTGTTTTATTTTTAGGGGCTATGACTGGACTTGTTTATTCACAAAATTTAGTTTTTATCTATCTGTTTTGGGAAATCGCGGCAATATGCTGTTGGAGATTGATTGGGTTTTACCGGGAACGGGACGTAGTGTTGCGTGCCGATAAAGCTTTTTTGATAACAGTCTTTGGCGCTTTGGCAATGTTGATGGGTTTTGTGATTTTATACAACAGTTACGGGAGTTTTGATTTGCGGGTGATGCGCGGGAAATTGGCCCCGGATTTGGCGGTCCTCCTTATTATGTGCGGTATCTTTTCTAAATCGGCCACCTTGCCATTTCATTCCTGGCTCCCGGATGCTGGAGTGGCTCCTTCTCCGGTTACTGCGTTGCTTCATGCGGCAGTTTTGGTCAAAATCGGTGTTTTTGCCTTCGCCCGTATATTTGTCGGAGGTCTCGTCCTCTCAGGAATGTGGAATGAAATATTGGCGATTGTCATTGCAATAAGCGCCATTGTCGCGGGTGGGGCAGCGCTGGTTGAAACGGATATTAAAAGAATTATTGCCTATTCAACCGTGAGCCAATTGGCATTCATCTTTCTCGGACTCTTTATGCACAACCCTTTAGCCGTTGGGGGCGCATTACTTTTTATCTTAATGCATGGAATAGCCAAAGGCGGGTTATTTCTTTGCGCCGGTATCATCGAACATAATACCCATACGAAAGATATTCGGAAAATGGGGGGCTTGCTCCAAACCATGCCGATTACGGCGATTTCCTTTGCCTTTTGCGCGTTGTCGGTGATGGGGATTCCGCCATTTGGAGGCTTCTTTAGTAAACATATGGTGATATCGGGAGCGATTGAAGAAGGAAATTTGTGGTTAGCGGCAGCATTTATATTAGGCGCTTTTCTTACCATATTATATTTATTAAGATTGTTCATCATCGTATTTATGGGAGAGTTGAAAATCCCCGCCAAGGAAGGCTCTCAAACCATGCTTTTCGCAGTTGCTTTATTAGCAGGTTTGTCCCTTATAAGCGGGTTTCTGGTGCATTATCCCAGTGAATTTATACAAATTGCCTTGCGGCAGATGATGGGGAGTTTATAATGAGTATTTTACTATTATTAATTCTTATTCCGGCGCTTTACGGTGCCATATTGCTGGCTTTCCCGGCCAAGGTCAAAAGTTTCTGGGAAGTTATCAATGTCGCGGTTTCAGCTTTTATGGTTTATCTGACGATTTTGATTTGGGGTCCGCCCCAACCGATTAGCTTTATAAGGCCGTTTGCCGGGTTTGGGATGGATTTTCAATTAAGGTTTGGCCAATTTAATCAACTCGTAATCATTGCGATAACCGGGGCAGCTTTTTTGACGGTTTTATATTCCTTCACTTTTATGTTAAAACACCCCCGCAATAACCAATTTTACGGTTTTCTTTTCTTGACGGAAGCTATGGCGATTGGCGCCGCCTTGGCCAATAATTTGATTATTATGCTTTTCTTCTGGGAAGCTCTATTGATTACTTTGTTTGCCATGATTAATTCGGGAAGCGAAGGCTCATATAGAACAGCTGTTAAGGCTTTTGTTATTGTAGGATTAGCCGATCTTTGCTTGATGTTTGGAATCGGTATCATTGAAGCCCAAGCCAAAACGACGGTAATGACGGATATCCATTTGGATACGACGGGGGTAGGCGCTGTTGCTTTTGTATTGATGTTTATCGGCGCAATCGCTAAAGCAGGAGCTATCCCTTTCCATACATGGCTCCCGGATGCCGCGAAAGACGCTCCAATACCTTTCATGGCGATTTTGCCGGCAGCTCTGGGAAAGCTGTTGGGCATTTATTTAGCAACCCGAATCGTTTTGGAGTTTTTTACAGTTTCTTTGGGAATGAGAATTTTTGTGATGTCCGTCGGAGCAATTACGATCGTTTTTGCTGTGATGATGGCCTTCATTCAAACCGACTTTAAGCGATCACTTTCGTATTGTACAATCAGTCAGGTCGGATATATGCTTCTGGGAATCGGTACGGGTATCCCGGTTGCGATTGCCGGCGGTATTTTTCAAATGATAAACCAAGTCATTTGTGAATGTTGTTTGGTGTTCGTAGGCGGCTCATTGGAAAAGCAAACGGGTACAACTGACTTAAGAAAATTAGGCGGTCTTTGGAAAGTTATGCCGTTTACATTTATCTGCTTTGCTATAGCTGGGGCTGCTGTTTCCGGGATTCCGCTTTTTGGCGGTTTTATTTCGAAACAAATGATTTTTGACGGAGTTTTACAAACCAATTATCGAATCTTTTTCTTGGCGGCAGTCTTAGGGACGCTTTTCACTGCGGCTACATTCTTAAAATTGGGCCATGCGATATTTTTTGGAAAAACAGTTTCAGACCAAAATGAGACCCAAGAAGCTCATTGGAGTATGATAACTCCCATGGCTCTCTTAGCTGTTGCTGCAATATTTTTTGGCGTTTATCCCAGTTTTCCCTTTGATTATTTACTTAAGCCCCATTTAGGAGAGGGCTTACGCAGCGATGTTATTAATATTCATTATGTTTTTAGTTTGAATCAATTGGTGTTGTTTACTTTATTCACTTTACTGATTGCCATTATCGATCACGCCATTGGAGTCCGGTTGAGCGGCAGCAGTGTTGATTCATCGGATCACTTCAGGACGGCTCCGGGATTTAAGTATATTTATAATTGGGCCGAACGTCAAATATTTGACCCTTACGTTCAAGGCAAAACAATTGGACGATATGCAGCCCTCGGGCTTTACTGGATTGACCGGGGAATCAATTGGGTCTATCAAGTACTGGTCCCGACTACAGCCGGGTTTATTTCCGAAGCCCGCCGCTTCCATAATGGAGTCTATGGCAATTATTTGGCTTGGTCTTTAGGGGGTTTTTTGTGCTTACTCGTTTATTTTATGTGTTTTTTTAAATAGTTAATCCACCCGGTCGCTGAAGAAACGGAAAAACTCCAGCCGGGATGGTTAAAAAAATCGTTGAACGCTATAGGGGGAAGAGCCGTGCTTTTAGCATTTATACTTGTGCCTTTATTGGGCGCAGCAATTATGCCGATAATACGAAAAATATGGGCCAAAGCTTCGACTTGGATTACGACTCTGGTTTGCCTTTACCTGGTAGTAATGACAGGATGGATCGCTTTTCATAATTTGGTGAGCCATCAAAAGTTAATGCTTACCGAGTGGCTTCTCGGGCAAAAACTTGCCTTAACCGTGGATGGCTTATCATTAATTGCCCTGGCGGCAATCGGATTGGTGGCTTTGGTGACAGCCATATATTCGGCTGGTTTTAATTTGCACCCGGACCGGCGGCCCGGTTATAATGCGTTACTTCTTTTGATTGTCACCGGCATGAACGGTCTGGTTATGGCGACCGACCTTTTTTCCCTTTATGTGTTTCTCGAAATTGTCTCGATTACCGCATATATTTTAATCGCATATCAGAACGATATCGAAGGCCTTGAGGGTTCGTTTAAATACATGATGCTTTCCGCTGCGGCGACTGTTTTTCTGCTATTGGGAACGGCGCTCCTATTTGCAATGACTGGTAGTGTTTCCTTTAACGAGGTCGCTGCAGGAGTGAAATCCGGTAATTTATTCATTCAGTTGGGATTTGCCTTTGTGGTTTTTGCATTCTTGGTTAAAGCAGGTATGATACCATTTCATGCATGGCTTCCGGATGCTTACACGGCGGCTTCGTCTCCGGTATCGATTCTCCTGGCCGGTATTGTGACGAAAATCTGTGGGGTTTATACTTTAATGCGGGTTGTTTTGGCGGTTTTCGGGTTTTCAAATCCATTTTCGGCGATGTTATTATTTATTGGCGCTATTTCGGTAGTACTGGGCGCCTTCTTGGCTTTGGGTCAGAAAAATTACAAACGGATGCTGGCTTTTTCGAGTATCAGTCAAATCGGATATATGATGATGGGATTTGCCACAGGCTCTCCTCTGGGAATCATCGGAGCCGCATTCCACTTCTTTAATCACGCTGTGTTTAAATCGTTATTGTTTATCAACGCCGGCGCAGTGGAAGAGGCTACCGGTACCCGCAATTTTGATGAACTTGGCGGTTTAGCCGGTAAAATGCCGATTACAGGCGTAACCTCGGTTATCGGTTTGCTTTCCACGGCAGGGATACCGCCACTAGCCGGATTTTGGAGTAAATTAATTATCATTATCGCCCTTTGGCAGGGTGGTTATCATTCATACGCGCTGATAGCGGTTTTTGCCAGTATCGTTACGCTCGGATATTTGCTGTCTCTTCAACATAGCGTATTTTTTGGAAAAGTCAAGCAAGGGTTGGAAGATGTGCATGAAGTAGCTCCGGTTTTATACTGGCCTGCTATTATTCTGGCTTTTATCACTGTTGGTTGCGGAATCTTTTTCTGGTTTATAATCCCTAAACTGATCCTACCGGTTAACTCATTGTTAGGATTGATGTTTAAGTAACGGAGGTGTGGTCATGGAATTTCATATCTTCATTTTGATCTTCCTTTTTTTGATTCCAGCGGTACTTGCAGCTATAAGCAAGTCTTTATTGCGGTCTGTTATCGCTTTGTTGGTTTGCAGCGTGGGTTTGACTTTACTTTTCTTTAATTTAAGTGCCCCGCTGGCCGGCGTATTTGAATTATCTGTCTGTGCAGGATTGATATCGGTATTGTTTATTAATATCATCAGTTTGACACGGCCGGTTACCGGCGAGGAAGAGTTATCCAAGATCAAAAATCACTATCAAAGATTTCTGGGTTTGCCCTTGCTGATTATTATTCTGGGAATCATCCTTTGGGTGAATCAAAAATCCTTGTTTGGGGCTTTGGTGATTCAAAAGGCTACCGAAAATGCCACTGTGGGAGAAATTCTCTGGGGAATGCGCGGTCTGGATTTAATTGGCCAGGTGGTTATTTTATTGGTGGGTGTTTATGGGATTGTAGTCCTATTTAGACGGGGGAAATCCAATGAATAATTATTTTGGAATTGATTTCATCGCGGTCATTCTGGTCATTTGCATTGGACTCTATACTTTACTCCTGGCTAAGAATATGATTCGGATGCTGATTGGTTTTGAATTAATGACCAAAGGAGTAACTTTGGCTTTTATCAGTGCCGGAAATGCGAATGGCAAGATCGCATTAAGCCAGACCCTGGTAATCACAATGATTGTCGTTGAGGTTGTATCAATAGCCATTGCTCTGGCTATAGTAATGTTGATTCAAAAGAAGAACCATTCGTTGAATATTCGTAAGTTGACCAATTTGAAGGGGTGAGAGAATGGAAGAGGCAAAATTATTATTATCCCCACCGGTGGCATTCGCACTTTTTTTGTTCATTGGAGGATTACTTTATTTATTTGGTTATTTACTCGCGGAAAAAGGGAGTCAAAATCAATATAAAAAGACCCCTTATGCTTGCGGGGAAAATATTCCGGCAGTAAAGATTCAACCGGATTATTCATTGTTTTTTCCTTTTGCCATCTTTTTTACCATCGTTCATGTGACGGCATTGATCATGGCTACACTGCCGGTTGGTAATATGGCTTTGATGGGCATATTATATTTGGCGGGAATATCGATTTCTCTTTATACCCTAGTCGTGAGGTGACAAATATGTTAAAGAAACTCGTTAAATGGGCTCGGGTGAAATCTCCGTGGGTGCTTCATTTCAATACCGGAGCCTGTAATGCTTGCGACATTGAAATTCTCGCGGCCCTAACTCCGCGATATGATATTGAGCGTTTTGGGGTTCAACTCAAAGCAACCCCCCGTCACGCCGACATCATATTATGTTCGGGTCCGGTGACCAAACAAATCAAAGACCGTTTAATCAGGATATATGAGCAAATGCCCGAGCCGAAATTTATCGTCGCCGTAGGAACCTGCGCTTGTTCGGGAGGAGTTTTTAAAGGATGCTATAGTGTTGAAGGCGGCATCGATTCCGCGATTCCGGTAGCCGCTTATATCCCCGGTTGTCCCGCCAGCCCGGAAGCGATAATTGACGGGGTCGTCAAGCTACTGGAGCGGATCGACAAGCCGGAGCAGTTTGAAGAGGCGCGGCCAATTCTTGTCGGAGAGGGTGAACCCAATGAATAACCAAGAGTTAGTTGCCTTTTTAGGAACCAAGTTTTCCGGAAAGCTGACCAATATAACATCGCCGCGGGAAAAAAGAATTTTTGCCGAGGTCACAACCGCTGATTTGGTGAATGTTATGCAAACTTTGAAAGATTCCGGTATTGATTTTTTGGGTACCATTACCGGATTGGACTTGAGTGATAAATTTGAAGTGATTTATCATCTTTATAATGACCAAGGAATTGTGTTGAATGTAAAAACCTTTACCGAACGGAATAATCCCAAAGTTCCTACGGTTACTACTGTTTTCGCGGGCGCTTTTTTATACGAGCGTGAATTGATGGACTTATTGGGTATTGATGTTGAAGGGACACCGCCGCATCGTAGATATCCTTTGCCGGATGATTGGCCGGCAGGTCAATTTCCTTTGCGGAAAGACTGGAAAGGGCTTCCTTCGGAAGATGAGGTGAATAAGGTATGAGTGAAGTTAAGATTCCAATTGGGCCTCAACATCCCGCCTTACATGAACCGGAAAGCTTTAACCTGACTTTGGAAGGGGAAATCATCGTTGATGCCGAGGATAAGCTTGGTTATAACCACCGGGGCATTGAAAAGGCTTGTGAGAGCCGGAATTTTATTCAAGATATCTATCTAATTGAACGGATTTGCGGTATTTGTTCCCATTCCCACTCCACTTGCTTGGTGCAGGCTGTTGAAGAAATAGCGGCGGTGGAAATTCCGCCGCGGGCGAAATATATCCGGGCTATCATCGGTGAATTGGAGCGAATTCATAGCCATTTATTATGGTTGGGTGTTGCCGGACATGAAGTCGGTTTTGAGACATTGTTTATGTATGCCTGGCGCGACCGGGAAATCGTCATGGATATTTTGGCATGGATCTCCGGTAACCGCGTGAACTATGGAATGAATACCATTGGAGGTGTCCGCCGCGATATCAGTCCGGAAATACTGGAGCAGATTCTTGGCAGCCTCGATACATTAATTGCCCGCACCGAATATTATATCAAAATTGTCACCGACGAGCCTACATTCATGGGTAGGCTTCGGGGAGTCGGAAAGCTTTCGAAAGAGCTTGCGAGAAGTTTAGGAGCGGTCGGCCCTATGGCCCGGGCTTCGGGTATCGCCCGGGATGTTCGCCAGGATGATCCTTACGGCGCCTATTCCCAGATTGAATTTAGGATTGTCACCGATGATCACGCGGATGTATTGGGACGCACCATCGTTCGGGTTAATGAATTGTTGGAAAGCTACCGATTGCTGCGGGTACTGGTGGAAAACTTGCCGGAGGGACCGATCGTTGTTAAGGTGCCCCGGAAAATCCCCGAGGGTGAGGCATTATCCCGTTTGGAAGCGCCGCGCGGCGAAGATATATTGTATTTAAAAACCAATGGAACTGAAATGCCGGAGCGGGTGAAAGTCCGGGCCCCAACTTTGGCCAATTTGGCTTCAATCCGGGAAATGCTTCGCGGGGCTTACTTAGCTGATTTTCCGATTATTGTCGCCGCGCTCGATCCATGCTTTTCATGCACCGACCGGATGATTAAAGTCGGCGATGGAAAAAAGGATAGTTTAATGAACTGGCGGCAATTAAGGGAATATAGCATTGCCTGGCATAAAAATAGGGGTTTGGATTTAGCTCAAATTAAATAAAGACAGGTCCGATAAAGAATTTACAAAAATTGACTGTGGTGGTGGAGCAATGAGCGTTGAATGGACGTTATTATACATGTTCATCTTCCCGGGATTTTTATTCTTAATGGCTTATGGTATGGTCTGTGAATGGGTTGACCGTAAATTATTCGCTCGTTTTCAAAATCGTGTCGGTCCACCGTGGTTTCAGCCGGAAGCCGATTTCATCAAACTGCTGTCCAAGGAAGAAATCATTCCGGAAGCAGCTGATAAAGTAATGTTCCGGTTGTTGCCGATTTTCGCAATTGCGGCGGTATTGACGGCTTTTTTGTATGTGCCGATTTGGAATACGGATGTGCCGTATCCTTTTGAAGGGGATCTGATTGTTGTATTCTATTTGCTCACCATACCCACCTTAACATTTTTTTTGGCAGGATGGAATTCAACATCACTTTTCTCAGCCTTGGGATCCGTTCGTAATTTAACCCAATTATTTAGCTATGAGGTGCCGTTGCTTTTATCTTTGCTCGGCCCCGCTCTTTTGGCGGGGACCTGGAAGATCAGTGGTATCACCGCTTTCTTTTTAGAACGGCCGGAATTATTGGTAGTAAACGTCATTGGGTTTCTCGTTGCCTTAGTTGCTGTTCAGGGAAAATTGGAACGGGTGCCTTTTGATATTCCGGAAGCTGAAACGGAAATTGTGGCGGGAAGTTTTACGGAATTCGGCGGCAGGTTATTGGGTTTATTCCGTTTGGCGACTGATTTGGAATTAGTGGTGGTATCAGCTTTGTTGTCTGCGGTTTTCCTGGGAGGTTCCTTTGGACTTCATCCGGTATTGGGATTTATAGTATTTATCGTTAAAACGTTATTCATTGTTTGCATTTTAACTGTGTTTAAAACGGTAATGGCCAGGGTGCGTATGGAACAGATGATGAAATTCAGTTGGAAATACCTTGCTCCCATCGCTTTGGCGCAGCTTTTGATGAATATTATTGTGAAAGCGTATTTGGTATAAATGGGAGAATGAATTCCCGCTCCCTTGAATCTCCCGGTTTTGATAAACATTGAATGAGGTGTTTTTAAATGAAACATCCAGGTAAAATTTTTCCGGAAATATTTTCTAATTTAACAAAACCTGTTGCAACCGTAAAATATCCCCATGAAAAAGCTAAGGTTCCGGAAAATTTCCGTGGTAAAATTAGCTTTAACGCCAAAAATTGTATCGGCTGTAAAATGTGTATGCGGGATTGTCCCGCCAAAGCTATTACAATTGAAAAAGTCGGCGAGGAGAAAGTCTTCAGGGCCAAGTTTGCGTTGGATAATTGTATTTTTTGCGCCCAGTGTGTTGACTCTTGTCCCCGGAAAGCTTTAAGCTCAACACCCGAATTTGAACTGGCTCAATATGATAAGGCTAAGTTAACGGAGACTCAGGAATAATGGAAGTAATCAATGAGTTTTTGAATCGACTTCGGGATAGCAAGAAAATTGCTTTTTTAGGAGTGGGTTCTCCCTTACGGGCCGATGATTCTATCGGCCTCTATATTGTAAGCGAGGTTGAAAAACAACTCCAAAAGAATCCCGACCGGGAATGTCTGTTTTTCCTCGGCGAATCGGCTCCGGAGAATTTTTCAGGCGCGATCCGTTCGGAGGCTCCATCGCATGTTGTCATTGTCGATGCGGCCGAAATGGGTAAGGAACCCGGCTCTTTTACTTTAATCGAACCCGAACAGATTGAAGGGGTAGGTTTTTCTACCCACATGTTGCCTTTGAAAATTTTGATTGATTATTTAAAGCAAACTATCGCCTGCCAGGTCATTATAGTGGGCGTACAGCCGAAGTTATTGGAATTTGGCTATCCGGTGACTGCTGAAGTGAAAAGTGCGGCAGACTGTTTTGTTCGTGAAATTAGCGCTCAATTATAATTTATCGATATTGATCTTTAAAAGACAACCGAAAAGGTTGTTTTTTTATGGCATTTTTACGAAACGGAAATAGCTTCACTGTGTCTCTCTGGCCTATATGTTTTTTTACCACAGGCACAGACCTCTAAGGAAAAAGATGAATTTTAAAAGGAAAAGATAGTTTGATGGCGAAAGTTACGAAGAACAGGAATATAGAAAAAAGGGGAAAGCGCAATGGCCCAGCGTAAAGTGCCTGATGTTGTTATACGGAGATTGCCGCTATATTTAAGGGTGTTAGAGATCCTTGATCCGGAAGAGGCTCCCATTATTTCTTCCGAACAACTGGCGAAGACTATCGGTACGTCATCGGGGCAAGTTCGCAAGGATTTATCGTATTTCGGAGTATTCGGCAAGCAAGGAGTAGGCTATCAAACTAGTTCATTACGGGCTGAATTACGGCGAATTTTAAAACTCGATCGGGAAATCCGGGTGGGACTCATTGGAGCCGGTAATCTAGGCGCCGCTTTGGTACGCTATCACCAAAAAAACCGGGTCCATCAACCTCTTGAGATCGTAGCTCTTTTTGATGTTGATGAGAAAAAAATCGGCCGCAAAATCGCGGATGTGGAAGTTTATCCAATCGATCAATTAGCCAATGTCATTGGTGAGTTGGAAATAAAAATGATGATCTTAACCTTTCCTGCTGAAAATGTGCAGCATATCGTGGATGTTTGCGTTGAAAGCGGGGTTAAATCTTTGCTAAACTTCGTTCCGGCCTCAGTGAAAGTCCCGGATGGCGTCAAATTAAGGACTTCGGATGTAACGCTCGAATTACAAAGTTTGGCTTATTATACGTGATAGCGGGGGTCACATGACGGAACTGGAAGGGACTATTGACAGGATAACTTATTACAATGAAGACACCTATTATACCGTAGCCAAACTCAAGTTGAAATCGGGGAATCTGGCTACGGTAGTCGGAAATCTGCCTCCCTTATATTTGGGAGAGGTTTTGGCCGTTAAAGGCGAATGGGTGGAACATAAGGAATTCGGTGAACAGTTTTCGGTGGCGGAATGGCAAAGCCGCGAGCCCTCATCTATAACCGGAATCGAACGTTTTTTAGGCAGCGGTTTACTGAAAGGGATTGGTCCGGCAACCGCCAAAAAGATCGTCAAGGAATTTGGTAAACAAACACTGGCCATTATTGAACTGATGCCTGAAAAGTTGACCCAAATCCCCGGCATTAGTCAGGCCAAAGCGGAACGGATTGCTGGGAGCCTTAAAGAGCATGCTGAGATTCAGCAGATCATGGTTTTTCTGCAAGGGGTGGGAATCAGTCCCGGTTATGCCTTAAAAATCTATCATACATACCAGAGCGAGTCCGTCAAGATTGTTAAAGAAAATCCTTACCGTTTAGCCGATGAGGTCCATGGGATTGGTTTTAAAATTGCCGACCAAATCGCTCAAAAAATGGGTATTCAGAAAGATTCTCCTTATCGTTTGCGGGCGGGGGTTCGTTATTTGCTGGGTGAAAACTGTACCGAAGGGCATCTCTATGCCCTGGAAAGCGAGTTTATGGCCCTGGCCGTGAAAGAGTTGGAAAGCAATGAATTGCAATTGGCTGGTGTGGTTGAAGATTTAATCGTTAAGAAAGAATTGTACCGGGAGAGTCTGGATAAGGTGAATATCCTTTATCTGGCGCCTTTTTATTATAGTGAAGTCGGGGTGGTCGCCCAAATAAAAAATATCATGGATGTGGGTTTGCCTCCCATTATTCTCGATGTGGAAGGGCTGCTCGACCAGTATTCCGCCAAAAACAATATCAATTTAGCTTCCCAACAGAAAGAAGCGGCCCAAAAGGCCTTGGAAAACGGGATGTTGGTGATAACCGGCGGTCCGGGCACCGGGAAGACCACGATTATAAAAGCTATTTTATATCTATTGAAGCAAGCGAAGCTTAATGTAATGCTGGGGGCGCCCACCGGAAGGGCGGCCAAACGTCTAAGTGAAGCCACCGGCGAAACGGCCAAAACGATTCACCGATTACTGGGTTATGGGGCCGAAGTATTTGAAGGCAGCCGTTTTCAGTATAACGAGGATGAGCCGTTGGAAACGGATGTGTTAATCGTCGACGAGTTTTCAATGGTCGACTTAATGTTGTTTTATAATTTGTTGAAGGCGATCAGGCCGGGAATCCGGTTGATTATGGTGGGTGATGTTGATCAATTGCCCTCTGTCGGACCGGGAACTGTTCTTCAGGACTTAATCGAATGTGGACGTATCCCGGTGGTTCGTTTGAATGTGATTTTCAGGCAGGCGCAGCAAAGTTTGATTGTTTCCAATGCCCATAAAATCAACCAGGGAGAATTTCCCGTCCTGACGATGGATAATGACTTTTTCTTCATTGAGGATAATGATCCGGACCATATCGCGGCTACCATCCCGGAGTTGGTAAAATCGAGGATTCCGGGATATTTGAAATGCGATCCGGTGGAGGATATTCAGATTCTTACCCCGATGCGCCGGACTGTGACCGGGATTGAAAATTTGAATTTGGTTTTACAGGAAGCCTTGAATCCTCCTACCTCAGAGTGTTCCGAATTGAAATCCGGCAAACTTACTTTCCGGGTGGGCGATAAAGTCATGCAACTGAAGAACGATTATCAAAAAGGGGTATTTAACGGGGATATCGGACGGATCCGCGAGATTGACCCGGAGGACCGCCGGATGGTGGTTGGATATCCGGAGCTGGAAGGGGAGCGAAAGGTCCCTTATGAGTCGGAGGAACTGGACCAACTGGTGCTTTCCTATGCGATCTCGGTCCATAAAAGCCAGGGTAATGAATATCCGGTAGTGGTCATGCCGGTAACCACCCAGCATTTTATGATGTTGCAACGCAATCTGTTATATACCGCCGTGACCCGGGCCAAAAAGATGGTGGTGTTGGTCGGCTCCAAGAAAGCGATTGCCATTGCGGTGAAGAACAATAAGATCGTGGAGCGGCATTCGCTGCTCCGGGAGAGGATCAAGAGGGCTGTGGACTTCAAAAACTCCATCTGGACAAAAAACGGAGCTTAACATAAAAGGTAAGCTCTGGTTTTTGAAGTGGATCTTTGAAAAATAGGCTGATTTGAAGTAAAATTTTTCTGATTGAGATCTAGGTTTTGGCAAAATGGCATGGAAAAACAAACCTTCAAAATTCAGTGGAGATTGGGCTTTAAGATTTACTTGGCTTCAAGCGGCTTTACGGTAATTATGATATAACCCACCCAGAACCGGCTCGGAAATCAAAGTTGTTTCGGCAATGGATGTTTTTGTCGGCCTTTCCGAAGGAAAAGGAGTCTGCCGTCCAATGCCTTGATGAGTCCGGTGAGGGTTGTAGTAATGATCAATGTATTCTTTGAGCAAACATTCAAGATGCTTTTGATTCATAGGGATAATATGCTCAAGCAATTCCCGTCGTAAAATACCAACAGTCCTTTCACAGATCCCGTTCTGCCAGGGTGAATGAAATCCTGTTCTCATGGATTTGATTTTGATGTTTGCCAAAAATGTTTGTAATTCTTTACTTACAAAAATACGATCATTATCATGGATTAAGTATTCTGGTTGTATCCCATAAGGAGTTGCTTCTCTAAGTTGTTGCGCGACCCAGGCCGAAGTGGGATGAGCAGTAACTGCCACATGCTCGATCACTCTGCGGTCATGGCTGATGATGACCAAAACATAGAGAACTTTAAAGAAAACAGTAGGAACAGTACAAAAGTCCATCGTCCAAATGCCTTGTCGATGGTTAGAAAGAAAGGTCTTCCATGATTGCAATGATTTCTCACTTGGCGGCTTCCGGATGGAAGAAAGATACTTGGCTATGGTGTTGGGGGCTGGTATGTCCATTATCTTG
>JAEZCE010000080.1 GCA_023429995.1 Bacillota bacterium | reverse complement strand
CACCGGCCCGGGGGGCTGAGTCCCCCGGGTTCCCCCTCTATCGCGACATTCCTCCTTGAATGTCAAAGGAATACTTGCATTGATTTAACAGACTCCTACATCCCTGTAGTCGTCTTCTTGGGTGGTTCGGTATGCCGACGGGTGAGATTCGTCCTAAATCTAACCCGCGTTGGTCAACCTCCTGTTGACCATATCGGAGCCGACAAATCTGTATTTAATATTTAGCCTTCCAACATATAAACTTCTTGAACAAACAATAACCCGCCGATCAAGGAGGTCGGCGGCGCGGCATCTTTTCTAGGAGGAAAAACTGCCGTCGGCATAAGAACAAATCCTGGTAGGGATCGAACACGATGTTCGATTCCCTGCATGGAGAGCGAAGGCTTCACTAAAAAATGCTTTTCACAACCCCGGCTATGGATGGCCGGGGATAAAGGGGGCCACGGGGATCTCCCCGTGCCGTAGGATTCCAAAGGATATGCGGCCATATCCTTTGGCCCTAGGGGTGCAGGGGAGTGGGTGACGTCCCCTGTCGGCTTCTATGATTAACAAACAAATTTTTTAATCCTCTTGACCCATAATACATTGCGTAATACTCCCACCCATTGCCTATCCGTATTATAACTTTTTCCTTGCCCGATTCGGGCTCCAATCCGCCAAGACCGGAATCCATTTCGGTTTTACCGGTTTTGGGGCGATACTTTATAATTTTTGCTTTAAAGGTTGGAAAGTCGGCAGTGCCGTTCTTTTGGCCAAGGAGTCTCAGGCGAGATTGGTTGGGTAAAAAGGAATGATGGACAAAAAGGCCGACGACAGCGATAAAGTTCTGGAGGCTATGGAGTTTAAAAAGAAAGGGCGCACCGGGTTCGATGGCAGAAAAAGCTTGACTCCCGCCGGGTTGCCAGAAGTTGATTTCATCCGGATGAAGACGGGAGAGATAGGAAACCATTGGTTGTCGGTAGCAGCTAGGTAGAACTTCATGATAATCCTTTAAACAAACCATAAATAAGTGTAATAGCTGCAACAGCGCCTGATGAAATTGTTACAAACCATATGATAGGCAATCCATACTTCTCTAATTTTAGTTTTTGCTTTTTAACATCATTTGTATGAGTTTTTGTCCTGTCGACTATTGATTCTTTTGATTGATCTAATATCTTCTGTGACTTCTTTATTTGTCTATATGTAGAAATCATCTTAATAACTTCCCACAGCATAAAAACCCCTATTGAAATTACTAATGAAAAACAAATAATAAAATTCTGTTGTTTTGTTAAATCATCTTTTAAATTTCCCCAAGCAGTAAATAAACCAGCATATCCTGCAGCAAAAATTATATTAAAATAGCTAGCAGCCTTATCATATTGTAAAGATAAGGACTCAGTGAGAGCATCTAAATATTGTTTGTAACAGGCTTCATATATTTTCTTTACTCTCTCTTCTTTCTCTTCTATTGAATATGAATTTATTAGTTCATTAAACTCTTTATCAGCCTGCCGCGACAATGAATCTGGATTTTCCACATTAAACACCTTCTTTACATATAATTCCCGATTTTAATCTATATAAGGAGTGAAATGATCAACATGGATCAAGCGAGGGGTTAATACTTTTGAGCAATAAAAACATTTTTTTGGTATATCGCTCCAAGGTTTTCAGATAGAAATCGAGACTGACGCGCCGGGTGATACATTCAATGGATTGTATAAAATCGTCTGGGACTTGATTACTCTTTTCGATAAACTTGGCCCACTCGTAGTTATTAGTGGCCTCTCAGTTACATATTATAATTTTACATCATAGAATTTACGAATGTCATACTACTTGATAAATCTTTTGCCCGTTTGGCGAAGTAAAAACCTTAAATTCTTTAAACAATATTTCTATATTCTTATTTTTCACAAAATGCTTCAACAGTTCATTTATATCTTGTTTAGCCTTCTTAATATTGAAGTCAATTCGATCAATTACGACCATAATTTCATAATTATTTTTATCGATTGCTTCTATGATCGGAAGTTTATGGTTGTCAGCCCATTCAACCTTATACTTTAGATTGAATTTTGTTTCCTCGTTATTCATACCATTGAAGAATTCAATAATTTGGGGAATGATATGGCCCCATAAGTCGTGACTAAAAAGTTCGTTCTCTACAACAATTACCTTGCCCAGTTCTTCATCAAAAACAAAAGCATCACAAATCCTGGCGCCAATTTTCTTCCGTACATCGTAGTAATATGAGTTTTCACCAAAGATTAGTTTATAATTTTCCTTTACTTCATCTTCAAAGTCTTTTTCTAAATCAAAAATTCTTTCAAAATAAACCTCGTTATTTAAATATAGAGCCGCCAATCCACCTGTTGAATATTTCTTTTTGATTTCAATATTTTGCTGTTCATTATTTTCCAAAGATAGCCGGAATTTCTTAGGGCGAAACTTTTCATCGACCTCGAATAAGTCAGCGTAACCGAGTAACAATCGATAAACTATATTTCTTTTACCCCGCTCACCGTGTTTATTAGGACCAAATAATGATTGGTTCATTCGCTCATAAATTTCGTTATAATCCAACCAACCATTATTATTTTTCTTATATAATTCAACGATGGCATCAATCATCCTCATATTAGGTTCTTCATTTTTTTCTTCAATCTGAAAACCTAAGTTAATTAAATAGTTGTTGGTTTCTTTTCCGGATGTAAATTTAGATGGATCTAGCTCTTCGCCATTAGCGTATTTATTGGCGATAGAAAGTACATATTTCGGAGGAAATTTATCTCCAGTTTCAGTAACTATATAGTATCCTTTAGATTGCCTATCAGATGAAACCCCATTTTTGCGAATTTCATCTAAAGCCTTTATAACATGTTCTCGAGAGATATTTTGAGGAATCATATCCAGCCCTCTCCACTTTTTACTACTTGATTAGGTTCGTATTTTTTGCGTAACCGAAATTGATACCCCTTAATGAGAAGTATTCCGGTTTCAACTATTAGAACTAATTGAAATATTATTTAGTCCCAATTTCACCAATTCTAATATTGATTCCCTGTACATATAGATGATTAGCTTGATTGTCTTGAAAGAGTTGTATTAAATTTTTTATTGGGGCTAGCATCTTTATTTGACCGTTATGTTCTTCTGCATTTCTTCCTGTCATATAAAACCAATTTCCATGCTCCACAATATTTCCATTATTATTTATGAAAAATGATGAAGGATGATAAGCACCCGCATTTCTAAACGACAAACAATGAAACTTACCTAAATCTATACCATTAATTTCAGCCAAAAAGTATTCTAAATTACCACCGTATGTTCTAATGCATACCATACAATCACCTATTTGTGGCTTATTCACCATAATCCATTTTTTTATTAATTTAGGATCTTGACCAAACCAAGGCATTTCATTAGTAAATTTAATAGTGGCGCCTTTATTGGGAAAATCTATGTATTTATATTGTTCCATTAATACACTCCCAATTTTCTCCTTTTATCTTCCGTATTTCTTCCTCAATTTAAAATTTATTAGCCAATCCAAAATCGGAATCAACCAATTTGGCTAAAGATTATTAGTTTAACTATAAGATTTCCGAGATTATTAGGATAATCATACTAGGTCTTATTCCAGATGTACATAAAACCCAAAAATCAAGTCTTTCCTCTTTAATAATCAATAAACTTCATCTACTGGTTTTAAAAATTCAATTGGAGAAAGAATAGATCCATCACGTAGAACGCTTATACCACTATAGAAATATTCCGGTCCTTCATATGTAAATTCAGGAATGTCTAAAAATAAACGAAAACGTTGACGTACATTTTCAGTTAAGTACTTAAATATTTTTTCCTCTAACCCAAAAAATGTAACTCCAGGGGAATTCAAATCGAAAGGATTATTACTATTAAATCCAATACTTTTTCCATTATTATATTTATAAATTTGAACTGGTTCTTTGCTATAATATCCACCAACAAAACGTCTTCCAGCAAAGGGCCCAAATTGAATTTCCCATACAATACCTGGAAAGTTTATTTGTTCAGGAATAGAAAAACCCTGTCTCAAAGCAGAGGCCAAAATTGGTTGATTCAATTTCTCAGCAATATTCGCATAGTGAAGGGAAATAATTAATGAGCGCAATTCTTGTTCAAAATTTTCTCCAAATTCTAATTCTCCCTCAGTCCTGGGATCTTCTGCATATACTGTTGTGTTGATGGAATCTTTATCTTCTTCTGTAACAAATCTTGTCCCGACTATATATCCTTTTATACTCTTGATATTACCAGCATTATCCTTAATATTAATTGTTTTGAATTGCTCACGCCATTTTTCAAATTCCTTATTTTTGAAACTTATTGAGCTATACCGACCTTTAGCTTCCGCCAAAAATACCTTATTTACACCTTCAGCACAAAAATAATCTGGAGTATCTCCTGATTTAACCCTAGAGATATTAAAACTCCGAAAGGATGGATGCATATTCTTATCTAAAACATGTTCCATATGAGCAAAATATGTAATATTAAGGTGTTCATATAAAAACCATCTACAAAATGCTTGTCCCAATTCACTGGAACGATTTCTACGTGCACTAGTTGAACTACCTAAGCCATCTCCTAGAAAACGAAAATCCGAAGTGTTGGTCAAAAACTGTAAATATTCAAATTGAGAAGGATCTGGATTTGGTGGTACTTTTCCGTAAGTATCTAGATAATAATGATGATATAGACGAGCAAGGTTTACTTTTGTTATCTTATTAAATACATTCATATCATCAAATATACGTAACGAATTTGGTATTATCTCAAATTTATTAAGCTCAACATTTATATCACGTTCCATTATTGGCACCTCAAAATATAATATATTTGCTATTTATTTTAAGCTTTCAATATGAAGTCGATCCCTTTCAATATTTCGTTCAAACTTTACCCTTTACGATTCAAACTTTTCACGACACATACACCTTCTCATTATGTCATTCAATATACTCCCTCGACGGCCTGCCTCAATATTATCCGGTAATACCAACAATTGCTTTCGATGTAATGCGTAATATTCCCGACAATTGCCGTAATCTTCTTTATTTCGCTACTGACTTCCACATGATAATCAGTAGTAATAGTCATATAACCTCTATGAAATAAAGTATGTAAATCCTCCCGTAACAGCGGGCCATTCCTATTAATGAGGTTCTTCTCCTGTACAGATTTAATATGAGCCGCATTTAAAACCGGTAGAGTATTTGCTATAATCAATAATTACTATTATCCTTGTATTCCTCGTTTACGCAACACACTTTTCAATGATTCAATCATTTCCTTACAAAGTTGAAAGTCAACCTGAGATTGAAAAGAAAAATAAACCTTCGGATGAATTAAATTTCGTTGTTTGCGAATAAAATGTGCTTTAGCTGTTGTATCATTATCAAGACATCTATAAATTGACAATCTTTTAATAATTTCTCTTAATTCTATTCTATCATCCAAGTCGGAATAATAATCTTTATGTTCAATTTCAGATAACCAATCTAATAAAACAGCTTCTAGAACTGAACCACATAAAACCAAACATGATTTGTAAATCTTATTATCTATGCATCTTTCTAATTCAATTAAATCTTTTTTAATTAGCTTGTCTAAAATTTCGATTTTAAAGACCTTCAGCTTTTCAATCCCTTCAAGAATAAAATCCTTCTGTATTTGCCTGTCAGTGATATTATTCTTCGCATTAAAAATTAAGTTGTTTATCTCCTGAAGTTTACTATCCTCTTGCAGGAATAACTGTGTAAAAATAGTTGTCGCGTTATCCAAAACTTGCTGCTCTGGAATAATGATAGGAAAATTCTTAAGGTCTTTTAATGAAATTCTTTTGAAAATTAATCCTGCCTGAAAAAATGACACATATTGTTTAATCGTATCACTACTAAAATACAATATTAAATACTCTGGTGAAAGACGTTGGCCCTTTAGGCGGATTATAAATGAATTCAGGGAGGCATATAAATGAAAAGGTGGATCCTCATACATTAGATAAAGCCTTGAGTCGCTTGTTGTTGGAAGAAGAATTATATCCCCCTTTTTTAATTCCACTCCGGATATGCTTTTATCACTTTCAACTATTCCCCTATAATTAATTGGATAAGTGAAATTGGATCCCCTAAGAACATATCCCTTAGTTGAACGGTTACCAAAGTCATTTGTACTGATTATTTCTGCTAAGTCCTCCAGGGGCAAGACATTCTCTTTACTAATCAATTCATCTAATTTAAATTTCCGAGGATCATATCGTTCAAAGAATAAACGGTCGTAGTCTATTTCTGTTAATGGTACTTCCGTGAAAAAATATTGTTCTGTGCTTTCTGGTATAATATTTGTATTTAGCCATTTCTCAATTAACTGTATATATATTTTGAAGTGCCCATCAAACTTAATCTCTTTAGGTTCATTGTCAATCTTAAATTTAAATGGTGAAATACCGGGAATAAATTTGCTAAACAAAACTTTTTCCGTTTGAACTTTGTTTAAAATAAGAAAAATAAAACGTAGAGAAGTCAATGGAGCCCAAATTGAAGAAAGATCAAAAATCGCTTTAACCTTCCAATCACTAAACAAATGGTCTCTAAGAGTTTTAAAACTTTTATTCTGATTATGAAAAAAAGTATTGGGCAAAACTAATCCTAAGAAGTCTTTTTCTCTGTTTATTTTAGCAGAGAGATATTCTTGTTCAAAATCAACATTTCCGACGGGGTATTGGTATCTATCCAAAATAAAATTTTCAATATTAATCTTTGCCATTTTTTATCCCCTCTTTAGCACAAAAGGCCGATCCCTCTCTCTATTGAAAAGCTAGAATGAAAGGAAATGGTATAAATAAAGAGCGTTTTGCTCGGGGAAAAAATTCATAAGTCCACCCCATATATAGTTACTCTTGTGCAAGTATTCCCTTATATATTTCCTTAGCCAATATCGGAAAAATTGTCTTTTGGAAATCCTCGTCGTCCATATAACGTGAGACGATATCGTCATTCTCCGACATTCGTTGCAGCATCAAAGACTCAATAATTTTACGTATTCCCAGTTCAAACTTATCGATGGGATTTGCCTTGGCAGTCTGGATTATACGCTCATCTTTAACGGCTTTTTCTTTTATTTGTTCAAAGAAAAGCCGATCTTCATCAGTAAAATTTGTCCCAAACCGGTCATTAATAGTTTCTATGATTTCAGAAAGAGGTTTCTCTTCATCCTTGGCTTTACCGGTACCTACTGCAGTCGGACTTTTTACACCCTCAGAATCGCCCTCGTGCAATGAGATTGAACCTGACATTACTTTTTCGATTCGATAATAATAAAGCTCCACTTCATCTTCCGGATGCGGATTAATGGTATCATCGCCAGGTTTGATATGCGGGACCAGATAACGGGCAAAACTATATAACATCTCTAAGTCCGGATCGGAATACGGAATAATCTGACTAATGAAGGCATAAAAGTTAACATAGGCGGTAATCTTCTCATAAAAACCAATCCGATGTTCCTGATCAAGGGCTTTGAAACGATCCTTAGCTGGTTGAATATGCATTTCCAACCGGGCATGATCGGAAGGTTTCTGTTTATACTGGGGCAAATAGAATATTTGCGCAAAAGCTACCACTTCCGACCATTGATAAACTTGCATGGAATCTAGCTCATATTTCAACCGCTCAAGATGAGTTGGATCCGAGTTTTCCTGCAACGTAGTGGTATCATAATATGGTTTGAAAGCTCGAAAAACGTCTTCGGCATCATTGACAAAATCAAGCACGAAGGGAGGTTCTTTCCCGGAATAGGTACGGTTTAAACGTGAAAGGGTCTGAACAGCCTGGACCCCATCAAGCCGTTTGTCAACATACATAGCGCAAAGCAAAGGTTGATCAAAGCCTGTCTGATACTTGTTGGCAACTAAAAGGATCTGATAATCAGAGGTTTTGAACTTCTCCGGCAATTGCGTTTCAGAAATGTTCTTACCCGTTACTACATCGATATTCATCCCTGGTTCAGTATATTCTTGGTTGGTATCCGGGTCTTTGACGGTACCGCTGAATGCAACTAGTGGCCGAATATCTGTATAATTATTCTCCGAAATATACCTTTGAAACGCCAGCATGTAACGGACAGCATGAAGCCTTGAACCGGTAACCACCATCGCCTTGGCTCTCCCAGCCAGCTTATGGCGGACGTGTTCCCGGAAATGTTCAATAATGATTTCTGTTCTTTGTTCAATGTTGTAAGAGTGTAGACTCAAGAATTTACCCAGCTTTTTGGCAGCTTTTTTCTTGGGCATTCGCGGATCGTCCTCGACAGCCTTCACCAGTTTGAAGTAAGTCTTATATGTCGTATACCGTTGCAAAACATCGAGAATAAATCCTTCCTCAATAGCTTGTTTCATCGAATAGGTATGAAAGGCTAAAGGTTTGCCATCCGAAGCAGTACGCCCAAAAAGCTCCAAAGTTTTCCCCTTAGGAGTGGCGGTAAAAGCGAAGAAACTCAAATTCTTTTGACGGCCCCGTGATTCCATGATTTTGTTTAGCCCATCTTCCCAGTCAAGCTCCGCTTCATCTGAACCTTGTTCAGTACCCGCTCCAAGGATACGCTTTAACTCCCTGGCTGTTTCCCCGGTCTGACTGGAATGAGCTTCATCGACAATTACAGCATATTTGCGCGCAGCTATCATTGTCTCCCATTCATTAGCCTGCTGTACGGCAGCAAGGTCTGGTTGATCTGTATTTTCAGCTCCGGCAATATGCAGGAGCCCCCGCAAGACAAAGGGAAACTTTTGCAAGGTGGTAATAACGATCTTAGTACCATCCACCAAGGCGTTAGCCAGTTGTTTGGAATCATTATCAATCGCCTTGACTACACCTTGGGCATGTTCGATCTGATAAATCGCATCCTGAAGCTGTTTGTCCAGAACCCTGCGATCGGTAATCACAATCACGCAATCAAATATTTTTTCATCTCTGTTTGTATGTAAACTTGCCAAACGGTGCGAAAGCCAGGAAATGCTATTGGTTTTGCCACTACCCGCCGAATGTTGGATTAAGTAATTAAACCCGGGTCCCTCTTCTTTTGCAACTGCAATTAACTTACGCACACCATCCAATTGGTGATAACGAGGGAAGATCATTGTTTCCTTAATCCGGGTGGTCCGTCCCCCATGTCCATCATCAATGATTTCTTCAACAGTTTCCAAGAAAATAAAACTTCCGACTATATCAATAAAGCTATTTCGCTCTAAAATATCCTCCCAGAAATAGCCGGTACGATGCCCTGAGGGATGCATCGGATTTCCGGCTCCGCATTGGATTTGACCGGGATTACTTCCCCGGTTAAAGGGTAAAAAGAAAGTCTTGGCCCCGTTTAATTGAGTCGCCATATACACTTCTTCCGGATCAACCGCAAAATGCACCAAAGCGCCTTTTTTAAACTGAAACAATGGTGCGCGGGGGTCCCGGTCGTTTTGATACTGAAGGATAGCATTTCTCCAAGTCTGCCCGGTGGCCGGGTTTTTTAGCTCAATCGTGGCAATTGGCAAACCATTGAGAGATATGACCATATCTACAGTGTTATTATCCCCAGGATGACAAGGAACCTGACGGGTAGCATGCAACAAATTTTTATTAAAAAGTTCAATGGTTTCGTATACCAAACAGTGGGCCGGTTTAAAATATGCCAACATAAAAGTCTTTCCATAAAACTTAAAGCCATGTCTGATAATATGCAACACGCCTTTGATATCCCGTTCCTTAACCAAAGCCTCGATGAGCTTACCCGGCAGATCGCTACCGTGAAGTTTTTCCATCTGCGCCCATAGCTGGGATTGGGTGGATTGAATGAACGTTAAAATATACTCTGGAAAAAGCGCCCGTTGCTTATCCCACTGTTCAACCGCTCCGGTTAACCATCCCCGGCTGGCCATGACCTCCTGGATATAAACTTCAAAAGCTTTTTCGGTTGTTGCTTTCATCAGACAGCACCCCGTTTATACAATGTTTCTTACATCGATCTTCCCAGTTACTGCTGCACTTATCAACGCTGTACGATATTCGGTGAGTTTTTCGATAACAGTTTCAATCTTTAAAATAAGAGTATCAATCTTACCTGTTTCGTAGTCGAGAAATGTAGCGATGGCTTGTTGTTCTGACAAAGGCATTATTGGACATGGGATTGAACCGATCATTTCAAGATTTAACCCATCTCTTGCATCTCCACCCGCAAGATTCCTCAAATTGTTATAATTTTTAAATACCCACCAATACAAAAACCTTGGTAAAAAATAGCTATTTGGAATAATGGCAGCCATTGACTGATTACAAGTTGTCTTTATTCCAAGTTGGGCAACCATACCTTTTGTTTTCCCTTGCCCCGCTAAAGCTATCACCAAAGCATTTTTAGGAATCCATTTTGCGCTACTATTGTGATATGCATCTTCAGTGATATATTCTGATGGTTCAGTAATATATCCAGCATTTACTGCTCCTGAATTCAACCAAGGTATAGCTCCATCAGTCCAATAATCTTGATTTGATTTATCAGGAGTTCCTCCTGAATATCTCTGTGAAACCCATTTAAGAGACACGCTCTCCCAATGTTCCGGTACCTCACCCAACCATTCAACCCCTGATGGCTTAAGTTTAACCGTTAGGTCTAATCCTTTGGTCACCGCATTACTTATTAGCACCATCCGTTTTTCCCACAAGAGTTCTATAAGACGCTTTTTCTTTGCGATGAGGGTATCAATCTTGTCAGTTTCGCGGTCGAGATATTCAACGATTGCTTGTTGTTCTGGAGGAGAAGGTAAAGGAATAGGCAACCATTTTAGGTCAGCAAATCGCATTGATTGCCTTACCCCGCCTCCATAATTATAAAAAATTTTTTGGACATCATAATTAAATAGACAATAAAAGACATATTTAAATAAAACACCAAATTTGGTCCTTAAGTTTAAATAAGCAGATGTAATTATTCCTCGTTCTTCTACACAACCTACTCTAAGACTTTTGTGATCATTTTGTAAATCAGTTAAACGAAGAATGATATCACCTAATTCAATTATTTGATAAGTTTCAAATGACTCTGGCAACAATCCATAATCAGTATTAATATCTTTTTGTATAATTTTACCGTAACTTAAGGATAACAAATTTTCCTCAACCATACCCGTATTCTTATTTTTTATTTCATCTGCAACTGCAAAGAGGGGCTTTATTGTCCATTGCTCTGGCACATTGCCTAGCCATTCCATACCAGAAGGCTTATATTTCGGATAAGGTTTTGCTTTCATTTTAAACCCCCGGAACCGGTCATCTCCGCCAACAAACTTACAATCTCAGACTCCAGTTCTTTAATTTCCTCTTCAATTTTTTCTAACTGACGGAGCGGTTCATACCAGTAAAAATGGCGGTTGAACGGGATCTCATAACCGATTTTAGTTTTACTATAATCAACCCAGGCATCTGGTATATGAGGTTTAACTTCCCTTTTAAAATATTCGTCAATATCCTCTTTCAACGGTACATTTTCCGTATCACGCAAATCACTATCTGGTTCCGGATTTCCTTTGACATCGCGGCAGATTTCGGCGGTTTCATCCTTTTCACCCAGAGCTTCCAAGATTATGTTAAGCTCAGATTGCGACAGCCGGATGTCGGTTTGCTTGTCAAAATCCTTAATCTCTTTTATTATGGCATTACGGTCTTTGAACAAATGAGATTCGCCGTCCTTACCAATGAGTGCTTTTTCAAGTTTATATAAGAAATTCTCAATATCTTTCTGCCTTTTTTTGCCTAAAGCAATCTCCTGCTCACAAATTGTCGCATTTTTCTTATCACTTTCGGCAAGTTTTTGAAACGCTTTAATTCCGTATAAACGTTCAATTCGATCAGCGTTAACCTGAAAGTCTAAGCGCAAGGGACGTTCGACGGTTATCTTTTGATAACCGAAATCGCTATTATCATAAATCTTGCTAACAATAACAGTTCTTTGGTCACCATTATTCCCGATAGTTCGGGTTTCATCATATTGAAAATTACCGTAGAGTTTAGTAATTTCACCGATTTGATCAGGCCGGTTTTCTTCACCATCCCCGATTTGATTACGCTTGTTACCAAGACTCTTTCGCATTTTAACATAGAACTCACGAGCATCGATAAGCTGAATTTTGCCTTTACGACGTTCTTCTTTGCGATTAGTAAGTACCCAGATATAAGTAGCAATTCCAGTATTATAAAATAGCAGATCCGGCAAAGCCACAATAGCCTCCAGCCAGTCATTTTCAATAATCCAACGACGAATATTAGACTCCCCGCTCTCTGCATCCCCGGTAAAAAGTGGCGAACCATTGAAGACAATGGCAATCCGGCTACCGCCTTCTTCAGGTGAACGCATCTTAGAGATCATATGCTGCAAAAACAATAATGAACCATCATTGATACGAGGTAAACCAGCGCCAAAACGTCCGGCATAGCCTAAATTATCTTTTTCATTGGTGATGGTCTTCGCTTGTTGCTTCCACTCCACTCCAAACGGGGGATTGGCCAGCATATAATCAAAGCGTTCTTTGGGAAAACCGTCATTCTCAAAAGAGCAGCCTAGTTTAATATTATCAGCTTCTTCTCCTTTGATGAGCATATCCGAGCGGCATACGGCCCAGGACTCATCGTTCCAGTCCTGGCCGAATAAGTAGGGATTAGCCTCACTATTGAGTTCATGGATATATTGCTCAGAGACGGAAAGCATCCCGCCTGTCCCGCAGGCCGGGTCATAAATGGTTTTTACCACATGGCTTTTACAAAGGTCTTGTTCTGGAGAGAGTAACAAATTGACCATCAGTTTGATGACTTCGCGCGGTGTAAAATGTTCTCCGGCTTCTTCGTTGGATTGCTCAGCGCCGATTCGGATTAATTCTTCAAAGATGTATCCCATCTGCATATCATCAACTGTACCAGGGGAAAGATCCAGTTCCGCCGAGGCAAATTTTTTAATTACTTGATACAACAAATTTTTCTCATTCATTCTATGGATTTGAACGCCAAAGTCAAACCTTTCAAAAATATCGCGAACATTCTTGGAAAAAGCGGCAATATAACTATTCAAGTTTGGGGCAATTTGACTTGGATCATCTATTAGCCGGGAAAAATCGAGTTTAGAAAGGTTATAAAAGGGAACTCCCGTAATTTCCTGCAATTTCGCATTAATAATTGTATCCGATTTCCCTTTGAGTTTTTCATATTCCGCAAGGACTTTAGACTTCGTCGGGGCAAGGATACAATCGAAGCGGCGTAATACTGTCAAAGGTAAAATAACCTTGCGATACTCGTTTCGTTTGTAGGGACCACGAAGCAAGTTACAAATACTCCAAATAAAGTTGGCAATCTGGGTGTGGGTTTCTATAGTCATGAGGGTACTCCTTAATATGAATGTGTTTCATAAGTGATGATGTTTACTTTAAGAATACCTTAGAGGAATTCTATTGTTTAGATAACATTGTTTTTTAGTTTATAGATACTTCGGCTATTCTAATTATTTCTTTAATCGGATCAGGCTAAAACGAACTATTAACCAACTAATACTATCAAATCGCACGATATTATTCTTTAGTTTATAAGACTTTAAAAAAGCCCCTTACTAAGGGCCCAAAAATATTATCTTATTCTTTTTCTTCATTCTCCCCAACCGCCTTCACCAACTGCACCAACGTCCTTCTATCCTTTTCATCCCCCAACTCCCAAACCTTCGAAACCAATTGCAAAAACGCCCTCAACTCATCACTCAAACTCGCCTGTATATCTTCAACCGCCACAGCCTCCCGTAACTTCCCAAACTGCGGATCCTTCAAAATCTTCGCCAACCCTTCCCCATATTTCTGCTCTCCCAAAAACCGAATTCCGTTTGCAATAAATTCTTCTGGGGCAATATACATCTCACCCTCACCGGTCATGATCCAATCAGAGTTAACCCCAAACCGGAGCATCATGGCATTAAGAAACCGGCTTGAAATCTCCTGTTTATTTCCCTCAATTCTTGAAATAGCACTTTGATCCCAGCCAATTTCCACACTGAGTTGCTCTTGATTCAACCCAATGTTCTCTCTAAAATATTTTACTCTTTTTCCGATTGAATCATTATGCATATCACATAATTTCTCCTTGACATTTATGTTATTCACATATATAATCAAAATGTAATTTAAAACAATTCACTCAATTAAAATAAAAGTACGCAACAAAAACCACCGGCCCAAAAATCCCTTTTTTGCGCCCTGGTTTGATATTGCCCTGTACCCCATTGCATTCCAAAAATATCGCGTCTTGGGTTGCCGCGCCTGAATTTCCACGCAGAAAACCCTTCGAATGCCAATGGGTTAAAATCTCAATTATTTCCATTATAACATAAATAAACCCCAAAAAGAAAAGGCAACCCGGAAAAGGGAAAAAACCCAATGAAACCCACGGATAAAGAAATCCGGGCAGATTTCCTAAACGGGAAATTAAATTTTAGAAATGCCGGGGCAATCTAAAGGATGAAAATAAGTTATTTATTCTCCCGCAGAGGCGTCAGCACCTTTTGGTGCTGCAGGCGCAGAGTTTTAATAGAAAAATATAATGGACTTTTTGGTTTTCTCAGCGCCTGCGGCGCCCATGGCGCCAACGCCTTGGCGGGAAATTATTCTTTTGGACATAAAGTATTTTCTAGCTATATATGTTGAAATAAATAATTTGAGCAAAAGACAAAACAAGTATCTAGGCTGGCTGTAGGTCTATACCTCTCTCTTGCTCTCCCCCAATGGAGCTTTTTAATGAAGCGGATTCAGTGGGAGAGTAACCGATACCTTCGAGGCCAAAAATCTTTTAGAGGTCAGCGGCTAGGGTTACTCTTCCACTGAAACAACTACTTTGAACAACATCGTTGGGGAAGAGCAAGAGTTAGGTCAAATAGACGTTCGTTTTCTAACAGCGATTACTGACAACAACAAAATTTAATTCAACATATATAGTAAATTTTCGGATCACTCCAGACAATTTTAGAAACCAGAGAGACGATTTTCTCAACCGAAGATTAAATTTTCGGATCGCTCCAGAGAATTTTGGGAACCGGAGATGGGATTTCATCTCCCGCAGATTAAATCTCAGGATCGCTCCATAGGATTTTAGGAACCGGAGATGGGATTTCATCTTCCGTAGATTAAATCTCAGGATCGCTCCAGAGAATTTTGGGAACCGAGATGGGATTTCATCTCCCGTAGATTAAATTTCAGGATCGCTCCAAAGAATTTTAGGAACCGGAGATGAGATTTCATCTTCCGTAGATTAAATCTCAGGATCGCTCCAGAGAATTTTGGGAACCGGAGATGAGATTTCATCTGCCGTAGATTAAATTTTAGCTAATTTTTACGAGTTTTATTCCCCAATCCATCTTGGGATGAATAGTGTCAACCCTCCATCTTGCTTCCTCCCTGAAGGGAGGAACGAGGGTTTGTCTTCGAAATCAAAAAAACTTACAGAATTACAGTTCGTTTCTCCCTTTGAGGGAGAAAGATAGAATGAGGGTTGATTGACCAATCCTAGTTTTTAACCATCCATCCTGCCTCACGATACCATCAACGAAGAACCCATTCCCGACGACCCCAACGAATAACAAACAACACCAAACGACTAATAACTAAGTAACTAATAACTAAAAACCAACACCCAGGAACGAGTAATCCATAAAAAAGGCGCCCATGCCCAAACGACCCCCTGAAACAATCGAATCCCTGGAACGAAAAATCGCCGCCGGACGGAAAAAACTCTACCAAGTCTACATCGCCCACGGCTGCCGCACCGACGACGCCGTCCTCGCCTGCAGCGTCAGCTTGGATAAACTAATCAACCGACGCCAGGCCACGATGCCCACCCCAAACCGACCGGGACGGGACCAGGATTGACCAGGATTAGACAGGATTGGACCAGGATTAGTCAGATTAAACGGATTAAAGGATTCGTGGGATTAAATTTATGCTGCCTATTTTCACCCAAAAACCCCCGTCATAAAATCCCTATTACTCAACCCCGATATGGTCAACACGATTTTCGAAGCTCATTTATTGGTACCTTTTCCTGTACCCAAATATCAGGCCCTTTTAATGCTTTTTTACAAACTCCTTTGAAAAAACCAAAACCGCCGATCAAGGATGTCGGCGGCGCGGCATCTTTTCTCGGAGGAAAAACTGCCGTCGGCCCTTTAAACAAACCCAGAAGACGCCGATACGATGTCGGCGGCAATTCAATCAAAAACTCCGACCCCGGCAACCGGACGGCCGGGGCGATGAAGGGGGCGCCCGGGGGACTCAGACCCCCGGGGCGTGGGATTCCAAAGGGTATGCGCTCATACCCTTTGGCCTGAGAGGTGCAGGGGAGCAGGTGGCGTCCCCTGTCGGCATTAAAATAACAACATAAAAATTATTTAGCATCATCGCCCGACACAAATTGCCTCAAATTTACAATCAAAATCAACCAAAAAAACAACCGCCCCGCCCTCTCCCAACATCCTCAATCGCCATTTTTTCCTATTTTAATCTACTTTTGACGATCCATTCTACCGCTAATCTTTCTCCTCAATCTTCCTTTTAGCCGCCTCAAACCCATCATCTTTCTCATTCCCGGCTTCTGAAGAACCCATTCCCGACGACCCCAACGAATAACAAACGAATAACCATAGTTCGTTATAAAGTTCACCCAGCAAACCTGCCGGTCTATCGACTCACCCCTTCAGGAACCCGGTCGGTAAAAGATGTTCGGTAGCATTTCCCCTCCCTTTGACCGATGGTCTGATTCAAATGCTAAAGGGAGGGGAAGGTCGATAGGCTACAACAAGTGGCTGCATTTCTTAGCAATAGTTTAGGCCAATTGCAACAAAAGCCGACATCAAGCGATCTTCTACTTAAATATCAAGCCCTTTTAATGCTTTTTTATGAACTTCTTTGAAAAAGCCAAAACCGCCGATCAAGGATGTCGGCGGCGCGGCATCTTTTCTCGGAGGAAAAACTGCCGTCGGCCCTCAGAATTACGCAAGAAGACGCTAACACGATGTTAGCGTCAGTCAAATCAAAAACTCCGACCCCGGCAACCGGACGGCCGGGGCGATGAAGGGGGCACCCGGGGGACTCAGCCCCCCGGGCCGTGGGGTTCAAAGGGGTATGCGGCCATACCCCTTTGTCTTAGGGGTGCAGGGGAGCGGGTGGCGTCCCCTGTCGGTAATATTGTTAATGCCATCCCGATTTACCAGCAACGAAGAACCCATAAACCATTCACGACGACCCCAACGAATAACGAGTAACCAAACCTAATAATGAATCAATATTAACCGACACCCAGGAACGAGTAACCCATAAAGAAAAGGCGCCCATGCCCAAACGACCCCCTGAAACAATCGAATCCCTGGAACGAAAAATCGCCGCCGGCTTTTTAAAGCCGAGGACGGCCAAAAAACTCTACCAAGTCTACACCGCCAACGGCTGCCGCACCGACGACGCCGGCATCCCGAATGCCGCGTCCTCGCCTGCAGCATCAGCTTGGATAAACTAATCAACCGACGCCAGGCCACGATGCCCACCCCAAACCGACCGGGACGGGACCAGGATTGACCAGGATTAGTCAGATTAAACGGATTAAAGGATTCGTGGGATGAAATTTATGCTGCCTATTTTCACCCAAAAACCCCCGTCATAAAATCCCTATCACTCATCCCGAAATGGTCAACACGACTTTCGAAGCTAATTTATTGCTACCTTTTCCTGTACCCAAATATCAGGCCCTTTTAATGCTTTTTATGAAACTTCTTTGAAAAAGCCAGAACCGCCGATCAAGGATGTCGGCGGCGCGGCATCTTTTCTCGGAGGAAAAACTGCCGTCGGCAAGAAAGCAAAGACCTGGTAGTGTGAGAACACGATGTTCTCGTACTGCATGGAGAACGGAGTCCTCACTAAAAAACGCTTTTCAAAACCTCGGCTATGGATGGCCGAGGATAAAGGGGGTCACGGGGATCTCCCCGTGTCGGCGGGTTCCAAGGGTTGTCCGACTACAACCCTTGGCCCGAGAGGTGCAGGGGAGCGGGTGACGTCCCCTGTCGGCATTCATAAGTCCAGGCATAACCTTTAGCCCTATGGGTTGCAAAGGGAGCAGGTTCGCAATTTTGTTCGCGCCGTCCCCTTATCGGCATCAAAGTAACAACACATAATTTATTTAGCATCATCGCCCGACACAAATTGCCTCAAATTTACAATCAAAATCAACCAAAAAACCGCCCCGCCCTCTCCCCCCACGCCCCAACCTCCGATTTTTCCGTTTCAATCTGCTATTGGGCGATCCATTCTACCCCTAATCTTTCTCCTCAATCTTCCTTCCAGCCGCCTCAAACCCATCATCTTTCTCATTCCCGGCTTCTGCTTCCGCATGCAAGCGGTTTAAACGAAATTTTCCATATTCATCTTCCGCCAGGGTTCGGGCAATCTCCATGGAAACCTTACCGGGATCATCCAAAACTTCCCTGCCATTGAACCGGAGAAAAGCATCCAATTTCTCGCGCCAATCCTTCATATAAAGCGGCTGATACTGCTCCGCTTGACTCTCGGCATAATCAAGATTGGATGCTTAACTTGATGACATGGGGCGTCTCCACTCCCCTTTGTCCGCTATTCACAATTCTCAATCGCATTCAGCATCGCTTTTTCGAACAATTTTTCAAAAATCTCCCGTTCGATATCGCTAAAATCTTCCGTTAATTTCCGGTGCCACTCTTCCCGTACCTTTAATACTTCCGGGTAAGCGGCAAGCGCTTTAGCGGTTGGAAAAATGTTGTACTCGCGCCGATCTGCCGGATTCATGGATTTGGTGAGAAACCCATTCATTTCAAGTTGGAACAGCACTCGAGCCGCAGTACCCTTATCGATCAGCATTTCCTGTGACAGATCATCTTGAGTTTTACCGGCATTCTCACAGATAGCAATGATATACATATATTGTCCGCTGGTAATATCCAAATCCTTCAGTCGTCCGGTATAAAATTTTTGGGAACGGCGGTAAGACACCCCCATAAATTTTGACAAATTTTTCAATACCATCACCCACCATTATAGTTTGGTACCCAACTTTTATTTTACGGTAAAAAACCTTGAATCGTCAATAAATGTTTACTTAAATGCTATATTCGATCGATGATTCCATGATATACTTTACAATAATAGTTGCTAACACAACCATTTTTGTAAAGGAGTATCTTCATTGTCCCCTACTAAAACAGCCCTACGTTCGATTGAGTTAATATTGTCTCTATTTCTGATGGCCCTGGGAGTCGCCCTGATCACCAAGTCCAACTTGGGGACCTCGCCGATTTCCAGCATACCTTATGTACTGAGCCTGATATTTCCCCTCACCTTTGGAGAATTCACCACATTGGTCAACGCCTTGCTGGTCCTTATCCAATTGACAATTTTAAAGAAGGAATTTCCCCCCAAACAATTCCTGCAGGTGGTTGTAGGCTCTTTTTTTGGTTTCTTTATTGACTTCGGAATGTTCCTTTTCAGCTCCGTCAATCCAACTTTCTATTTCCTGCGCATCGTTGTTTTGCTAAGCGGATGTCTCATTCTGGCCCTGGGAATTTATTTCGAAGTGGATGCCAATATCATCGTCAATCCCGGGGAAGGGATGGTCAAAGTGATCAGCGCCAAGTCGGGAAAAAAATTCAGCACTATCAAAATTGCCTTTGACTGTACCCTGGTCGTTACCGCGGTTATCATTTCCCTGATTGCTTTCAGAACTGTCAAAGGAATCCGCGAAGGAACCATTATCTCCGCCATCCTTGTAGGAAGCATGGTCAAAATGGTGCACTTTATTTGCGGTCATCTCCACATCGAAAAGAGGCTAAAAGAAGTCTTGGATAGGAAAAAGCAACCGGAAGCTTATAAACAGGATAATTACTACGTAGTTACCATCAGCCATCAATTTGGAAGCGGCGGATCCTATATCGGCAAAAAATTGTCCGAGCAGTTTTCCGTTCCTTTTGTCGATCGTGACATTTTAAAAAAGATAGCCGACTTCCTGAATATTCCCGAGAGCGAAGTCGCAAACCGTGAAGAAAAAAACCATTCCTTTTGGGACTCTTTCAGGCATCTGGCGGCTTTTGACGACCCGCTGATTGAAAAAGGCTCAGGCTATTATTTAACCGGGAAAGAATTATTCGAACTCGAATCGACTTTTATTGAACAAATCGTCGATCAAAGCTCTAGCGTTATTTTAGGACGCGGTGCCCGCTATATCCTGCGGAATCACCCACGCCACCTGAGCGTCTATGTTCATGCGGATTTGAATCTGCGTATCCAGCGAGTATCGAAACAATTCCAGCTATCCAAAGAAGAAGCCCAAAGCCTTATTAAAAAGAACGATACCGAAAGAATCGCTTATTTAAAGTCATACACCCAGCAAGATTGCACCGATGCCAGAATATATGATCTTTGCATTGATACTTCAAGCATCGGTCTTGACAATGCAGTTACAATTATTGAAAATAGTCTGAAATACAAATTAAATAAACTAATCAACCGACGCCAGACCACGATGCCCACCCCAAACCGACCGGGACGGGACCAGGATTGACCAGGATTGGACCAGGATTAGTCAGATTAAACGGATTAAAGGATTCGTGGGATTGAATTTATGCCTATTTTCACCCAAAACCCCCATCATAAAATCCCTATTACTCATCCCCGAAATGGTCAACACGACTTTCGAAGCTAATTTATTGGTACTTTTTCCTGTATCCAAATATCAAGCCCTTTTAATGCTTTTTTATAAACTTCTTTGAAAAAACCAAAACCGCCGATCAAGGATGTCGGCAGCGCGGCATCTTTTCTCTGAGGAAAAACTGCCGTCGGCATACAAAACCACCCAAGAAGACGACTCCATGGATGGAGGAGTCTGTCCAATCGCGCAGCACTCTATAGAGGGGTATCCCTGGGGGATCAGCGGCATAGGCATCATGACAAAACTAGTTTCCCCTCGCCTTTTTTCAGGAGAGGGGAGAAAAGGGGAGAGGTAGGCGGCAGGGATTCCTCGCGATGTCATCGCGCAGGGTGAGCCGTTTCACCCTTTGGCCTTAGGGGTTGTCGCGTGCCAATGCACGCGCGGGGAGTGGGTTCGCGAACTTATTCGCGCCGACTCCGTCGTTCTTTCTGCCCGTATTAAGCTAGTAAAACGCTCTCTAAATAACTACTCAATGATTGTGAAAGTTTTACTTAAGTAGAGCGTATCTTCCCCATTTCTGATTGCCAGTTATTTACGATACGCTCTACTAGATAAGCTGATGAACCGATATCATAAATGAACTGGAATGAACTGAAAAATGTTCATATTGATTTATAACCAAAACTATTGTATATTAAAAAAAGAAAGCCGCAAATAATATCGATAAGTCCTTTGTATGCGAAAGTCGGCTCCATGCCGTGTGGATTTTATATCCCTAGCTACAAAGGGCTTATTTTATTGATATCAAATTCATTTTTCCGGTTATAAAAATTGCCCCAGCTTGGTTTAGCGGTGTCATACAAATCAACTAATAAACTCACTTTATTACGAATGGTATTAAAATAACGCATTTCACGCGTGGTATACGCCCTATAAACTGCCCAATTAATATAATCGATTACCTGCAAACACGGTTCATCGGAAGGAGTTTGAGCAAAAACACGGATGTTACTTTCTATTTCCGTTTTCCATTTCAATGTAAATGCCTCTTTGGCTTTACAAATCGCTTCCTCCAATGGCTTTTGTCGGTTTCTATTACCACGCGTTGCAAAATAAATTCGGTTTTCACTTGCTGTATGCAGTTTATCCTTAAAAAGCACAGTGATTAAATGATCATAAAATTGATTCGCATTACCGCTAAATCTACGGTAAACAGCAGCCGTTTTACGCGCGACAACCATTTGGGCTTTAATATCCAAGGTGGCAATTAGTTTAAATACCGCTTGTCTAACTTCGGAGCAATCATCTTTGGCATGAAAAGCTATTTTCGTTTTTTCTAAAGAACATATACCTTGTAAATACGGATCGGCTATCAACTTTTCCCTTAATTGTTTCAACTCATCCCGAATAAGCTTAGGGGCTTGGCAAGTAACGAATCCCATAATCAGTATAGGCGAACAACCTGGTGAATGAATGATATAATTTCCGTCTCGATCATAAAAGGTCGTATCACCTGATTCATCAACAAAGAACCAGTCGATCTTATCTTCAATTGGCTTCAAATTAATCTCCTATCCCAAAAGCTTCTTTTGACTCGGGGTCGACGGGGGCTTTGGGAACCATCCGATCATCAATCGTCTTAAACATTTGGCTTCTTGCCGCCCCGTCCAAAGAAAAATGGAATCAGCCCGGGAAAAGCCATTGGCATTGAACCCTATTTCCCCTCACCCAGCCGCCTATTCATAGCTGCCTGCCCTCTCCCATCACGCCGAAAAACGGCTATGGGCGAAGGATTCATGCTGCCTACTTTTTATACCGAAAAAATCCCCGACATGGTCAACACGACGTTGACCACTGTTGACCACGCGGCCTTGAGTCACGGATGAATCACGGCCGTCGGCATACCGAACCACCCAAGAAGCCGACTCCATGGATGGAGGAGTCTCTCCAATCGCGCAGCGCTCTATAGAGGGGTATCCCTGGGGGATCAGCGGCTAGGCATCTTGACAAAACGCGTTTCCCCTCGCCTTTTTTCAGGAGAGGGGAGAAAAGGGGAGAGGTCGGGCGGCGGGGATTCCTCGCGATGTCATCGCGCAGGGTGAGCCGTTTCACCCTTTGGCCTTAGGGGTTGTCGTGCGCCAAAAGCACGCGCGGGGAGCAGGTTCGCAATCTTGTTCGCGCCCTCCCCTTATCTGCATCAAAGTAACAACATAAAATTTATTTTAGTTTAGCCTCATCACCGCCATAAGTTATTCCCAATTTACAATCAAAATCAAACCGGGGTTCAACCACAAACTCCCATCCCTTCAGGTAACCTGCCCCGCATACCGGCTCTCGATCCGGATCCCAAGACCCGCCAACACCCCACGGATATACGTTTCAACATCCCGGTAGGTTATCTTTTTATAGGACTTACGAAGCATATGGTCTTTATACAGATCCATCCGAAACAGCGGCGAATTCCGCCTGAACTCTACAAACTCTTCAAACTTCGCCAGGCTCTCCGGATCATTTCGAAGCGCCTCTTTTAGTTTTTCTTCGATTTCGGCAATCTTATTTTTGAGAGAATTATATCGATAGATTTCATTAAAGTCCCTCGTAATCCCGCGGATGTCCGCTTCTCCCTTTTCAAAGAGGGGATAAATCTCAAAGTGACTTCCGCTGACAAAGACCAGGATCACCTTCTCGCCGCCGAAAAGGGCGGATTGTATCATCTCCAGGTCCTTCTTGATCGCCTCAACCATTTCGTCATGCTCCGCCGCCTCATTGAGGAATGCCAAGATTTCACAGCTCCAATTGATTACCATGATTCCCACTTCCAGTTCCACAAAACGATTTCTATGAATTTACTCCCTACCCGTTTCAATATCAAATTGTAAAAAATACCAACTATTTCCATTATAACATAAATAATATTCCAAAACACAACCAAAAACAAAAAAAGCCCCGAAAGGTGTATTTAGTCAAAAATTAACCCCATCAGGACAAAACAAAATCAAGATGCCCCGGACCTCTCTGAGAAATATAAAAACGCCTCTACAGGCAGGATCAACCCTCATTAAAAAAAGAGCCAAAGGAAAAAATATTTTCCGTCATAGCCGCCTTCGATCCCTATTTCCCCTCACCCCTCCGCCTATTCATAGCTGCCCGCCCTCTCCCATCACGCCAAAATACGGCTATGGGCGAGGGACTCATGCTGTCTATTTTCCCCCTCAAAACCGCCACAAAATCCCTATCATCCAACCCCGACATGGTCAACACGACGTTGACCACACGCGGCCTTGAGTCACGGATGAATCACGGCCGTCGGCATACCTAATCACCCAAGAAGCCGACTCCATGGATGGAGGAGGCTGTCAAATCGCGCCAGCACTCCTACGGCGTTTACGGAAAAACGCCGATATAGAGGGGTATCGGGGGAACGGTTCCCCCGGGCGGCTGGGATTCCTCGCGATGTAAACATCGCGCAGGGTGAGCCGTTTCACCCTTTGGCCCGAGGGGTGTCGCGTGCCAATGCACGCGCGGGGAGCAGGTGGCGTCCCCTGTCGGCATCAAAGTAACATCATAAAAATCATTTAGCATCATCGACCGACAAGATTGTCTCAAAATTGCAATCAAAATCAACCCAAAAACAGCCACCCGCCCTCTCCCCTCCCGCCAAAAACGGCTATGGGCGAGGGATGTTTACTGCCTATTTTCATATCCAAAATTCCCCGTCATGCAGAAACAACTCTTTATGTTTATTTCCGCCTCACCATAAAATCCCTATCACTCAACCCCAACATGGTCAACACGATGTTGACCACACGCGGCCTTGAGTCACGGATCAATCACTGCCGCCGGCCCTCAGAATTACCCAAGAAGCCGACTCCATGGATGGAGGAGTCTGTCCAATCGCGCAGCACTCTATAGCGGGGTATCCCCGGGGGGCTCAGCGGCATAGGCATCTTGACAAAGCGCGTTTCCCCTCGCCTTTTTTCAGGAGAGGGGAGAAAAGGGGAGAGGTCGGGTTCGCGAACTTGTTCGCGCCGTCCCCTGTCGGCATTCATAATCAACCAAAAAAGTAACCGCCCTGCCCACTCGCCCCCCCCCGCCAAAAACTTCGAAATAAGGGTAATGAATAAGGCCACTGAAACGCATTTTTCAATACTCCCTAAATCATCTCCGGTATTCTGCGAATATGAGGATCAGTAAAAATATCGCTTTCATCCCTGCTTTGGGTCGAAAACTCCGATACCACCGCCCCGCTTGCCCCGGCCTGAAACCAATGCAACGAATTTGGCGCTAAAGTATACTGTTCACCCGGTTGAAGAATGATTTCATGAAAGACGGTAAACCATTCCGCGCGATTCTGAGGGATTTTAGCTCTGATTGACGATGCCGGAGCCCCCGCAACATACAGATAGACTTCCCCATAACGGCACCGAAAGGTTTCTTCCTTACCCGGTCCCCCGGCAACCGGAGGATGAAGGTGTTCCGGACAGATTTGCCATGGAAATAAGGCCATTTCTTTCGCGCAACAACGCTCGGTATTTACATAGGTTACAACTTCCAACCCGATCTCGGCGATACTTGCAAGCCCGAAATCGGCAATCTCCAAATTGCATTTCTCTTTTTCCGATAAAACAATAGCCGCTTTATCAAATAAAGCCAGCGCCATTTCCCTGGCATGTTCATATTCTTTCTTCGCTAAGGCCATCTTCAGAACCTCCCTCAATGAATGAACGGTAGTTTTTAACTTGAATCCGGCAAGTAATTTCAAAAACTCAGTCACATTTAAACTTGCCGGATCGAGGTTTAAATTCCCGCGATCCCTTCCGGTAAAGCAATCCTTGGCGCCTCCATCCGGGGTGAAATCACAATTGCGGACACCGGATCGTCCCCCTCGGCGACCGCAACAAAATGCCCTTTACCGGCAGAAATTATTATTTGAGTACCGGGTTGAATCCGTACGATTTGGGCTGAATCCACTTTAGGGCATCCCGCTTCCACATCCATAAAAATCATCAGCGCCACCCCTGAAATAAAATAAAACATTTCCGCATCCATATGGGTTTCGATCACATCAAACTCCGGCGTATGATGCCAGGAACGGAGAACACCCCCGCTAATCTCTTTCTTTTGAAACTGAGCCACTAAAGACGAGGCCCTCCATTCGAAAAAACTTTCACGGTATCCGGCTTGATTGGATGGCAGTTGAACCGCTACCCCTTGCACCACTCCAGGCATCAAATCCTGAATTGGAACTTCTTTCATCATCACTTCATCTCCCTCTCGATATAGATTAAGAAATTCATGGCATGTTTAACTGAATCCGGCGATTTCAAAAAACAAAATTGGTTATAAAAATACATGGTTATAAAGATAAATCAGCTTGGTTCCAACTCAAACCGCCTATTTATTCTCGCGCAGAGTGCGAGATGCGCTTTGCAAGATGTTTTTTGGTAATTCGTGATATCGGTTGCCAACTCGTGAATAGGATGCGTTTAGGCCAGAAAATATAGTCACAAAGCGCTTCTTCATTTCTCTGCGCCTCCGCGCCTCTGCGGGAGATATTCTTTTGATTTTAATTTAATAGATAGTTGATAGATCACTACATCCAAATAATCTGCTGAATTAACTTTATAATCAGATAAAAATAAATCAGCTGGTTCTAACTATCATCGTTTGAACGTGATACGTTTAAAGACATGGTTCCCCCGCAAAGGCGCAGAGACGCGGAGTTCGAAATTAGCTTTGCAAGTCATTGATTGGCGATTGTCAATCAACTCATGAACGTGAAATGTGTTAAGGCAAAAAGCATACCCAAAAACCGTAAGCCTTTTCCCTGCGCCTCTGCGGGTGATAAGGCCCTTAGGCTGAAAGCTACTCACTTGAAAAAGTCCTCACCCATAACAATTCCCTCTGCGCCTCCTACGCTTTATGCTGAACAAAATTTATACTCAACAAAACAAATTTAAAAAATAGGGCGCAACAAACCGGTAAGCTTTGCAATCCCTTCTACATAAAAAAAATCGCCATAAATCAACGAAACATTCACCGCCCAATTTTTAGGCTTATTTCCAGTACCCGAAGTCAAAATACCTTCATATTCCGGATGCTCAAAAGTAGTAAAATTAGCCGTCAATGAATCTAAAATTGCTTCAGCCCATTCGTAATATATCCGTCCTTCCGCGGTCGGCAACTGATGGGCAATTTCCAACAAACCGGAAGCCCCACAAGCTGCAGCCGATGTATCCAACGGTTCCCCCTCATTGGAGGGAAGCCTGAAATCCCAGTACGGGACCTTATTTCCCGGTAAGGCTGTGATGAAAAAATGGGCCACCCGCTGTGCCGCACGCAAGTATCTAATCTCACCTGTGTAACGATAAGCATTGGCCATTCCGTAAAGCGCCCAAGCCTGCCCGCGGCTCCAGGCGGAATCAGGGCCGTAACCCTGACCGCCTAATGATTCAATAAACGCGCCTGTTTTGGGATCAAATGAAACAATATGGCGAACCGACCCATCCTCACGGATAAAATGTCGAATCAATGTTTCCACAGTAGCTTTGGCAATATGCCCAAACCTCGGGTCGCCGAACTCTTCCCCGGCCCAAAAAAGCAGCGACAAGTTCATTGCCGTATCCACAATCGCCAAACCCATGTCATCCTGCTGGTTCCATGCCCGAAGAAAATTACCGGCAGCATTGAAACGGCCCGCCAAATAACTTGCAGCCAACCAGCCGCGACGTTTCCCATCCCGGTCTCCCGTTAACTTATACTTTATCACTGCAGTCGGAAGAAATTGAAACCCGACATCATGATTAAAATCATTCTCTTTGATAAAAAATTCTTCAAGGCGTTGATCCCAATCCCAAGCGGCTTTACAGTACTGCTCTTCCTTTGTCAAGCCATACATAACCCAGAGAATCCCCGGCCAAAATCCTGAAGTCCACCAATCTAACGGCATATCATCATAAATACCTTCGGTTGTAAAATGGGGTGACCGGCCATCAAGTTGGAGGATCATCCGCTCCACCTTCCGCCGCAACTCCGGCAAAATCTGGCCGGCTATGGATTCTTGACTTTTTCGGGATATTTCACTCATCAATTTTCATCCCCCGTTTTAACCAAAATACCCATTCCACCTACTACTCCACTGCTGGGTTTACACCGTGGTAAAATAGTTGTGTTTTTCCGTGATCTCCCGTAACTTATCTTTGATCTCTTCCGACAAGGGATGAAACGGTTTACGGCACTCTCCGCAATCAATACCCATTAAGTCTAATATATACTTGATCCCCGGAAATACACCGCCTTTAACCAGAAGATCAATAATTCGATTGGCCTCCGTTTGAATTTGTTGGGCCTTTTCAATCTGATTAGCCCTGTACAGTTTTTCAATGGCTAGGAATTTTTCAGCCATAAAATTATAGGTGCTCCCGATTGCGCCATCCGCCCCCATGGCTAACCCACCGATAAATACCTCATCATGGCCATTAAAAATAGTCATTTCTTCATCAAGGGCTCTTATCTGCTCCAGTTGATAAAGATCATATGAAGTATGCTTAATCCCGATTATTTTAGAGTTATCCGCTAATTCTTTGATATGATCCATACTGAATGTAACGCCGGACAATGCGGGGAAATTATAAATAATCATCGGGAGATCGACTTTATCTACAATATCAAAATAAAAATCCCTGATTTCCTCAAAAGAAAACTTATAATAAAATGGAGGAACGGATGAAATGGCGGAAACTCCGACTTTTTCGGCGAATTTTCCTAACTCAATCGCATGGTCGGTATAAATACATCCGATATGATATATGATTTCCGCTTTCCCCTGAGCTTCAGCGGCAACAGTTTCCAAGATTTGCTTACGCTCGTCCATACTCAGCAAAAACGCTTCAGCGGTACTGCCACCGACGTAAAATCCTTGAACCCCTTTTTTAAGATTCAATTGGACGAGTTTTCTTAAAGAATCATGGTTAACTTGACCATTTTTACTAAACGGGGTAACTAAAGCCGGATAAATACCGGATAATTTGTTATGCATCATCTTTTTTCCCTTTCAATAATTACGCTTATTTTTTTGTCTTATCCTTTAACTGCGCCGGATGTCAATCCTTCAATCAAATATCGCTGGATAAAGCCAAATAACAAAATGATGGGTATCGTCACAATAATACTGCTGGCCATAATGCCGCCCCAGTTTTGTTTACCCATACTATCCATCATCTCCGCGATCCCCAGTTGAATCGTTTTGGCTTGGGTGGAATTTGTCAATATCAAAGCATATTGGTAATCATTCCATGATAAAATAAAAGAATAAATTACAATTGAAACCAATCCCGGTAAAGTTAACGGCAGTACAATCTTGGCTAAAGTCCCTAATTTTGTGCACCCGTCGACCGCCGCCGATTCCTCCATTTCTATGGGGACAGTGGCAAAAAAGCCTTTCATCAACCAAACTCCAACGGGTATCGTGGCCGTGCCATAAATAAGGATTAATGCCAGACGAGTATTCAATATACCAAGCATTCCAGCCATTTTATACCAAGGAACCATAATGAGAGGCCCCTGAAGCATTTGCGCCATCAGGATTGCTATGCCGATTACTTTAAAACCCGGGGCCTTATACCGGGCAAGCGCATATCCGCCGGTTGCCGCGAACAAGCCGGTCAACAAGGCGGTTCCTGTAGAAGTAAAAATAGAGTTAAAAAGCAATGGAAAAATATCCGTACCATTCGTGCTAAAAGCCCATAAATAATTTCCAAAAGTAATCCTCTTCGGAATCCAATGAGGAATCAATTCAAAAATTTCTTGATCATTCTTGAATGTGCTTACCAATAACCAGAGGTAGGGCAAAAGAATAAAGCTCATCAATACAAATAAGCCACCATAAAGAATAATTTTGGGAACGACTTTTTTGGTCTGCATCATGGTTAACCTCACTTATCGCTCTTTAACATCGAAAACCCGAAAATAAATTAACACAATACCCAGCACCACCAAGGTGGAAATTGTAGCCACCGCCGAACCCAATCCCAATTGAAAATATTGAAAAGACTTTGTATAAATATAGGTTGGCAAAATGCTGGTGGTACATCCCGGTCCCCCCGCAGTTAACACCCATATCATTTCAAATTTGGTCCAGGTCGTAATGATTGAAATCAAACCCGTGACAAACATCACCGGAGTTAACAATGGTAATGTGATATAGGAAAATTGTTTCCAGGCATTACATCCGTCAATGTGAGAAGCTTCATACAGATCATCGGGAATTCCTTGTAAACCGGCCAAAAACATCAGCGTTACATAAGGGAAACCTTTCCACATGGAAGCCAACAATAATGAAGGCCATACGGTATGCTCATTTCCCAGCCATACCATTTTAGTATGCAAATAATAATTTAACAGCCCATAATCACCGTCATAAATCCATTTCCAAATCAAGCCCATCACAACAACCGGCGTTACCCACGGAATCATTAATAAACCCCGCCAAACCGGGCGGCCGGGCAATTTGGAATTCAATATCAAGGCTGCCGGTAACCCAATGATAAATTGCAATAACGTCGATCCGCCCACCCATAGAATACTATGATGAAAAATCGGCCAAAAATTGGAATCATCCGTTAATAATTTAATATAATTGCTTAGTCCGATATATTTACCGCTGGCCGGGCGCAAGAATGTTAAGTCTGTAAAACTAAGCCTAACAGACTCCAACAAAGGATACAGCTGAAAACACACCAAATAAGCGACTGTTGGAAGAATTAACAAATAGGCAAATCCATACTGCTTCCAAAACGACCGGGAATTGATAGTCAAGTCATTCATTAAATCACCCCGCATGCAGTTTCTTGCCAAGCCCAAACTGTTCATGAAGAGGCTGTCTGAAAAGCAATTTTAAATCAATAAGAAATACAATATATAGCTTCATCGAACGCCTGAATTTCGATATATTGTATTTCTTTATCGATAAATTCCCTTTTAGGGCAGCCCCTTCACTTTTTTAGTCTTATTTTACTTCTTCCTTAACTTTTAGAATTCCATCACGAATCTCATTATAGGCGTCTTCAGGGGTGGATTTGCCATACAACATTTTAACAATTGCCGCCTGAACAATCATTTCCATTTGAGGTTGGCCAATAATTCGAGGTTGAGGCACACCGTATTTTTGGGCAATCGTACTAAAATCATTAAGTAATCTTAAATGTCCTTCAAAAGATTGCGGATAGGTCGCTTTAGCCACTTCTTTCAGAACCTTCATATTCACTTTGAGAGTAGCCGGCAAATTAATAGCTCCGCCAATCCGGGCCACCATTTCAGGGCTATTGATTACCTCCATTACTTTCCATGCCGCCTCTTTTTGTTTGGAACCTTTTATCATTGCAAAACCGGCGTTGGCAACCATTGCTTGCGGTTTGGCGGCGGAAGGTCCCTGCGGGAAAACAAATGCTCTGGTTTTAGCAACAATTGCGCTGCTATGCGAAACAGCATTGGCGGTAAAATACGAACCGGAATGCATGATACCGACATCCTCCGCGCCCCAGGCCTTGAATAATTCCGGATAGAGCCAGGTAATCTGACTTTTCGGCATATAGGGCGCCAAATCATTTAAAAACGATAATACTTCAATATACTTCTTTTTTGAGGCATTACTAACATCATCCGGTTGAACATCATTACTCAAACAAATCATCATGAAATCACGGAAGGAAAATCTTCCTGTCCCGCCGTTCGCCATGGCATAACCGGATTTCCCGTTTTTGCTCATAGCTTTAACGGCTTCCTTTACCGCATCCCAACTTTTCAGGTCTGAAATCTTATAGCCGGCTGCCGCCAATAAATCCGTATTCACGACATGTGCATATGTAATTCCCTGCCACGGAATAGAATACAATTTTCCATTATATCGCGAATAATTCACATAACCCGAAGAATAATTAGAAAGTTTAATCGCGCTTCCTTTTAAATACCCGTCAAGCGGTTCCAATGCATCCATCGCTACCGGATTGACCACATCAAGAACATCCATCATATCTGGATAATCCCTGGCGGCAATCATTACCGCTAATTTCTTTTCAATATCGGCCCAACTAAGATAGATATACTCGATTTTAATTTTGGGATACTTTTCAGTCACTGCTTTTTTAAGATTCTCAGCCCAAGCTTTCTCAATTTCGGAAGTACCCGGATACAAAATTCTTAAGTTGGCTGAAATGTCCTTTGAGCTACTTTTCGCAAAACCAGTCACACAACAAAACATGCATACCACTAGAAGCAGAGTCAAACTTAACCTTATCTTTTTGTCCATTACTTGCCCCCCTTATTTTCTACGTAAACGGATATCGATTTTTCAAACTCGATAACAAGCTACTAGTTGTAGTTCTCTAAAAGGCCACTAAATAAGTGTTCCCGAATAGCTCGTTCCGCAACATCCGGATCTTTGGTCTCTAATTTCTTTACTAATTCAGTATGACGATAGACAATGTGATCATACTTGTAATTGAAATTGAGTGATGATAACCGATTAGCAGCTATAAATAAATTCAGCTGCATCACCTCTTTAAATTTTTGGACCAAAGTTTTACATTCAGTCAGCTCAAGTAAATAGCGATGAAAATCAACCTCCCTTTCCCAACATTGCCTGGTGTTGGCAGGGGTATCATCTATCAACGCGGCCAGTTTTAATAGTTCCATTTCGTGTTGAACGATTCGTTCTCCACAATAAAGCCGAGCCGCCTGACATTCCAACGCCTGCCTGAGGATCACTTGACCTCGCAAATCATCTTCCGTAATAACACGAATTCGGGTACCCTTACGTGGAATCGACTCCAACAACCCTTCGGTTTCCAATTTTAACATGGCTTCCAAAGTAGGCGCCACGCTGACTCCTAGTTCGGCTGCAATTTCCCTTCGGTTAATCAAATCACCCGGAGCCCAATGGTTTTGGAGTATACGTTCCAATAACTCATCATATACCTGTTGAGATAATGAACGTTTCATAATACAAGACCTCTGTCATTTTTTATGATATATCACGTGATATACTTTATGATTTCATGATATATCACATGATATTTTTTGTCAAGCATTCTTTTACCCCTTAAAATACCCTGGGTATAATAGTCTATCATTCAGCAGTATCCCACTGACCCCACGCGGCTTAACCGTTTATCAACGGATAGGATTCAAAAAAAAGGTTCCGGAGTTTAAATCGCAATCTCCGGAGTCAAATAAATGATACACCATGAATCCGCTTCGAGCTATGTTTACCACAAAAAAGCCCCTTCAGTATCGAATGGGCTCACTTTTAAGATTTATAAACTTTTATCCTCTTCCAAATCGCCTCATCGGTTATTATCCAATCGGGATTACATGTAAAGAAGCATTGAAAAAGGATATTTCATTCTTTTCAGTCTTTAAAACAATACCCTGACTCATCCCGGTTGCCTGTATCTCCGGCAAATCCGGTTTCAACAAAACGGCTTTCGTGCCTTTACCACTAAAACTTAATCCCCAACATTAATTGCCTTGACCAATTCTTGGGTTTTTCTTTTTACATTCTCTACCGCATTCAAGCTTAGGCTGATAACATCATGGGCGTTATGGTCCGCTTCATAAGCTTTGCCAAAGGTCTGTATGAACTCTTTGCGCAAATCGGATCCGTAATTGATTTTAATTAAATTATACGCTCTAGCGGAGCGGATAACATCAAAGGGTATTCCGGAACCTCCATGTAACACAAGAGGCACCTTGCTGACCTCCGATATCCTTTTCAAAAGAGGCAGGTCGATATGGGGTTCCACGCACAAGCCATGGACATTGCCTACTGAAACAGCCAATAAGTCGCAATGAGTCTTCTCCACAAACTCTGCCACCATGTCAGGATCTGTCTTTGCATCAGCTTCTTCAACCGGTGTGTCCTCTTTGCCGCCGATCATTCCAAGTTCCGCCTCCACAGGAACACCGTAGAAGTGACAATATTCGGCGGCGCGGCGCACTTCCCAAATATTATCTTCATAGGACAACTTGGAAGCGTCGATCATAATTGAGGTGAAGCCAGCTTCTATGCAGGCTTTTACATCTTCAAAACTGTGACCGTGATCCAAATGAAGGCCGATTGGGGTGTCCACGTTTTTCAGCGCATCCCGCGTGATATTCGAAATGACCTGGGGGGTTGAAAGGCGCAGATTATTTGAAGAAATCTGGATATAGCCTGGTAGGCGCGCGGAATCCAGACCTTTCGCAACGGCATAGGTCATTTCCAGATTTGTGGTGTTGAAAGCCGGCAACACATAGTTGTATCGTTTCGCATACTCCATCAGATCGAAACCGTTTATGATTCTCATTTTAAATCTCCTTTGTAATTCTAATTTTAAAACTCATCCACCACCGGCTAAAGCCGAGGTTTGAATCCCCGTGGTTGAGACAACCATCAGCTTTGACTTATCATTTTGACCATGGAATATATATTTTTATAAACGGCATATTTTTTTTCATATTGTTCCGGAAGACCCTGCTCGGGGTGGATCGTTTTTTCGATGGTAATGTTTTGATGAACGAGCGACTGCAGGGTATCACATGCACCGCACCCATATAAGGCCAACAGCCCCACACCATACCCCGGACCTGCGCCGGGACTCAACTTTGCAATCGGGATGTTCAGAACATTGGAGATAATTCGAATCCACAGATCGCTGTTGGCTCCTCCACCGGTGATTTTTGCCGTTTGAATATGGATATCGATGGATTTTAAAACCTCAACAATATCTTTAAGCGCAAACGCCACTCCCTCCATAACGGCCTGCATCATCTCTTCCCTTGAGGTATCAATGCTCAGTCCAAGAAACGCGCCTCTAATGCGCGGGTCGGCATAGACCGTCTTATCCCCCGTCAGATGTGGGAAAAAAAGGACATTGTTTTTTCCCAGTTTATCGGCGTTAATTTTCAACTCCTCAGAACGGTAATTCTTGGTTCTTAGGATATCTTCCACCCACCACTGGCTGCAGGACGCGGCTGCCTGTGCCACGCCCTGAAAAAGATAGACCGTTTCCCTTTCAGAGATAGAAAAGAGAATGTTTTTAACCCGTGTGCTAAAGTCGGCACGTTCACAGGAAGCAAAAATCACGCCCGAAGTTCCCAGGGAGATGGTAGGGGAACCAATCTCTATACTGCCGGAAGAGACCGCTGCCGCAGCGTTATCCCCCGTACCCGCAATCACCTTTACGCCGCAATCCAGCCCCAAGTCCCCTGCCACATCTTTTTTCAGGCAGCCTACAATCTGGGACGAGCTGTTAATCGTGGGAAGGACATTGCCAAGCCCAATGAGCCCTTTCATTTTTTCCGACCACTGCTTTTCCCTGAAATCAAACAACGCCGATGTCGAGGCATCACAGTAGTCAGTCGAAATTTCCCCGGTCAATCGATATACAATATAATCCTTTGCAATCAGAACATACCGGATTTTCTCAAAATGATCCCGTTCATTCTCCTTCAGCCATAAAAGATTTATTGCCGGCGAGCCTGTGGAGATAATATTTTGAAGATAGGGTATATCCGGATCATTCCCGACTTCGGATCTCAATCTGTCCACAATGGAGCTGGTTCGGGTGTCATCCCACAGAATGGCCGGCCGAATCACGTCCCCTTGCTTATCCAAAAAAACGGCTGTATGCATTTGTCCAGTCACACCGATGCCTTTTACCAAAGAGCGGTCAAAGTTTGCCAAAAGATTCTTAATACCCAAAGCCATGTGATCATACCAGACTTCGGGGTTCTGTTCTCTCCATCCGGGCAACGGAGAAAGGTTCGCATATTCTCTTTTGGCAGTATGGATTATTTTTCCGGTATCGTCAATCAGCACTAATTTTACGGACGAAGTCCCGACATCAATCCCAATATAAAACGACATGACGACTTTTCCCTCTTTCATTCCCAATATCCGCTTCCGCAACCGCTTGGGCCTTTTCGAAAGCCAGAGGTGGTACCTAGACTGAACTTTTTCTACTGGTTGCAAATCAGAAAGCTATTTACTGTAACTCTTCTTTTTACTAATGTCCATGAATACCGCAATCAAAATTACTATTCCTTTGACTATCAATTGCCAGAACGAGTTGATGTTTAACAGATTCAATCCGTTATTCAAAATTCCGATGATGAGCACACCAATAATCGTACCCGAAATATACCCCATTCCACCCGACATGCTGGTTCCGCCCAAGACTGCCGCAGCGATGGCATCCAGTTCAAATCCGTTACCGACCGAGGGTTGTCCCGAATACATGCGGCAGGCAAGAACTACGCCACTGAAGGAAGCCAAAAAACCTGACAGGGTATAAACCAAAACTTCGATTTTGGGAATATTGACGCCTGAAAAACAGGCCGCTTCCCGGTTGCCGCCTATTGCATAAATATGAGGGCCAATCTTAGTACGGTTCAATAGCAAAAATATTACAACGACAAAGAAAACCGAATATATTACCGGGAGGGGAATAGGGCCAAAACGACCGATTCCAAGGATATTAAACGAATCAACAAAAGTTCGTATGGGCATTCCGCCGGAATAGACAAAAGCGGCGCCGCGAGCGAGGTTCATCGTAGCCAGCGTAGTAATAAAAGCGGGAATTTTACCATAAGCGATAATCAATCCATTGAGTAAACCAATTGAAGTTCCGATTACCATAGCTAGGATAATCGCGCTTGTTACATCCATATGTTGATTTGTGATGAAGCCCGCCGCTAAAGTTCCCGCCAAGGCCACTACTGCCCCTACCGACAGGTCAATTCCCCCGATAATAATCGCCATAGTCAGTCCTAACGCCAAATTTGAATTGGTGGATACTTGGCGTAATACATTGAACATATTATCAGTTGTCAAAAAAAAGGGCGATTTAAAAGTCAGAATGACGCATAACGCTAACAACCCCAACAAGATACCTAAGTTTCGTTTAAAAAAATTTTTCGACTGGAAAAGAATATTGAATCTCTCGGCAGAAATCAATTTAGTTGACATGATATGCCTCCGTTGCGCAGGTCATTATTTTTTCTTGCGAAAATTCACTTCGTTCCAGATGTCCGGAAATTCTCCCCTTACTCACCACATAAGCCCGGTCGCACATATTAATAATCTCTGGCAACTCTGAGGAAACTAAAATCACTGCCACTCCGCTTTTGGCCAGATTGTTAATGATGTCATAAATTTCAGCTTTCGCCCCAACGTCTACCCCTCGGGTCGGTTCATCAAGAATGAGTACGCAAGGTTCAATTGCCAGCCATTTCGCAATTAAGACTTTCTGCTGGTTACCGCCGCTCAGGCTGTTGACAATCTGATATTCCGATGAAGCTTTTATCGAAAATCGTTTGATGTAATTTTCAGTAATTTGATTTTGTTTTTGATGATTGATCCGCAGCAAACGGATTAATTTCGACAATACCAAAAATGTCATATTAAATCGCAGAGTATTCTCAAGCACCAATCCTTCTTTTTTTCGATCTTCCGGCACAAAAGCAATTCCCAGTTTAACCGCATCCCTCGGATTAGCGATTACGACTTTTTTACCTTTAAGATAAATCTCCCCGTCATCAAGAGGATCCAGCCCAAAAAGCGCCCGCATAATCTCAGAACGCCCCGCGCCCAATAAACCTGAAAATCCAACCACCTCACCCGCCCTTACGGAAAAAGAAACATCCGACATGACGTTTTGCCGGCTAAACCCCTTGACTTCCAACACAACCTCGCCGAGATCGTTAAAAGATCGAGTATAAAACTCCTTCAATTCCCGTCCGACCATCATGGCGATCAAATCATTGGCATTGGTTTCCGTTAATTTTTTGGTCGCAATCATATAACCGTCGCGGAGCACAGTAATCCGATCGGCGATTTCAAACAGTTCGGAAATTTTATGTGAAATGTAAATGATACCGACGCCTTTTTTCTTTAATTGTTCAATTGTCAAGAACAACTTTTGGGTTTCATATTCCGAAAGTGAAGAAGTCGGTTCATCCATCACAATAATCCGGGCATTAAAAAAAACGGCCTTGACGATTTCTACCAATTGTCTCTGGGCAATGGTCAGTTCGGCCACAGGAATGCCTGCGTTAATTTCCAGCCCGAAAGAGTCAAACATCCTCTGGGCCTCGGCTAACATCCTCCCTTTCTCCAGCATTCCCAAGATACTGCATTTTTCCTGACCCAAAAAAAGATTTTCGGCAACCGAAAGATAAGGCACCAACACAATTTCCTGGTGGATGATACTAATCCCATTCGCGCGCGCATCGCCTACATCGTTGATCTTTCGTTCCGAGCCGTCGATGATAATTTTGCCGGTGTCCGCATGGTGAATCCCTCCCAAAATTTTGATGAGGGTCGATTTGCCAGCGCCGTTTTCACCTAAAATAGCATGTACTTCACCTGATCTAAGTTCAAAATCAATTCCTTTAAGGACACTGATCCCCGAAAAGCTTTTGCTGATATTCTTCATTTGCAGTAAAATCGCATTCATCAAATCACCCGATTTCAAAAAATTTAGGAAATGCTTACCCTAAAAAGTCATCACCGCTAGGATTCTTTAACATGAATCCGGCAAGCAACTTCGAAATTTTTTTTAACTTAAGAGCTTGCCGGTATTCTGTAACCAACTTTATTGGTTAAAAAACACGATCCGGTGAGTTTCAGCGCAACACAGAAAAATTGTCACTTTACTTGCCGGATCGAAGTTTAAGAGCACCTGAGCAGCTTCGTATTAAGCTTATTGCCAGCCGTTCGTTCCGTATTTTTTCACATTGGATGGAGTAATGGCAAAGGTCGGAACCAGTATATGTTTTTCAATTTTTTTGCCACTCAAAATGTCGTAAGCTTTTTGGGCGCCGGTTTTACCGAGATTAATCGGGGATTGGGCCACCGTCATCTCCAAATCACCGCTGCCCAAAATTTTCTTGGCATCCGGGGAACCGTCAACACCCCAAACCTTAATTTTCCCATTTTTGCCGGCGGCTTTTAAAGCTGCAATAGTCCCTAAAGCGGTCGGATCATTGATACAGAAAAAGGCCTTCAAATCAGGATTACCTTGAAGAATGTTCTCGGCGATGGGCATCGAAGCTTCCAGACTCGCCTTGCCATCTTGCTGAGCAACGATTTTGAAGAGATTCCTTTTACTGCCCAGCCCTTCTAAAAAGCCATTAACACGGTCAATACAAGCTTGAGCGACTGGAAAATCGATAATGGCAATTTTGCCGCCCTTGGGGAATTTTTGGGCCATATCTTTGCCGCAAAGTACTCCGGCCAAGTAATTATCGGAAACAATCCCGGTAGCAACCAAATCCCGGTCAAAAACTTCAGTGTCGATATTGATTACCGGTATATTTGCTTTCTTACAGGAATCCAAAGCGTCTTTAACCCCTTTGGCGTCAACCGGTATCAGAAATAAGGCATCAATTTTCTGCGCCACAAGATCTTCAATCTGTGAAATCTGTTTTGCTTGGTCATATTGAGGATCAAGAACAACTAACTGGTCGCCGTTAGCCTTAATAACGGATTTAAGGCCGTCAGTAATCACGCTAAAAAAGGGATTATTCAATGTGGAAGGGGAATAGGCGAATCGTTTGCCGCCTTTAGCCAAGGCCATGCTGCCAAGTAATGCGATACATAAAAACAACAGTAAAACTCTTTTCATAATCAACCTCTCCTTTAAAATCCTTTTTAGTAATCTTCCATATGAGAAACCGTGGACGAAATTGTTTTCAGCCTCACCTCCCGATTTTAACTCACTCGTTATGACATGATTGGGCCAGTTTCATAACGGGCAGTCCAAGGCAAACATCACCATAATCATTTCGGCAACATTTTCATGTGTTCATTATTTCTATTGATAAAATGAAATTCCTTCTTTTTTCTCATTATTTTTTTTAATTAAATGAGAAAGTTTTAATGATAGATTCATCTGTTAATTATCATATATGTGCGCAAATGATATATCAGTAGCCGATTCTGCAAATCTGTTTTAAAAGACAAACAACCGATAAGTTTATTGTAAAATAATCATTAATGAGAATAAATGTCCTTCGGTCTTTCCAGCCTTCATTGGCGAATTGCTATAAAATAACATGGTTATAAAGATAAATCAGCTTGGTTCCAACTCAAGCCGCCTATTTATTCTCGCACAGAGTACGAGATGCGCTTTGCAAGATATTTTTTGGTAATTCATGATATCGGTTGCCAACTCGCGAGAAGGAAACGTCTAGGCCGGAAAACATATCTCAAAAAACTTAGCCATTTCTCTGCGCCTGCGTCACCATGGTGACGACACCTCTGCGGGAGATATTCTTTTAATCTTAAATCAATAGATAGCTGATAGATCATTACATCCAAATAATCTGCTGAATTAACTTTATAATCAGATAAAATAATATCTCCTGATGTTCTAGAATTTGGCAAATAGTGTCAATAGTGCCAGCGCAGTTTCATTCATCGCTCAATGGTAATGAAATATCTCTTGCAATCTCATTCTAGATTATTGTAAAATAAAACTAAGTTGTTAATAAATTAGACGTTTTTAAAAAATGAAGCTGTGTTGATTCATTATAATGAAAAGTAATATAATACGGGGATGAGATTCATGAATACCAGCGTTTCCCAAGGTAGACAGATTGTAATTATTATCAAAAGACTGATTCCGTCTTTAAATCCTAAGGAAAGATTGATAGCCGAATATATCTTATCTTTCCCATCCGAGATCAGTACGATTACAATTACCGAAATGGCTGAAAAATTGCAGGTGAGCCAGGGGTCGATCGTTAAATTTTGTAAAAAATTGGGATTGGAAGGATTCGCCGAATTGAAGGAGCAGTTCAATTCCTCTCCATCCACTTATTTTGATGAAGAATTTGAAATATCGGACTCTCCCAAACAAATCCTGATGAAATCGTTCAAAAACTCGATTCAGGCAATGACGGATTGTTTGAATTCAATTCACGAGGAAACTTTCGAGAATGTCTGTCATATTCTTATGAAAGCTCCGAAAATCGATCTGTACGGTTTTGGCGGGTCCGGCGTGATCGCCATGGATGCTTATCATAAATTTTTACGGATTGGTTTAAACTCCGCCGTCTTTACCGATCATAACATGCAATTGCTATCTGCATCACTGTTAAAAAAAGGGGATGTTGCGATTGGCATCTCCCATTCCGGCAGGACAACGGCTATCGTCAACAGTTTGAAACTCGCCAAACAAGTCGGCGCCACTACCATTGCCATCACCAACTTTGCCGATATGCCCTTGACCAAAGTCGCTGATTATTCACTATTTTCCGTTGCCGGAGGGAATCCGATCACTGGCGAAAATGCGACCGCACGATTGGCGCAACTGGCAATTCTGGACGCATTATTTATTTATCTGTCCCTTCACAAGAAAGACGCCATGAAAAACCTGGCGAAAACAATTGATTCCGTCAAGATATCAAGAATTGAGTAAACGGCAATTGAAAGCAACAAGATGGGGGTAACTGCAGTGAGTTTGATGGGCTTAGATATTGGAACCACCGGATGTAAAGCCGTTGTGTTTGATGAAAAAGGGGTTATCCTGGCTTCGGCTTACCGCGAATATCCGTTTGAACAACCCCAAGACAACTGGGCGGAATTCCGACCGGCATTGATTTGGGGAAAGGCGCAAGAAGTATTGCAAGAGGTCAACGGCCAGGTAAAGATGAATCCTGTTAAAGCGCTGGCCGTTTCTTCCCAGGGCGAAGCTGTCACTGCGGTGGATGCGTCCGGGAATAGCCTTTATAACATTATTGCTTCCTTTGACTACCGGGCTATTGAACAAATGAATTTTTTAGAAACTTCTTTATCCAAGGAAATTTTGTATCAAAAAAGCGGAATGCCGTCTCATCCGATGTATTCGATCAACAAAATAATGTGGTTAAAACAAAACCTGCCCGATATTTTTGAAAACACCTGGAAATTTATGTTGGTGGAAGATTATATTATCTTTCAACTGACCGGTGAATGCGGCATTGATTATTCGTTGGCCGCCCGGACAATGGCTTTCGATGTAACCGCCAAAAAATGGTCCAGTGAAATTTTGGCTATCGCGGGGATTGAACCTGAGAAATTATCGCCGCCCGTGCCATCCGGGACAATTATCGCCAATGTCAAAAAAACATTACGCGATGCGCTTGGTTTTGTGGGTGAAATACCGGTGATCACCGGAGGACATGATCAGCCATGCGGCGCGTTGGGAGCAGGTGTTCTTAAGGCCGGTACCGCCATGAATTCCATGGGAACCGTCGATGCCATCTGCCCAATCTTTCAAAAGCTTGATTTTTCGGAAGCGATGCGTTTGGGGAATTATTCGATTTACCCCTACGTGGCCTCCGATTTTTATTGCACTATCGGCATTAACATGACTGGAGGGTTGTTGTTACGCTGGTATAGGGATACTTTGTGCGCCGAAGAACGACATAAAGCCCTGGAATTAAAGCGGGATCCTTATGAATTAATCATGGCGGAAATGGCTCCGCTGCCCAAAGACATCTTTTTCCTGCCCCATTTTGTCGGGGCGGGGACTCCCTATTTCGATCCGCTTTCGAAAGGGGCGATCGTCGGTTTAAAGGTCTCAACCAGCAAAGCTGATTTGACTCGAAGTATCATTGACGGCATCAATTATGAAATGAAACAAAATATCGATTACTTACGCCAAAACGGGATCGTTTTACATGAAATCCGGTCGGTAGGCGGAGGCTCCAAATCGAAGACTTGGCTACAGATCAAGGCCAGTTGTTTCGGGATACCGGTCGTCAAGCCGAAGGTAAGCGAAGCAGTCTCGTTGGGTGCAGCGATATTAGCCGGTTATGCAATTGGCAGTTTTAAAAGCATTGAAGACGGCGTCGCCAACATGGTGTCGATCGCCGAAGTTTTTGATCCAGATCCTGAACTCAACGCGATTTATGAAGAAAAATACCTCAAGTATAAGCAACTCTACCAGCTCTTGAAACCTTTTAACGCTACATTGGATTAACTGGGGATGCGGTATTTAAATGGAAATGGCGCTAGAACTAACCAGAGCAAAACAGTAAATCAGGTATTTCTGCTTTGATGAAATCCGGGCAAACTTATTCTCATCAAGTGAGACAATCTTAAAAAATACTTGACTTTCATAGCTGGTCTATAAGGGCGTGCCTTACCATTCCACTCCATACGTCTCTCCCGCATTCCCCCACAACAACTTCCCCGCCAGGGACTCCGCCTCTTTCAGGCCGATATACCCTTCCTCCGCCTTATCCGCCAAAACCTGGGCCACCACATGCCGCCAAGCCAGGAGAGCCCCATAAGCCTCCTCGGAAGTCCAGGTATCGCTGCCCCAGGCGATTCTGTTCACCGAGTGGGCCACCTCCAAAAACTCCGCCAGCGCTCTTAGTGCCGCTGAAGTGCTGATAATGGGAACCCAGGTCATATCCAGCCAGACATTGTCATGGTTATGGGCCAGTCCCGCCGCATCAGAGCACCAGGGATATCCGCAATGCAATAAAACAAAGCGGATCTCCGGATACCTGGTTATCACCGGCTCAAGCAGCAAAGGATTGGACCCTTGCAATTTCCCAAGACCCGTATGAATCTGGAAGGGAACCTCCAGTTCCTTGCATAACTCACAAAACCAGTGAAACATAAAATCGCCGTAATTCTTTCCTTCCCCTTCCGTCACTTCTGAAGGGTGTTTGAAAAAAGTCCGGCAGGCCAAATCCCTATCCGGCAAATCATACTTCAGCGAGCGGTCGTAAGCGGACGCCGACTTCAGGGCCACGCCCCCGTGACGGCGCCATTTCATAAAGAGAGCTTTCAGATAGTGAAGGTACTCCTCAAAATCATCCCGTGGAGCATCCGGATATTGAGTGAACGGGCTATTGCCGTCATGGTCCGCCGCCTCGGGATGAAACGACGTCACAAACATATCGGTGCGCATGGCAACCGAAAATAGTTCCGGATGGCCGTTATCGCTGCCGTAATCCCAATAAGGATCCAGGATGGCGCGCCGATAATTGCCAATCCCCATTAATATGTCAAGATCTGCCTCATCTTCCCGGTGTCTCCCGGCAATCTTCCCGGAAATCTCATCCCAATTCCCGGCAGAAAGCGGAGCAGCAAACCCGTAAATCCCTTGCAGCGCCTTTTCCAGCCATACAAAATAGCTGTTATAACGAACCTGGGCTAAGAAATCCTCCCGCCCCTCTGTTTCATCCATGGGGATACCAGAAGAAAAAGGGCGCTCCCGGACGGTTGGAATATAGTCCCGGACCCCGCCCGCCCCCTTCTTTGATTGGGCGAGCGATGTCAGATAGGAGTTGGCGAAAAGCAAGTCCAGGGTCAACGCCTTTTGAAAAGAACCCGGCAAATGGTGTTCATGGGTGGATACCACCGGCATGTCACTGATTGCTTGGTATAATTCCAGATAATATTTTGAAACCATCCCGATCCTCCATTCCCGATCCGTCGCCGCTTCCAGGCCTCTTGGGCAACGGTAAGCTTCTTATTTTTTATTGTAGTATACGATATAATCTTAAGCAATATTGTATTGAATTTCAACATAAAATTTTACCAAAAAATTAAATGATTGTAAAAATTTTACATGATTATGATATAATAATTTTAGGTAGCTACCGATTGCGTGAACGAATATAAAGAAAGGGGTGTTATCATTGATGAAAACCAACCTGCAAAAGCGAATGATTTATGCGCTATCTCTGATAGCCGGCATTTTTATCCTGGGCGGTCTGATTGGGCCGGCTCAACAAACTACCATCGCCGCCGGCAATTATTCCGTAGATTATAGCCAAAATGATTGGGGGACTGGAGCCACCGTGAATGTAACCATCACCAATAATGACTCAACCGCCATCAACGGCTGGACCTTGGGGTGGACCTTCCCCGGCAACCAGAAGATCACCAACATGTGGAACGCCTCCTATACCCAAAGCGGCGCTTCCGTAACAGCCACCAACCTATCCTACAACTCCACAATCCCTGCCAACGGCGGCAAGGTAAGCTTTGGCTTTAACCTTTCCTATAGTGGGACCAACGCCAAACCCACCGGCTTTACATTAAACGGATCCGGTCCCTCTCCGACGCCAACGCCGACCGGGACACCGACCCCGACACCCACGATAACACCAACCGTAACGCCAACGCCGACCCCGCCTCCAATCGGACCGTCGGGCCTGCCGGTTCCTCCAGGCAGCGATAATGTTCCCCGGCCATCGGGAACTCCGGGCAACCTGACCGTCATTAACTGGGCAGGCTTTACCGGCGCGGTTTCCTACACCTTCGACGACTCCAACTCGTCCCAGATCGCCCATTACTCTGAGCTCAACGCTCTCGGAGTGCACCTGACCTTCTATCTTCAAACCAACAAGAGCGAAGCAGCCAACAGTATCTGGGCGCAAGCGCTATTGAACGGGCACGAGCTCGGCAATCATACTCAAAGCCATCCCCAAACCGGCAATGGAAGTGATATCGATGCGGCAACCACATTTATTCAACAGCATTTCGGGGTGACCCCCTTAACCATGGCGGCGCCATACGGTGACTCAAGTTACATCAGCCTTGCTTCAAGCAGATTCCTGATAAACCGGGGTGTCCAGGGCGGCTCCATTGCGCCCAATAGTAATACCGATCCCTATAACCTGCCTTGTTTTATTCCGGCGACCGGCGCAGCAGCCAGCGCCATGACCGCTCCCGTCAGTTCCGCCAGAACCTCGGGAAACTGGCAGATCCTTCTGGTCCATGGATTCAGCGGCGGCAGTGACGGCGCATACCAGCCTGTCGATATCGCCCAGTTCACCAGCAGCGTAAAATCGGTTAAAGCTTTCGGCGATCTGTGGATCGACAGCGTCATCAACATCGGCGCATACTGGCGGGCCCAGAAGCTGTTTTCGTCCCTTTCACCCACCATCTCCGGAACCGAAATGACTTACCGGTGGACCTTGCCGGCCCATTTCCCAAGCGGCAAATACCTCCGGGTCAAAGTCAGCGGCGGCACGCTCCGGCAAAACAACCAGGTCCTCAATTGGGACGGCCATGGCTATTATGAGATCTCCCTGGACGCCGGCTCCCTCACCATATCTCAATAAACGGACCGGCGTCTCTCTTTAGATGCCAGGAAACTTGAACGCTTTTTAACCCAAATAATTCACTCCGGCACCCCTTCCCGATTCGGGAAGGGGCCGGGGATTAGGTCGAAATAGGCATCTTGGACTTGATGAACAATAAACAATCTTTTTCGCCACGAAGAAATTCCCGCAAAATTATAGAAACATTTACCAGCCATAAACTACCTGGACCTCACATATCTTGGATCGGAGGTAATCCTATGGGAACGTTAAAAATAGCCGGTTCAATCGATCTCGCTCAATTTTGGCCCACCGGCAAATCCGATGCCGATACCACGAAAATCATCCTGACTCCTCACTCTTTTCTGTATCAGGCGGATGGGGCCGCTGAATTCAAAGAAACCAACGTATTTCAGGATGCCAGGGTAAAAAGCGGAGCCGGGTCGGAGCCGGTCATTCATTACAAAAACACTTCCCAGCCCCGGATTAATATCAGGCTGCAGGGAATTGACGCCCCGGAGTTGCATTATAAATTGTATGGAAAACTCCCCAAGGGACATCTTTCCCCCGAAGAATACGGGCGTTTGAAAAAAGTAAACGCCGAAAACGAATTCCGGCAATATTTCGCCGAAACAGCCACCGTCGAATTGCAAAAAATGTTGAAGGCCAATTCAAATCGGGACAGCTGGACCGATTGCCTTTTCGTTTCCGGAAATATCGACAAACCGGGGGATGGATGCGACGTTTACGGCCGCTTTGTGGGCGACATCATCATCACCGGCGGGGCTGGTCAAACCATCAACATCAACCATTGGCTGCTCGAAAACGGCTGGGTTTTCCCGGCATTTTATAATTCCTTATCCGAGCGGGAGATCACCGATTTGTTAGCCCTTTATAAAAAAGGGCAAACCGCCCCCGAGCGCACTTTATACTATTATACCTCCGAGATCAAAACCTTTGACTTTCAGCTGCAATTCCGGGATCCCAAACAAAACCCGGTGTACCATCCGGCCGATGACAAAGGAAAGATGATTCTGCCGAAGTTCTTCCGCAGATGGTCCATATATAACCTTTACTATCTGGCCGGGATCAATCTCGGAACATTCAAAGAGTATCTAGAGTCCAAGGAAGAGGACCGTTTAATCTTACGGCCCGATTTTAAAAAATACCGCCAAAGCCAGAAAGGTTCCATCCCCCTCAGCCAGGTTTTTGACGGCTCCCAGGTGATGGCGAAACCGGAAGACATGATCTTCATCGAAAAACCCGCCCGCTTGGTGGATCAAAATGGTGATGAAATCATTTCTTTTTAAACCTCATCATCCAGCAACGGATAAAGATACTTTTCTTCCCTGGCTATCCGCTTCCCGATCGTCTCCATTACCTTTCCCGAATCCCCCAAAAATTCCCCGGGCGCATTTGCGATTTTGGAATCCACCAGGTATTTATTTTTATAATCACCAAACACCTGGGCTAAACTCCCCATTTCCGAAGCGAATCGTTTACTCGTTTCCTGGATTTTCGGGTCCTGTTTTTTCATCAAACAGGGATAGATAAATTGATCTTCACTGGCCAAATGCATCATAAGCTTCCCCGATAAGGCCCCCAGCAATAGCGAAATATCGAATGCATTTTCCCTCACTTTTGGTATCGAGTCGTACATCGAAATTTTTTGGGCGAGTTGTAAAATTTCAGCGTGTTGGCGTTGGATAATCTCAAACATGTTTTGTGCTCCTTCCATTTCGTTCATCCATCGTATTATAATGGTCCGAAAACCAAAAATCGGTAGCCTAAGCTACCGATGGAAGTTTAGGAAAAAACCCGCCATCCAAACGGGATAGTGGGCTTAAATAAAGGAGGCCTTTCCAGGAAAAAAAATTGGTTTGTGTAAATTGGTACTCCCTATAGACATTCAAAAACCCCACCACCTGATAAGCGATGGGGCTTATTTCTTTGCCATTGATGACGGTGAAGTTTAATGGACAACTCCTTGATTTTTAGATGAAGCCGCCACCAAAGCATCCGCCACAACCAATAACCAACAACACGAAGATCAAGAACATCAGCCAACCGTTACAGGTAAAACCACAGCCTGCTCCAAGACTATCTGCCATCCTTTAGCTCTCCTTTCCAATGTTGCGCCCCTTTTGTAAGGCTATCTTGATATCAATATATGAATTCACCTCAACAAAGGAATTGGGCTAAAGTTGTTATTTTCAATAAGGGAATTTAGCATTCACCCTAAAAAGCTTGTTTTTAATTTTTCTTGACGCTCTCAATTTTTTTCTCCGCATATTCCATCAAATCCCGGCGAAACTGGTTTTCACGGCGGATATTAAATTCAGGAATATCCAACACCCAGTTATAATTTTTACTCCGCTGCAGAGTCCCAATCTCTTTGTCACCCAGCATCACGTTATAAAAACTTTCACTTACATGCTCCCAGTTAATTTTCATTTCTGCCTCTCATCAATCGGTTATAAGTCGATTCCGATTTTTCCAAGCCATTTAACTTTTCAAGCGCTGCTTCTTTCATAAAATCAATGGTTTCTTCCGGTATACCGTTATGATGATCCCTTAAAAACATCCAGGCTTCCAAGATGGACTTACGACTGACTAAAGCACTCATTTTTTAACCTTCTCTCTATTAGATTATCCCCCATTTTGGTAAATTTGGCAACCGCGTTTACCTATCGGATTGAATTGATTTTTTCTGACAAGTTTACCCGAAATGAAACCGGGATTTTAAAAAAATCCCTGCCCAAATAATCAACAAGGATTTTTTACTCTAGATGGGGGGTGGGGTTAAGAATTTCAAATCGATCGATTGTAATCAAGAACCGCATTATCTATCGTATGACCGCTTTTCTTTATTTCTTCAACCAAATTGGTGAAGCCATAAACTACACTATCCGGGTCATCATGTTCTTCTTGAGCAGGTGGTTTAATGGCTCCTGAAATCATAATCGTAAAACACAATCTTCCTTCATGTTTATCCATTAGAACGTCGCCTCCACTTACCATTATTATAGCACGCCCATAGGAATCTGGTATTCATAAAAACAAAGTTAAATTTGCCAAAAAAAGAACCCTCTAAAAGAGGGTCTGCCAAAACGGCAAGGAAATTCATTGAAGAAACTGATTTTCAATATACCAAAAAGTTATGGAGAAATCATGGATACATTGTAAATAATGCATAAAGCTTCACCCTAACTGCTCCGCTTGATAAAGATTTACCCACGAAAAAACCCGCGGCCTCTGCTACGGGTTAAAATTTTTGATTTGGTGGACCACCTTCACCATGAATATTTTTCATCGTGGAAAAACTATTTCATAAAGGCTTCATTGTCTTTTTTGCTTGATCAAGGAAAACTTTTAATGTTGGTGAAACCCACTTATCTTTGTGGTAAATCATTTGTGTTACTAAGTCAAAAGGGGTTCCAGCCCAATTAAGTTCAACGAGCAGATTTCTATTTAGTTCATCTTCAACGGCAACCCGAGGCAGCAGTGTTACTCCCATGCCACTTATAGTAAGTTGTTTAATTGCTTGGATACTGCTGGCTTCCATAATATAATTTGGGAAAAGCATAGCGTCATCTAAGCACTTTTCAAAAGCCTTACGAAAACTACAACCCTTTTGTGCAAGGATGATCGTATATGGAACTATATCTTCAGGAGAGATATGATGTTTGAAAGAAAGTGGGTGTCCTGGATTTGTCAGCAAAACTAAAGATTCCGGAAATTCAAGGTCTGAAATGAATTCAGGAGTATATATTTTCTGGCCAATTACAAAAGCTACATCAATTTCATTTCCTCTTAACGATGTTTGGGCTTCAATATAATTCCTCATTTTTAAAACTATTTCCACGGCAGGATACCGCTCATGGAATTCTTTTAATAGGAGAGGCAGTCGTAAGGCACAGAGAGAATCACTTGCTCCGATAGTTATGGCTCCCTTTAATTCATTCGATGCAGTTAAGGAGTTTTTCGCTTCATCGTGAAGCTTTAACATCTGTTTGGAGTAAGCCAGGAGTTTCTCTCCCTCGCGAGTCAAAAATATGTTTTTTCCTATTCGTTCAAATAAACGAACTCCTAATTCCTTTTCTAACAATTGTATCTGTGAGGTAACAGAAGCTTGTGAATAGCCCAGGCAAGCTGCAGCTTTTGTGAAATTATTTATTTTAGTTACGGTAACAAATGTATTTAGTTGGCGTAATTCCATTTTTAAACCTCTCCATCAATCAATTTTATTAATCGTTATCATTCATAACATTAGTTTTACAAATTGTTGCCTCAATGATAGCATATAATATGGGAATTGCAAATTTACCCTCACGAGGAGGCAGTAACATGAATAAAGTCAATATACGCAAAGAACTTGCATCGATTAATGAACACTGGTCTCAAAAAATAATCGGCGAAGCCAATGGACAATTATTTAAGCTTGCAAAAGGACTAGGGGAAACGAATTGGCACGCGCACGATGATCAGGATGAGCTATTTATAATCTACAAAGGTCAATTAACGATTCAATTGCGAGACAAAAATATTGAGTTGTTTGAAGATGAGATGTTTATTGTCCCGAAGGCGGTAGAGCATCGCCCAAAAGCCCAAGAAGAAACTGAATTTCTAATCGTCGGCTTAAACATTACATCAACCAAAGAGGGCGGAAAACCCAATCGATAAAACGAATTCATTGATACGTTTAGTTTCATTCGGGGGATTAAACTCCACCGCCTTTAGGCATACCCTTTCAGCCATCAATAACCGCTCACGGGTTCATGATGGATTCAGGTGTGCAAAAGTTGAATGAATAAGTCTAAAATCAATCCCTTGGTAATAGCACGTTTGAAGAAAATAGTAGGAAAAGCGGTTTTAGGCATTAAAAAAGACCTTTGAGAAAACTCTCAAAAGCCTTGTCATTCTTGATGGTGGACCACCGGGGACTCGAACCCCGGGCCCGCTGATTAAGAGTCAGCTGCTCTACCAACTGAGCTAGTGGTCCATATTAAATTATTAAACCTTTTCTTTATTGCTATTAACTCTTTGAACCCCGGGCCCGCCGATTAAGAGTCAGCGCGAATCCGAAGGATTCGACTCTACACAACTGAGCTAGTGGTCCATGAATAATTGGTTATTAGTTCCTTGTTATTGGTGGTCAGTAATAATTGTTGGCAACTTATGCATATGTTCTGCACTTTCAAACCAAGAACTAATTAACTAATTCCTAATAACTGTTTTTAATTTGGTGGCGGTGACTGGGATCGAACCAGTGACACTGCGGGTATGAACCGCATGCTCGTACCAACTGAGCTACACCGCCAAAAAAATTGATACATTCACGTTCTTAACGCATATGTTATTATAATATAAACCCGTCCGCAGATCAATAGCCTGTTTTTGGATTTATCATAAATTTAAGTTCCATTCCCCAATATAATCTCTTCCACCGCGCTGAGCAGGATTTCTTTCCTCAGGCCGTCCCCAAATTGAACAATTAAAGATTCCTTGAGGGGATTGGTCTCCACAATTTTGCCTTCCTTTCCGTCCACTCTAACCCTACTGCCAATCAGCGGCAAGTCCGCTTTTGCCTCACGGTAGCAATTGGATTCAAACTTTAAGCAACACATCAAACGCGAGCATATTCCGGAAATTTTCACCGGATTGAGGGACAAGTTTTGCTCTTTTGCCATCTTAATCGAGACCGGTTCGAAATCCCCTAAAAAAGTGCCGCAACAAAGCGGTCTACCGCAGGGTCCAAGGCCGCCCAGCATTTTCGCTTCATCGCGGACTCCGATTTGGCGAAGCTCGATACGGGTCCGGAAAACTGTCGCCAAGTCCTTGACCAGCTCCCGAAAATCCACTCTGCCGTCGGCCGTAAAGTAAAAAATGATTTTACTACGGTCAAAGGTATATTCCACTTCCACCAGTTTCATCTGCAACTGGTGGTGGGCAATCTTTTCCAGGCAGGTTGTAAAGGCCTTTTTTTCCTTTTCCATATTCTCGCGCAGTTGGACTTCATCTTCCGCCGTTGCGATCCGGATTACCTTTTTTAACGGTAAGGTTACCTTATCATCCGGAACCTCTTTAGGGCCGATCATCACCTGGCCGAACTCGATCCCCCTGGCTGTTTCCACTATCGCATTTTGGCCGGCTTTAATCTCAAACTCACTGGGATCGAAATAATAAATTTTACCCGCTTGTTTAAAGCGGACCCCTACCACTTTATATGACATTCAACCAATTCCCTTCAATTTGACTCCAACAATTTGGCGAAACCGATTTATCAAAAATCAACCATCATTAGCATGCACTTTTAAGGCTATAAAAAATTCTTCCAGGACCAACCGCAAACTGACATTATTCTCAACCATCGTAAGAGCGCGGACTAATTTTTCGGAAAAAAACAACTGTCCGGCAATAATCTCAGAAGAGCCGCCCGCCGATTTGGCCCTTTCAATCATATTTATTCTCAATTCAGCCTGCCATTCCTGTAATAAAGCTGAAATCTCGCGCCGCTCCTTTTTTTCAAGATCGCCGGCCAGTTTCAAAAGTTCCAGCAAATCCCGTCGCCAAATATCGGCCAGCTTCAGTTGAACCGTAGCGGAGGAGTTTTCTGCTCCGCCAATTGCCGCCCCCGGAATTCCCCCCGAAGTCTCTGCCCGTTTCCTGGCTTCACCCTCTGTAAAACCTTTTGCAGTCAGCCACTGGGTAATTTCTTCCGCAAGAACCGGAAACAATTGAAAAACCTGGCACCGGGAGCGGATCGTCGGTAAAATGCTATCGGCCCGGACTGCCGAAAAAAGGAAAACAACCCCGGAGGGTGGTTCTTCTAAAATTTTCAAAAAACTATTGGCTGCCGCTTCGGTAAGCTGTTCAGCCCCGGGAAAGAAAAAAATCTTATGCGCACCGACTACCGGCCGTAAATATGCACTATGCCGCATGTCCCGCAGTTGATCAATTTTTATCGAGTTACCGCTGGGAAGGATGGTCTCAAAATCGGGATGATTCCCAATTTCCAGCTGTTTGCAGGACCGGCAGCCGCAAAAATCGGCCCCCTGTTCCAAACAAAGCAATTGTTTCACGAAGGCTAAAGCCAGGGTCTTTTTCCCCACACCTGCAGGACCCAAAAAAAGATAAGCGTGTCCTGTTTTTTCCTCTGCAAGCGCGCCGGAAAGCGCTTTAATAACTTCCTTATGACCAATTATATCAGAAAAAGCCACAGTTTTCTCCTTTAAATTCTGGGGTGGAGTTTAAAGATACAGATCCACCAGCATACCCCGGATCTCGGTTAATTGGGCAACGATGTCGATTTGCTTTTTTTCCTGACTCATTACGGCGTCAAGCAGTTCTTCGACCGAGCGGTTAATTCTCCTCACCAGCACGAAGTTCTTTCGATTGCCTTCCCGGTCCCAATGAGCTTCTTCATGAATATCATAAGACTCGCCAGAAGCCTCCTTGACAAACTCACCGATTAAGGCGCGGTATCTCTTGACATCAGCCGGAGCCGGACCGTTTTTCAGCCGTTCTCCCAAAGCATCGAGCTGTTGCATAATATTATCGCAAGCCTCATTGCGGCGCTTAATATCGGCATTCCGAAAGGTATCGTTGAAAGAAGCCTGATGCGCACCGGCAGCGGACGCTCGGCTCACTAATTTTGGATTAACTTGACTTGATTCAGTTCCTTTAACTTTCATGGCTTCAAATTTTAATAAACTCCTCTACATCCACCACGAATATGGTAGCTCCGCCAACTTGCACTTCCACCGGGTTGGGTATGTAATTGTTCATGGTGCGTCCAACGGAAGCCAGCGGCGTTAACAGTTGCTTCCGGGAGTGGCAAGTATCTTTAATCAATCCGGTAAGTTCCGCTACGTGATCTTCTTCCACCCCGATTAACAGGGTGGTATTGCCCTGCCGTAAAAAACCTCCGGTACTTGCCAGTTTGGTAGCCGAATAACCATGATCGGTTAAAACTCCCAATAACTTGTTGACATCTTGATCCTGCACCATCGTAATGACCAGTCTCATGAATAATCACTGCCTTTCTTAACTTTTTACTCCCGGCAACCGGTCCATTAAAGTTTGAATCAATTCCGAATGAATCTCTTTAATCCCCTTACACGCCGCATCAATCACGACGATCCGCGGATTAAGACGGGCTAGTTTTAGATAACCCTGACGAACTTTTTCCTGAAAAGCAAATCCGCGGGATTCAATCCGGTCACCCTGGGTTTTATTGGCTTCAAGACGGTTATTTAACCGGCTGATACTCCGTTCGGTATTGACATCGAGAAGAAACGTCAAATCCGGTTCCACACCCGCAGCTGCAATTTGGTTAATCTCCCCAATCAATTTCAAATCCCAGCCCAGGGCCCATCCCTGGTATGCCAGACTGGAATCAATAAAGCGCTCACTGATAACGATCTTTCCTTCGGCTAATGCCGGTTTGATCAATTGGCTGACATGCTGAGCCCGGGAAGCGGCATATAACAAAATCTCAGCCAGCGGAGTCAGCGGTTCGGAGCTGGGAGTCAAAATCACCCGCCGGATCTCTTCCGCCAACGGCGTTCCTCCCGGTTCCCTGGTTAAAAGTATGGGACAACCGCGGTTTTTTAAATACTCGGCCAGTAAATGGGCTTGAGTGCTCTTTCCACAGCCGTCGGCGCCTTCCAGAGTTATAAAATATCCGTTATTCATGAAATCCTCACCCACAGTTTGCTACCCGGATTTTTCTCTTTGGCGAGACTCCCCGCACCATTCCGCCATAATTTATGACACGATCAATCAGGACGATTTCCTCATCGCGAATTAATTCACCCGGAGCGATTAACGGAATCCCGGGCGGATAAGGAGCGATTAAATCCGCTGAAATCCGACCCGCCGCTTCTGATAAGTCGATGAAGCTTCCCGCCCCCAATGCCGCTTCGCGCGGATGCATTTTCAGAGGGGGAATACTTCCCGGCAATATTGTACGAACTTGTTCATTGCCAAAACGCCGGCAAATCGCCTCCAGTGCGCGTAGAAGTTCCTGAAGAACGTTTGGATCCTGCCATGGCGCCATGAATAATGTTACTTGATTGTAATCCGCGTATTCAACCTGTATTTTAAATTCCGTTCGCAGAATCCGTTCAACCTGATAACCGCTAAACCCAAATTTTTTAAAGGAAAGGCACAACTTCCAAGGATCAACCTTTTGGGCAGAATCCGGCAACCGGTCTTCATCTAATACTTCTAAAGCTCCAATCCCGGCAATTTCTTTTTTGTAATCAAACATGGCCGGAGTCTTGGCCTCAAACATGGCCTTGCCGGTTGTCGCCAAAAATTTACGGTTGCAATCCAGTGAAGCTAATAATATATATGACGGACTGGTGGTCGTTATTAATTCCAAACTCCGCCGAATGCGGTCCCCATCAATCCGTAGGTTTCTCAAATGCAACATTCCGGTTTGGGTCATTGAGCCCAATATCTTATGAGTTCCTTGAACCCAGGCATCTGCAAAAGGATAAGCATCAAAACCCTTTAGCCCCGACCAACCCAAATATCCGCCGTGAGCTTCATCAACAATCAGTAAGCGCTCTCCGACAATCCCTCTTATCCCCGACAGGGGTCCCAAAACCCCTTGGTAAGTCGGGTTAGTAAGGATAACTCCTTTACAGTCCGGATATAAACTTAGGCTTTGCGACAAAGCTGATTCCTGTACACTACCCGGTATTCCCCACTCCTCCAAAAAAGGAGTCTCAAGGTAAACCGGCACCAAGTCCGCAAGAATCATGGCATGAATTACTGAAATGTGACAATTGCGGGCTACCAATACTAGATCCCCGGGATGAAAGGCTCCCAGCAGCAGCGCTAAAATTCCCTGCGAAGCCCCTTGTACCAAAAAAAAACTTTGATCGGCCTCATAAAACTCAGCTGCCAAAGTTTCGGCTCTGGACAATGAGTCCTGCCAGTCCAAACCCGGGATTTCAGTCAAATCGATCCTGGCAAATCCCTTCGAACTGAGCCAGTCTTGCTCCCAATTCAATCCCGCTTTATGTCCCGGAGTATGAAAAGCAACCAGCGGATCCCCGGCATACCGCCGAATCTCTTCAAAAAAAGGGGCTGTGCTTTGTGATACGCGCATGCGTGAAAGCTTATCCATTGACAGTACATTCGACAAAATGAAGAAACTTTCCTCTTTTTTCGATGCCCCCTCCGAATGTCCGGTGAAGGGAATAAATTTGAGCTACAAAACACTGAGGCTTATCAAACGGCATTCTCAAAATCCTGAATTCTCGCAGTGCTCCTGACGCGGTGAAAAAAGTCCATAAAAAAAAGGCTTACGCCTCATAGTCCAACTCTTTTACATCAATACCCGTTTTCTCCCAAAAGCGCTTCCAATTGTCAATCCAATCCTGATATTCCAATTGGCCGGCTTTTGCCCGCAGCAAGGCCGCTTCACAGGAAGGGCACAGATATTGCCCTAAAATATACATTCCTCCCGGGACCGACACACCGCAGCCAAAACATTCAGGGGTAGTCATCGCCTTACCTCCGCTCGTTTGTGGGAACATATAGAGAGAATTTGCCTGAAAAGCCTTGCAACCCACTTTACGATTCACACGATTTCGAATGGTATCTGATCCCGGAATCAAAAAATTCAAGCAACGTGTTAATATATCTCTATGCCCGCCCTGGAGGATTCGTGTATGTCCTGCTCTGGGGTTTTTAGATTTTAATCCAGTATTTCATAACCACCAGTGAAATTAAACCGGGAATTCCAAGCAACCCGGTAAATAAAGAATTAAAAGGGTTGATGGGTATTTCCATTTTCCAATAAAGGGCGATCCAGTTAAACATATAAATTCCTAAAGCGCCGAGAGCCCCCCGAAATAGTAGCTGAAACACAGCAGTAAGAGGACGCCAAAAAGCGCGGCCCGCAACATATAAAAGCCCTATAGCCAAAAAGCAGGTCAAAATCATGCCGGTCGACATTTCCATACCCCTTCCTTTCCAAACTGATTATTAATCAATCTATGGAAAGGCGAAAGCTTTTAGACCAGGGCCTTGCGATAGGTCCGATCATGGATTCGTCCGCCAAGGCCGTATTCAAAGTCTTCTATGCTGATTCCGGTTTCCCGGGCCCGTTTAAGCAGGTATATATATTTTTTTTCGGAGGCTCCCATGTTAAAGATAGCGAAATCAATTAAATCCGGATCGGTGACGTTATTGAAATAAAGCCGGGCTCTTTTCCAGTCCCACCAGGCTTGTTCCAGCTCTTCCACCAAATCCGGCAAGCGTTCACCAGATTCCCCCAGTTGGAATAATCCGAAGAAACGCGCTAAAATGGTTTTACCATGATTCTTTCTATCCAAAATGACAACAATCTCCTTCACCCCAAAATAAACTCCCGTATAAGGAAGTATGATCCGGGGAAGGAAATTTTATGCATCCAGTTATCAAACGAAACCGTGAAAAAAGAGGGTTCGTTTTCCGGATGTTAAAGATCGGTACGCCCCTCCAAGGCCTTACCTAATGTGATTTCATCGATATATTCCAAGTCGCCGCCAACCGGCAGTCCCCTGGCTAGGCGGGTTACCTTATACCCCAAAGGGTGCAGGATTTTCCCCAGATAAAGGGCGGTAGTCTCCCCTTCGACATTGGGATCCGTGGCTACAATAACCTCCTTAAACCGGCCGGAAGTCATCCGTTGTAGTAACTCTTTAATCCGCAGTTCATCGGGGCCGATTCCTTCCAAAGGAGAAATGGCGCCGCCCAAAACATGATATTGTCCTTTAAATATGCGGGTTCTTTCCATGGCAATCACATCCTTGGGTTCTTCTACTACACAAAGCAAGGATTGATCCCGGGCCGGATCACTACACAATTGACATGGAGAGACTTCCGTTAAATGACCGCAAATACTACAAAATCCTATCCTGTGTCGCGCTTCAAGCAACGCCTCGGCCAACTTCCCCACTTCAGGTTCGGAAACTCCAAGAATATGAAAAGCCAGTCTCTGGGCAGTCTTCGGCCCAATTCCCGGCAGCTTGGAAAATTCATGAATCAACTTGCTCATGGCTTGGGGATAGAGCATGAGACTAAAACATTCCGGGCAGTCCGGGAATCTTAAGATTGCCGGTTACTTTCGCCATTTCACTGGCGGCCATTTCTTGAGCCTTGTTAATGCCTTCATTGACAGCGGCGATTAACAAATCCTGCAGCATTTCCTGATCATCGCTCTTCAAAACTTCGGGATCAATTTCAATCTTTTTAAACTCCAGTTTCCCGCTGATTTCTACCTTCACTGCTCCTCCTCCGGCAGAGGCGGTAACCACTTTCTCTCCAAGTTCATCTTGGACTTTGGCCATATCGGCCTGCATTTTTTGAAACTGTTTCATTGCTTGTTGCATATTGGGCATCATTTTATTTTTCCTCCTTCGATACGGGCCGGACTTCTCCCCCAAAGAGTTGCACGGCTTTGGACAAAATTTCCGGCTCCCTTGATTTTCCGGGTTGTTTTTCCGGTTCACCGGTTCCATCATTCATCCCGGCATTCACCGGTACGCAACTAAATTTCACGGTTCCCCCCGTAAATTCCTGCAAAATCCCCTCAATGATCTCGCGATTTTGGGGTAACGATAAATTATCCAAATGAAACTTCAAATTGGATGGCAATCCCACTGTAAGTTCACTGGTCGTGAACTGAAGCGGCTTGCCTTCTTGAATCAGCGCAGCCAGGGTTCGTTTCTTTTTCTTTACCGCTTCCAAAAAATCCTCCCAGTTACAGGCGGAACCGGACCCGACCGGGGGAGTTTTCTGAACCTGGGCGGATGGTTGCTCCTTTTTCGGCGCAGTGGCTGTTTCCGCCGGGTTCGTTTGCCCTCGCGGAATGGTCGCTGAAACCGCGGCCGTTTGGACCGGGGCTGCTGCTTGGGTGAGGATATGCCCCCCTTCAACCAGAGTTTCCAGTTTTCTTATCCGGGCTTCCAAATCTTTAGCATCGGAACGTAAAGCAGTCAGTTTGATAAATGCCAGTTCCAGAGGGAGCGGTCCTTGAACACTTTTTTTCACCTCAGCGGTTGCTGCGGCAATTTCTTCAATCACATGAACCAAATCTCCCGCTGCGGCCTCACCGCTTTTGGAAGAATCGCCATGAAGTAAGCTCAGCAAGGTGTTACGGTAATATTGAACCAGACTCCGGCCAAATTGAAATAAATCTTTACCGTTTAAGCTGATCTCGCTAAGGATTTGCAAAGCTCCGGCCGTATCCCGGCTATTGAGCGCCTGGGCTATCCGGATAATCTCTTCCTCGTCTATCAATCCCAAAATAGCCCGTACATCGGACTCTTTCACCATTTCCCTGCTATGGGCCAGAACTTGTTCCAACAAACTGACTGCATCCCGCATACCGCCTTCAGCGTGTTCGGCGATTAGTTCCAGCGCTTCTCCGGCGTACTGGGCCTTTTCCGCATCCAGTATCTGTTGGAGTCGCCCTTTGATTTCACTGATGGTAAAGCGCTTAAAGTCAAAACGTTGACAGCGGGAAAGAATGGTTAATGGAATTTTATGGACTTCCGTTGTCGCCAGAATAAATACCACGGATTGCGGCGGTTCTTCCAACGTCCTGAGCAGCGCGTTAAAAGCTTCCGTCGTAAGCATATGCACTTCATCGATAATGTAGATTTTATATTTTCCTTCCGCAGGAGCGAATTTAACTTTTTCACGCAGATCGCGGATTTCATCTATGCCCCGGTTGGAGGCGGCATCGATTTCCATAACGTCCATAAATACGCCTTCATTGATCCGCTTGCAACTTGAACACTCATCACAGGGATTGGCGCCCTGCAAATTTTCACAATTCAAAGCCTTCGCCAGGATCTTGGCAATACTGGTTTTACCGGTGCCACGGGGCCCGGTCAAAAGATAAGCATGGGCTACCCGATGCGTCAAAATCGCATTTGATAAGGTTGTTACAACATGTTCCTGACCGACTAAGTCGGAAAAGCCGTGAGGGCGCCAGCGCCGGTATAGTGTTTGATACTCCATAATTTCCTCCGGGATTTTCAATAATCCCATTATTCGCGATTGGCCTTAAAACTCCTTTTTACATCGCTTACCCATTCAAACACAACAGGCAATCACCATCTGACTCATAGTCCATGGGATAGGGTATAAGTAAAAATTAAGATGGAGTCCAATCATGATTTATGTTGTCCAAAAAGGAGATACCTATATACCACACCATTCCCATACCCGGCGGCTGCCAATAAAAAAAACGTGTAGCCGCTGATGGTATTGACAAAATTGGGATCCAAATGGTTTCGGCTCTGAGCTGGCGCAGACTGTTCCAGACAATGAATCGCTCAGAGCGAACGTCAGGGGGGAGTTATCGGAGCTGTTAAAAAGGCTGGGGCTAACCGGAGCCAATATTGATTTTGAAATCAAGCGTTAGTGGCTAAAATTCCTCCGATGATAATTAACACAGAAGCCGCAGCCAATTGCAAAATATGAACATTTTTCCATTCGCTGAATACAATCAGTCCTAAGCATACGGCGACTAAAGTATTCATATTAAACAACGGCACCAGTTTGCTGATGGCCACATTATATTTGGCCAAAGCCACAGAGATTAACACTGTTGCGATTCCCCAGACAATACCGGTTATGGATGCCGAAAGTCCTGAACGGATAGTAATGGAATATTCTTTGGAAACAAAGCAATAGACGAACCCGACTATCATAATATTCAAGCCCATTACCACCATTAGCATACCGGGACCGATTCCCTGTTTCGTACTTACTTTCTGCAATACACTATAAATACCAAGTAACAATGCGGGAATAATCCCGCCGAGCAAGTATCCAAAAGTTTGAGCCGCCATCGTGAACCCTCCCAAGAAAAAAAAAAGAAATACATCCACCCTCCATATTGGGCAAGATATATTTCATTTCGTTAACCAAAGGCTAAGTCCTGCAAAATTGATTTTATTTAACTTTGATAACAGCCTTTTGGTCATGGGTTGATTTCGATTATTTAAAATTAGGCAATCAGTTTCATGGCCGGAGCATAATCGGCATTCATGGCCCGGGCTACCGGTTCGCAGGTTATTTTCCCTTGATAAGTATTCAATCCGGCAAGTAGTCCCTCATCCTCCAACATAGCCCGTTCTACGCCCTTCCCGGCAATTTGCAATAAATAAGGCAGAGTAGCTCCTGCCAGCGCATAAGTTGAAGTGTGCGGAACGGCGCCCGGCATGTTGGCAACCGAATAATGAATGACTCCGTACTTTTCATAACAAGGATGATCATGGGTGGTGATCCGGTCAATCGTTTCAATGGACCCCCCCTGATCAATCGCCACATCGACGATGACCGAACCTTTTTTCATGGTTTTCACCATATTTTCCCCAACCACTTTGGGTGTCTTGGCGCCGGCGACCAAAACCGCTCCAACCAGCAAATCAGCCTCCGCCACCTTTTCCGAGGCTTGATATTCATTATATAGTAAAGTAGTTATCCGCCCTCCGAAAATATCATCCAGCTGAGCTAAACGGGAGCTGTTTACATCCATGACGGTTACTCTGGCGCCCATCCCGACTGCGATTTTAGCCGCATTCAGGCCCACAACACCGCCCCCGATAATCAGGACTTCCGCAGGAGCTACCCCTGGAACCCCTCCAAGTAGAATACCACGGCCACCGTTATACTTTTGCAAAAGGTTGGCTCCGATTTGCACCGACATCCGGCCAGCGACTTCGCTCATTGGCGTAAGCAACGGAAGAGTTCCCTTTGAGCATCTCACAGTCTCAAAAGCGACCCCGGTTATTTTTTTACGGAGCAACGCTTCGGTTAAAGGCTGATTCGGGGCCAGGTGCAAATAGGTAAAAAGGGTTTGACCTTCTCTCAGTAAATTATACTCACTTTCCAACGGTTCTTTGACTTTAAATATCAGATCCGATTTTTGATAAAGATCCGTGTTCTTTTCGACCATGTCGCATCCGGCGGCCGCATAATCGCTGTCCTCAATTCCGCTGCCCTTACCGGCCGACTTTTCGATTAAAACTTTGTGACCGCACTTGATTAATTCATTCACTCCGGCTGGAGTGATCGCCACCCGGTTCTCATTATTTTTTATTTCCTTCGGGATTCCGATGATCATTTTCGCTCCTCCTCATTTTTGTTTCGGCGCCTTCCAAGGCACGGGCATTTTCACTCGGAACAATGGAATGGTTATTCTTAACCGTGGACAGGACGACGATGGTCCGGGTCTTGATGACTCCCTGGACACTTTTAATCCGGTTTAACAACTTTTCAAGGGTGGCGGTGTTTTCGGTGACGATTTTCAACGCATAATCATAATCGCCCGCCAGGTAATGGCATTCCAATATTTCATCTTCACCCTGGACAAATTCTACAAATTTCTCGGTAAACTTGGGCCTTTCCAAAGTAATAAACATGACCGCGGTCAATTCTTTATGGAAACAATTGGGATTGATAATGGTGGTATATTTTTGGATGATACCGCCGGCTTCAAGTTTTTTCAACCGTTCGCTGACCGCCGGTATGGATAGATTAATTTCGCTGCTTATCTGAGATACGGTCATCCGCGAATCAGTCTGCAGCAATTTGAGAATCTTAATATCCAAAAAATCCATTTTCATCCATCCTCTACCTATCATCTTATGCCTTCATTTTAAATTTTTAAATAGTCGCTTGTAAATACCTAATAAATTTAAATGAAATATACTTTTTAATAAAACAATTACTGAACCCTCCCCCCGAGACCCCCTTACGGTTAAAATTTTTTAGGTAGGTATCCATCCTGGCTTTGCCCGGGCAATCGAAAGGATGAAAATGAGCCTAAACCCGACCCTAGCCCTTAAAGGGTAATAGCCCAACTTTCGGGTCTATTATTGGCCTTCGTTGGCATGCTACAGCCTTTAGGCCTGCAATTCCAAGGAATTCCCTTTAAGGGGAAGGGTAGAAGCATTTGGGCAAGAGTATTTTCTGGGTAGGTATCCCTCAAAGAAACAGCCGGCGCAAAACAAAAAGCACATCCCTTCGCTAACAAGCTTGAAGGAGTGTGCTTCATTTTGATGCCGCAATGATTCATTGATTGCGCTTCCAATGAATATGGCATTCTATTTCTTAGGTCTCAATCCGTTTGATACCCATTCCCGATTTCAAAACGCTTGCCAATTCTCCGGAAGTCCTTACCGGACCAGTAAGCTCGAGGCCTCCGCGCCCTAAATCTTCAAGCTGGTGGAAATCTGAACCGGATACCATTTTTAAGCGGTTATCTTTAGCAAACCGAAGAGCCAGGGAATTCCTGGAATCATGTCGCCGATTGCCGTTAAATACTTCGACGCCATCGATGTCTTCCGGATTGGCGCGGGACATTCCGGAACGGAAAGGGTGGGCCTGGTAGATGAGGAAATCATTTTCCATGGCGATTTGATGAAATATTCTTAAATCCTTCATGAAAAGATGAGGGGTGGCTTTCAGGAAAGACTCATCCACACCGTATATTAAATAATCATTCATGCTGCCGAAAAAACGGAGCTCCATTCCTAAAATAACTTCCAACCCCACTTCCCGTCCGGTCTGCCAAGCCTTGGAATAGCCCTCCAAATACCGATCGATTTGCTTTTCCCATGGAAGTCCGGAGAGCCCGTCAAAAAAGCCGTCATAAAAGTGATCCGTGATTACAATACCGTCATAACCCGCTTGTTTATATAAAGCAGCCACATCCCGGGCGCTTATTTTTCCACAAGGACTTACTTCACTAGTATGAACGTGCATATCGATTTTAAAAGGTTTCAATGAAGTCCTCCCCATCTAAAAAAATAATTTCACCGCGCTAACGGCAGTTAAAACCATCACGATGTAACGAAAGGGTTTCTCCGGAATCCAGCGGATAACCCGGATTCCCAGTAGAGCCCCTACGACAATGGCAGGAACCATCACTGCATCAAACGCCAAAGTCGCCGGAGTGATTGCTTTCCAAAAGAAAATTTGCAATGGCAATTTGGCCAGGTTCAAAATGGCAAAAAGCCAAGCCCCGGTAGAGATAAAATCGTATTTATTGAGCCGGATCGATAAAAAATAAACAGTCATCACCGGACCGGCTGCATTTCCAATCATTGTGGTAAAACCACCCGCAAGTCCGACAATGGCTGTCAGCCACCAATGGTTTGAAAGCGCGGATTCGTCTTTCCGCCGTTCAAGCCAAATCATCAGGACTAAAAAGAACAAAACCGAAATGGCGATAATGATTTTGAACTGCTTATCGCTGACTAAATTGCCCGTGGCCAACCCCAAACCAAGGCCGCCGAAGGCCCATGGCAGTAATCTCCATATGTGGGCCCAATTGTTATGCTTCCGGTAATGCCTTACCGCCAACAAATCTCCCGTAATCAACATCGGCAGTAGTATGGCAGCCGATGATTTCCCCCCGAACAAACCGGCCATGAGGGGTATGGCCAGGGTGCTGACTCCGCCAATGCCCGTTTTAGAAAAACCCACCATCAAACCACAGGAAGCCGCGATGATCCATTGCCACAGATCAAGATGTAAGGTCGATAAAAGCTCCATTTTCAGTCCATTCTTCGTGCTGTTTTCTTCCATTGTTTATATTCGCAGCGTTTTCTGAAAATCCTATCTCCCCGGCGGAATTTGCTCCAACAAACATTTTTATCGGACGTAGGTTTTTCCACAATTCTCTCGAAATATATCTTAAAATGTAAAATCTGAGTAAAATATGAAGGAAACGATGAATATACCGTTTTTGAAAAAGATCAAACCCTTCAAACAAAATTTCATTGCTTGGCGGGATCGGGGAGCCCCCAAATCCGTCCAAGCAACACTGATTCTTTTCTTCATCGTTGTGACGGTATTACCTTTATTCATATTAGGGACGATAACCTATTCAGTTTCTTCCAAAACCATTACCCGCCGGGTTGAGTCGTATGTTGAACAGATTATCGTTCAAGTAAGGGAAAATATCGAATTCTACTTTCAGGGCTTGCAAAGCTTATCCTATGTTATTTCTGTAAACCCCGATGTCATAACGGTATTACAAGATCAAAACAATTTAGGGGGTTGGAAAGAGATTGGTTACCAAAACAAGATCAAATACTTTTTGGCCGGATTAACCAGTACCCGGGCGGAAGTCAAGGGTATTTACGTGATTTCCGCCGATTTAACCCGCGTCTATTCCAGTGATCCGCCCATGTTGATCGAATATATGAAAAAACAGCGCTGGTTCCGAAAAATTATCAATTCTGACGTGGGGAATGTTATTACCGGAGTGCATTCCGACAATTATTCCGGTTCATTCATGGGAATGCCCGGAAACGTGGTTACCTACGCTCAAAAAGTAGCCGATCTCGATAGTCAAAAAAACCTGGGATGGATATTGATTGACCTGGATTACGGATTTGTCACCAAAATGTTGGAACACGTGCAGCTTTTAGATGAGGGCCGGATCACGATTCGCGATGATGAGGGCAAGCTTATTTATGGAGATGATTCAACCATGCATCCCTCCCATAATCCCATTTACAGTCATATCCGCTTACGGGATTGGGGAAGCTATTTGCAACGTTTAGATGGAAAAGAAGAATTGGTGGTTTTCCAAACGGTTTCTTTATCCAACTGGAAAGTAATTTTCTCCATACCATCGACAGTCTTGCAACGGGAAAACATTTTCATCCGTAATTTCACCGTTTTTCTGGCCTTAGCTCTCCTGGGCATTTCCTTTTATTTAGCGGTTCTTTTTACCCGAAAAGTAGCCAAGCCGGTCGAACTATTACGGAATTCCATGCACGAAGTGGAAAACGGCAATTTAGAAGTTCAAATTAAAATTCGCAGTATGAATGAATTCAATGAACTGGCCGCCAGTTTCAATCATATGGTCGAAAAAATCCGCGACCTGATGATGAGCATTAATGATGCCGAGAGAAAAAAACGCCAGGCTGAATTGAATGTTTTACAGGCGCAAATCAATCCGCATTTCTTATATAATACCCTTGATTCTCTGCGGTGGCTGGCTAAGATTCGCAATGTCGAAGAAATCAGCGAGATTATTCTGGCGTTGGAAAATTTGCTGCGGGCCAGCATCAGCAAGACCGACCAAATGGTCACAATCGGTCAGGAACTGGAAAATGTCCGCAATTATCTTGCGATACAGCTGTTCCGGTATGGTAACAGCTTTTCCATAACCTATGAAATTAATCCCCAAGTAAAGGATTATTTTACCCCAAAGCTCATTTTGCAACCCATCGTTGAGAATGCCATTTATCATGGAGTCGAAGGTCTGACCCATGGCGAAATAAAGATCTATATCGACACCCAAGGGGAGAATGTCACGATGGAAGTCAGCGATAACGGTAGAGGCATTAATGAAGAGCTGGCCTCCGAAATCATGGCCGGCAAAGTCGATAGTAACCAACGTTTCAGCGGCCTTGGCATAAAAAATGTAGCCGAAAGAATCAAACTGAATTTCGGACCGGATTACGGCCTTGTGATCACCAGTAACAACCCTCAGGGAACTAAGGTGACCATAACCATCCCGCGGCTGCGTAAGTATGAAAAGAGGAAATTATGGCAATGACCAAAGTCATGATTGTCGACGATGAAATATTAGTCCGCATCGGTTTGCGCTCCACCATCGCTTGGGAACAAAACGGTTTCACCGTGACCGCAGACGCTGCTAATGCCGCCCAGGCTATTGAAAAGTTTGATGCCGCCGACCCCGATATTCTAATCACGGATATTCGGATGCCGGGTATTGATGGGCTTGAGCTAATCAAAAACTTGAAGCAAAAAAAGCCCGGACTCAAAATGATCATTCTGACCAATTATGACAATTTCGATTATGCCAAACAAGCTCTTGAACTCGGCGCCGATGAGTATCTACTCAAAACAACGCTCGATAACCAAACCTTATTTCCTGTTCTAAAAAAACTCCAAGACCAAATCGAACAGGAAAGGAAACATCATATCCAGTACCAACAATTGCAACAAAAGGCCCTTATGGGATTGTCCTATATCAAAAGGAACTTTGCGGAACGCCTATTAATGGGCAAGATCACTTCCAGCGAATGGCAGGCATTTTTAAATGATCTCAATCTTCAATGGGAAAAGAATCACTTCCAGCTGGCTTTGATTAAGAGCAAAACCAATCTTGACGGTGAAAAGATTAATTCCCACCCGCTGCAATTAATCGAAGAAATCGCAGAAAAAATCCACGGTTCTTTGGTTTGGGAACTGCCCAATTTTTCAAAATGGGCGATTATTTATAGTTTTGGGCCCGAAGAAAAAAGCAACTTCTGCAAACAGGTTATTCCCTTTAATATCCGCCAGGTTAAATCATGTCTAAAACAATACTTACAAATTTCGGCCGTGGCAATTCTCGGACAGCCCATTGACGACTATACTCAATTGCCTGAGAAATGGCAGGAACTTTGTAAACTGGAAGGGCACAGTATTTTCTGGCCCGAACGCGAACTCATTTTCGATAGCGACATTTCCGGCGAACAACCGGTAACTCCAATCGATTATCATCAAAAAGACTTTATCCAGCGGATCCGGTTTGGTCAAACCGAAAAAGCTCGGGAAATGCTCGACCAATTATTTGCAAAAGTTGCCCAGGCCCGCTCGCTGGTAATATTAAATCAGATTTGGCATGAGCTGCTGGGGGAGATTTACCGTCTTGCCCGTGAAAACGGATTGTCCCTGTCAAGCATACTAACGGAAAAAGAACAAAAAAGCGATTTTTTAGAGAACTTTAGTTCCATTGATGAAATCAATCAGTGGTTTTTCCAAAAATTCTCTTTATTCATCGGTCAAATGAATCATCAAACCAAGCCTTATTCTTTTACGATTCGTCAAGCCATTCGTTATCTGGAAGAACATTTTACCGAAGACATGAATTTGGATGTGCTGGCTCGCGAAGTTGGATTGAGCAAGAACCACCTTTGCACCTTATTTCACGCGGAAACCGGCCAGAACTTTGTCGATTATTTACATAAAATCCGGATCGAGCAGGCCCGTGAGTTGTTGGCAACCACCGACCTTCGGGTATCGGAAGTTGGATTCAAAGTTGGCTATCATGATGCCAAATACTTTACGAAAGTATTTCAAAAATATCAAAACTGTTCTCCGTCGGAATACCGGGAGACCGTTATCGACAAACTTTAAATTTGGGGAGGAACTATGCGCTGGATTCAGATTTTGTTGGTAGGAATATTCAGCTGTATCATTCTCACCGGTTGCCTGGATTCGGATAAGCTGACTACCGTGGGCGACGAGGGCGAAACCATCCATGTTTTAGGGGTTGTCGGAGTCCATGAAGCCATCGTGGAATCTCTTGAAAAAGAGTTGGCTGCTTCCCATATTAAAGTGGATAAAAATTTTTATTACTGGGGTACCTTTTTAGCCAAAGCCCGGTTATCGATCATGAACGATACCCGGGAGTACGACGTAATCATGGGACCATGCTCCCAGTTTTCCGGCATCATCAATAACAATAAGGCAGTGTCCCTGCAAGATGTTGCAGAAAGAGCCCATCTGACGCGGGAAAGTCTCTACCCTTCGATCCGTAAAAACCCTATTTTCAAGAATAACTTTTTTTGCCTTCCCTATATGGCCGACTCTTTAATTTATATATACCGTAGCGATCTTTTTCACCAGGCCGGACTGAAACCACCGCGTACCATTCATGAAATGTATGAGAGTGGTAAAAACCTTACTTCCGGTAATAACTATGGTTTGGCATTTCCAGCCGGTCCGGGCGAAGCGGCGACACCGGTATGGAATTACTTTCTTTGGTCATACGGGGGCGAATATTTTGACAGTCGATGGAATCCGGTAATTAATTCGAACCAAGCGCTGAATGCTACCCGTATTTATAACCGGATCCTCCAGGAATGCGCGCCTCCGGCTGTCGCCACCTGGCAGACCGAAGAAGCGATAAATTTCTTTACCGCGGGCCATTTGGCATCGATGATTCTCTGGTCAAGTTCTTCAACAATCCTTAATGATAAAAAACGTAATAAATTCGCAGAAAATGTCGGCTATGCATCTTTACCCGTCGGCGTCTCGGGTGTTGCCATTCCCAGCATGGAAACCTGGGGCGTGATCGTCCCCCGGACCAGCCAACATATTATATCCGCCAAGAAATTCTGCCAATTATTGATCAGCCGCTCTTCATTGGAAAAAATCGCTCAATCGGGAATGGTTACCACCCCTTTACCCGATATCAATCAGCTTTATATCACGAACTCTTCCAATCGTTCATTTACCATTGCCACCCGTTCTTTGACCTTTGCCAAAGAAAGCCCAAATATTCCGGAGGCCGCCCAATTTGTTCCGGTAATCGGTTCGGCCTTAAATGATATTCTCATGGGCGCTAAGCTTGAAGAGACCCTTCATAGCGCCAATGTGCAAATCGATGGGATTCTGCAACTCAGCGGACGCCTCAAAAAGCATCCCTGAATTTTTTCTACCCCGAATCGTAATATTTTACACTTATCAAGCAGGAAGCGAAAGCGCTATTTTCGATTTCAGAAAACCTTCCTCCAAATCGTAATTTTATTTTCTAGTGTCTTGCCGCGATTTATGTTACAAATAAATTACAAATTTGTGCACTGCAAATAACAATTTAAAGACACAGATTTGAAAAAACAAGGAGGGGTTTTTTTGAAAAAGTGCTTTCTTATTTTATTGGTTGTTGTCTTATGCCTTTCCAGTTTTACCGTCATGGCCGCCCCAAAAGTAACACTTCGTTACGCTTTATGGGATAGCAACCAAATGCCGGCGATGGAGGCTTCCATTAAAGAATTCATGAAACAAAACCCGGATATCGATGTGAAAGTAGAGCTAGTGGGTTGGAATGATTATTGGACCAAAATTACCACCGGCGTTGCCTCAGGGACGCTGCCTGACGTTTTTTGGGGTCATTTGGCCTATTTCTCCGGATTAATTACCAAAGGAGCCTTAATGGACCTTACCCCTTACATTAAAAAGGATAAAATAAATTTAACCACCTACTATCCGGCCTTGGTCAAGAGTTGGAATTACAAAGGTAAACAATACGGAATTCCCAAAGATTGGGATACCATCGCAATTTTCTATAACAAAGACCTCTTTGACAAAGCAAAAATTCCTTATCCCACAGAGGATTTGTCCTGGAACCCGAAAGATGGCGGCGAATTTCTACAAGTTGCCCAAAAGTTAACTGTGGATGAAAATGGCAAAAATGCTACCGAAAAAGGTTTTGATAAAAACAAAATCACTCAATATGGTCTTGCCATTACCGGAGACTCCAATATGCAATGCGGTTGGTTGAATTTCGTATGGATGAACGGCGCCACCGGAGTGCTGGACAAACCCTACGGATCGAAGTTTCTACTGGATCAGCCCAAGGCAATCGAAGCCATGCAGTTTTGGGCCGATTTGTTTACGAAGTACAATGTTGCTCCATCCACCTCTTCCAATGGTTGGGAAATGTTTAAAGCCGGTAAAGTAGCCATGAGTCCCCAGGGTTCCTGGATGATGTCCGATGCGCGGGCCACCGGTAATTTAAAATGGGATATCGCCCTATTACCGAAAGGTCCTGCCGGACGTTATTCCTGCATGAACGGTCTGGCTCACAATATCTTCGCCAAAACCCGATATCCCGCCCAGGCCTGGAAATTATGCAAATGGATGGACAGCGAGTCTTCACAAAAAATTATCAGCCAATATGGAGTTTGCTTCCCGGCCATTCCGAAACTGATGCCGATTTATCTGGCTGCCACCAAAGCAAAAGGTCCGGCCCATATCAAATACTTCAGTGACGAAACGGAAAGAACCGGCGCCTGGCCCATGCACATCAACTGGAATCAAATTTATGACGTTATTGTCCGCGAATACGATATGGTATTTGCCGGTTCGCAGACGGTTAAAGAGGCTGTCAAAAATATGAAGAACCAGATTCAACCCTTGCTTCACTGATCCCATCACTGCGAACTCGAATCGTCTGCGGATCAGGTAAACGGAAAACAAATGTTGCCCCTTTTAATATGAGACTTTTGTATTCGGGCAAATAATGAATAGCTAAACGGCGGGAATTCGCTGAGGTAGCGTTTCCCGCCCGTATTATAACGAGGAGGACACCATGAGTGTTGACATTTCTCAGGAGTCTGATAGCAAGGTCATCCATCAACAACCCCGTCACTCGAATTTTCAAAAAAATTGGCGCCAGTGGCTGGCAGGATACTTAATGCTGCTACCGAATTTTCTTGGCTTTTTTGTCTTCATGCTGATTCCGATAGCGGCTACAATCTATATCGGTTTTACCAATTGGGATTTAATAAACTCCCCCCGGTGGGTTGGACTCTTGAATTATAAAATTCTATTGCGGGATCCTATCTTTTGGACTTCCCTAAAAAAGACCATCCTTTTCACGATTGTTAATGTTCCGGTCCAAAGCTTTTTGGCATTACTGATTGCCATATTGCTCAATCAGAAGCTCAAAGGGTTAAATCTCTTTCGGACTTTATTTATTGCCCCATGGATCTGTATGCCGGTTGCAATCGGTTTAACCTGGACCTGGATTTATAATAAAGATTTTGGATATCTCAATCATATTTTAGGACTTATCGGTTTAGCGAAGGTTGGTTGGATAAGCTCGCAAGACCTCACCCTATGGTCCATCGTGGCTACCAATGTTTGGGAATTTCTCGGTTGGCATATCATCCTGCTACTGGCCGCCTTGCAAATCGTACCCCCGGAATTGTATGAAGCGGCTCTGGTCGATGGCGCCAATAACTGGACCCGCTTTTGGAAGATTACTGTGCCGGTGATCAGTCCAATTTTCTTCTACGATTTGGTGGTCAACATGATTAGTACTTTACAAATCTTTGACCTCCCCTTTGCCATGACCAACGGGGGGCCGGGCAATGCATCCCGGGTTTTTAACCTTTATCTATACCAAAAGGGCTTTCAATTTTTGCAAATGGGGCCGGCCAGCGCCATGGGGGTAATTTTGTTTATCTTCATCATTATTTGCACGGTTATTACCTTTAAATACGTTGGCTCCCGTATCAATTACGACCTATCTTAGTTTGGGGAGGAAAAGGCAATGCTGACTTTTAGTCAAAGACAATCATTACACAAACTTCTACTCTATCTATTGATTATTTTCCTGTTGTTTATTTACCTGTTCCCGCTTTTATGGCAGCTTTCAACCTCCTTAAAAGATGCTTCGGAAGTATTTTCGGGTTTTAACCTGATTCCCAAAAAAATAACCGCTGACGCTTATTTGTCCGCCTGGTCACGTTTTAATCTCCAGCAGTATCTTTTCAATACAGCGGTCATCGCCTTCTTCATTCTGCTGGGAACATTAATATCCTGTGGACTGGCGGGGTATGCCTTTGGGCAACTGTATTTCCCCGGTAAAAACATCTTATTCTATCTCTATCTGGCGACGATGATGGTTCCTTCAGCAGTGACCCTGATTCCGGCTTACTATATCATCATCAAATTGAACTGGGTCAACACCTATTATGCTCTAATCGTTCCTTTTATGTTCGGTAACGGGTTTGGAACATTTTTAATGCGCCAGTTTTTTATGACCCTGCCCAAAGAACTTTCCGAATCGGCCACCATTGACGGCGCCGGGTATTTCCAAACTTGGTGGCGGATCATGTTACCCTTGAGCAAACCAGCCCTGGCTACCTTGGGAGTCATGACACTGGTGGCCCAATGGAACAGTTTTATGTGGCCGCTGGTTGTCACCCAAAGCCAGTCGTTAAAAGTATTATCAGTGGGACTGGCGGATTTTCGCCTATACTTTAGTGTCCAGTGGAACTCGCTGATGGCCGCGGTGATGATTGCAGTCATACCGATGTTATTGATTCTGATCTTAGCTCAGAAGATGTTTATTAAAGGGATTCAATTCTCAGGCGTTAACCGGTAATCGCCCGCTAAAAATTTCTTATTTTCAGGGAGGCAAAAATGAGTATTTCCTATGACCCGTCCCATCAGATCTTTCACCTTCAATCCTCGGGGATGAGTTATGCGCTCCAAATCGTTAAAAACAAATATCTGGCCCATCTATATTGGGGGAAAAGACTTCGCTTGGGGAAACTGGATTATTTATTACAATTTGCGGAACGTACTTCTTTTTGCGCCAATCCCGATCCTGGCGATCCTTCCTTTTCCCTGGATACTCTTCCTCAAGAATATCCGGGATACGGCAACTCGGATTTCCGGATGCCCGCTTTTCAAGTTCAGCTGGAAAACGGCTCCACATTAGTGGATTTTCATTATCAAGCGCACCGGATCATCCCTGGCAAACCCGCCTTGGAGGGGCTTCCCGCAACTTATGTGGAAAACCCTCAGGAAGCAACCTCTCTGGAAATCGAGCTCGATGACCCGGTTTGCGGTTTAACACTCCTTCTAACGTATACGGTTTATGAAAACCGTAATGCAATGACCCGTTCAGTCCGTTTCATCCATAATGGAACCAGCCGGCTTAAAATTTTACGGGTTTTAAGCATGAGTATCGATTTCCCGGATGCCGGTTATGATTTGTTGCATCTGGAGGGAGGCTGGGCCCGCGAAAGGCAACTGGAAAGGCGTCCCTTACTCAGCGGCTCCCAGGGAATCGAAAGCCGCCGCGGTTCCAGCAGTCACCAGCATAATCCTTTTTTAGCGCTTCTCCGGAAAGACAGCACGGAAGATTACGGCGAGGTCTATGGTTTTAGTCTGGTCTATAGCGGAAGCTTTCTAGGCCAAGTCGAAGTGGACCAATTCAAAACAACCCGGATCGCCATGGGCATTAATCCTTTTGATTTCAGCTGGTTATTGGAGCCGGGAGCGTCTTTTCAAACTCCCGAAGTCGTGATGGTTTATTCTGCGGAAGGCCTGGGAGGAATGTCCCGGACCTACCATCAATTATATCGAACCCGGTTATGCCGAGGCGCATACCGGGATCAAGAGAGGCCCATTCTAATTAACAACTGGGAAGCAACTTATTTCGATTTTAATGCCGAAAAAATCGAAGAAATCGCCAAAAAAGCCGGAGAATTAGGCATTGAACTATTCGTTTTAGATGATGGCTGGTTCGGTAAACGGAATAACGATAAAAGTTCCCTGGGAGACTGGTTTGTAAACACGGAAAAACTCCCGGGCGGACTTGGGGACTTGATTCAACGCGTGGCCAACCATGGACTTCAATTCGGACTATGGTTCGAGCCGGAAATGATCTCCCCGGACAGTGAATTATACCGCGCCCATCCTGATTGGTGCCTTCATATCGGGAACCGCCCCTCCACCCAGGCCAGAGCGCAGTTGATTCTCGATTTATCCCGGGATGATGTCTGCCGGGCCGTGACTCAAATGCTTACCAATATTTTAGCAAGCCATCCCATTGGTTATGTGAAATGGGACATGAACCGCAACATGACGGAAATCGGCTCCTCCAAGCTGCCTCCGGAGCGGCAGCGGGAAACCGCCCACCGGTACATGCTGAATTTATATAAAATGATGGATACCCTCACCGGTTCCTTCCCTGAAATTTTGTTTGAAGGGTGTTCCGGCGGAGGCGGCCGCTTCGATCCGGGAATGCTTTATTTTATGCCCCAGATTTGGACCAGTGATGATACGGACGCCGTTGCCCGGTTAAAAATCCAATACGGAACCAGCATTGTATATCCCGCGATTACCATGGGTTCTCACGTATCAGCCGTTCCCAATCACCAACTGATGCGGGAAACTTCATTGGAAATCCGCGGTCACGTTGCGTGTTCAGGATGCTTCGGTTATGAATTGGACTTGAATAAACTCGACCCAGCCGAACAGCAACTCGTCCAAAAGCAAGTGGCCTTTTATAAAGAAATCCGCCATGTTGTGCAGTTCGGGGATTATTATAGGATTTTAAGCCCTTTTGAAGGCAATGAAGCGGCCTGGATATTCGTCACAAATGACAAAACAGAAGCTGTTGCCTTTTATTTTAAAGTTCTTGCACAGCCCAATCCTCCCCTTCGCAGGATTCGCCTGAAAGGTTTGGATCCCGGGAGAGATTACCGGATCGATGGTGAAACCGGAATTTTCGCCGGGGATGAATTGATGAATGCCGGAATCAACATTCCCCTGCCCAAGCTGTTGGGGGACTTTCAAAGCGTCTGCTGGCGGATTAAGGCGTTGTAAAGCTATAAAAGGATTTCTTTTTGAAGGGGCTGCTCCAAAAGTAAACTTAAAGCAGCCAAAGACTTCTAAATAATATATAAAATATTTTTGGATGTCGAATCATTTATCTGCGGCAACCCCTTCACTGGCTTCAATCTAGAAAGCACCCAAAATGAAGAGCCTACGCAAACATGATTTTCCCTCCCGTTTACCTCAAAATTGAATTCATTCAATCCAAACACACCATGAAAACTAACTTTTTGTTGCGACGAACAAATATCTTTAATTTGCAATAATCATCTTGCTGTCAGCAATTATAACCAAAACATCCTATCCTCAGATATGTTTATTTCAATATGAAGGGGGGTGAAAATGTATCGATAGAAGAAAGCGCAAGAAATATGACCCGCCAGGAAAATAGAAATTGATAAAAGGAGGAACAAGTATGTCGAAAAAATTTTTTCGAAAAAACTCATTGAAAGTAATGGCTTTTGCGATTGTATTGGTCAGTTCTCTACCCTTGATGCCGGTATATGCGGCAGACATCATCACTGTGGACTGTGGTAGCGTGTTAAGGGGCGCGACCCATTGCGCCAACGGTTCTCTTTATGGAGTAACCGACACCAAACCGGCGGATATTGAAGGCTTGGTAACCCCGCTTCATCCGGCTGTCTTTAGGAATCCGGCCCGTGGCGGCTCAGGCAACCAGCATGCCTTTGGCGCCGCCATACCGACTGCGGGAAGGCTTGCCGGAACCGGCGCCTTAATTTCGGTCGATCTGGCGGATATGCTTCCCAATTGGCCCTATACATGGCCGGGTATGACCAGTTGGCTCAGTCAGGTAACTTCATTTATAACCGACAAGAAAGCATCCGGCTACACCAACTGGTATGGTATTGAACCTTGGAACGAGCCCGACGGCACTTGGAACTCTTCTAACGGGGACTTCAACAGCTACTTATGGAAGCAGACTTACGATACGATTCGCGCCAACGATGCCAGTTTCAAAATTGTGGGACCATGCTATAGTTATTACAATCACAATACCATGAGTACCTTCTTGAGCTACTGTAAAGCCAACAGCTGTCTTCCCGATATCATCAGCTGGCATGAGCTTAGCGGAATCTCGGGCGTAGCCAGTCATTTACAAGACTACAGAGCATTGGAAACTTCTCTTGGAATAAGCGCCTTGCCTATCAGCATTAATGAATACTGCGATGCTACTCATAGTCTTGAAGGGCAACCCGGATCGCTGGGAGAATTTATCGGGAAATTCGAACGTTATAAGGTAGACAGCGCCTTAATATCCTGGTGGTATACGGCTTATCCAGGTAGGTTGGGAAGTCTTCTTGCTACCGATACTCAAAAGGGCGCAGGCTGGTATTTCATGAACTGGTATGGCTCAATGACAGGCAACATGGTCAATGTCTCAATTTCAAATGAGTCTAGCGCCAATATGGATGGAGCTGCCTGTGTGGATTCGACCGGCAAATCCATAAGTTGTATTTTAGGTGGAGCCAATAGTGGTACTGTGAATGTAACCATCAAAAACATACCTTCCTTTATTGGATCAACTGCCAATGTTATGCTTCAAAAGGTTGACTGGACAAGCAAAGATACTGTTTGCAGTGGGATAACCACCCTATCGGCCTCGACTTACGCTGTATCCAACAGTCAAATTACCGTAACCATGACTGGCTGTAACGCTAGTTCAGGATATCGTATTTACATTACCCCGGGTACAGTCAGTGGCACAAACTATGAGGCTGAGAGCGGTACGCTTTCTAATGGAGCGATAGTACAAAGTAAAAGTTTCTGTTCAGGCGGATACGATGTCGGATATCTCGGCGGCTCATCCAACGGGACAGTAGTAATCAGTAATGTTTACGTTTCAACAGCCGGAACTCATTCGTTGACCATTTACTATGTTTCATCGGAAAACCGTACTGTATATGTGACTCCGAACAACGGCTCATGGTTTGGGGTGTCATGCCCTGGCACAGGCAATTGGAATACCGTAAGCGCGATAACAACCAATATCAGCTTAAATGCCGGGAATAACACCATCAAATTAGACAATGGTTCCGGGACAGCCTATGCGCCAGATATTGATAGAATTGTCGTCAATTAATTCCCGGGATAATTCAGGAATGACCAAGCCGGCGTTCTATCGCCTATCCCGTTCTTAAAAGCGTCAAAACCAAACCCCCTCTGCCCGTGATGAACAGCAGGCGGGGTTTTGTCCGTTATACCGTCATTATCCCATCCTTCTTACCAGAAAATTAGTTCATTCGATTCGATATATGATACAATATGAACAAGTATTTTTAGCTTTATAGATTGAAATAAGTATTTTGAATGCCTGACCACGCTTAACTAAACTATATTGCAGGCCTAACGAAAAGAACTTAAACAGGATTAACAGGATTTTATGGATTGACGGGATTTTTTAAAACCCTATAATTTATCTGTTTTTTGCAGCCCAATTTTGAATACGAGGTGATTTGCTTGATAATCGTCGCAGCGGATGGTTCCGGCGACTTTACCTCTCTGCAGTCGGCTATTGACGCCATTCCTTACGGTCATGCCGGAGAAACCGTCCTTCATATTAAAAATGGGATTTATAAACAAAAAATCAAAATCGACAAGCCCGGGATTCATCTCATTGGCGAAGACGCAGCTAAAACCATCCTCACCTATGATGATCATGCCAAAAAACTCTTACCAAGCGGCGAACCCATGAATACCTTCAATTCTTACAGCGTTTACGTGGGCGCGCCTGACTTCACCGCCGAAAATATCACTTTTGAAAATTCAGCCGGCGACGGGGAAATCGTCGGTCAGGCCGTGGCCGTCTATGCAGATGCCGATCGGGCCTTTTTTAAAAATTGTCGTTTTCTTGGCTGTCAGGACACTTTATTTACCGGACCTTTGCCGAAGCATCCCACCCCGCTGGGCCTTAATGTGCAGCACCCCACGCTCGGATCGGGGTCTGAAGAATATCTGGGCATCATTCGTCAATACTATCAAGATTGTTTCATCCAAGGCGATATCGATTTTATTTTCGGTTCCGCCACTGCCGTATTTAATCGCTGCGAAATATGCTCCAATGACCGTCATCAACCTGTAAACGGTTACATTACCGCCGGATCGACATCATCCTCTGTCCCTTTCGGCTACGTTTTTATGGATTGCGCGCTTACCGGCAAAGCAGCCCCTCAAACCGTTTACCTGGGCAGGCCCTGGCGGGATCATGCCAAAGTTGCTTTCTTGAATTGCCGGATGGGGCCGCATATTATTGGCGCGGGTTGGCATAACTGGGATAAACCGGAGCGCGAGAAGACCGTTACCTATATTGAATATGGCAGTACCGGCCCTGGAGCCGCTCCCGGCCAAAGAGTCCCCTGGGCGAAAACTCCGACAGCGGATGAACTCAAATACTATACTTTATCCAATATTCTTAGCGGGCCCGATCAATGGGAGCCCTACAATCAATCAAATTGAGGTGGTTGTTTTATGTTTATCGGTGTTCGCGCTCACGATTTCGGCAAGTCCGGCGTGGAGGATTTGGCGGTAAAAATATCGGCGAAAGGGTTTACCAGTATCCAACTGGCGTTGTCCAAAGCAATCGAGGGTATCGATACCGGTTTTAACCGTCTTAGTCCGGGGCTTGCCCATTATATCGGGAACACTTTCGCCCGGCGCAATATTCAAATCGCCGTTCTGGGATGTTATATCAATCCGATTCATCCGGAGCCCCAAAACCGCCAGAACTCATTAGGGCGATTCAAGGAGCATCTCCGTTATGCCCGGGATTTCGGTTGCAGTATCGTAGGCACCGAAACCGGTTCGCTCAACGCCGATTGTTCTTATCACCCCGGGAACGACTCTCCGGAGACATTTCGACAGATAACCCAAAGTATTGCCGAGCTGGTGGCAGAGGCCGAGAACTTTGGAGTCATGGTTGGCGTGGAGGCAGTGACCAGCCATACCATATCCAATTCCGCCAAAATGCGCGCGCTCATTGATTCCATCCAATCCAACAACCTGCAAGTAATCTTTGATCCGGTTAATTTACTCGATCCCGCCAATTATCAAGATCAGGACGGGATTATCCAATCAGCCTTTGACCTTTTCGGGGAGCGCATCGTCCTGCTCCATGCGAAAGACTTTATCATCGAAAACGGCCAAAAGAAAATGGTTCCTCCCGGAAAAGGTCTGCTCCATTATGATTCCTTGCTGAAATTGCTGAAAACCTATAAACCCTATGTCCATGTCACCCTGGAAGACAATCGCCCGGAAACGATGGTGGAAAGCGCCGAATACCTGAAGACGGTTTATCAAAGCGTTTGAAGGTTACCACTTAGAAAATACTTTTAAAACCTATTCTCCCGCTGAGGCGCGTCGTCACCTGTGGCGACGACGCCTTTGGGCGAGATTATGCCCTTTGGCATCTCTGCCTTATTTCCGTTAGTATCGACAAACCGCCTCACCATCTAACAGGAGGTCGTGGTTACTCCATGACGCGGTATCGAAATACCCGGTAAGAAGACGGGGCCAGCTCCAGTTTAAAGTGAGTGGCGTCCTCCTGTTCCCATCCCTGAAATCCTTTTATGCCCGGTTGAGCGCCAATCTCTTCCAGTTCAACTTTCCGGCCATGAATTACAACTCCACAAGCGCAATGATACGGCAAAAATGATTCCATGATAAAAGTATTGTTATCATACAGGAAGAGAGCGATTTGACCCGGCCCTTCCAGTCTGACAGGCATTTCGGCCATGATGGTCCTACGAATCCGATCCAGTATGGGTGCGGGAATGGAATAAAGATCGCCATAATTTTCCGGAATGGTGAGCACGTACAGGATTCCCCCGCCGTATCTTGCTTGCAACAAAATCGGATAATTCTTATATTCGGCGAATGCCACAACCAACGGGACGCAATCATTGGTGGCGAACTCCATTTGGGGTATTAAAATTGGCCGCGCCGCGCTGACGTAATTTCCAAAGGAACAATCACGCATCGGATATCCGTATTGAGCCACCATTACTTTTCCATCCGTGACGGTTATCTCTGCAATATCATCAAATCCCCGATTTTTCAATGCCTTTAATAAACCGGAAGTCATTACAACTTTTTTACCTGCGTTTAGTCTCTCTTTTATCCTTTCCACAATCAACGGATCTTCTTTGGCGCTTTCCGTCAAAAGGACCCATTCTTTTTCGGCGAGTCGGGGTTGGGGTTCCAGCGGCAGCCCCAACATTCCCAAATATCCGAAAAGATAATTTTCACCCGAAGAATGATACGGTTTATAGCAAGATATCCCGATTGGATTTCCAAGTTCGCCCAAAATCTTATCCACCCGCTCAAAAACAAATCCGGCCAAAGGCACAAAAATGGGATCTTTCCGTAAAAGCAAGCCCAGGCAAAACAAAGTCACTTCTTTGGCCTTTGAGAAGAGCGTCAAATAGCCTTGCTCGGCATAAGAATTCAGATTGTACATGCAGTCAAAGGTATCAAACCACCCGCCGCCATTAGCGCCCGGTTTGACGTTCTCCAAGTAACGCATCAGAAAATAACTTTGGTATCGTTGCAAGTCCTGCTGCGTATACCGGGGATCCCGGGTCTCGGTTCCGGTATAAATCCCATCAAATACCAACGGCTCTTCCTGCAAGTTATAACCGGTATTTTGATACTCATCATACCAGTTGGGATACTTAATAATCAGATTCACCTTGGGGTTGACCCGCTTGGCTGTCTTGATCACAATCTCCGTCGCCACCCGTTGTAACAATTCCATCCGGAAATCAGACCAACTCCGTTCTCCTTTCGCTTGGATGCAGGATTCACATTTGCAGTTGGTGAAAAAGAAATCATCCAATATGATTTCATCAAATAATTCTGCAGTGAACTCCACCACCTGTTGCAGAAATTCCCGGTGCTCCTGCTTTGTATAACAAAATGTCAGGAACTCCCCATGGTTGGCGATATTTGCAGTAATCCCCGCCGAGGTCTTGATCCCTTTGCGAAGAAAATAATCCTTGACCTTTTGGATTTTAGCGTGGCTTATCAAGTTGCCGCTCCGGTAAGTTTCCAAATAAACTTTATCGATCATCATATGTTTTTCAACCAAAACGAATTCTTGATCAAATTCCGGATGGTCGGCGATGGCTTCCACATCCCGAACCGTACAATAAATCGCTGTCGTAAAATTCTTATACCCCATCTCTAGCGCTTCCTCCCGATTCATTTTGATTGCAGCTTTCTTCACGATCCTCAATCATTGCCATTGCACAGTCATCGGCTATCGCTCCCAAACAATTTTCCATGGATATCATTATAAAGTCTTTCATCGGTTGTATCTCGCCAAAGATTGCGAAAAAGTTCTCGGATTTTGCTGCTTTTAAATTTGTTTTCTCTTTATGAAATGAAAAAAGAATGCTGATTGCCAACATCACAAATTACAGTTCTCTTTTATTGCTATGTTAACTTTGGTAACGGCACCTTTTTAAACCTAATAAAACCCTGTCCGGCTGACAGGGTTTGGTTGGTCTCAACTACAATATTTGGCCTGTGTGGTTGAGTTTTACGGAGAAGCAGTATTTTTTTTGTAACAAGTCGGGGAACATCCTTTGAGATTCTTAAATACCCGGTTAAAAGTTTTAATACTCTCAAAACCCGCCAGAAAAGCTATCTCCGTGATCGGTTGATGGGTGCTGTTTAAGTAATAAATGGCCTTACTGATTCGGTAATTATTCAAATATTGAACAAAGGTCATGCCGGTGGTTTCTTTAAAAAAACGGCTGAAATGATACATGCTGAAATGGGCGGCTTCGGCAACTTCCGCCAGAGTAATCTCCCGGGTATAGTTTTCCTCTACGAATTGGAAAACTTGTTCCAGCCTTTCAAGCTTTTTTAAATGTTTACTTTGCTCCGCAAACGAATACTTTTCCATGGGCACCCGGCGGAGAATAATGACCATTAAATCGTAAAGTCGGGCCCCAATTGCCAGTTGGTAGCCTTCCTTCCGTTTATAATACTCCGTCTCCATAGCCAGCAATTGTTTTTCCAATTCATGATGGGTTTGAAGATTGTAGCCCTCCTGATGTCGAATCAAAGGAACAGAAAATCTCCGGTCCTGCATCAAGTTGGCAACCGGCTTGAACATTGCCAATTCAAACTGAATAATCAACCTTTTACTCCGTTTTGGAGGGGTGATAAAAAAATGAACCTCCCCTTTGCCAATCAACAAAATATCCCGCGGCTTCAGGGTATAAATCTCATGATTCAGTCCGATGACTAAATCTTCATCCAAAACATAAACAATCTCCAATTCCTCATGCCAATGGGGAGGGAACTCGGCGATATCGGTAATTATCAGCTGAAACGGGAATTTCTCTGTCACCAAATTTTTCTGATGCCAGGCTTCCATGGGAAGGACTCCTTCTATTGGACTCTTTACGTTATTTGCGGCAATGGTTATCGATTCTTTGATTCCGCCTGGCCTCAGCCGCGGCGAAGTCTGCTGTTTCTTCGGCTGTTTCCGGAGAGAGGGCCGGTACAGGCGTGGGTTTTCCGTTCTCATCCAGGGCCACAAATGTAAAATACGCGGTATTCGTTAACAGGATCTTTCCGGTCATGGGGTTTTCACCCAACGCCCGGATCACCACTTCCATCGAGGTGCGGCCGACCCAAATCAATTTAGCCTTTAAAGTCACTATCTCCCCCACATGCACCGGATGTTTAAAGTCCAAACAATCCACGGCAATGGTCGCCACAGCCCGGTTGGAATGCCTGAACGCGGCCATGGCCCCTGCAATATCCATCCAATGCATCATCCTGCCTCCCAGCAGGTTTCCCAGCAAGTTGGTATCGTTCGGCAATACCAGTTCGGTCATTTCTACCGCCGAGGCAGATGGAGTTTTTCCATTTCCGGTTGGCGCTTCATCGGGTGATTGATTCATACGTGTGTATCTCCCATCATAAAATAAGTATTATTCCCCCATTTTATTCCATGGCGGAATCGGTATTTTTCGTTCCCATGGATTCATTTTACCATTTTCAGGCGGATGATTCCAATCCCATAAATTCCCTAATACTCCCCACCCATTGCCTATCCGTACTATAACTTTTCCCTTGCCCGATTCGGGCTCCAATCCGCCGGGACCGGAATCCATTTCGGTTTTACCGTTTTTGGAGCGATATTTCGACGAAAAAGCCGATGCCCACGATATAGTTCTAGGGGCGGTTTTCTCAATAGGAAATGCAAGCATTACCGTTCAATGATATCATCGTTGTTCTCAACAGGAGGCGGCGCGAACTTGTTCGCGAACCCGCCCTCCTGCACCTCCAAGGCAAAAGGGTGTGAGCGGCAGCACCCTGCGCGATATAAATATCGCGAGGAATCCCGCCCCCCGGGGGCACCGTGCCCCCAATGTCATCAGGCTATGCAGTAAAAAACCGGAAAAAGATGTTTGATTACATCTCCACCCCAACGTGAACGATGGGGCTAGGTATATTAAAAATATTCTAAAGGCCTTCCAGGCCTCGGTGTGTATTTTTATACACGCAGTTCAAAGCACAAACCCAGCCCTGGAATATCTTGATATTCCTAAAAAATACGCTGACGTATTTTAGCTTGTCCGGGGTTTAGAATGATTTTTAAGGCCTAGCCCAGAACTTTAGGTCTGGGTGGACAGA
>JAEZCE010000057.1 GCA_023429995.1 Bacillota bacterium | reverse complement strand
CACCGGCCCGGGGGGCTGAGTCCCCCGGGTTCCCCCTCTATCGCGACATTCCTCCTTGAATGTCAAAGGAATACTTGCATTGATTTAACAGACTCCTACATCCCTGTAGTCGTCTTCTTGGGTGGTTTCAGTATGCCGACGGGTGAGATTCGTCCTAAATCTAACCCGCGGGTGGTCAACGTCGTGTTGACCATTTCAGAGCCAACAAATCTGTATTTTTTTAGCCTTAATATTTAGCTTTCAGAACTTCTTGAATCAACAATATCTCGCTTCTTGAACAAACAATAACCGCCGTTCAAGGATGTCGGCGGCGCTGGCATCTTTTCGCGGATGGAAAACGCGGCTTGCTAGCAAGCCGAGCCGTCGTTAGCGGAAGCCCTAATATGATGCAATGATAGGGATTTGACAATTTTGCGAAATGATGTTACTCTCTTATATAATTATTAGAAAGAGGTGTATTGATGTCGGTCGTCCGATAAGGTAATTATTTGTATCACAGATGCAGGATTTTGACCTGCTTATTTTGTGTGCCCAAATGCCTTACGGAATGATGGAGAAGTGTTTGTTTAACACCTTCTTTTGTTTGTTTTCCAGCGCAGTGGGTAACTGCGCTTTTTTTGTTGTCGCAAGGCTATTTGGTATGCATATACTTTACGAAAGGATTTGAACCCATAGAATATGAATTTAAAAAATTACGGACTAGACATGCGCTTTGAACAGGAGGCAACCTTATATAATGGCCTGTTTATCGCCAGAGTTACCGAGCAACATCGTGAATTATACAAAGTAATGAGTGAATGCGGAGAAATAGATGCAAGCGTTTCGGGTAAATTTGCTTACCAAGCAAATGACCAAACCAGCTTTCCCGCCGTTGGTGATTGGGTGATGATTGATCGAGTGGATGGAAGCGCTGGCAATGCAATCATCCATCATATCCTGCGCCGCAAAAGCGTTTTAGCGCGGCAAGCCGCCGGTACGGAAAATGCCGGACAGATCATTGCGGCCAATATTGACACCATCTTCATTTGTATGTCGCTCAATGCAGATTTTAATATCCGGCGAATGGAACGATATTTAACAATCGCATGGGATAGTATGGCGACCCCGGTTATCGTTCTGACAAAATCCGATTTGTGTATTGATTTGCCAGAGAAGCTGGACGAAGTTTCCTCCGTAAGCATGGGCGTTGATGTTATTTCCTGCTCTTCTGAAAATGAGGACGGGCACGAAGCAATTAATGCTTATGTCGGACAAGGAAAGACAATTGCGTTTATCGGTTCATCGGGAGTTGGCAAGTCCACGCTTATTAACCGCCTTATGGGGCAGGACTTGCTTGCAACAAAAGCTATACGGGAAGATGATGCCAAGGGCAGACATACCACAACCCACCGCCAACTATTGCTATTGCCAAATGGCGGTATTGTGATAGATACGCCCGGTATGCGGGAGTTGCAGATTTATACGGGCAATCTGTCAAAAACCTTTGAAGATATTGAAGATATTGCCGCCCGGTGCAAATTTGGCGACTGTTCTCACGGAACAGAGCCGGGTTGTGCCATTAGAGAAGCAATCGAAAATGGAACGCTGTCTGAAAAACGCTTTGAGAGCTATCTAAAATTGCAACGGGAACTATCCTACGCCGGATTAAATGCCCGCCAGCTTGAAAACGAGAAAATCAATAGAATGTTCGGCGGCAAGGGTGAAATGAAACAATTAAAGAAGAATATTAAAGACAAGAACAATAGATAATACGAAAGGAGCGTTGTCTTATCCCTAAAGGTGCATTGGAGTCGGTATTGTGCGTAGCAAGGGCTGTCGCATAATTCAAATATGAGGATAGTCCTTGCGTAATCCTATTTTTTGATTATATAGGAGGCGCACAATGAGCTATAAAAATGCAATTTGTGTATTGCCGGACAATTTGATTGCGGCAATACAGCAACATATAGACGGAGAATATCTTTATATTCCTCGTAAAGAAGAAAACAAAAAAGGCTGGGGCGAATTAAGTAATAGTAGACAATTGCTTGACGAACGTAATGCAACCATTTTTACGGAATACCAGCGTGGTACACCTGTTGAGCAACTGGCAAATACGTTTTATTTGTCGCCAAAGACTGTATATAAGATATTATCCGAAATGAAGAAATGATAAATATACCTTAAAGGCGGCATGGCAGATTTGTCGTGTCGCCTTTTTGCTTCTGTATCGTTCAGTAGGGAGCTTTTATAAAAGGAACGGGGTATAATTTAAATATATAAAAGTTGACTAACCCTTTAGCACTCAAAACATCTTCAAAGTTATCTTGATGAATTTAGTTATCGCTTTAATCGCCGCTATATGTTAGACCAAATATTTGACCGTTGCCTTGTGGCAATGGTGAAATGCCCTGCTTGGACTTATTGGGATATTATTGGTAAAGCTCCTCGGCCTAAAAAATCACGGTTAAAGGCTGCTAGATATTTTCCTGAGTTAACGGAATAGTCAACTTTATTTATATAACATGCAGATAAACAGGAATTTATTGAGCAGATAGCCATAATAAAAAGCACAAAAATTTAATCTTAAATAAATTATCGGAGGTTTATAAATGAACAAAATGATTAAGATTAGGAATGAAGAAGAAACAGATTATGAGAGAGTAGAAGAAATCACAAGGAAAGCTTTTTGGAATTTATATATTCCGGGGTGCATTGAACACTATTTAGTTCATGTTATGCGATCACACAAAGACTTTCTGCCGGAGTTGGATCTGGTGATTGAAGTTGATAATCAGATCATCGGGAATATCATGTACACAAAAGCAAAACTGGTTGATGAGTCTGGGGAAGAAAAAGAAATCCTTACCTTCGGTCCGACTTGCATTATGCCGGAATACCAAAGAATGGGTTACGGGAAAATGCTTATGGAGCATTCTTTTGAACAAGCGGTTGCATTTGGCTATGATGTGATTGTAATATTTGGAAACCCAAACAATTATGTAAGCCGTGGCTTTAAGAGCTGTAAAAAGTACAATATCTGTCTTGAGAATGGAACATACCCAGCAGCAATGCTGGTAAAAGAACTGAAGCCGGAAGCTTTGGACGGAAAGAAATGGGTTTACTATGACAGCCCTGTGATGATGATAGACGAACAAGAAGCCGGGCGCTTTGATGAGAGTCTGAAAAAAATGGAAAAAAAATTCCAGCCAAGTCAGGAAGAATTTTATATTCACAGCCATTCTATTATACAGTGAGTTTCCTTTAGTGGTATAAGGATAAGCTACAAATTCCAATTTATCGGTGAGATTATTAACATAATACGAAGTATAAAAATTTGGGTTTACAACCATTCTGATATCAAGATGAAAATACCACCTGACGCAAGAAAGCGCTCAGGCGGTATTTTCGATAATGCAGAGCGGTTGTATTACTCGCGTCAACATCATTCCTACATAGTAATATCATTCCTTTTCGCTTTATCAGGGTTATCTTTGTTCTTACCCCCGGTCATACCGGGAACGCAGATTTTCCAGAATGGACGGCTTTGTGCTTTTGGCGTAGGCCAGCTGTGGCAGATCGGGTTCAGCCGCTTCCATAACACGCTCCGGCCCGCTGTCGATGTTCAGTTGGGCATTGAGAAAGGCCAGGCGCGTTTCTTTTTCAGCCAGCTCCCGTTCCTGTGCAAATGGTTTCTTCTATATATAAAATAATAAAGCAAATAAAGATAAAGAGCAATCACAATGGAGTATACTAAAAGCCAAAAGTACAGCACCCCCGAATTACTGGCTAAAATCATGGGGCCTAACCCTTTCAAATTGCAGGAAGAAATGTTGCTAAATCATAAAATTCCTGCTGGAAGTCTTGTCTGTGACCTCGGAAGTGGACAAGGACTTACAAGCGTTATGCTCGTAAAAGATTATGGTTTCACCGTTTATGCCGCCGATTTGTGGAGTGACCCGCAGGAGAACCGCAAATTCTTTGATGAAATGGGACTAACCCATGAGCAAATCATACCTATAAAAGCAAATGCCGATACCCTGCCGTTTGAGAAAGAGTTTTTTGACGCAATTGTCAGTACCGATTCCTACAATTTTTGGGGACGCGACCCAGAATACTTGGACGCAAAGCTGTTACCTTTCGTCAAAAGTGGCGGTTATCTTTACATCTGTGTTCCCGGTATGAAAAGGGATTGCCATGATAATCTTCCGAAAGAACTGCTCCTTTCATGGACACCAGAGCAGCTTGCCTATCTGCGTGACATCACCTATTGGACGGAAATATTGAACAATAGTCGGGATGCTGAGGTCATTTCCATTTACGAGCTGAAGGGAAATAATGACGAACTTTGGGCGGATTGGATTAGGCAAGAAAATGAAGTTGCCGTAAATGATCGTAAGACGATAGGTGCTGGCGGTGGTAAATACCTCAACTTTATTGCCTTTGTGCTACGAAAAAGATGATAAAACCGGGCGTATTCCCGAGATTCAAAAAAATATAAGCGACCTCTACCCGAACTTGTCGTTGTCTTCTTATTGTGCAGTACTGTTACATTTGCCCGATTCGGGCTCCAATCCGCCGGGACCGGAATCCATTTCGATTTTACCGTTTTTGGAACGATGCTTCATAATTTTTGCTTTAAAGGTCGGGAAATCGGCAGTGCTGTTCTTTGGGCCGAAGGAATCTTAGGCGAGGGTGGCCCGTAAAAAGGAATGACAGACAAAAAAAGCCGACGCCCAAGATAAAGTTCTAGGGGCGATTTTTTCAATAGGAAATGCAAGCATTGCCATTCAAATGAGGTCGGCCTTGTTCTCAACAGGAGGCGCCACCCGCCCTCCTGCACCTCCAAGGCAAAAGGGTGTGAGCGGCACACCCTTTTGAATCCCGCCGCCCGGGGGCACCGTGCCCCCAGGGATTCCCCTCTATCACAGCGTTCTTCCTGAACGCTGAAGGAACGCTGACGCAATTGAACCGACTCCTACATCCTTGTAGTCGTCTTCTTGGGTAATTCTGTTTGCCGACGGACCATGATACATCCATTTATCAAGGCCGCGTTGGTCAACCTCCTGTTGACCATTTCAGAGCCAACAAATCTGTATTTTTTTAGCCTTCCAACATATAAACCACTTGAATAAACTATCACCGCCGATCAAGGAGGTCGGCGGCGCGGCATCTTTTCTCGGAGGAAAAACTGCCGTCGGCATAAGGACAAAACCTGGTAGGGATCGAACACGACGTTCGGGGCCCTGCATGGAGAACAAAGACTTTACTAACAATATTTTTACAACCCCGGCTATGGATGGCCGGGGATAAAGGGGGCCACGGGGATCTCCCCGTGCCGTGGGATTCCAAAGGGTGTACGGTTACACCCTTTGGCCCTAGGGGTGCAGGGGAGTGGGCGACGTCCCCTGTTGACTTCAATGATAAACAAATAAATTTTTAATCATCGATGACCCATGCATTGCGTAATACCCCCGCCCATTGCCTATCCGTACTATAACTTTTCCCTTGCCCGATTCGGGCTCCAATCCGCCGGGACCGGATTCCATTTCGGTTTTACCGTTTTTGGAGCGATACTTTATAATTTTCGCTTTGAATGTCGGAAAGTCGGGAGTGCCGTTCTTTTCGCCAAAGGAGTCCCAGGCGAGGGCGGCCCGTAAAAAAGAATGATTGACGAAAAAACCGCTGCCTGCGAATACGTGGTATTACTAATGTCGCTGATTTACTGGAAATCTACCGTTTGCTTTTCTCTATTTGTCCGATTTTACTTATGGTTTTTTCAAAATCTCGTTCAACTGGACTCATTTCTTCAATTTGTTTTTGATGATATTGTTCGAATTCCTTCTCTGCTTTTGCAATAGCCATCTCATGAGAAATCTTGCCGGCATGGGTTAAAATTTCCTGCTCACTAATTCTTAAGAAATCATCAAGTTTCTTTATCCAGTCCTTCATATACATTACTTTTTTATTGTAGGCCTGTAATTCGGCGAAGTCTAGATATAAGGAAACAATTCGGTTCAAGGTTTCAAGTTCATTTTGGTTAAGATAATTTTTAGCCACACTGATATCTTCCCTACGGATATTCCCGCTTTTCCAATTAGTCAATCCCATATTTGGTTTTAAAGAATCAGCTCGTTCATAAATCAATTGCAGCGGTCTGGCCATGAGCGGCCCAGTGCATTTTATTTTGGACTGTGGCGAAAAAATTATGGGACTCTTCAGTCCGTGGATCATAGTCGATACTTGTGGCATAGATTTCTAAAATCTTGCGATAGAACACTTTTTCCGATGATCGGATATCCCGAATCCGAGCCAGCAATTCATCAAAATAATTTCCGCCTCCGCCACGTTTAAGCCGTTCATCATCCATTGTAAAACCTTTGATGATATATCCTTTAGCCGCTGAGTGGCCCAAATCCGAAACTGAACGCCGCGATGGGATTTAACGCGATAACCGACGGATATGATAACATCAAGATTGTAATGCAGCGCTTCATAAGTTTTATTATCGGAAGCAGTTATCCGGAATTTCCGGATAACTAAATCAGGCTTCAATTCCCCTTCTTCAAAGATATTTCCGATGTGTTCATTAATCGTGCGAATATCTTTTTGAAAAAGTTCAGCCATTTGTTTTTGGGTAAGCCAAACTGTTTCGCCATCCAAGTGCACTTCAACCCGGGTTTGGCCGTCTTCGGTTTGATAAAGTAATATATCTCCTCCTGGTGCCCGCTCCATTTACATTTCACCTCAGGATTCATCATCACTTATTTATAGTACTAATTTTTTCCAACTTAACAATATCACGAACGTTTGTTTGTGTCAATCAATAACTGTCTTGGAGATGTTTTACCTCAACCGTTTTGAGCTTTTGGTTTCGTTCAAATAGCTGGTTTAAACATTTTTCAGATGGCAGACGATCTGATTTATGGAGATTATAGTCACGACAGGATAAGCAGATTATTTGGGCTAGAATGAATGAGGTTCGTTGTCGACAGGGGCACCACCCTGCGCGATATAAATATCGCGAGGAATCCCACCGCCCGACCTCTCCCCTTTTCTCCCCTCTCCCAAAAAATCACGTTGTAAATTAAGCCGGACGAGGGGAAACAGATTTCCGTCAACCAATAAGAAATGTAACGATTGCCATCCAAATGAGGTCGGCCTTGTTCTCAACAGGAGGCGCCACCCGCCCTCCTGCACCTCCAAGGCCAAGGGATGTAGCCGGATCATCCCGCGCGATGCTCGCATCGCGAAGGAACCCACCGGCCCGGGGGGCTGAGTCCCCCGGGTTCCCCCTCTATCGCGACATTCCTCCTTGAATGTCAAAGGAATA
>JAEZCE010000035.1 GCA_023429995.1 Bacillota bacterium | reverse complement strand
TTTCTCCCTTGGGTGATTGCATTTCTCCTAACATTTTTTCCGTTTCTCCCTTGGGTGATTTCATTTCTCCTAACATTTTTTCCGTTTCTCCCTTGGGTGATTTCATTTCTCCTAACATTTTTTCCGTTTCTCCCTTGGGTGATTTCATTTCTCCTAACATTTTTTCCGTTTCTCTCTTTGGAAGTTTACCGTCTTGTATCCAAAGGAATTTCCCCAAGTGATAACGAAGATTATCAGGCGGTATTGTTTTTTGCTTTCAAACCCTTTCAAAAAACAAGAGGCAGGTAAACCCGGTAACGTTTGATAATCGATGAAGAAAAGGAAGCGAGGGGGATTTTTTTGACAGATTTACAGCGGGGAATTTCTCTAGAGTTGGTTCGAGTCACCGAGGCGGCAGCTTTACGGGCTAGCCGTTGGTTGGGAAATGGCGATAAAGATCGTGTCGACAAGGCCGCATCCGATGCCATGCGGGGTATGCTTGATTTGATCCCCATCAAAGGAACGGTGATTATTGGCGAGGGGGAAAAAGATAAGGCGCCCATGTTGCATATCGGAGAAAAAGTAGGTAGTTGGGTGGATGATGCGCTGGAGACCGACATCGCCGTTGACCCGGTAGACGGGACCAGGCTGGTGGCTTGCGGGCTTCCCAATGCTTTATCAGTGGTGGCTGCCGGAAAAAGCGGATCGTTGCTTCCTTTCCCCAGCTTTTATATGCAAAAACTTGCTTGTGGTCCTGCTTTAAAAGGAAAACTCGATATTAACGTCACTGTCCGTGAAAATCTGAAGGTAGCGTCGGCGGTTTTAAATAAAGACATCAAGGATCTCACCATCATGATCCTGGAACGGGAAAGGCACAACCGGCTGATTGAAGAAGTCCGGGAGAGCGGAGCGAGGATTAAACTGATTACCGACGGCGATGTAGCCGGGGCCATCGCGACAGCCTTAAATAACGTGGACATTTATATGGGGATCGGCGGCGCGCCCGAAGGGGTGCTTGCCGCTGCGGCTCTCAGCTGTTTGGAAGGCGACATCCAGACCAAGTTTTATTTTCATAATGACGCGGAACGGGAACGAATTAGCGCCGAAGGATTCGATTGCGACCGGGTCTACCGTATCGAGGATCTGGCCAAGGGAGAGGAAATTATTTTTGCCGCTACCGGGATTACCACCGGAGAGTTTCTGGAAGGGGTGAGCTTCGGCAGTGGCCGGGCGACAACCCATTCCGTGGTGATGCGGTCCAAATATAAAACGGTGCGTTACATTAAATCCATCCACAATCTGAACTACAAAACAATCCCTTCCCGCCAGCGGAATCAGGAAGAGAAGGTATGAACATATATTGATGTTCCTTCATTCGTTAACCTGATGATTATATATCTCTTTGAGCCGGTTGGATTCATCAACCGGCGTTTTTAATTTTGGTGCAAATCAAAGCGGTATCCCATGGTTCTGCTCCTGTTGTCTTTAGCTATCCATGATGGTTTTTTTCACCGCAAGTAAAGAGGAAGCGCTCATCGAAAATTCATCCAATCCGTATTCCAACAGTGTGGGAATAGCCTGAACGTCCCCGGCCATCTCACCGCACATACCGCACCATTTGCCTTCACGATGGGCGGCCTCAATGGTCATCCGGATTAAGTTCAACACTGCCGGGTGCATAGGATTATAAAGGCGAGAGACGTTTTCATTCATCCTATCGACCGCCAGCGTATATTGAATCAGATCATTGGTGCCGATACTGAAAAAGTCGGCTTCTTTGGCTAACTCTTCAGCGATCAGCGCAGCCGATGGAATTTCAATCATCAGTCCCACCGGAATTTTCTCATTAAAAGCTTTTCCTTCTTGTTTCAGCTCCATCATACACTCTTGTAATATTGCCTTTGCTTTTAAAAATTCCTCCAAGGAACCGACCATCGGGAACATGATTTGAATATCGCCATAGGCTGACGCCCGGAGAACCGCCCGCAACTGGGGTTTAAATATGTCCGGGCGGCTCAAACACAAACGGATAGCCCGGAGGCCCAAAAAAGGATTCATTTCCTCCGTCAAAGGCAAATAAGGCAGTTTCTTATCGCCGCCAATATCCAAAGTGCGTATCACAACCGGTTTACCGGCCATTTTCTCAGCTACCTGTTTGTAGCCTTCAAACTGTTCATCCTCCGCAGGCATATGAAGGCGATCCATATATAAGAATTCCGTCCGAAACAGGCCGATTCCTTCCGCGCCATTTTCGATGGCTTTGCCCACATCTTCCGGCTTACCGATGTTGGCCGCTACAATAATACGTTTCCCGGTTGTGGTGGTGGTTTGGGTGTGAAGAATACTTTGGAGTTGAGTCCTTTCATTTTCAAATGCGGTCTTTTTGATTTGATAGGCGCCCAATGTCGCTTCATCCGGATTGATGAAGACTAATCCTCCAATACCATCGACGATCACGCATTCTCCTGTTTTAACATCCGCTGTTATATCTTTTAGGCCAACTACAGCCGGAATCTCCAGAGTTCTTGCCATAATAGCGCTATGGGCAGTAGGCCCCCCTATATCGGTTACAAAAGCAACGACTTTCCTTTTATCCATCTGCGCTGTATCCGATGGAGCCAGATCATGGGCCACAATAACGGCGTTATCAGGCAAACCGGCGAAGCGGTTGCCGACCTTTCCGGCCATATTTTGAAGGATCCGAGCGCCAACATCCTTGACATCGGCTATTCTTTCTTTCAAATATTCGTCTTCCATGCCGGCAAATATTTCGACATACTTATCGACAACTTCCCGGATTGCCATCATTGCGCCCATTTGAGCCGTCTCAATACGGGTTAGGGCCTCTCCCGTAAACCCCGGATCATCCAGCAATTGCAATTGAACATCAATAATTGCAGCCGATTCTTCGCCCATTTCCAGCCTGGTTTTCTCCAATAAAGCGCGCAATTGTTGCCGGGCATTTTCAACAGCCGTTTGGAGCCGCTCTTTCTCAACTTCCGCACCGGCCACCTTGGCTTCGCTTACTAAAACCAGATCATTCTCAACTACAAAAGCTGTCCCGATTGCATATCCTTTCGACGCTGGAATGCCTTTTTTCATCGTTCATTCACCTTTCCGCGCAGGTTCTCATTGCTTATTTCTCGTCGAATTTAGATTCCACCAATTTCACCAAAGCCGCCACTGCTTCTTTTTCGTCTTCTCCCTCAGCACTTATCGTGATCTCACTATTCTTATTAATACCCAAAGATAAAAGACCCAAAAGTGATTTTGCATTACCGCTTTTCCCGTTTTTACTAACGGTAATATTGGATTTGAACGATGTTGCCTTTTGCAGAAATAAAGAAGCCGGTCTGGCGTGAAGTCCCGATTCATTATCGACTTTCATCGTTTGACTGGTCATTTGAGCTTCCCCCTTACCATAAAATGAACCATAGTTTATTATCGATGGCCGTTGCAATTATTTTAAAACACTTGGATTGGGTATCTTATTTAAATTCATACGCACAACCTATACCCTACCAAAGGCGGACAGTGTTGTGCGTATGTCAAGCTTGTTATTTTATTACATAATTTTCAGTACAACCATGACAAAGGCAAATGCTAAAATAGCAAGCAACAATTTATTACTGGACCATCCCCGTTTTGAAACCAGGAAATAACAGGCAAGCGTAATCAAAAGAGGCGCCAGATTTGGTGTTATACGGTCGAAAATGTTCTGAATGCTAATCGTCATATTACCGGAAACAAACTGGGAATTAATCGACGCTTTTACGGTTGTAGCGGCCACACCGCCAATCACAATCAAACCAATCATTGTCAGTGAAGTGGTGATCTTATTTTTAAGTTCTTGATTCATTAAAAGCTTGACCGTATCTAAACCCAGTTGATAGCCTTTAATAAAAAGCTGATATTTCATTGTAACCACAATTGCCAGCCAGGTAAGTAAAAAGAAAATGGCGCCAATCGGCGAACCGTCACCGGAAAGACCAATCCCTATACTTAGCAATATCGGGTTTAATGTGCCGACAAGTATGGAATCGCCGATACCTGCAAAAGGTCCCATCAAAGCATTTTTGGTACTGACAATAATTTCGGGATCAAAATCTTCCCGGTTGTTGGCATATTTTTCTTCCAAAGCCAGTGCTACGCCGGGGATTACCGAGCCCAATTGCGGCTCGGTATTGAAGAAAGACATGTTCCTTTCGAGCGCTTCGGACAAGCCTTCTTTATCCCCTTCATATAATTTCTCCAATGAGCCCGACAGACTATGACAAAAACCGGTTCCCATCATTCTTTCATAATTGTGAGAACTCTGATGGAAAAAAAGCCATCTCCAGGAAGCTTTCGCTACGTCATGCTTGGTCAGTTTTTTATAGCTCATCGTATTTGTCTCCTTCCATTGATACGCTTGCCTGCTGGGAGTCCGGAGTTCTGTATTTTGCCATCACATAGATTAAAGAGATTGCGACGGCAATAATCACAAGCGTAGTCGTTGTAAACGTAAAGGAGCTTGCCAGCGCCCAACCTAAAACAAACAATACCACCATCCACTTTTCACTCACGATCTGGTTTAGTAATATCGCAAAACCTAAAGCGGGAAGCATCTTACCACCAACTGCCAGGAAGTTTAAGACCAGGGGCGGAAGGGAATTCAAAAGATTGCTGGCAAATGAAGCTCCGAAATAACAAGTAAGGGTTACAATGAAAAATCTCTCCAGGAAAGAAATGGATGTTCCTGAAATATTCATTAACCGGATTCCCTTGGCGTTACCTTGTTTAGCAAACTTATCAGCCCGGTGTGCGAAGACCGATTGTACTGTCATGGTAAAATTATGAAGCCCGACACCAAGCGCTCCTAATGGAACAGCCAAGGCAACAGCAGTTTCGGGCTTACCGCCCGAAGCTAAAGCAAGAGGAATACCGATAAAAGCCGCCAAATTCAAATCGGATGGAACCGCACCGCCCGGGGTAATTTGCCCGATGAATATTGCCTGGACAGCTACACCGCATAACACACCGGTTTTTACATCGCCCATAATCAGTCCGATAAGCGCCCCGGCAACCAAAGGTCTTCCAATTCCATACCAACCACCTGTTGTCCCGAACAACCAAGGTACTTGATTGCGTCCCAGATATGCAAAAAACCCTATCAATATTGCCTGCCACAATTCCATAAAACTCTCTCCCCTCATCAGTTAAGTTTTTATTCTTCGATCACGCCAGTATTGCTTGTCCTAATTTCACAAAATCTCTCCTTCCATTCGTCAAAGTTTTATTGGGCGATTATTGATCAATTTTGATAAATTCGATGTCGCATATCATGCTCAGAGGCTTATTTCAGTAATGACAAGAAATCAACAGAATTATCCGTAGGAACCATTTGGGCTGTAAAACGTGTTCCCTTTTCAGCAAGCCTTTTGATGATATCCTTTTCCTGCATTGTCAGATAAATTGTTTTACGGATTTCTTCCGTATTAGGACGGGAAGGCAAATTTCCCATATTCACCGTTTCAAACCGATAATCCAATTGCTCTAATTCTGCCAACGTTTCCACATGAATCAGGATGATCATCAATTTTTCATTGACATAAGCTTCCGGATCATTAAGCCTTTCTTTCGCTTTTTCACATGACAGGATCGACAATTTGATACCAGCGGGACAGGCCATTTTCAACGCCATTTTTTGAATATCGTTTTGGGTTGTTTTATCGTCGATAACCATGATTCTATCGATTCCGAGATGCTTGGTCCATGCTGTGGCAACTTGACCATGAATGCCTCTTGCATCAACTCTTACATTAACGATTTCCATATTAATCCTCCTCATCATCCGATTGGGTTGATATCAATTTTTCTTTTACATCCACGATACTGTCTTTTCCGATTTGAACCAATTCATCAGTCGTTGCATCTTTGGTCAACAGAGCGGACAAGATTTGGGGGAAATTCATTCCGGCAATGATTGAAACCCGATTATCCGATAAAAAATAGGTGGTTGCCCCATTGCATGGTGTGCCGCCCAACAAATCGGCAAAAATTAAGATTTCTTCATACCGTTCAAGCGATTCTTTCAAAGCATCCAGTTTGGCCTTAAATTGTTCCTGACCTTCCTCCGGCAGGAGACAGACGCAATAAACATCAGATACGTCACCGGCTATCATCTGTAACGAATTTTTAAGCTCTTGGGCATATAAGCCGTGACTCACCAAAATATACCCTTTCATTGTTCTGCCTCCTTCTTCTGAAAACGATTGAGTTTAGTGTCGCCCATACTAACGTAGTCTTCCGGATTCTTTGAACCGGGCGAATAACAATTTCTTTGATTAACCTTCCATTCGGGTTTGATTTCAATCGGACCATCCAGCAACGGATCTTGGGTCTTTACCATGATGGCTTCAAGCTCTGAACGTAATTTACCGATAACATCTTCATAGCGTGCTTCATGAATGACATTGTTATTCTCCGTCGGATCAAAGAACAAGTCGTATAAAGCTTCAAGCGGTTTGGTATATTCAATGAGCTGATGCTCGTTTAGGAATGTCTTCAAGGGTGAGTTATCAATATTGGAATAATTGAGCTTGTTGTATCCGTTATCAAAGAAACGAATGTATTTATAACGTTCTGTCCGGATGCATCTTACCGGTTCATAAGAGGTATGGAAATTAATCTCGGCAAAAATTTGTTCATCGCCGGAATAGTCCTTGCCTCTAAAAATATCCGCAAAACTTCTGCCTTCCAAATAAGCCGGCTTCTGTAAATCCAGAAGATCGCATAAAGTCGGAAATACATCAATATGGGAAATGAGCCCGTCATAACTATGACTTTTCAATTCTGCATTCGGACAATGCATCGCAAAAAGCACGCCGATGCCAGTGTCTTTTAAAGTGCATTTACCGAAAGGATAGGCTAAACCATGATCTGTGGTTAAAACAACGATGGTGTTGTCATATAAATTTTTCTCTCTAAGCTTATCGATGACTTTTCCGACATTGTCATCAGCAATTCGGGCGCTTGTTTTATAGTGTGCATAGTCTTCTCTGCTAATTTGGTTATTAACAACCCAAGCCGGTGGTTGGCAAAAATCAACATTGATATCTTCATCGATAATTTTGGGGAATTTTCTGTGGGTACAATGCATGCCATAAGACAGGAAAAATGGTTTTTCTCCTGCATAGCTGTCAAGCCATCGACAGACCGAATCGGCATTTTCCATATCCCAATAGATTAGGTCCGCTTCATCGTATTGATTATGGTCAGCGGAGATATCTTCGTCATAACCCAATGGTTCTTTGGCGATTTCATGATCAAGGTAATAAGCATATTCATGCTGCACACCGCTGAGCACCGTATGGAAACCATGATTTTTTAAAAATTTAACCAGATGTTTCTCGGTGTCAAGCTCAAAACCACGTTGAGCAAGGCCAAGCATCCCGTTTTGATGGGGGTAACAGCCTGTCAGCAACCCGGCGCGGCTTGGCGAACAAGTTGGGGCGACACAAAAAGTATTTTGAAACAACAAATTTTCTTCACAAAATTTTTCATAATTCGGCGTTTTAACATTAAACCCATATGGACTGATAGTCCGACCCGTATCATGCGTATGCAAATATAAAACATTCATGCTGATCCCTCCAAGAAAATAACAAATTTGTAAAAAACTCAACAAGACCGTAATTCCATGAATTTGTTGCGGTTAATACATTTAATTCTTGTTATTTTCATGTTACAAGAAAAAAAGCTTAAAATCAATTGAATGTAAAATTGTGGAATATATAAATGAATGGTCACCATACCAATTTAAAATTGGTATCATCAAACAGCCTTATTGAAATCAAAATAAAATAATAGTATTCTTGATTCAAGGAAAGATAGTAACCAATAATAAATTTGGAATAGCAGAAAGTCGTTGAAAGGAAAGAACTCCTGATGTTAGATAATGATTTGTCCTTATATTTAGCTATCGCCAAGCAGATACGGGAAATGATCCTTAGCAATCAATATGCCTATCAAGAAATGTTACCGACCGAAGTTAAATTAATGAAACAATATGCAGTCTCAAAAACGACCATCCGCCAAGCCATGAATCAACTGGTAAAAGAAGGTTTGGTTAAGAAAATACAGGGGAGCGGAACATTCGTCATCTACCGAAAACAAGATGATATTCTGAAGCGCTCCGCCAGTATTTCTCCACTCAGCGAAGAAATGAAGTTGAAGGGGAAAACCATTAAAACCCAGGTAATCTCTTTTGAAATTATTTTTCCGGATCAACACACAGCAGAAATATTAGGTATCGACAAAAGTGGGAAAGTATATTCATTCGAAAGACTGCGATTCGAAGATAACATGCCTTTATGCCTTGAACATTCCTACATGCCGGTCGAACCGTTTCAGGATTTAAATATACAGTATTTAGAGGGTTCAAAATATCATTATGTGGAGAATGTTAAACATCTTAAAATTGCTCACAGTTATCAAAGCGTTTCCGCTATTTTATCTACCGACCGCCTGGAAAATTTATTGCACCTGAAAAAACATTCTCCATTGGTGAAAATCCAACATACCACATATTTGGAAGATGCGAAGATACTGGATTTTACAACAATATATTTCTCTTCAGATCACTACGAGGCGCATTTTATTAAATTCCGGCACAAAGAGCATTAGTGTCTCCCCGTAAAATAATGTCCAATTTTTATGCTTAACTTAACTGGAGAACTACTTCCTCGACGGCGCCAAGTTCGAGGTTAACACTGCTATGAATAAAAAAATGTATCAATAAAGACTCCTGAAAGAGTCCTGATTGATACAAATTAGAAAAAAGTACTCACTTTTGGAAAAATCCACACTTAATTTTCATTTATTGATAAAGGTTTTAGCTTTCAATATCCTTCGATGGTTGGATAACAGTGGCCGGAGCGTCAGTGCTTTCTTCTTTTTGATGAAGTATCGATAAAACCCGATACATTTTTATGTATCGGATGAAACCTATTATCAATATAATTAGCCCAAGCGGAATAAAAATATAACCCACAATTTCAATCAGAATATGGTCAAAAAACTTAATAAAAGTCACTCCAGCCACAAAAAACGTCAGCGCAGTCCGGATATAAGCCAGGAAAGTTCTTTCATTGGCCAGAATCGTTCGATCCGCAGCCAGAACATCCCGTAAAATTAATTGATCCCGATTAAATCGCGAATATGGATTCGGTCTGGTCATGAATGGATATCCCCTTTCTTGATGTTAGTATACATCCATTCCTGCCAAAAAGCAAAAACGCAAATATCTACCACCACTTGATCAAATCCGTTACTTTATTACGGAGATCGATAAAGGCCGGGTCCGCGATATTCCTGGGCATTGGCAGGTTATTGTTGATCTCCTCTTTAATCTTGGTTGGTTTATTGGAAAGCACCAGGATTCGTTGCCCCAGGTATACGGCTTCTTCTATATTATGGGTGATAAATATTACCGTGGTTTTGGTTTTCTCCCACAAACGGAGCAGTTCATCTTCTAACTTAAACCGCAAGTCCAGATCCAACTGGCCGTATGGTTCATCCATCAACAACAGTTCCGGCTGGACGGCAAAGGCCCGGGCAATCACCACCCGCTGCAGCATGCTGGCTGAGAGCTGTTTCGGGTAATAGCTCCGGAAAGGTCCAAGTCCGACCATATCGATAACCTCATTCACCCGCTCCTGGATCTCTTTTTCCGGCAAATCTTTGATCTCAAGGCCGAAGCGGACATTCTCCTCCACCTTGAGCCAGGGCATCGTTGAATATTCCTGAAATATATAGGCGATATTGTGCTTTTTTAAATCGACCGGCTCATCATTGACCAAGATTTGACCGGAAGTAACTTCATAAAGTTTGGTTAAACTGTTGAGAAAGGTGGTTTTACCGCACCCGGTGGGGCCGACGATGCAGAGAAACTCCCCTTCCCTCACGTCAAAAGAAATATTATCCAATACGCATAAATCGCCGAAGCACTTTGTCATGTTACTGACTTTTACTTTCACGCGTGCGTTATCCAGCATGACCATGGCTTTCTACCTCCTGTTCCATCAAAGTGACTTATCCATCGCTGCGGTTATTTCTTGCCTGAGCCGCAAGAACTCCGGATCGACATAACTGCGGGGCCTGGGTAAATTAATTTTATATTCCGTTTTGATGCTGGAGGGGCAATTGGTCAGCATGACAATTCTATCGGCCAGGTACAATGCTTCCTCAATATTGTTGGTCACAAAAACGACCGTCCGCCGCTCCCGTTCCCAGATTTTCTCCAGTTCCTCTTCCATCATATAACGGGTTTGAGCGTCCAGATGGCCGAAAGGCTCATCCATCAACATCACCAGGGGGTCATTGCAATAAGCCCGGGCAATTCCCACCCGTTGTTTCATACCGCCCGAGAGTTTAACCGGATAATGATTTTCAAAGCCTTTCAAGCCGACCAGATTGATGAAATACTCGGCTCTTTCCTGCCGTTGCTTTTTTTTCATTCCCCGGACACTGGGCCCGAACTCTACATTTTTCATTACAGTCAGCCAGGGAAACAAAGCGGTCTTTTGATAAACCACGCCCCGTTCCGCACTGGGTCCTTCAACCTCCTGGCCGTTGACAAAGACCTTACCGGAAGTGGGCTTTTCCAGTCCGGCTAAAATATTGATCAAGGTTGTTTTGCCGCATTGCCCAGGCCCGAACAAGACCACAAACTCATTTTCCATCACTTCCAGCTTTACATTTTCAATGACTTGAAATTTGTTGCCGTCCGTCTCAAATTCTTTGGCGATATTGTCACAACGGATAATGGCCTTTTTGGAATCCGCTTCCGTTGCTTTCATATCCCTCTGATGTTCCAGGAGCATAATTTTTCTTCAACTCCTCTCATAATCGTTGCCAAAAGCAAACCTATCAATCCAATGGAAATGATTCCCACAATAATTTGAGTCGTGTTCCCTGTATTCTGGCCCATCACGATGATCCAGCCGGCTCCTTCCGAAGAGCGCACCATTTCCGCGGCCAGCACAGCCATCCAGCTGGTGGAGAGTCCCAGTTGCAGGCCGGCGAATATTTGCGGGACCGAGGAAGGCAGGACGATTCTGGTAAACACTTGGCTCTCCCTAGCGCCCAGCATTCTGGCGGCACCGATCAGAACCGGGTCAACCTGGATAGCTCCTGCATAAGCGTTTAAGGTAACTTGAGTGAAAGCGCCTACAAAGATGATGAAATATTTGGTGGACTCGCCGATGCCAAACCATAAGATGGCCAGGGGAATCCAAGCCAGGGCGGGTATGGGTCTCAGCCATTCAAATATCGGGCTGATGACGGCTCGGGCCAGTTTGGACCAGCCCATGGATAATCCGGTGATAATGCCAAGAACAGCGGCGATCCCGAAACCCACCAGCACCCGGTACAAACTCCAACCGATGTGCCCTAAAATAGTATAACTGCCAATCGGTTGATAGAATGATTTGAAAAATTCACTGAACACTTTATAAGGGCCCGGAATCGTCGCTTTGGCAAATGTGAAAGTGACGACGGCCTGCCACAGGATAATGATGGATGCAAAAGCAACAATTGCCCAGAAGATACGTTTCCAGTCATCATTGAAGCCGTTGATTTTAATGCCTTGCAAGCTAGTTTCCTCCCTTCACATACTTGCGTTCAAACAACCGCAATATATAGGCAAGTAATGCGCCAATACTGCCGATGGTTAGCATCCCGACTACGATGATATCGGCTCTTCCCAACATTCTGGTAATCTGGATCATATAACCAAGCCCTTGGTTGGAAGCCAGCAATTCCGCGGCAACTAACGTCATCCAAGCCGTACCCAGCGATATCCGTAATCCCGTAAAAATGAGAGGAAGTGCTGTTGGAATGGCTACTTTTCGCAAAATGTATAAATTAGAAGCCCCGAAGGTTTTGGCAACCCAAATATGAATGGAACTGGTTTGTCTAATCCCGGCTTCAGTATTAATCACACAGGGTATGAAGGCCGAAACAAAGATGATGGCCGCTTTGGCCGGCAAACCGATTCCAAACCACAGGATCATAATGGGGATCCAGGCAATGGGGGGAATCGGTCTTATCAAATCGAAGACCGGTTTGAACAACATGTCGAACCGTTTATACCAAGCCGTGACAATGCCCAGGGGAATTCCCACCAAGGCGCCGCACAGGTATCCCGTCAAGGCGATTTTCAGACTGGTCATAATATGTTGCAGGAGGGTGGCGCCATCGGGATTGGGATCGTAAAGCTTCGCCCAGAAGGCTATCAATACCGAATAGGGACTCGGCAGCATAAAGCTTGGAACCAATTTCAATAGATCGGTAATCAATTCCCAGATAAAAATGAATGATACCAAAGAGATTACCGAAATGATTTTATATTTCATTTCTCGCTTCACTTTTCAACCCCCACTATAATTTCGACGGTGTAGGTTTTCCAAAAATCGATCACCCCCACCGCCGAAATGTTTCTTCATTGCTTATTTCAATACTGCTTTTAAGATATCGCCAACTACATTTTTATCGATAATCGGTAATTTCTCGGTTTGTAACTTTCCGATGCTGGCCATGAACTCCGCTGTGGTCTTGATCGAATCTCCCAGCGGTTTCTTTTTGGCATCATCGGCTGTTAACAAGGGTCTAGCCTGTACTTCGGCCCGGACCAATTTGGTTTCAATATTCTGGCCATTTTGTTTATACCAGTCTGAAAGCATTTTAACTTCGACATCTTGATTTTGCTTCAACTCCGCATTGGCTCGATACATCAGTTTAACAAGTTTGGTCAGTAAAGCTTTTTTGGTTTCATAAGCTTTTTTGCTGGCAACAACGTTGTCATATTGGGGTATTTTCAAATCGATTAAGCTTCCTGCATTAATCCAACCCTTTTCTTCGGCTACAAAACTTAATGGGGGATTTAAAGCGACGATATCGCCTTGCCCTGCTAAAAATGCCTGATAGGCCTGGGCATAATCCATATTCACCGAATTGACTTCTTTATCTTTAACGCCAATTTTTTCAAGCCATTTGAGTTCATGCAATTGAGACATGGTCCCAATCGGCAAAAGAATTGTTTTCCCTCTTACGGTTTCAGGGTCTCCCAAAAGCGTCGGGAACGTAGGATTAAATCCCTTCACTTTGGTGATGGGACTGCCCGGCCGTACATATAATCCAAATCCGCCTGCGGCATTGCTGGTCTCGGCTATCAGTTTGGCATCATAGACCGACAATGTAGTAACTGCGGCAGCGCCAATGGTGGCTACATCCCAAAGATTTGCTCCCAATGCTTCATTCATTGGGGCTCCTGTGGCAAAAAGGATCGGCTCGATTTTAAAACCGTTTTGTTTGTCCCAACCTTTTTCAACGATATAATTGACCGGAAGGCTTAATAAAAACGGCATCACGGCCACTTTCAACACAGGTAATTGTTTTTGTTTCGGCGCTGCGAAACCTTGGGTGCACAATGTACCCAGTAATGCAATGATCAAAATGACATACAATAACTTTTTCATAATCCCACCCCTTCATCTTTTTGATAATGATTTTCTTGGCACCAAAGTGCCGTTGCTTTCACGGTTGTTGATGAGAAGCCCCCTTTCCGATAAGCGAAAATATTCACCGAATGAATCTTTTCGGCTTATTTGGTTACTCCCATCTTAATTCAAGATGTATCCGAAATACATCCAATATCCTTAGGATTTCTTTTTAAAATTGACGAGTATTCCATCCAGCGATTTCTGCCAGGAAATGCCGTTCACTATTTTGAGATATTTTTTGATATTTTGACTTTCGGGGATGCTGATTGAGGAACAATGATTCGATGCATCTAGATGAGTCAGAGAAAAATTTGAGCCCGGGAACTTTACAAAATGCCTACTTAAAAATATTATTTAGTATGCCGAAAATCGGGCGTAGACCTAACTCGCGCGTCCTTGGACACGCGAGTTAGGTTATATTAGGCCTCTTGCGATTTTCATCCTTTCGTTTGCCGCGGATGAACATCTTAAAACTCACAGAAAAGCCCTATTAATAACGAGGCACCCATCGATATTACTGCAAGAACCAAAAATTCTTATTCACTAAGTCTCCATGGTTGATATTTTTACTTCCGTATGTTTATTGCGATAATCAAAAGGACTGACTCCGTAATATTTCTTAAAAAGGGTCGAAAAATAACTTAAGTTTGGATAGCCTACCATTTCGGCGATTTCCCGGACTTTCAGATCACTCCCTTTTAATAATTCCACTGCCTTCTTCAACCGCACACTGGCCAGGTAATTGCTGAAATTGTTTCCGGTTTCCTCTTTAAACAGCCGGCAAAAGTATTCCGGATTCAAATGGACATAGGCGGCGATATTGGTTAGATTCATCGACTGCATGTAATATTTGTTGATATAAGCCACAGCTTTGGAAATTGAATGGGAGTATTCATTGTATTTTTCCCGATGCTCACAAACAGCAGCGTTGATTTTTTGTTTCACATATTCTTGCAGACTCTGAAAAGAAGAGAGCTTTTCGATTTCGGCCTTATGGGTATGAAAAGAATCCAGTCCGGTTTCCTGATATATTGCGAGAGCCGCACCTACGAACTGGACCATTTGCAAACATACATATTTTACCCCTTCGATATCACGGATCCGATTGTCGTTCATAAAGGTCAAAATGGGGTCCAGGGCCTGCTCAGCCTGGTCGATTCCATTTTCTTTGATCATTTCCTTCCACGAATTCGTCATCGCGGTTAACTTTTTTACCAATTCCGGGGTATTTTCTTTGGGCGCTTTCATAAGATTAATAGTGCCTTCTCCAGTGTAAAACTCCTGTTTCAACTGGTAAACAGCTTCTTCGACCGCGATCCCGATGTATTTTAAGCCATCATGAACATCGCTTAACCCAATGGTGCAGCCGTTGCTTTCATGAAGTTTGGAAGCAAAATCAAATGTTGTTTTCACTTGTTCCGCTATGCTTGGTTGGGCAAAAACATTGGCCAGCAGAATGAAGATATTTTGGTCATAAACGAAACCAAAGTTATTTTGGATATTTTGATGTTCGGGAATGATGAAGTTACTGTTATTGTTGGGTTGATCGTGGATTCCGTATTTTAAAGCCACCGCAAATAAAAAATTATTCTTCAGATTAATTTTTTGTTCCTGCAGTTCTTTTTCAGATATCACACGCTCATGTGGATATTGATTCCCGGCTTGAAAGATCAGGCGCCGGATAAACGCCTCCCTTTTCAAATAGATACTATCCGATAAGTTGCCCTCTGCCTTAGCAGAGCTCAATTTGCAGTTTACTTTATCAAGGACCTCATGAATCAGGGCATCATTGATTTCAGTCTTCAAAATATATTCAAAAGCACCGTACTTTACAGCGGTTCTGGCATATTCAAAATCGTTATGGGCAGTCAGGACAATGATTTCCGTAGAGGGATTTAAAAACTTGATTTGTTTCATCAATTCCATGCCGTCCATGATCGGCATTTTGATATCAACGAAAACGATATCCGGCAAAGTGGCATTAAAAATATTTAACGCTTCCTCGCCATTGGCAGCCAAACCCACGACTTCATAGCCTAAAGGATTTTTATGGATGCAAAACTCAATCCATTCACGAATCGGAGTTTCATCGTCCACGATCAATATTTTCAACATCCTTATGTCCCTCTCTTTAGGTGATAGTAAAGGATTAGCTGATAACGGGTATCTGAATCCGGATTTCGGTTCCTTTCCCGGCTTGGCTGAATATTTTCAAACCATATTGGGTCCCGAAATTCATTTGGATTCTTTGCCGGACATTGATGATACCTACCCGATTGAAACGTCGATCTTTCTTATTATCCCGATTGTTCCAGATCTCCTTCAGGGTTTTGGCATCCATGCCAACTCCATCGTCAATCACCCGGATGATGATTTGATCTTCTTTTCGCTCCGCCTTAATTTGAATAGTACCCTTTTCCTGCTTGGCCTCGATACCGTGAAATATCGAGTTCTCCACCAAAGGTTGCAAGATTAACTTGGGTATTTTATATTCCAAAATACTGTCCGGCACTTCATAGACGATCTCAAATTTATGGGAATAACGGTATTGCTGAATTAACGCATATTGTTGCAAACATTGAATTTCCTCTAAAAGGGAAATAAATTCTTCCTTGCTATTAAAAATCTTCTCCAAGAGTCCCATAAAAGCGGTAATCATTTGTTCCGCCTGGGAGTTCTTGCCCATGGAAATCATGCATTTGATGGAAAGTATCGTATTATATAAAAAATGCGGATTGATTTGGGCTTGCAAAAAATCAAGTTCCGCTTTGCGTTTAAGACGTTCCTCCTGCTTGACATCTAAAATAAGATCTTTAATCTTTCCTACCATCTGGTTAAAACCGTCACTTAACTGCGTTAATTCGTTCCATCCTTGGATATCGGATATGACGTCCAGATCGCCATTCCGCACTTTTTTCATGGATAGGCAGAATTGTTTTAAAGGTTTAGCGGTTTTGCGGGCAAAAGAGACCGATAAAACCAGCGAAAAAAGCGTTCCCAGACAGAAAATACCCAAAATCGCATACCGTACCTTCTCTAAAGGCGCGAAAAGCGCCTCCACCGGTATCTCTTCTACAATGGTCCAAGCAGTTTCCGGGTCATAGTAATTCGATAATAAAAACCGCTCATTACCCTTATTGAAGATCTTAAAATTGTTTGGCCGGAATATTTCCTTGAAGACTTGCATGTCAAAAAAGTTGATTCCCAGCATATGCTCGTCACTATGGGAAACTATACTTCCTTTTTCATCTACAATATAAATGGAATTCTTCCCGTTTAAAACATTCTTATAGGTATCATAGAGCTTTCGTTCTTCCATATTGATTAAGAGCACGCCCAAACGTTCTCCGGTATGTTTATCTTTGATAAGCCGGGCAGCGGAAAAAACGTATTTACTATTCTGCAAATCGTCGGAATCATCATAACTGCTGACCCAATAAATTTTGCCATTGGTTTTGATGACATTCCGGTACCAAAGCATTTTGGGTATTTTCCCATAATTATAGGGCTGCTGGTTGGGTAGCGAACAAAATTTAAATCCGTTTTCGCCAATCAATACAGCATAAAAAGTTACATTCATTTCTTCAAACGCTTTTTGATATTTGGTTCCGATCTCCGCCAAATTATTCAACAAGAGCTGAGCGTTGCCGCCTGCTGTGATTTTGTTAAAAACCGCATTGGAAATATACCGATCAGAGTAATATAAGTTGGAGATGGTCTTGATACTGTTTTTGATAACCCGGGTCCTTTCGCCGATCTGCCGGAGCACATCCACCCGGGAATGCCCGATCTCCTGGGTGATGACCCTTTTAAAAACATAGTAGGAGGTGGTACTGATCAGACCGGCGATCAAAACCATCAGCGTAAAATAAAAAACAAAGAGTTTGGTTTGTAAACTCCCGGTGTTTTTTATAAAAGGAAGTTCCAAAATCTTTGTTGTTGATATTCCAACCCATTTTGGCTTAATTTTAAAGACCCATCCCTTCCAACAAGGAATGTCGATGCAACCTTGTTAAGGCTCCCTGTAAATACAGTCTATCTCAATTTAAATTTCAAAACAAGCCCTACAAGTTTTCCAAGTAGTCCCCCTGTCTACCAAGCTAACTAAGGGCACGTGAAAGGATGAAAATAAGTTATTTTATTCTCGCGCAGAGGCGCAAAGACGCAGAGTTTTAATATAAGAATATAATGGGTTTTCTCAGCGCCTCCGCGCCTCTGCGGGAGGTTATTCTTTTAGACTAAATAATTTTTAAGTAGTCGTCCACCCCTGGTTAGCAGTCTAGCCACGGGCACGTGAAAAAGATGAAAATGATTTTCTCTGTGTCTCTGTGGCTAAACGTTTTTTCTAAATAGCTCCATCCTTACCTCTAGGTTTTCTATAATCATTTTCAAACTATAAGTCTATAGCTACTTCGCGGTGAGCCCTAACCGCTCAAATTGTTCTTGCGGCGCATCGTTCTCCTTCATCAGCCGGATTAGATGATCAATCATTATTTTTTCGATTTCAGGTTGCTGTATCGGCCTCAATTGGCCCGGATCTTCTTTTAAATCAAACAGCAGATTTTCTCCTAAATGCTCGGGATATGAATAACCCGACAGGGAATAGGAGTCCCGTTTATCCCAGATCCCGGATTTGATCTTCATGACTTTACAACCCTTAGTAAACGACAAAGGACCAACCAACTCTACTGTCTTCAGTTCTTCAACCGTAAACATCCTCCGCATATGGGTAGGCATCAAGGTGTATTGATATAAAGGTTCATTGCTGGGATCGGCTATTCCCCTCATATAGACATATCTTCCATCGGTACAATTTACATGGGTACCATAGCACCCAAATAAAGCAGCCTCTCTTACCGGTTTATCCATTGCAATGGTTTCCTTTAACGGTACCCCTTGCATTGATTCGGGCAAACCAATCTCAAAATACTCCAACAATGTTGCCGGCAAGTCAATCGTCTGTACCAGGGAGTCCCGGCGTTCCCCTTTTTTGCCGCAACGGGGATCCCAGATGAAAAGGGGTATGTTAGCCAGTTCATTATAGTAAGGCATCTTGCTTTTTCCCAAACAATCATGTTCGCCCAGAAGAAAACCATGGTCGGTGTTAACGATCAGCATTGTGTCTTTCCACATATCATAGGTATCCATCAAATCCAGCACTTTTCCCAGGTAATTATCGCACATACTCAATAATGCCGCATATTCATACTTATAGTGTTCGACTTTTTCCCCGGGCTCACTGATTGTCCCATAATTGGGCCAATCGGATTCGGGGCCGCTATAGGCATGGGGATATAATTTTTTATATTTCTCATGCGTAAAGAAAGGTTCATGGGGATCAAAAGTCTCAATCTGTAAAAACCAGTTATCGGCTGTATGATTGGTATGAATGAATTCCAAGCCGCTGGCAAAGGTTTTGGCTTGCGGTTGCAATTGTTCCTCGGGCATATATTTCCGGTTGATGATATCGGCTCGGGTGAGCAATTTCTTTTGGTCCGCCAGAGTTTTTGGCAATTGCGGATCTTTGACTTCGCCCTTCCAAGGGTCGCCCTCTTGCCCCCGGGCGATCTCCCAAGAATTATAGCGGGTATGGTAAGTGGCTCCGCCATCCTCCCAATAGTGCTGATGATCACTGACCAGGTGCGTATAAATACCATTCATTTTCAATATTTCCGGTGCCGAATCGTCAAATGGTTCAACCGGGCCCCAACTGCGGTGCAAAAAATTGTAACGCCCGGTATGGAGTTCCCGGCGCGCCGGCATACACGGCATACTGCCGATATAACAATTGTCAAAGACCACTGAATGCTCCGCTAATCTTGAAAAATTGGGCGCCTTGATCCAATCACACCCATACGGAGGTAGCATATGCCTATTTAAAGAATCATACATCACCATAATTGCTTTCAATTGTAACACTCCCGATAAATAATAAATTATTAATCTACTCTTATCATAGGGCTTCCAATGATAAAAATATATCCATTAAACTTACTATTCTTTTCTTATTTTGACTTTGTTTTTTCCAAAGCAATATGGAAAGATTAAGGAAAAGTTAAAACGAAAAGAAGTACTCACCCAATTTAGTAAGTACTTCTTTATTATGGATTCTGGAAACAAGAATTTCTTTAATCTATTATCCACAGATTCTCAGTCTCGAAATCAATCCTCTGAATGGCAATGATCCTTAAGGGGCCATAGCTCAAAAATATTCCTACCAGGTTTCAATTTTGCGAAAGGCCCTACAACTGTGTTTTTCTTGTCTCTGGAGTTTCCGAAAAAGTCGGAATTCACATCAGGAGCATAGAAGTCATAGCCCAGCTGTTTGTACAGGGTTGTATTACCAAGATATCGGCCGGTGATAGCTGGAGCAGAAATAGTAGAACAACTATCATCAACAGTCAAAGTCAGCCCGAAGGAATCTTTGGTAGCGGTGATAAAATAGCTGCCACCATTTACGACTTTACTATTTTTATCTGCTTCGTAACCGCGATCAACAGCATATTGGTAGTCGATTTTCTGAGCGCCACCGTAATAGACGTTGTAATCGCATTCATTGCCCCAAGTGAGAGTTCCTACACCCACAGTACTTTGATAAGCTTCAACCCATGCGATGGGAAGATTGCCAACTTCGGAATGAGACCAGCTGCCACCGCTGTAGTCGGGGTTAACGCCTGGTGCGTCAGAAAGCACAACTTCGGCGGAGGTATTATGAAATTGATCGAGGGATACTTCGCTGGCTTTTGTATTGGACGGACCATAATCACTTACATTGGCATTTCCCGACGGACCATAGTTAAAGAAAATGTTATTGAGCATCTTGTTGAATCTGTTAAATGTTTCAAAGCGGCTGGTTTCATTATTTATAGTACTAATCACATCCAGTGTACCAGGTTTCATTGCTCTCATAGCACGCTGATAGCCATCCCAGCCTTCGGATCCAATAAAACCCCACTTCCCTGTACCAGGCCAGAGTCGTTTGCTTGTTTCTTGTGGCATATTTAACCAGAGATTGTTTACATAGTAATTGTGGCTGGCTGAGAGGATGTGCCAACCAACACCAACAAAGATATTGTTGTCCCATAACAGCCAACCATGGTTGACTTCGGAATCCGTGTAGGTAAAACCATGACCGTCGCCTTTGCAGTATATTATGTTTCTGGAAACGCGGGAGCCGTCACATTCACTATCGAGCCATATGGGATAAACAGCCCAGTCCTGATCGCTGAAAAAGTAATTATTATGGATATAGATGCCAAAGCCGCTACTAACATCCTTAATGTAGGCTTCAGAGAGTAGACCGGTGTTCAATGTATTATTGTTGGAAAGAGTACAACCGTAGATTTCGGTATAAGCGCCTCTGTAGGCCATCATACCGTTGGTGCCATTGTCATGAACGTTGCAATCACGAATAATATGGTGACCATATAGTTTTGGTTCCCCGCCGTTTTTAATTTCCTGCATGTGGGAACCATTGCCGTAGTCGATGGCAACACCACGATTCTGGTAAGCTTCACAGTTCTCGATGATCCAGAAATAACCACCATTTGTAGCTATTGCACCGCACATAGGCTTGGCAACGGACTGCCAAAAATCTATGGTCTTGGGACCGCAGCCGTGCATAACAGTCAAACTGTCAATGGTAATGTAACCTTGATTCCATGCAGCAGTAACACACTGTTTTCTTACGTTGATCTCAGTGGAATTGTTTGTTTCGGTGGGATTGAGTCCAGCGAAATTAACCGATATTATTGTTTTGTCACCGCTTACTTCTGCAAACCATGAATTTGAGGTTGTATAAACATCTGCCTTTTTAAATACCTGCGACAGCACATTACCATTGATATAAACACAACCGCAAGAAAAATAGTCTGAATACCGAGAACCTTTAGACATCCATTTTTCGGCAAATGGATTGAAATCGCCAAAATAAGTATTGTCCTTCACAAGGGTATATACCCATCCGCTATCGGGAGTCCATTCGTTGGACTTTACAACATCAGAACCGGTTATGATAACTTTTTCGTCCTCTGCCGCCTTCAGAGTTATTCTTGATGATTTATTGTTTCCACCCCTGGGGAAAACGACAGTTTCCCTGTAGATACCTTCATGAACTACAATGGTATCGCCTGGGTATGCTACATTAGCCGCCTCATTGATCGTCCTATAATCGGCTTTCCCATGCTGCCTTACTTGGATGATTCGATGAAATTCATTTTTGGCATCAATATTGCTATTTGCGCCCATAAAACAGACTACCGTCATAAAAAGCAGAAGCATCCCTATACTTTTCTTTACCTTGCATTTCATCACTATTCCCCCTTTTTTTAGTTGCTAAGCGTTATCTTGACTTAGTTTTATTCAATGATCACTTCCCTTTTATGATAGAATTGTTGATACTTCTTATCATAGGTGTTTTAATTATAAAAATATATTCTCAGAACTTACTATTCTTTTAGTATTTTGACTTTGTTTCAAAATCATTAGAAAAACGTAACAACAAAATTAAATTGTAAAAAGATATCTGTTAATCCAGCGAATCGGCTATACACAGAATAACAACACTGCTACCCCATCTTAGCCGATACTTTTCTTCCAAAGGCTTCCCATTCATTTCTGAAACCGCGGTAAAAAAGTAAAAACCACAGCTATCGTTAACGATAGTCTGTGGTAGTTTTATTTCCCTATCTATAGTTTTCTATTGCAAATCTTGCCTAAGAAACATAGTAATTAAAAGATTCAAATAAGAATTATTTCATCCCGAATACACCTTCCGCTGGCCCGAAGGCCGTATCGCCATTTCTTCCCGGTATTTGGCTACGGTTCTCCGGGAAATATCCAATTTCCTATTTCTTAAGATATCACAAATGTCCTGATCCGACAAAGGATGGGTCGCATCCTCACTCAAAATAAGCTTCCGAATCTCTTCCTTCACCAGCTTGGAAGAGATATTTTCTTGCAACTGGCCGGAAGTGATACCCCCGGTAAATAAATCTTTAAGCTTCACCGTACGAAAAGGGGTACAGATATATTTATCGCGAATGGCCCGGCTGACTGTGGATTCATGAATATGAAGCCTCCCTGCAATGTCGGCAATCGTCATGGGCCGCAAGTAGCCTTCACCCTGTAAAAAGTAGTCTTTTTGAAGTTCGAGGATAGTTTCCAAAATAGCGAAGATCGTCTTTTTGCGGTGCTCGATGTTGCTTAGCAACACCATGGCGCTGGTTAACTTGGCTTTGACAAAATTCAAAGCCGCCGGATCTTCCGGCTGATGAATGATATTCCGGTAAAGTTGGTTAATGGTTAACCTAGGTAAGGCGCTTTCGTTCATAATGATTAATAACTCTTGCTGATTCCTGGTAATATAAGCTTCCGGGATCACATATCCGGACTCGCTGCTGAAAAAGCCCCGGGCGGGCTTGGGTTCAAGTGTTCGGATGATCTGGCAATATTGCTGAACTTGCCCGATTTCCAAATCCAATTGTTTAGCCAATTGTCTGATTTTGTTCCCGGCGATGAGCTCCAAATACTCATCCACAATTCGGTAGATTACGGGACTGGTGATTTCTTTCTTCCGCAATTGGATTTTCAGGCATTCTTTTAAGTCTCTGGCGGCCACCCCCGCAGGCTCCAAATCCTGGACCCGTGTAAGAGCATGCTTGACCAGTTCCGGCGGCGCTTCGAGTTCAGCGGCGATGTCTTCGATTTTGCAGTCTAAATAACCCTTTTCATCAAGGTTTTCGATAATGTAGTCGCAGATAGACAGGATAGCTTTTTTTTCATCCAAATCCAGCAGTTGCTCTTTTAAAAAATCTTTCAATGAAGGTTTGACAACAGCGTAGTTAAAAGGGTCATTGGACTCTCCATCCGATAAGTCCGCAAAGTTGGTTTCTCTCCCATTTTCAGTGCCGCGGGTCAAAAAATCTATTTTTTCGATCATGGTCTCGTTTGATAGGGTCTCATCTTCCTCACGTTCCGTGGAAACTTCCAATAAAGGATTCTCTTCCAGCTCCCGCGTAATATCCCGTTGCAGCTCCGGCAAAGGCATTTGCAGGATCTTCAGAGATTGCCGCATTTCCGGCGTGAGAATGAATTTTTGTTCCTGGGCGATTTCCTGGGATATCTTAAGTTCCATGGCGCGCCTCTTTTATTTCAGTCCCCTTATCTTCGAATCCATATTAAACATTCAGCACGAACTTGTCGATAACTTGGGCCACTCCGTCGTGATCATTGGTATCCGTGATATAGTCGGCCTTCTCTTTGACTGCATCCAAGGCATTGCCCATGGCCACTCCCAGTCCGGCGTACTCGATCATCGATAAGTCGTTCTCATTATCGCCGATGGCGATGATTTCTTCCCTGAGAATGTTGTAATGCCGGGCTAAAATCTCCACGCCCTTGCCTTTGGAGGTTCCTCTATAATTAACCTCTATATTATTCGAGGCTGAGCTCACAACCTCCAATTCCGCAATCCGGGACAAATCGTTGCGAATCTTCGCGAGCTTTTCTTTGTTAAAATGAATGATGATACACTTAATCATGCTGTCTTGCTCTTTGGCAAAAACGCTTCTCCATTGCCTATCATTCAGTACATATTTTCGTTTGACATTGCTTTTATTCCCGGTGATCCGATTTCGGAAACAAAATACCAGCCACCTTATGGCAAGATAAATACCGCCATAATACTCCCGCTGCGGAGTATGAAAATTCGGAGAAACATGATACCGTTTACAAATATTCAATATCTTTAAAGCAAGCTCTCCATGGAGTAAGCTTTGATAAATCAACTCCTGCGATTGTTGATCTTTAATATACGCTCCATTGGAAGCAATAATCGGGGATGGCAAACCAATCAATTTTGCGTGATATGCCGCATCAATATATACCCGTCCTGTGGTGATAACGATTTGGACCCCCCGCTGATGCGCTTGAAGCAAACTATTTTTTGTTTTCTCACTAATTTGTTTGCTGCTGTTCAACAGCGTGCCGTCCATATCAATGCAAATCAAGCGGTATCCCATGGTTCTGCTCCTGTTGTCTTTAACTATCCATGATGGCTTTTTTCACCGCAAGTAAAGAGGAAGCGCTCATCGAAAATTCATCCAATCCGTATTCCAGCAGTGTGGGAATAGCCTGAACGTCCCCGGCCATCTCGCCGCACATGCCGCACCATTTGCCTTCGCGATGGGCGGCCTCAATGGTCATCCGAACCAGGTTCAACACTGCCGGATGCAGCGGATTATATAGGTGAGAGACGTTTTCATTCATCCTATCGACTGCCAGGGTATACTGAATCAAATCATTGGTGCCGATGCTGAAAAAATCGGCTTCTTTAGCCAAATCTTCTGCAATGAGAGCGGCCGAAGGGATTTCAATCATCATGCCCACCGGGATTTTTTCGTTAAAAGCCTTTCCTTCTTGTTGCAATTCCATCATACACTCTTCTAAGATTCCTTTTGCTTTTAAAAATTCCTCCAAAGAACTGATCATTGGGAACATGATTTGAACGTTTCCAAAAGCTGAAGCCCGGAGAAGCGCCCGCAACTGCGGTTTAAAAAGGTCCGGACGGTTTAAACACAAACGGATGGCCCGCAGGCCCAGAAAGGGATTCATTTCATCAGGCAGGGGTAAATAAGGCAGTTTCTTGTCGCCGCCGATATCCAAAGTGCGGATCACAACCGGTTTACCGGCCATTTTCTCAGCTACTTGTTTGTAGCCTTCAAACTGTTCATCCTCCGCAGGCATACTAAGGCGATCCATATATAAGAATTCCGTTCGAAACAGGCCAATTCCTTCTGCGCCATTTTCGACGGCTTTAACCACATCCTCCGGCTTACCGATGTTGGCCGCTAAAACAATACGTTTTCCGGTTTTGGTAATGGTTTGGGCGTGAAGAATACTTTGGAGTTGAATCCTTTCATTTTCAAATTCAGTCTTTTTGATTTGATAGGAGCCCAATGTTGCTTCATCCGGATCGATGAAGACTAAACCTTCAATACCATCGACGATCAAGCGTTCTCCTGTTTTAACATCCGCAGCGATATCTTTTAAGCCAACTACAGCCGGAATCTCTAAAGTCCTTGCCATAATAGCGCTATGGGAAGTAGGCCCCCCTATCTCGGTTACAAAAGCAACGACTTTCCTTTTATCCATCTGCGCTGTATCCGATGGAGTCAGATCATGGGCCACAACAACGGCGTTATCGGGTAAACCGGCGAAGCGGTTGCCGACCTTTCCGGCCATATTTTGAAGGAGCCGGGTACCAACATCCTTGACATCGGCTATTCTTTCCTTCAAATAATCGTCTTCCATACCGGCAAATATTTCGACATACTTATCGACAACTTCCCGGATTGCCTCCATTGCGCCGATTTGAGCCGTCTCAATACGGTTTAGAGCCTCTCCCGTAAATTCCGGATCATCCAACAATTGCAATTGAACATCAATGATTGCAGCCGATTCTTCGCCCATTTCCAGCCTGGTTTTCTCCAATAAAGCGCTCAATTGTTGCCGGGCATTTTCAATGGCGCTTTGAAGTCTTGTTTTCTCTGCCGGCGCACTGGACTCCTTTTCTTCACCCCATTCTAATTCCTCTGACTCGATTACAAAGGCCTCACCGATGACGTAACCTTTTGAAGCCGGAATGCCTTTTTTCATCCCCGATCACCCTTCCATTCGTTGGTCATGGTCATTCCTCGCCGAATCTTGATTCCACCAATTGTACCAAGACCGTCACAGCTTGTTTTTCATCTTCTCCATCGGCGTTAATTGCGATCTCAGTGTCTTTCTTAATTCCCAAAGATAACAAGCTCAAAAGGGATTTGGCATTCCCGTTTTTGCCGTTCTTGGTAACGGTAATATCCGATTTAAAAGATGTTGCCGCTTGTAAAAATAAAGAAGCCGGTCTGGCATGAATTCCCGATTCATTGGTAACTTTAACGGTCTGACTTGTCATTCTGACTGCTCCCCTCAATATTCATTCTGGATTTGCACGACCTGCCTTACAAGCCCAAAGTAACGGACCGGCCCGGGTTTGCCCAAAAATACCAGCAGATGCTGTTGGATTAGGTTAAAAAATACCGTGCTCCGTAACAAAATATAAAAATTCACCGTTGCCGGTAGGCTGTTTCGAGCGCTTCGAGGCGCGTCGAAAAAGATTTGAAGACCTTTATCATTTGGTTGGCGATATTATATTCACTGGATATGGTCATCAAAGTATCCTGGGCATGAGAGAAAAGCAGCGAATACTCTAGCTTCTCTCCCCTGGCTTCACTCTGAATCGTATCGGTTTGGGCTTCATGGGCTATTTTAATATAGCCATTGGCCTGTTTTATTTTCTCTTCGGCCCGATCAAAGCTTTGAGCCTCAATTGCCTCTAACGCTTCCTTAATAAGGTTTCTGGCGTCTCCGGCATTGATGATTATTTTCATCGCCGTTTCGACCATTTCGTCTTTCGAAGTTGATTCACTCATATTTTTCGCTCACTCTCTTCATATAAATACTTATCCGTACAATTATTTTCCATTCTTGGATTTTATCCGCCGCTTTTTATGTTATCGTAAAGTTGCTCCATTGGATGCAATCACTTTCTGATACCAGTAGTAACTGTCTTTAAGACTTCGTTTTCCGGAGCCCTTTCCGTAATTATCCAAGTCAACGTAGATAAAACCATATCTTTTGCTCATTTCCGATGATGAACAACTGACAATATCAATAGGCCCCCAGGGATAATAACCGAACACATCAACCCCATCCAAAACGGCTTCTTTCATCTGTTCAATATGAGCCTGCAAGTATTCAATACGATAATTATCATGGGTACTTCCATCCGCTTCCACTTTATCAAAAGAACCCAAGCCGTTTTCTGCAATAACGATAGGAACTTGGTACCGATCCCAATACATATTCAGTTTCGTCCGGAGGCCGATCGGATCAATTCCCCAGCCCCAATCGCTCGACTGGATGTGAGGATTATCGTAAGAGGTCTTTTTTTTCTTAACACTTTCCGCATCACAAATCCGGGTATAATAATAGGATATGGCCATAAAATCGGCGGTATTTTTTAATGCCTCTTCATCGCCCTCGCCGAATTCGATGTGGATATGATGATCATCATAAAATCGAAAAGCATAACCGGGATATTCGCCACGTAACAAAACATCTCCATACAAAAACTCCATTTGATTTCTCCGGTAATTTGCGAATACATCCTCCGGTTTACAGGTTGCGGGATAACTAATGTGATCAGAGAACATCATCCCGATATGGACATTCTTGTCGATTTCCCTGGCGTATCGGGTGGCTTTGGCGCATGCGACCATTTCATTGTGAACACCCTGGTATTTGGCTTCCAGCAGGTTGTCTACCTTGTCCTCGGCAATCCCTAAGTGGTTAAAGGATTCATGAACGATTAAATTAATTTGATTGACGATAATCCAATATTTAACCTTTCCTTTATATCTATCCAATAGAACCTTGCAATAATTCACGAAGAAATCAATGACTTCCCGTGAATACCACCCGCTATATTTCAAAGTCAAATTGAGCGGCATTTCGTAATGGGAAATGGTAATCAAAGGTTCCATTTCATTGGCAATTATTTCATCGATCAGTGCATCGTAAAACTTGAGACCTTCCTCATTGGGCCGGGCGTCGTCGCCATTTGGAAAAATCCGGGCCCAATTGATGGATGTCCGAAAACTATTGATTCCCAGGCCTTTTAATAATTTTAAATCTTCCTTGAAAGTATGATAAAAATCGATTCCCCATCTTTTGGGATAAATTCCTTGTTTATCTTCCATGGCCTGCCTAACAACTTCAGTGGTCATTTCTTCATTATATTTTTTATTTAATGCCACATCATCCCGGAAACGATTGATATCAGCCACGCACCAGCCTTTTCCGCCTTCTTGCCAAGCCCCTTCACATTGGTTGGCCGCCACCGCTCCACCCCAGAAAAAATCTTTTTTAAAACCGCTTGTTTTACTCATCGTCATGGCGATTCGATTCCTTTTTCGTTTTTTAATTTATCTATAGACCCTCGAAAGGGTTCTAATAACGTAACACCTGGAATTTTCTTCAGTGTTACGTTATTAGCAAGATTACCCGAGATTTCCCTTTCCACAATCCATATCAGATACCGAATGGATAAGGGCACTCTCCTCAGCATTGAATAAGTTCAGTTCGGTAATTCTTTGGATTCTTTTTCAATCTGTTGTTTTTCATAAGCTTTAAAGAACGGATACCAAATTGCAGTTGCGACAACCACTATGATAGCCAACAAAATGAATCCCGTAATACTCTTGGTGGTAATCCACGTCGACAACGGGAAGGGACAATACCACATATCGAATAATATCGCAGGAATCGGCGCAATCGTAATCACTTTAGTGAAAACCCATATAATAATCGGAAGGATAATACCCTGCAGCCACATTGGAACCATCAGCATTGGGTTCCAGACAACAGCGCCAAACACTGCCGGTTCATTGATATTAAAAATCCCCGGAACCAAACAGGCTTTTCCTAAAGCATTCAAGGATTTACATTTTGAACGGAACATCATAATGACTAGAGGAAGCGTACATCCGGCACCGCCCACCCACAAGTAAGCGGAATAAACCGTTTCTGCAGTGACAACATTTAATTTAGATGCCGCTTGAATCCCTGCTGCCGCTAATGAGATATTCGCAGTGATTGCCGCCAAGTAAATCGGTTTGACAATCGGTTGTAAAACCCAACCGGAGATCCCCATGGAATACAAAAAGCAGGAGAGAAACATAATCAATGCAAATCCATAAGGTGTTTCCATAAAGCCGGCAATCGGCATAAATATTGAAGAAATAATATTGTAAATATCCACTTTCATCAACAATACAACAATCCATCCGAAACAAATAACAATGCCAATCGGAAGCAAAGAATCAAACCACGATCTTACAAAATCAGGAACGGCAGAATCTTCTTTAAAGAAAGAAAACTTTCCAAAAATAGTCATAATAAAACCGGTAAAAACACCACTGAAGATGGCAATAAACATACCTCCCGCGCCTAACGCTTTATGTCCGAAGCCAATTGTTTTATCGGCAGCGACATGCGGGGTGATAATCATTAAAAATAAAATCAAACCGGTCAAACCAGCAATCAAACGTTGTTTGCGAAGATGTTTCTTTTCCATTAAATTGAATGGAATTAAAAAAGCTACAAACAAAGAAATCTTACTCATAGTCCACCCAAAAGGTTCCCAGAAAGAAGGTAATTTCGGGAAATAATTATTTAAAATCGCCAAGCAACAAAATATTGAACCCAGTAAAATAAACGGCAATGTCTGCATAATGGAATCTTTGAGTGCTATAACCCATGCATTATTATTCACCTTACTCATTTTAGGCGCAAAACTGGTTTCTAACCACTTTATTAAAGCTTTCATCTTTTCATATCCCTTCCCTTATTGAAATAATGACAAAATATGTGCGAGCGCCATTTCACCGTTTAAAGTTGCATAATATTCCGGTTTCATCCGGGCAACCTTTATATTTCTACCGGCGATTAACTCATCTACCTCATCCAAAATATAGGCCAAATGGGGTCCTACCATCAAACAATCAATCTCGTCAATATAATTTTCAATTTCCGATTCACTTCTGGCATTCACAGTAATCTCAATTCCTTTTGCTGCAGCTGCTTTTCGGATGTTGGCAGCCATAAACCCGCTTGACGCCCCGGAACCACATACCAATAGCACATTTGGTTTTTTCATATCCACTCCCCTTTTAATTTCCCTTATTTTTCGGTTATCGGGTAATTATCCGTTCCATCCATAAAATCCGCTGGAATTGTTGAGAAATTGAATCGAAAGTGAAAAACTCTTTCTCAACTCCGGATTATTTACCCACCCAGTTATTTTTTAAAGCAAAAAGCATGCCAAAACACTTTTTAAATTCAAATTAACATGGCAAGCCGGTTACCAAAAAAATCACTTATTTCAGCATCCAAGGGATTTTAAACGTTCATTCATCATTTTATTTTTTCTTCACTTCATTCAGGGGATTGGCGATGTCAAAATACTTCAGTAGGGTGCGATTATAAAACTTCATGACCGGAACCATTAAATTCCCGGTTAAAACGATGGAAAGGATGGTTCCAACGCCAATAATCCCCCCCATCAACACTCCAATAAGGGTATAAAGAAAATCGGCGCTGATTCGTAACCAGCGGTATTGAATACCGCTCTTCTCAGAGACTGCAAAGCAAATAGCATCAACAGTGGTAATCCCAAAGCGGGTCGCCGTCGTTAATCCCATTCCAAGACATAAAATCACTTCCCCGATGATCACCAATCCCAGCCGGTTCACGAACGGCATTGCCGCTATTGTGTTGGGTATGATTGCATCAAACCAATTCAGAAAGGGCCCGCACGACAATGAAGCAATAACCGTGCCGATAAAAATATGTTTCCGCGCAACAATCATCGCGAAGATCAAAAAAAGCACATTATATAATATTGAAGCGTTCCCGTAAGGTATTGCAAAGGTATGATGCAAACCGTCCAGCCATACAGTAATGGGATCCGATCCCAATCTGCATTTTAAAAACAATGCCACCCCAAATGCTGTTATGCATGCTGAAATAATATTGAAGACAATTTTTATGACCGTCGTTCTTTTAATTATAATTTTTCACCCTTTCACTCACGATAGCAATGATCTTTTTAATTTTCCAGTATCAAGTTGTTGCCGCACCAAGAAATATCAAGCAAAAAACATGCCAAAACACTTGATTTATATTTCAAATGTGGCAATGGATACTACTTGATAAATCCATGGGGAATCGTTAAACTTATGGTAACGATAAATGGAGGTAATCCCCATGAAAAGAATTGACATTGTTTATGATAAGCTTATTGAACTTAGTGGGGAAAGCGGGATTACCACCGACAAACTTGCGGACAGTCTCGGATTAATCAGGGCCAATGTGAGTAGCGATCTCAATCAATTATGTATCGAAGGAAAAGCCTCAAAAGAGGGGGCAAAACCGGTATTATACCGTGCCATACCCCCAAAAGAAGCTCACCCATCCACTACGGTTTTGGATCGATTTACAGCGCGAAATCCCAGCCTCTTTCCTTCCGTAGAGCAAGCCAAGGCAGCAGTCCTCTATCCTCCAAAAGGCATGCCGATCCTCATATTAGGGGAAACCGGCACCGGAAAATCGATGTTTGCCGGACTTATCCACCAATACGCCGTTGAAATGAAACGGATGCCGGAAGCCTCACCTTTTATCGTTTTCAACTGCGCCGATTATGCCAACAATCCCCAATTGCTGCTTAGCCAATTATTCGGCGCCCGAAAAGGATCTTATACGGGAGCCGACAGTGATAAGGCCGGTCTCATCGAGAAAGCCCACGAAGGTGTGTTGTTTTTGGATGAAGTCCACCGTCTCCCCCCGGAAGGGCAGGAAATGTTTTTTTCCTTTATGGATACGGGAAAATATCGGAGACTGGGGGAAACTGATGGCGAAAGGGCTTCCAAAACCCTGATCATCTCCGCCACAACCGAAGATCCTGACTCCGCTTTATTGAAAACATTTACCCGCAGGATCCCTATGATTATCCGAATACCGAATCTGCATGAACGAAACATGGAGGAACGGTTTAATCTCATCAGTCAATTTTTTCGTGAGGAATCTTCCCGGCTTGGTAAACCCATTTCGGTTTCAATTAATTCCATGAAGTCATTCTTAAGCTATCACTGTCTCAATAACGTCGGCCAATTAAAAACCGATATCCAACTGGCATGCGCCAAAGCTTATGCTGATTTGATATCGAATAAAAAAGACCTTGTCAAAATAAACAGTACCGATCTCCCGGCGTACATCCGCGAAGGCTTATATATGGAAACCGAACACCGCCAATTATGGACCAAACTGATTGGAATTAACAAAAGATATTGCATCTTTGACAGTTACGAGGAAAACGTTCTTTTTGAAGAAGATCAGGATAATATTTACGATATGATTGACCTCCGCGTGCGTGAGCTCAAAGGCCGGGGTGTCAGTAACGAAGTCTTGGAGCAGGAAATGGAGAAAGATATCCAGGAATATTTTTCTTTCTATCTCCAGAACGTAAATCAGCGAATTGATTTTTCCAATCTCGAAAAAATCGTTAGTCACGATATTATCCGGGTGGTTGAAGAAATTATCCGGTTTAGCGAGGAAAAGCTGGGAAAAATCTTCAGCACTCAGATCCATTATGGAATGGCAGTTCACATTTCCAATTCCATTGAGCGCATCAAACGGGGTAAAAAAATCATCAACCCCCAATTCCATAAGATCCGGACCCAATATAGCGAAGAATTCACTACAGCAGTGGATTGTCTTAAAATCATCAGCCGAGTTCTGGATATCACCATGCCCATCGACGAAGCCGGCTTTTTAGCCATGTTTTTTGTGTATCATGAAGGAAATATCCAGGAACCAAAAAATAGCGTAAAAATCATCATCATCGCCCACGGCTCTACCACAGCAACTTCAATGGCCGAGACAGCCAATCAATTGCTGGGTGTAAGATACGCCGTTGGAATCAACGCGCCATTAGATGAACAGCCCCAACAAGTGATAGAAAAATTAAAAAATTATTTGAAAGAAGCGATGGTCCAGGCTGATATCTTGTTCTTAGTGGACATGGGTTCTCTCACCAACTTCGGCGAAGAAGTCGCCAAGGATTTCCGTATCCGGACCAAAACCATTCCTCTGGTCAGTACTTTACATGTCATTGAAGCTACTCGAAAAGCCATGCTCGGTTATTCCCTGGATGATGTTTATGAAGATACTTTACGGGTCAATGAGTTTTTAGAAAATAATTATCTCTCGTCCTCCAAGATGAACAAGGAAGAAACTTTAGCGATTGCCGCCGTGTGTACAACCGGAGACGGTGGAGCCGAAGTTATCAAAAGCATCCTTGAAAAGCAATTAATCTATAACGATATTCCAGTTAAAATGATTCCGATTGGCATCATCGGAAACGAAAATATCGAAACCAAACTTAAAAATATCAAAGAAGATTGCCGCTTAATTTGCGTGGTGGGTTCGTTCAAAGTCCCTACAGATGTTCCCCAGTATAGCATCGATCAAATTCTGAACCAAAGCGCCTTGCCGGACATACAAAAGCTAATTGACGTCGAAACCGCTTATCTCAAAATCGGCGACACTTTTAACAACCATCTACAGAACATCGACGGTGATTTGGTTATCAAGGGGATAAAGATGTTTATCCGACACATGGAGGAAACTATACAGTTCAAAATAGCTACCAGTGTTTTAATTGGTATCGCCATGCATTTGGGCTGTATGGTCGATAGGCTTAAGAGCGGCGGAAGTATCGAACCATTTAAGGAAAAAGAACCCTTTATCAAAGAAAATCCCCGGCTTTACAGTTTGATAGAAAAAGAATGCCAGGAATTGGAGAGACAATATCAAATCAAAATCTCCGATGATGAAATCTGCCATCTGATGGTTTATTTCAATCCAAAAAATAATAGATAGAATATCTGCTTATTCAGAGCAGTTTTGCAGCTTTCCAAGCATTCCAGAATCTTCGATCGCTCTCCGGCATGTCCAACATTGCGATATCGGAGGGACCAAACCACTTGAAATCCTGACATTCAATGGCCGTAAGCTCTCCCCCGGTAATCCGGCATTCGAAATAAATGAGGATCAGGTGGCGCGATTCTTTCACGGTTGAAACCACTTCCAAAACATCGTCAACTTCAACCTGAATCCCCAGTTCTTCCATTAATTCACGCTGCATGCAATGGCGCGGATCTTCCCCGGGTTCGATCTTTCCCCCGGGAAATTCCCATTTGCCGCCTTCCGTTCCCTTGGGCAATCGTTTCGCCATCAAGATGCGGCCATCTTTCTCTATGAATGCAGCAGTTACAACAAGCTGATCCAAAATTATGTCCTTTCATAGTCAATCTTAACTGTTGATTTCTATAATATTTTTGACTGCAAAGGCATCGGTTACTCTCCCCGCACGGGGGAGAGCTCGCCTTCATATTGAAGGCGCAGAGAGAGGTCTATACCCAATTTTTAAGCATTCACCCTATTTAAGACTCCCATAATAATCTTTAATCTATAACACTGCATTAAATTTTCCTTTAAACCAGCTTGATCACTTGAAAATCCTTCTTCCCTTTTTTAAGAGTCAGTTTGTCATCTTTGAAGTCTTTCATTTCAACCATCCGGTTTAAATCGCTTACCTTTTGATCGAATAAAGCGATACCGCCCTGAGCCACCAGGCGTTTAGACTCACTGCGGGTAGGGGCCAGTTTGGCGAGTACCACCAAGTCGATGATGCCCATTCCTTTTTCCATCTCGCTCCGGGATATTTCAATCGCCTCAACCATCTCTTCATTGCCTGCGCCGCCAAACAAAGCCCCGGCTGCTTGTTCTGCCTTTTTAGCTTCCTCCTCGCCATGGGTCAATTTGGTGACTTCATAAGCCAATACTTTCTTGGCTTCATTGATTTGTTGATCCTTCAAGGCGCCGAGTCTTCTAACTTCATCCATCGGCAAGAAAGTGTACAATGCCAGAAATCTTTCCACATCCCGGTCATCGGTATTCCGCCAATATTGGTAAAAATCATAAGGACTGGTTTTAGCGGGGTCAAGCCAGACGGCCCCGGCTTCGGTTTTCCCCATTTTCCGGCCGCTGCTGGTCGTCAAAAGCGGGAAGGTAATTCCGTAGGCTTCCTTCCCATCTAACCGGCGAATTAGATCGGCGCCGTATAAGATATTGGACCATTGGTCATCGCCGCCCATTTGGAGTTTACAACCGTATTTACGGGACAAAACCAAAAAATCGTAGGATTGCAACAACATATAGTTAAATTCGATAAATGACAAACCTTTTTCCATCCGGGTTTTAAAGCATTCGGCAGTCAGCATCCGGTTAACAGAAAACTGAGAGCCGATATCCCGCAGAAATTCGATATAATTCAAACCTAACAACCAATCGGCGTTATTTACCATCAAGGCTTGGTCGTTTTCAAATTTAATATACCTGGAAAACTGTTCTTTAAAACAGGAAGCGTTATGGGCAATGGTTTCCTGGGTCATCATCTTCCGCATTTCGCTCTTTCCACTGGGATCACCGATCATCGCCGTACCGCCTCCCAGGATGGCAATAGGACGGTGGCCGGCCCTTTGCATATGCGCCATAGCCATAATCGGCAACATACTGCCGACATGCAAACTATCGGCGGTCGGATCAAAGCCGATATAGAAAGTAACCTTCTCCTTTTCCAGCAACTCGAAAAGAGGTTCCTGATGGGTCGTTTGTTTAATGAAGCCACGTTCTTGCAAAATTTCAAAGACTGACATTACAATCCCTCCCAATTTAGAATTCAAAATACAGGCGCCAGAAGTCAGGAGTTTTGGCCTAACAGTCCATTTTAAATTCGGTCAACCGGTGAATAAGATTAATTTAAAATGATAGGTCCTAATTCTTAACACAGCCAAGAACCTTTCTTTTCTCCTGGCTGCTGACTTCTGGATTCCGGCTCCTAACAAAACAAAAAAACCTCCATCCCAACTTAAGGACGAGGTCTCGTGGTACCACCTTAATTTATGCGCCACCGGAGTAACCATTCGCTCTCCAGCAACGCACCTTGAACCGCTGTAACGGGCGGACCGTCTCAGCCTATCGAAACGCCCGGACTATGTCGAATCCAGACGCTATTTCAGCCGGAGGCTCCGGAGAGTATTTCACCTGCCGCATCCGTTGGGTTTGCACCGAAAACACCCAATCTCTGCTGTCACTACAGCGGGTTTATAGGACGAAATTCCGCAAGGGTAAATTTCGTTATGCTCCTTCATTGCCTTTGAAAGGAATTATAACATGAAACCAAGCAAACAACAAGGCCCTTAAAGTCAGCGGATTATCTTGAGGGTTCTCTGGATAAAATTAATTTACCGGCAGGAATTTGAACAGCTTTCTGTGGAATGGAATGATTATGAAAAAACATTTTCAAAACCCAAGCTACTCTCATGGAATTCACCTGGTTACCCAATTCGTGGCGCAAACCTTTCCGCAAGTGAAGAAAGAATTAACCCACTGGGCTTCCTTAGCCGGAAAAATTCCCGATCCGGAACTTCGCCGGCAGGCCTTGGCCAGTATCAAAGCCAAGAGGTTTCATGCTCTGGGCGGCGCCGTTTACTCTCTGTACCCGGGAGTGTCCGATTCCGAAAACATGGTCAGTTTCATCGTCGCTTTTCAGACCATCAGCGATTATCTGGATAATCTCTGCGACCGGGCCGGTATCGAGGATGAAAAATCCTTTCGCCAACTGCACCTGGCCCTCTCCGACGCGGCCGATCCCGGAGAGGAGCTGCACGATTACTACCGGTATTACCCCTATCAAAACGATCCGGGTTATTTGAGACTATTGGTAAAGGAATGCCGGACCCAGCTATCGAAATCGCCCGCGCTCCGGCTAATTATCCCCAGCCTGAAACATCAGATCAAATTATATACCGATTTACAATCTTTAAAGCATATCGATAAGGCCTTGCGGGAAAAGGCATTAAAACGGTCTGCCCAAACTTGTCAGGCTCAATATCCGGATATTACCTGGTGGGAATTTTCGGCAGCCACCGGATCAACCTTGGGAATTTTCCTTTTGACCGCGGCAGCCTCTCAAGAGTCGCTGAGCGGAGAAACGGTTGACCGGATCCAATCTGCTTATTTTCCCTGGATCGATGGTTTGCACATCTTACTCGATTACTTTATCGATGCCCGGGAAGACCGGACCATGGGCGATTTAAATTTTACCGGTTACTACAAAAACAAAAGGGAATGCCAAGAGCGGCTATCCCTGTTCATTAAGGAATCCCTAAAAAGATCTTCCGGGCTTCCTTTTCCCAAATTTCATCAAACCGTTATCATCGGTTTACTGGCGATGTATCTTTCCGATCCCAAGGCTCTCACCAGAGAGATACGGGAGATCTCCCAATCGCTGCTGCAAACGGGGGGCTCCGCAGCTTGGTTTTATTACCGCTGTTGCCGTTTTCTCCGCTTCATCAAAAAGTTATAACCCAAACCCAATTTTCCATTCATTGCCTTTACACCGTTGCGGTCACCTTATGCAGCCACCTGGGAGCATTGGGGTTGATTCCCCGGATGCGGGCCGTATGATAAGCCAACAATTGACTGATCGTTGTAAAAACAAACGGCGAGAGCCATTCCTGACAATAGGGGACTTTAATCACCCTTCGATTTGCCTCTCCTTCGCTCTCTTCCGCTTCAGACGAAAAAACCGTCACCTCGCCACCCTTGGCCGCTATATCATGGTCCAGCCAATCCAATCCCTGGTAACTGGGACCGGAAGCTTTGAAAATGATAAAGGGAACTCCCGCTTGGGTCACCGCCAAGGGGCCATGTTGAAAATCGGCTCCCGAAAATGATTTAGCCCGGATGTAAGCTGATTCCTGTAATTTTAAACCGGCTTCCAGAGCTACCGGATAATTATATCCCCGGGCCAGGATTACACATTCATCTTTGGAAGCAAGCCAATGGGCTGCCGTAATGATCTGCTGCTCCAAATCCAGGGCCTGGCGCACCCATTCGGGTACCTCTGCCAATTCTTCCTCAAACCCTTCCAGGCCGGCAAGAGCTAAAGCCAATCCATAAAACAGCATCATGGTGCTGGAGAAAGATTTGGTGGCTGCCACCGCTTTTTCGATACCGGCATGACACAGCAAGATGTTGTTCAATCCCAAACGGGTTAACTCGGAATCGCTCATATTGGTAATGCCGATAGTATAACCGGCCGAAGCCTTCACTTTATCCATGAACTCAACCACTTCGTTGGTCTTGCCGGACTGAGAAACCCCGATAACTAACGTTTTGGACAAATGAAGGGTAGCCTGATAAAGGTTGACAACAGAAGGAGCGGCCAAAGAAACCGGCACTCCGGTCCGGGTCTCCAATATATATTTGCCCACAGTCGCAGCGTTATCGGAACTTCCCCGGGCGACGACGAGTACATGGTCGATTTCACCGCTGGTAATCCGTGGGACTATCTCGCGTCTGATGAGCGCCAAACCGACCTGATTCTTTTGAATGGCATTCTTTAAAACCTCAGGTTGTTCTCCAATCTCATTGCGCATTGTGGTCATATCCGTTTCCTGAGACAAAATCGTTCACTCCCCTATGGATTATTCCTGAATTCTTTCGCAATCTCCGGACCGGCCGCTTCATCCATAAACAGATGACTGTCGGGATGGGATTTTAGTATGCTGGCCGGTAATTCCGCACTGATTTCGCTATGGATTAATTTATCGATAATGGCCGCTTTTTTGGGGCCGCCAGCCATTAAAACAGCGGACCGGGATTCCCGGATTTGAGCCAGGCCCAGGGTTATTCCCCTTGACAACTTTCGGGCTTGGGAAAAATACTTTTGTCCGACCTCACAGGTAACTTCCTCTAAATCCACTGGATGGGCAACACTTTGGAAAGAGGACCCCGGCTCATTAAAGCCCAAATGTCCATTGACGCCTATGCCCAGCAGCATCAAATCGACGGGCCCGTGATTTCCAACAAAAGAGTTGATTTTGTCGCATTCATGTTCCAAATCACCGGCAACTCCATTAAAAAAACATATTCTTTCTTCGGGTATGCCCAGAGGCTTAAAAAACTCTTGATCCAAAAGGTAGCGGCAGCTCCCCGGTTCATTGGGACGGATTCCAACCCATTCATCCAGTCCTACAAAGCGGCATTCCTGAAAATCAACTTGTTTTAACCTGGCTGCCTCTACCAGCAAGCGATAAACAGGCGCCGGAGTGTCGCCGCCGGCAAAGCACAATAAACTGCGGGGATTTTTCCTGATAAAACCGATAATGTATTCCCCGACCGCCGCAGCCAGCTCGGGATTTTTAGGGTAGCAATGGATTTTCATTCTTTTACCCCTCCGGCAGTCATGCCTTGAACGATGTATTTTTGGAAAACAAACGTAATCAACAACGGCGGTAAGGCGGCAATAATCCCTCCGGTGGCGATCATTCCGTAATCGATGGTATTCTTCCCGCTAAACTCGGCAATTGCCACCGAAATGGTCTTGGAGTTCAGCGTCGAGGTAAAAATGACCGCGTAAAAAAACTCATCCCAGGCGGTTAAAAAGGCTAAAATACCGGTGGCGATGATCCCCGGCCTTGCAATGGGCAGAAAAATATACCACAGGGTTTGCAGCCGGTTACAGCCGTCAATCGACGCCGAATCTTCGAAGGAGCGGGCCACCGAGCCGAAGTAACTTTGCATCACCCAGATCACGAAGGGAATGGCCATCGACAAATACAACAAAACCAAAGCCGTTTTGCTGTCCAGTAGTTGCAAGTTGCTTAGAAACAAATACAAGGGGATGACGATAACCACCGGCGGCAACATATACGTAAAAAGGACCATGTACATTAGATGGTTTTTAAAGCGGAACTTTAAACGGGCAAAAGCATAGGAAGCCAATGTTCCCACTACCAGCGCCGCTATGGTTACGAAAAAAACTACCACCAAACTGTTGCCCATGGCTATTTTAAAAGTATGAGCCATATCATTGTTGGGATTGATGAGAATATCATGATATCGTTCAAAGGTTACTTCCTTCGGAATGATTTGCAACGGAACCGACATTAAATTTTTACGGTAAGATATGCTTGAAATAAAAAGCCAAAGAAAAGGAGCTAACGTAAAAAAGGTAATGGCGATGGCGCTGCCATACTGAAACAATGTCAAACGCTTGCTTTTTCTCATTGAACTAATCACGGAGATCATCATCACCTTTCAAAGTTTTGACATAAAAGACCGTTAATATGACAATGATAATCGCAATCAAATAAGCATACGTGGCCGCGATGGAATATTGGAGATTGCTGAAAGCTTTGTTAAAGGCCGTATAGGTCAAAACCATGGTTCCATCCGCCGGACCTCCCCGGGTAATGGCGTAAAACACCCCAAAAGCCTTAAATTTCTCCATGGTCCGCATCACAATAATCACCAAAAACGTCGGCTTCAAATAGGGCAAGGTGAGCACAAAAAAGCGTCTGAATGATCCTGCGCCGTCAACCATCGCCGCTTCATAACTTGACTTATTAATCATTTGTAATGCCGCCAGGAAGAAAATCACGGCCAAAGGCGTCATTTTCCAAGCATCGGCAAAAATGACCATATTCATGGCCATCAATGGCTCACTCAACCACGACTGATAAGAGGAAATCAAATGCAGTTTCATTAAAACCGCATTCAACAGCCCGTATTGGGGGTTGTAGATCCAGCGCCACATGCTTCCGGTCACAATCTCCGGGACCGCCCAAGGTAAAATAATAATGGTCCGCAAAAAAGAGACTCCAAAAAATTTTTCATTCAATAATAAGGCGATCAAAAGTCCCAATCCAGTCTCAATCGTCAGCGACACCACAGTAAAATAAACGGTTCGTCCCAAGGCGTCCCAGAATTCACGGTGAGATAATACCTGGATATAATTGGCGAGCCAAACAAACTCTCCCCGGTGGGCCGAGATCAATTCCATGTTTTTTAAACTGTAAACCAAGTTCACCATCATCGGAAAAATAACAATTCCCAATACCAAGATTAAAGCCGGCGCAATCACAAGATAGGCAAATCTTCCTTCTCCCGCGGTAAGTTTTCTGCCCCTAAAAAGTGATTTGTTCGGCCGAATTTCAATCTCCAGACTTTTTTCTTTTGGTTCTGCCATCCATTTCACCCGCTTCGAAAATACTTTTAGCTAAAAATTTAAGACCGGATAGCCATTTTTTTGGAAATCTTCGTCCGCGCATTCTTTTGTCCCGGCCCGATGCCGGAGTAACCAAACTCCCATAATATTGGGGCTGTCCCAAAACTAATTTTGAGACAGCCACCGGGGATCATTACTTTTTGTTAGCCAGCTCCATCGCTTTGTCCTGGCATTCTTTCAATGCTGCGGCACTGGATTTTTTACCCAATAATACTTCCTGAATTCTCACCTGCATAAATGTTGAAAGTTCGCCGTAATAAGGAACGATCGGCCGGTTGACAAAATATTTATATTGTTCCTGGGCAACTTTTACGACTGCCGGATTGGAAGCTACTACAACCGGGTCGCTGTATAGGGACATCCAGATTGGCAAAGCGTTGGATGAATATTTCTTTTGAAATTGTTTGGATGTCAAATACTTCATATATTTTAGAGCTTCGGCGGGATGTTTGCTCCCGGCGGATATGGCCAAAGGTTGGCCGCCATTGCAGGTGCCGCTTATCACTTTTCCTTCACCCGGAATTACGGCGATCCCAACGTCATCGGGAGCCAATTTAGATTCTTTCGGGTCTCTGGCTCCGGCGTACATATAAGTCCAGTTAAACGTGAAAGCTGCATTGCCGCTTTCAAAAGTGCCTTTGACATCATCCTCTAAAAATTCGGTGGATTTAGGATTGGAAAGGCCCGCCTTAATTGAACCGGCCATAAAATCCAAAGCTTTTTTATTGCCCGCCGCCGTAATGGTGGGTTTACCGTCTTTGTCCACCAATCCGCCGCCGAAAATGGTGGCCAATGGAACATAATCGCACATTAAAGCCTCGGCTTGGGCCCAGTCCCAGACAATCGGATGCTCAACAATTCCCTTTTCCTTGATGACTTTGGCTTGAGCCAATAGTTCGGTCATGGTTTTGGGAGGTTCTGAAAAACCGGCCTTTTTTAGCATACTTTTATTATAAAACATGTATTTGCAATCGTTTAACCAGGGCAATCCCCAAATTTTCCCTTTATAAACGCATGATGCCAGCGCGCCCGGGAATATGTCCTTCCGCTCGGCAGCCGTCAACTTAACTTCTCTTAAAATACCGGCTTGGGCGAATTTAGCCGTAAAAGGCCCATCGCTCAAAACTACATCATAACTTCCGGACTGAGCGGAAGTGATAATTTTTTGCTCCAGTTCTTCATAGGCGACAAAGGTCAGCTGGACTTTGATATTGGGATTTGCTTTTTCAAACTCGGCAGTGCCGGCTTTGGTGTCGGCTTCGCTATAACCGGCTTGTTTCATGAAAAGAGCGTTAATCGTTACCGGACCACCGGCAAAAACCAAACTTCCCGTAATAAGAGCTACCAACATACAGACAACCAAGAATTTCAAGTTACGTTTCATTTTTTTGCCTCCAATTTCATATTTTTATTTGGTAAAAAACAAGCTATACCTCCCAATCCCTGCGCTTCACCTCCTAACTTTGATAACTCGATTTTGGTATGTATCGGTGTAAAATTTGAAACATGCACACGAATTTTATCAATGACACACTCCATCGACTCGGCAACTCCGCCGCCGATGATCACGATTTCAGGATTTAACAGGCTTACCACATTAGCAATCATGATGGACAGCTCAAGTACAAATTCATCGATAATCGTTTCAACTTCCGGATTATGCTTGCGATATTGAATGAATAATTCCTGAGGGGAATAACCGAATTTCAAACCCTTTTCTGTTAAGGCGCTTCCGGAAGTTTTATGTTCGAAAGTCCCAAATTCCAACGCACTATTGATTCTTCCCTGCCTTACATCATTCCGGCCGACAAAGTAGCCAATTTCACCTGCGGAAAATCCCGCTCCCTCGACAATCCGGCCATTGGCGATAATTGCGCTTCCAACTCCCGTGCCAATCGCAACGTAAAAGATATTATCGCTTTCATTCCCACCAAAATATCTTTCGCCTAAAACCGCCAAATTTACATCATTTTTAACGATAACGGGAGCGTGATAGTGGTTAGAGAATACCTCTTTTAAGTTAAGATCGTGCCATTTTAACGAGGGAGAATCCAATACCATTCCGCTCTCACTGTTTACCACACCGGGAACACCAATGCCAATTCCCTTTAATTTTGGGAAAGGAATTTTCATGTCTTGAAGAAAACTGTCAATGGAGGCGATGATTTTTTGAACATCCGGAGAGGTTTTGATTTTCTCTTTAAAAACGATATTGCCGTCATCGTCGGCGATTACCACGAAAACTTTCGTCCCGCCGATATCGACTCCCACTTCATATAAAACACCATCACAACGGAGCTCTCCCAAAACACATTCTCCTTTACGGTATAGATTAAATTTTTTACACAGAAGTTACTTTATTTAATTAATTAAGAAAGTCACTTCAAAGAAACTACATTTTTAAAATATTGCTATAAATTGAGTCGAGAGCAATAGTAAAGGCTCCATAAATAATAGCCTTTTGTTCCAAGGCCGAAGATTTTACCCGCACCGGGAAAGGGACTATCTTGGAGACAATTTCATCGAGGGGAGTGATGAAATCATAGCCCAAATCCATCAACTTCCCGCCCAGTACAATAAGATCCAAATCCAAAAGAATGATAGTATTCGATAAGACGACCCCCAGAACATTGACGACTTTTTCCATTTCTTGCATGACAAAGGGATCTTTACCTTGAACCGCTTTGAAAATGATTTTACTGTTAATGCAGCTTAAATCCCCATGGACCAAATCATAAACGAAGGCGCTCTGTCCCTGCCGTACTCCATTTTTAATATTTTCAATAATGGCCGGAATCCCCACCCGGGATTCTAAAGGACCCACGCTTTGATGGTTGTAGTTGACATCATCAATGTTGAGCGCAAAATACCCAACCTCTCCGGCAGCAAGCCGATTCCCTTCATACAGGGTATTATTTAAAATAATCCCTGCCCCTACACCAATATCAATACTGACAAACACCAAATTTTTATATACTTTACCCACTCCGTAAACCGACTCGCCGAGAGCGGCTAAATTCATATCGTTCTTGAAAATAATTTCCACATTAAACGTTTTACGCAGCTCTTCTTTGATATTCAAATCCTCCCATAAATATAACCACATGGGAAGGGCCAAAATACGACCGTTATCTTCGATTATTCCCGGGAAACCGATGGCGATTGCCAATAGTTTCTCGGTTTTAAGGTTATTTTTATTAAAAATATCGAAAATGTTTTCGGCGATAATATCTAATATTTTCTTTCCGATATTTATATTTGCAATATCAATGGTCCGGAGTTCAACAATCTCACTACTGAGATTGGCAAGAGCAATTTTTAGATCTTGACCGCTCATGTCAACTCCAATGATATAACCATAATTAAAATTAAATTGAACTAAAATCGGCCTTCTGCCACCGATTGAATCCCCTTCGCCAATTTCAATCAAAATTTTTCTTTCGATCAAATCATTGATGTTCTTGGAAACGCTGGGTGCGCTGAGTTTGAGAATTTTAGCCAATTCAGCTCTTGAAGTGGCCCCATTCTTTACCAAGGTATCGATAATCAGTTGTTGATTATTTTCTTTAATCGTGCCTTGATTCCCGGCAGTTCTTTCCAAAAGATTCACACCCTACCCGTAACAGAAACTTTGTTAATTAAATTAAGCAAGAAAGCATTCGCGATTATTTGGAGGATTCCTCCTTTTGGTAAACTAATTTTTAAAAAAATTGCTTCCGTCTTATTGGGCCCGCTTTTTCAAGTGCTCCGCCTTTTCTATTAAAAAATCCCGGTAACCGTTCTCCGGCAAACCGCCCAGGCTTTGTTTGGCCTCTTCAATATAGGCGGTGGCAACAGTGAAGGACTTCTGAATGATCCCGGATTCAACCAATATCAAGTCCACCCGTTCCAATTCCTCAGCCTGAAAATTCCGGCGTTCAATCAAATCCTTGATCCATGGACCATGCACCGGGTGATTCAAAAGAAAAAGGATCGGCAAGGTTATATTGCCCTGGACCAAGTCCTCATGTTTTGGCTTGCCCATGACTCGGGAATCACCGTAAAAGTCGAGGATATCATCGACGATTTGAAAGGCCACTCCCAGTTTCAACCCGTAAGCGCCGATTTGTTCTATCTGGATTTCGTTGGCCCCGGCGATGACCGCTCCCGATTGGCAGGAACATCGAAGCAAGACTGCGGTTTTCTGGGCTATCCGCTGAAAATAATGGTTTACGTCTAAATCAAGATTAAAATGGGCTTGCGCCTGAGTTATTTCTCCCTGACACATCTCTTGAATCGCCTGGACCGTCAAACCCAAATTTCTGAATAACTGATTTTCGGTCAACACACTAAATGCTTTGGCAAACAGGAAATCGCCGCCCAAAACCGCCGACTTGTCGCCCCAGAGTTTATTGATGGAAGGTTGATTCCTCCTGAAGTCGGACTCGTCAATAATATCATCGTGAACGAGGGAAGCCATATGGACCAGTTCCATTGCCGCCGCGGCTTGCAAAAGCATTTCCCTGGGGCCGGAAAACAGCAGGCCGCTGTATAAGACCAACAACGGCCTCAGGCGCTTACCGCCTCCATTGATTAAGCGGGAGCACATTTCATCAATGACTCCATGTCCGCTGTGAAGGATTTTGATCAATTCTTCATTAATCGTCAAAATGTCTTCCGATTGCCCCCCGTTGAACTTCTGCTCATTCTTTTCAAGGGTTAAAGTGTTCATGATAAACCATCCTCTGTTGTTGGTAAGAGTTAGTCTTTCCCAAATTCCCATTTTGAAACTGAAACCCCGGGACGAAAGTGAGTCCCAACATAAAAAGGAATTAACGTCCGGGGTTGAATGGAAAAGCCGAGAAAACAATTATATCATACCCTTGGGTCAATGGTTTGCCATTTTCTGTGATGAATATTTATACTATAATGAATAAATATCCAGAAATGAATAATCATTCAACTTTGTTAGTTTTTTGTTAAAACTTTGCCTTGGCAGGATTGATGTTATATAATGAAAGTTATAAAATGTCTATGGAGGTATTTTCAAGTGAAAAAATATTCATGGTTAGCGATTGTTTTAAGCATTATTTTGTTTTCCGGTTTGACCCTTTCCGCCAAACCCGTTCTCCGCGTGGCCACCGAGGCCACCTATGCCCCATTCGAAACCATTGACAAAAATGGCAATTTCGTGGGATTTGACATGGATCTAATCCGGTTGGTGGCCGATCAGGCAGGTATGCAGCTTAAAATGCTCAATGTCAGCTGGGACGGAATTATTCCCGGTCTGATGAACGGCAATTATGACTGTATCATCGCGGCAATGACCATCACCCCGGAACGGAAGAAACAAATTGCTTTTTCGATTCCCTATTTTTCCAATAAACAGACACTGGTTGTAAAGAACAACAATAACACGATTAAGGCGCCGGACGACCTCATCGGAAAAACCGTTACGGTCCAAAACGGCACCACCGGAGATTTATATGCCAGCACACTTAAAGATGTGAAGATGAAACGCTTCGACACCAACCCCCAGGCGATTCAGGAATTATTGAATAATAACGCCGATGCAGCCGTAATGGATAACCTGGTAGCCTATGACGCCGTGAAAAACAGCAAGGGCCTGAAAGCCATTGATATCGAAAAGATCGACAAAGAAGATTATGGAATCGGCATCCGTAAAGATAACGAACAGCTCGTGGCCAAAATCAATAAAGCTATCGAAGCTTTGAAAAAGAACGGCAAATTAGATGCTTTGATCGCCAAATATAAAACAGCGAAATAAATGCCATCGCCCCCTTTATTTTCAGCCAATGAAAATTCTTTGTCACTTTCTTGTTATTTTTTTTATAAATAACATCCAAATGCTTTGCATATCTGAATTTGATGTTATATAATTGAAACATTAATAAAAGATTATGGGGGTATACAAATGAAAAGATTCACATGGTTAACAGTAGTTCTGGCATTTCTGCTCGTCGCCGGTATGGGACTTGCAGCCAAACCCGTGCTCAGAGTTGGTACCGATGCCACCTATGCGCCTTTTGAAACCATCGACAAAGACGGCAACTTCGTAGGTTTTGACATGGATTTCATTCGCCTGGTTGCCGCCGAGGCCGGTATGGAACTGAAATTGATGAATATCGGTTGGGATGGTATCATTCCCGGCTTAATGAACGGCAATTACGACTGTTTGATTTCGGCCATGACCATCACCGCCGAGCGGAAAAAACAAATCGCCTTCTCCACTCCTTATTTCTCCATTAAGCAGGCTATCGTGGTGAAAAGCGACAACACTTCCATCAAAGTTCCCGACGACTTAATCGGTAAAACCGTGACCGTCCAAAACGGCACCACCGGCGACTTGTTTGCCAGCAAGATTAAAGATGTGAAGATGAAACGTTTTGACACCAATCCCCAAGCCGTTCAGGAGTTATTAAACAATAACGCCGATGCGGCCGTAATGGATGACTTGGTCGCCTTCGATGCAGTGAAGAATAGCAAAGGTTTGAAGGTTGTTGAAATCCAGAAAATCGATAAAGAAGATTACGGAATCGGTATCCGCAAAGACAATGAAAAGCTAGTCGCTACTATCAACAAGGCAATCAATACCCTCAAAAAGAACGGCAAATTGGATGCTCTCGTAGGGAAATATAAATCCGCGAAATAATAACTTATAAGCGGTTTTTTTGAATGTGGCTGTCCCAAAAGAATTTTGTCGATAAAGATATACACTATATCCGGATTTGCTTTTTCAAGGAAACCATGATATATTGTATATCTTATTGATTGTAAACTACTTTTCCGACAGCCTTCTTCATGTCAGATGCTTGTTATTTTGTAACAAAGGAATGTCAGAACGTGAAAAACAAATATTTTTTAGGTTTAATTTTGACCATCGCCCTTCTCTTCGGATGTCTTAGCGCAACCAGGGCGGCAACCGGAAAGGAAGCCCTTCTAGAAATCACTTCCGATCCTGTCGGCGCCGGTGTTTATGTAGATGGGAAGTTCATCCATCGCTATTCCCCTTGTACCATCCAAGGATTGACTCCAGGCACGCATCAGATCGAACTACGCAAATCAAAATTTCGGAATGAGAAAAAAACGGTAACCCTGGAACCGGGAGAAAATTCCATCGAACTCTCGATGTCGGAAACTTCTCTCTATTATATGTGGTTAAGTTTACCAAGCCTTCTGCTGGGCGCATTAATGACATTGTTTCTTACAGTGACCGCCGAGTTCATTGGGACATTGATTGGTACTTTCACCGGAGTCGCCAGGGTACTTAATAATAAATTGGTTAATTTAACTGCCGGTATCTATGTTGATTTCATCCGGGGCACGCCGCTCCTGGTTCAGATCTTCATGATTCACTTTGGTTCTCCGCCAATACTGGGCGCCCTCTTCAACAACGGACAACCCATACCGATTAATCCTTTCGTATCGGCTTTGGTAGCCCTCAGCATCAACAGCGGAGCCTATGTTGCCGAAATCGTCAGAGCCGGCATTCAATCCATCGACAAGGGGCAAATGGAAGCCGCCCGTTCTTTGGGCATGACTTACCGTCAGGCAATGAGCCACATTATCCTGCCCCAGGCTTTAAAAAGGGTCATTCCTCCCCTTGGCAACGAATTCATTGCCATGTTAAAGGATTCCTCTTTGGTATCGGTTATCGGCATGGAAGAATTGGTCCGCAAAGCCCAAGTTATCGTGACCCGCTCCTATCGTCCAACCGAAACCTGGCTTGAAGTCGGCTTGATATTCTTACTCATGACGATTCCTTTCACCCGCATTGTCGCCAAACTGGAGAGGAGGTTTAAGGTCAGTGATTAAAGTAGCAGACCTGCATAAACGTTTCCGCCATCTTCATGTCTTAAAAGGAATCACCACTGAAATCAAACAGGGTGAAGTCGTATGCATCATCGGGCCCAGCGGCTCCGGAAAAAGCACTTTTTTGCGCTGCCTGAACCTGCTTGAAAAACCCAGCAGCGGCCATATTTATATTGAAGGCGTCGATGTATCCGATCAGGCTTTGATCGATGTCAATGAAGTCCGCGCCGAAGTCGGTATGGTTTTTCAGCGTTTTAACCTTTTCCCCCATAAAACGGCTTTGGAGAATATCACCATCGCCCCCATCAAGGTGAGAGGTTTAAGCCAGGAAGAAGCGGAATCCCGGGCCATGGAGTTATTGGACCGGGTCGGCCTGCGCCACAAAGCCGGCGCTTATCCCGAGCAATTATCCGGAGGCCAGCAACAACGGATAGCTATTGCCCGCGCTTTGGCAATGCGGCCGAAAGCCCTGTTGTTTGACGAACCAACCTCGGCCCTGGATCCCGAAATGATTCAGGAAGTGCTGGATGTCATGAAAAATTTGGCTCATGAAGGGATGACGATGGCTGTGGTCACCCATGAAATGGGATTTGCCAGAGAAGTGGGACACCGCGTCTTATTTATGGATGAAGGCCAGATTTTAGAGGAAGGCACTCCGGCCGATGTGTTTAATAACGCCAAAAACGAAAGAACCAAACAATTTTTAAGCAAGATTCTCTAAAAAAAAATCAAATGAACATTTTTGCAAAAAGCGGCAACCTCCAACAATCCAGGGTTACCGCTTTTTTTAACGGTTTAGCCTTCGGCTAAATCAGGACGATTTAAGTTTGAAAACACAATGGCTTTGCCACAGAAAGAACAACGTCAAAGCCAACAAAGCCCCGCTGCCGATCAGGAGCAGCATTCCCTGTTGAAAAATAATTTCAATATTGGGAATCCTGCTGATGATGATACTGAATGAGTTAAAAGCGATATGGACCGCGATGGGGACCCATAGAGAACGAAACCACTGATAAACCAGAGCCGCCAAAATACCCAAGATCATCCCATAAATCCCTTGCAAAATGTTCAGGTGGTAAGCCCCAAAAAGAAACCCTTGCAACCCTATGGCTGCGCCGACAGGTAAAAAAGTCTTGATCCGGTTAAATACCATCCCCCGGAACAGGATTTCCTCAAAAATCGGAATCAAAATTCCGGCAATCATCAAGGTGAAGCCGAAGCCTCCGCTCATCAGCGGTTCCACCACTTGACCGTAATCGGGAAAGAGCCGGTCAAAGGAGGTTACCATGTCAAAGGTTAAAAAAAGCAAATTAAAGGAAACACCCAGGACCATGGCAAGCAGAATAACGCTCATTCCCGGTTTTGAAAACCGGCAATAGGTCCAGAGATTTCTTCGTCTTACCCGAAAAGCGATCCAATATATCAAAAGCGAAAGCAGGGCGCTGATTATCAACATCGGCAGGACATTCCGGTCGAGCATGGCCTCTATTTGCTCGGGGCTTATTTCCCGATGACGGAAAACCATAAATTGCAGCTGGTAAACAAAGCCTTGTCCGGTGGTAACCAAAACTTGCATCACCAGATACAAGCTAATCCACAGCAATATTTCTCCCCAAGTTTTCACCCTGCGGTTGAATTGAATCCTGATTACAATCGCTCCTCTAATTTGGCTTTCTCCGCCTCATAACCCGGTTTCCCCAAAAGGGCGAACATATTTTTCTTGTAAGCTTCCACTCCGGGTTGATCAAAGGGATTGACCGCGTTTAAATAGCCGCTGATTCCACAGGCCTTTTCAAAGAAATAAACCAGTTTCCCGAAGGTGTAGGGAGTGATTTCGGGAATCCTGACCACCATATTGGGGACTCCCCCGTCGTTATGGGCCAGCAGTGTGCCTTCAAAGGCTTTTTGATTCACATATTCCATGGTTTTGCCGCTCAAGAAATTCAAGCCGTCGATATTGGCGGGATCATCCGGGATAATCACCGAACGGCGGGGCTTTTCGACCCAAAGAACCGTTTCCAACAGATCCCTTCGCCCATCCTGAATATACTGTCCCATGGAGTGAAGGTCGGTTGAAAAATCACATGCCGCCGGGAAAATTCCTTTTTGGTCCTTCCCTTCGCTTTCTCCGTATAATTGCTTCCACCATTCCGCGAAATAATGCAACCCCGGTTCATAATTGACCATGATTTCGGTGGTCTTTCCTTTCCGGTAAAGAGCAGTCCGGGCCGCCGCGTACCGGTAAGCCGGATTTTTTTCCAAGGAAGTCTCCTGATATTCCCGGTAACCTTCGGCGGCGCCGTCCATCATTTCCTGAATATCGATTCCGCTGGCGGCAATCGGCAGCAGCCCGACGGGAGTCAATACCGAATACCGGCCGCCAACATCATCGGGAATCACAAATTGAGTATACCCTTCGGAAATGGCGGTCTTCTTCAAAGCTCCCTTGGACTTGTCGGTTGTGGCGTAAATCCGGGCTTTCGCTCCGGTTTCTCCATATTTTTTGATCAATAATTCTTTGATTAACCGGAAAGCGATCGCCGGCTCGGTCGTGGTGCCCGATTTGGAAATGACGTTGACCGAAAAGTCCTTATCGGCCAGGAGATCGAGCAGTTCCCCGGTGTAAGTCGGACTGATGGTATTTCCTAAATACAAAATCCGGGGGCCTTGGCGTTTTTCCGCGCTGAGTTGATTATAGAAACTATGGTTCAACAAATCGATAGCGGCCCGCGCGCCCAGATACGACCCGCCGATCCCGATCACCACCAACACCTGGGAATCCTTTCGAATTTGTTCCGCCGCCTTGATGACCGCCTGGAACTCTTTTTTATCATAATTTACCGGCAACTCCACCCATCCCAGAAAATCATTGCCGGGGCCGGTTTTTTGATGCAGCATTTCATGAGCCAGTTTTACCTGTTCCTGAAGCATGCCTACTTCATGGTCTCTCATAAAGGGCCTTGCTTTCGATAAATCTAACTTTATTTGACTAGCCATTGTCTACGCCTCCAAAATTTTATGACGATTTCAATCAAGAATTTGGAAAATCTCGTTTTTCTATTCGCTAGAGATATGCATCTTCCTGCAAGAATATACGGATAATGTAAATGTAATCCAATCGGTCTAAAACTTGTACCCCAGTTCAAAATCATAGCGGGATTTGCCGTCCATATCCCGGTAATAGTGACAGAGATAACTCCAGGCGCCGTCATCATCCTTGATAAACCAGTCATAATTATAAACGTTCTTTGTTTGGTCATAAAAAGAAAAACCATATTCCAGGCCCAGCCGCTCGATCTTTCCTTTAAAACGGTAAGCCATCGCATTTTCAATATCATCGATGTACAACGCGCTCAAATTAAGCCACGGGTTTACTTCGAGCCACAATTGGGCCATGGCGCCGTTCCGGGCGGCGTCGTCGACAGTATCCAGGGAAAGGAGCCCCTCTTTTCCGGGATTATTGAAGGAGTTCCATTTCAAATCCTCATATCTTCCGCCAAAGTAGTTGGCGATAAACTTTCCCCGGGTATGGAATCCGCCGATCTGATAACTGACCAATCCGAGCCTTCCCTTAACGCCAAACATATCCGCTTTCCCATAATCCGTATACCTGGCGGATTCCCAGAACGGAGCGCACCAGATCACATTATTTAAACTCAGATCGTAAGAAAATCCGGCCGTCGGAAATTGGCGGGAAGACAAACCGTCGTAGCCGTCGCGAATACCGGTTAACCCCAGCTGCCAGTGAAGCCCGGCCGTTGTTACAGACTGATCGATACGTAACGCCTGTAAACTGGCATAATCATTTTTCTCAAAGGGCGCCCAATACAAGATTTCACCAAAGGCAACATAACTCAAATGGGTAGTCTCACCGGGGGTTACCTTCAATAAAAAACCGCGATAGGGGTTAAACGGATGATAATCGTTGATGAGCAACCCGTAACCATAGTCAATATCTTCTATTTTTTGATAGTGAAGTTGCAGGCAATTGCCCTGATAGCTAAAGGTGTCCACAAAATTAGGAATATCCGGACTGATGCCGGGCCGTGGTATACCCCATTGCCACTCATGGTCATTCCAGGGGTTTTGGTAAAAAGCCAAATCAAAAACACCTTCAAACCTGTTCCAGCGCCACTCCGGCTTCACATGAAAACCGGCGGCCTTTTCTCCCTCAATGGTTGTATATTCAAGCTTTAAATTCTGTACGAAACCCTGCCATCCATATAATTGATCGAGTTCGGCGGAAATGGTCCCTTCGCCGGCAGAAGAGAGAGTTTCTTGTTCTTCAAGACCCTGGGCATAACTTTGCGTGCTGAAAACCCCGATTAAAACCATCATCGTCAGCAAGATAGCGAGTATTTGTTGGCGTTTCATTTTTTGTCTCAATTTCTCCTTAGCGTCGTGGTTGTACTTGACAATCCCAACCCAATAAGCATGACTGTGCAGACAGCCAGTATCCCCATGGATAACATATAGAGCAACACCGGCTTCAGACTGTATAAAAATCCCGAAAGGAAGCCAAAAACCGCGCTGCAAAAAGCTACCGCCGTGTTATGAAGGGCGAAAACGGCTGCCCGCTCCGTACCGGAAGTGGCCTCTGCCAAAACCGCATCCATAAAGGGCTTTGAAAGGCCATAACCGATTGCAAAAACCACCACTCCCAACGACACAATTTTGAAGCTGCCCGCCGGGAGGGTAATAAACAACACCAGGGAGGCGATTTGCAGCAAAACTCCGCCTGCCATCAGCAAATAGCGATTAAAATTGGCCGAACGGGGGATTACCAGAACAAATATGACCAACATGACCGCGGCATTGACTCCGCCCAAAAGGGCAATGGCGGATTTATCAAGCCGAAGAACTTCCGTTAAAAAGGGCGCATAATAAAGGCTCGAATAAGTGCCTATCGGAATATAGGCGTTAAAAAGAACGCTACAGCATAATACCGTTAAAACCAAGGGTTCGTGGAAAAGTCTCTTGAAAAAAGCCAGGTTCAACCGGTTTCTCTGCTGAGGAGATTCCTGATTCCGCTGGCGCAAAATTTGCTGTCCGACTGCAGTCTCCCGGTAATAATAATTTCGACCCAGTACCATGGTAGTCATGCTGATAACCGCAAAAACCAATAAAATCCGTTCTCCGGAAAGAATCCCCATCTCTTTGACAATCAGTCCGGCCAAGGGTGTGAAAATACCCACCGAAATGTTGATGGTATTAATCAGATTATAGGCGACGACCTGTTGTTCCGGGGCCGCGTCTTCAATCAACATCAGGTTCCAGGAAACGGCGGGAATCTTTGATAAACTATTGACAACCTGGGCTAGGGCAAACATCCAAAAATTATGACTGAATAAATAGAGCATGAGGGCAACAGGCCAGGCAATCATATCGAATATCAGGGTCGTTCTGCGGCGGCCCAGCGCATCCGTGATCAGGCCGGCAATGGCCGAAAATGCTATACAGGCAATAAACCCGATGGCAATCAAAAAACCGATTTGGGGGTCGCTAATTCCCCGGTCTTTCATATAAAGGCTGAAATAAAAGGTATACAAGGAATACGGAATCCCCCAGAGAGGTTCGAAAACAACCGAAACCCGGGTGTTGCCGTGTAATTTTTTAAAGGATTGAATGAAGCCGGATGGCGCGAGTTCAATCGCCATGATTTTTCTCCTCCCTTGGCAGACTCAAATCTGTGGAAATTCAAAACCCAAAAAGCCCATGGTTCCGCTAAAGCCGAAGGTTGGAATCCCCGTCGGTGAAAGTATCAGCAATTTGTATTTGCAGTCCTTGAGCCAGCAACTTTTGAAACCCGCTATCCTCAATAGCGATTTGACCATCGGTAATCCAATGATACCGCGGCTCGATAGGCCCGATATTGGCCAAAGAACGGTGGCCGAACTTACTGCTTTCAAACAGAAGATAGACTTCTTTGGCCGCTTCCAACATGGCTTTTTTAATGGCCGCCTCATCGAAAGTGGTCGTCGACAACCCCCATTCCGGGCAAATGCCGCAGGGCCCGGCAAAAGTTTTATCCACCCGTAAACCCTGTATTTTTTTAAGGCTGTCGATACTGATGGTATTAAAACACTCCCGGTCGACGGCGCCGCCGATCATCACCAGCTTGCAACCGTTGGTAAAAAGCAAGACATCATGGGCAATGGCCACGGAATTGGTAATGACCGTCAGTCCGGCGATCCGGTTAAAAAAAGGAACCATTTCGGCCACGGTGGAGGAGCCGTCCAGCAGGATGGTATCGTTATTTTTAATTGCGGCCACTGCCGATTTGGCGATGGCGGTTTTAACATCTTTATTGATTTCCTGCCGTTCCCGGTAGGATAAAGCCGAACTGACCTGCTCGGGAAGAATGGCACCCCCATATGTTCGCGTTAAAAGTCCTTTTTCCTCCATGAGGCGCAAATCCCGCCGGATTGAATCCTCCGAAATCTGAAAATTCTTACTGAGTTCAACCACTTCCACCCGTCCTTTGGCATGAAGCATCTCCAAAATATGCTGATGGCGCTCTTCTATGAACATCCCGGGACCCTCCCTGTCGTTCTTTTTTATTCCGACTTGTTTCTGTTTGTTCTTAATAATTCCATTTTATAGAATAAAATAATATTTGTAAAGCGGCGGGAAGGAAAAAATCCCTATTTATTTTCCGCTGGAAAGCTTGGGCCGGGTAAAGATAACCACATGGAAGCGTAATCATCCGCCAAAAAAAAATTTCATTTTCAGGGGGTACCCCGGCTCACATTTCCCCACTATAATGAGGGTATTTCCGGAAATATCCTTTTTGATGATATTGTGTATTTTTACATTTGTGGTATAATTATCCATAGGCAAGAAGTTCTCCGGCCGGAAAAGTCATTGCCTGGCGCAAACGCGCCGAAATTATCAATAAAGGAGTTTAGTTTGTAATGTCGGAATCATTCGCGGAACAAATGAAAAGCGCCAGCGTTATGCTGGCAGGGCTCAAAAACCATACTTCCGAACTGGCCCGCAGGGGAGCGGACACCGATTTCATCGGCAGATTCGAAACTGCTTATCAGGACGCTCTGGATTTAAACAGCACCCACGAGGCGGTCAAATCCAAATTGAAGATTATGACCGGCGCCCTCGACGGCAAAAAGGAAGAACTGAATGAACTGTTCCAAGAGGGCAAAAAAATGATCAAACTGGAAATGCCCCAGAAGTCTTGGAAGGAGTTCGGTTTTCCGGACCAGCGGTAAGTAAAAAGGGAAATCATCAGAGAGGACCGTCCGCGGCGGTCCTTTCTTTAACAAAAATGAACGCCGTTTGTTCCAGACGATGTACCGTACCCTATTCCCAACTTAAGGCTTAACCCATATCCCGGAAGGAAAACGGGAAATCAATGATATTCAATCGATATAAAATATTAATCAATTCATCCAAGGTGAAATAAATATTCTAAAATACCTGACCGAGCGTAGTCAAACTATACTGCGGCCTAACTAAAAGAACTTAAACAGGATTAACATGATTTTATGGATTTACAAGATTTTTTATAACCCCTATGAATTATCCATTTCCTTAATCCCGTAAATCCTGTAAATCCTGTAAATCCCGTCTCCGTTAACTTCTTTTAGGCCAACTTTTCGCTTATCCTTTAGGACCGGATTTGCTAACTTTTATCCGGAATTTAACAAAATAATATAAAATGGTCATCCAATTTATGATAAATTAAACTTAGCTCTTAAGAATTAATCTTGGCCTCCGGATTTCATTTCCGGAACACAAATCGTGAATTCCCTCTTCCGGAAATTAATCTTTGCTCTTAAGAATTAATCTTCCCTTCCGGATTTCATTTCCGGAACACAAATCTTCAATTCCCCCTTCCGGAAATTAATCTTTGCTCTTAAGAATTAATCTTTCCTTCCGGATTTCATTTCCGGGACATAAAACCTGAATTCCCCCTTCAGGAAATTAATAATCCATTAGATTTCTTTTTTATTAAGAAAATTCAACCTAAATTTATTAAATATCTCGACTAAAAAAATTCATCCCGAAAGGGATGAAAAGTCAGAACAGAATTCAATCAAAAAGCCACTGTCCAAATCCTCCAGCGGCTTTTTGAAATTCATATGAATCAATCCATGAAATAAATATAAATCCTAAGAAATTATTTTGAAATATACATCTTTTGATAGTAATCCTCCAGCATACGTTTGACGGCGAAAGTTTCGCGGGTACTGTTAATGCTCTCCCCCATCATCCGAATCCATTTTTCACGGTCATGATAATAGGTAGGAATTACTTCCTCTTGTAAAACCCGGTAAAGGGCGTTCAAATCATGTTCGTCCTGTTCATATTCGGAGCAGCTTTCAAAACCGTCTCCAAATTGCCAACCGTTGATTCCGTGCCTGCAGGCCTCCGGCCACCAGCCGTCCAGAATACTCAAGTTAAGGACCCCGTTCATCGCAGCCTTCATCCCTGAAGTGCCGCTGGCCTCTTTCGGACGCCGCGGGTTGTTCAGCCAAACATCGGAACCGGTGGTCAACATTTTACCGATGGTCATATCATAGTTCTCCAAAAACACCACCGCGCCCGGATAGCGTTTGGACATCTGCACCAGGTTTTCAACCACCCTTTTACCGCCGTCATCCAACGGATGAGCTTTACCGGAAAACACGATCTGAAGTTTCCCCTTTTCCAGCAGGGGAGCGATGATGTCCGGTCTGCTGAAAATGAATCCGCTCCGTTTATACCCGGCAGCCCGTCTTGAAAAACCGATTAACAAACCTTCCGGATTCAGCTCGCTCCCGGTTCTTTCTTTAATAAATCCAACCAATTTTTGTTTGTTTTTTTGATGCTGTTCCCACAGGGAGCCCTCTCCCGCGGCCGCCCGCAACATTTCCGGATCAACCCAGGTCGGCCTATGAATCGCGTTGGTAATGCCGACAATGGGCGAGCAACCGGAAACATACGACCACATTTTGTTGGCGGTCTGACAGTGTAGATCGGCAACCGCATTGGTGATTCTCGACAAATGCAAAGCCGCGACCGTCATATTAAAAGGTTTGCCGCCGATTTCCATCATTTGCTCCGCCGATAAACCGTTGTTAGCCCCCATATACATCAACCGGTCAAGATCATGGGATTCATTGCCTTCAACGATCGGGGTGTGGGTCGTAAAAACGATTTGTTCCCGGACCGCAGCCAATGCCGCATCATAGTTCAATCCCCATTCCAGTTTCTCCCGGATCAGTTCAAACCCGGCAAAGACTGCATGGCCTTCATTGAAATGGTAGACATCCGTGGTAATGCCGAGGGCCCGCAAGGCCTTCACGCCGCCAATCCCCAGAACCATTTCCTGGGCAATCCGTTCTTCCCCAAACCAGCCGTATAATTGACCGGTTATCCAGGGATCCTGATTCTCAGGCACATCGGTATCCAGCAAATACAGGGGAGCATTACCGAAATGATCGACCAGCCAAACCTTGCAGACTACATTCCGTCTCCGGATTGGCACCACAATCTTCACTCCGGTATCTTTCAAAAAATCGTACTGGTAATTATGATAGCTATCATAGGGCCGGTCATCCCGACCAATCCTTTGATCGGTATAACCTTGTTTCCATTTGATGCCGATTCCGACTATCGGATACCCATGGTCTTTCGCGCCCTTGAGGTAATCCCCGGCCAATATTCCAAGGCCCCCCGCATAAGTCCGAAAGGATGCGTCCAGACCATATTCCATACAAAAATAAGCCACTTTCGGCATATTATTTTGGTCTGCCAAAAAACCCCCTCCTTTTATAAAATCATTATAATCTTCCTAGCTGGGCTTTTCTATATACAAAAAAAACCACCCATCTGGTAATTGTCATATCGGAGAAATATATGGAAAAAAGCTTTTTTTATGTTCCATTCCCGGCCAGGAATATCAACAAAAAAAACCGCAGTCGCTCCTCTACGGTTTTCAAATTTCTGGTATTGGGATTCCCGCAGGATTTGCCAAGGCTCCCCAAGAACCTTTTGTGATTTTTGCAAATTCCAGCCATGCCCTCCTGGCGCTTGATGTTGTGGAAAAAAAAACCTTTTTGTTGTTACTCCTCTTTCATTTTGGCCGGGGGCAGTTTGAAATGGAAATCCGTAACCCGGATGATGGCCACATGTTTAAAAAACGCAAAATTGGGAAAGCGGTCGGGATTGACGTCGACTTTCATGATCGCGGCAAATCTCCCTTTTCCACTCCCATGGAGGTTGAAACTGAAAGTTTTCCCGTCCTCGTATTGAATCATATGGAGAGGGTGAAAAAACGTCCACAAAGGAAAAGTCCAGCCCTTTTTGGAAACCTTGACCGTGATATCGATGACGGGGACCCCGTTTTGCGTAACTTGCAGACTATCCAAATCCTTTCCGGGGATAAACCGGAAACCCGCCTTTTCTTTAGATATTCCCCAACTACTCAAAGAATTTTCAAGTCCCTCCCGGTTGTCGGAAACATAATTTTTGGAAATCGTATAAACCTTGCGGTGTTGATGGCGCAATTTCCCGGGTACGAAAAACAATTCTTGATAAGGGCCCAGGTCGGAATGGTGGTAATCCGCAAACACGATGGCCCCGACATTTCCGTAAAACCCTTTCCGAAACCGCTCGGGTAAAAAACCATGGTCGAGAATAAACGATTTGGGAAATTTAAATAACATAATGTAACCGTTACCCGTAAAATTCCAGGACGTTTGATTCGTTTCGTCCATAAAGAACCCTCCCCAGCGCACGCAGGTTACGCGCATAGTGTACGTTTCCATTATAATTCTCCATCCCCAAGGTCATATCCTCCGTAAAAATTAGGTAGGAAAATTAGTACTTGTATTTCCTTTGATTCATGATATTATAAAATTGTACCTAAACAGGATCATAAGGTTTGCAAATTCTGAAATGAATTGCCTCCGAATAGTCCAGGGAAGGTAAAATAAGAGCCCGTAGGGCTAAAAGGTGAGGTTTTTTAATGTTTCAGGATAAAACAAAAACATGTAAAGATTGTGGACAAGATTTTATTTTTACAGCCAGCGAACAGGAATTCTTCGAATCCAAAGGATTTACCAATGAGCCTGGCCGTTGTCCCGCATGCCGGGCTGCTAAGAAATCCCAATCCGGCAGAGGCCGTGGCGGTTTTCAAAGCAGAGATCGTCAACTTTATGATGCGGTTTGCGCGGAATGCGGCAAACCCACCAAAGTTCCTTTCCAACCCAGCGGTGACAAACCCGTTTATTGCCGTGACTGCTTCCAATCCAGACGTTCATACTAAAATAACGGAACCACCCTTGCGGGTGGTTTTTTTTAGGTTTTTTTACGAGGCTGGTCTATAAGGCGCTTTAGAAATCAAGCCTACTTTTTGCGGCGTTTTTTAACGGAAAAACCGAAGCTGCCGACGGCCTCTCCCAACGTCCGGTATTGGCCGTGAACGTAGCTTATCAGGTCGGCCTTCTCCAGATTTAACCGGCCGCTCCGGTCGATTAACCCCTCCTCTACCTGTATTCCGGTAACTTTGGCCAAAAACAGGTGGTGGGAGCCTAAATCCTCGACCGCGCTCACCTTGCACTCCAAGGCCAAGGGGGCCTCTTCAATCACGGGCGCTTTCAGATTTCGCGCCGCCGCCGCCGTTAATCCGGTGGCCTGAAATTTGTCGCAATCCTTGCCGGAAACCACTCCGCAATAATCCACCGCCCGGGCCATATTACGGTTGGGCAGGTTAATCACAAATTCTCCGCTCTCCTTGATGAGAGGATAGGAATAACGCTCCGGCCGCACCGAGATGGAAACCATCACCGGATCGGAGGCTACCGTTCCGGCCCAGGCAATGGTGATGATGTTTTTAACTCCTTGAAGTTCCCCGCAGCTTACCAGGACAACCGGCGCCGGGTAAAGCAACGTCCCCGGTTTCCAAAATAATTTACCCATGATAGTCTTTCCTTTATTAAAGTGTCGATTCCATAGAGTGAATCCTCTTACTTTTTACTGTTGGCCTCAATAATCCGCTCCGCTTTCTCTTCCATATTCGGGTATAAATTATCCAAGTTTTCACAAAGCATAGCGTCCATCCTTTCGTATTGGAAATATAAGTATGCCCTGGTTAGTGCTTTAATTTTATCATGGAAGAAAAAAGCTGTCTATTCGAAAACCGGAAGATTTGGACAAATCAAAAAAGAACTGGAATATCTAAAGGATTAATACTCTGAATGTAGAAATTATCATCTGAAAATTGAAGGGAGCAATAATTATGGAAGATAATTCGTACACGAGCGCGCAAGTAGCGGTTTTACTCGAACATCTATCTTCTCAGTTTAAAACTTTTGGCGAAGGACAAGACGACCTTCGAAACAGAATGGAACGATTAGAACAAAAAGTTGATGGCTTAATCGAGGATATGGATATTGTGAAACCTACACTTAGAGGTTTGGTTGAAGATATGGGCATTGTAAAACCCACACTTAGAGGTTTGGTTGAAGATATGGACCTCGTAAAGCCTTCTCTTGTGAGAATCAATAATCGTCTTGATAACATCGAGGGCGAAATAATAAAGCTTAATCCTGAGTCACGGGCAGTCTTAAAGCAAGCAAAATAACCTGGATCATTTAAAAGGCGCGGAAAATTTTTGAAAAGAAGGGGTCAACTTGAGATACCCTTCTTTTTATTATGTGAGAATGTCTCACAGTGTAGGACAAAATAAGATAAATTATTATTTCCATTCAACTGGCTGAAATACTGAAGAAACATCGTATAGAAGTCAAGGTGTTCATCCCAAAGTCGTTTCTGAAAAATTAGGACATTCAAAAATCGACATTACTCTTGATATTTATAGCCACGTTTTACCGACTCTACAAAAAGAAAGCGCCCGTATATTCGGCGCTGTTTTTGGAAAAGTAATCTAAACCATCTGTTCGCAAAATCTCAAAAGTATTGAGAAAATTATTGGTGCCGAAGGCGGGATTTGAACCCGCACGCCCTTGCGGACACAGCGCCCTGAACGCTGCGCGTCTGCCAGTTCCACCACTTCGGCACTTCACGTGTATCATAAATTATAACCTATCTTTGATAAACTGTAAAGAGGCACTTTCAAAAATCATTCCGGTAAATGATCCAATTCCTGTCTTTGTGGCAGGATTATCCTAACGCTTCGCGAATGATCTGAAAAAAAACCGGCGCTCAGGATTTATTTTAAACGATTCAATTTCATTCTTCAGGGTGTCTAAAAGCGACTCACCCCCGGCCCCGCCAGAATCAGGGCTTGCATTTTTGCCGTAACGTTCACAATCAATTATATCCAAGGAGGTTTTTTCCATGTCTATCTCCGATCAGATCCGCGAATCTCTCAATCACTCCTCGCTGGTCCGGAAAATGTTTGAAGAGGGCGACCGCCTGCGCCGCATTTACGGTCCGGATAAGGTTTATGATTTCTCCCTGGGCAATCCCGATCTGGAACCGCCGGAGTCTTTTCAGCAAGGACTACGTGAGCTGGCCAATCATCCCATTCCCGGAATGCATAAATACATGAGCAACGCCGGTTACGAGGGGACCCGGACGGCCATAGCGGCTTATCAAAACAAACGCACCGGGCTAACCTTAAACGCCAATCATGTCGTAATGACCTCCGGAGCCGGCGGCGCTTTGAACGTGATCTTTAAATCTTTGCTCAACCCCGGCGACGAGGTCATTGTCAGCGCTCCCTATTTCATGGAATACGGCTTTTATACCGACAATCACCGGGGCAAACTGGTGGTGGTCAAAACCCAACCCGACTTTCAACTGGATCCGGAGGCCATCCGGGGGGCGGTCAATTCGAAAACCAAAGCCATCCTGATCAATTCTCCCAATAACCCCACCGGGGTGGTTTATTCCGAGGAGACATTAACCGCCCTTGCCGCCGTAATCCGGGAAAAAGAAAAGGAGCTCGGAAAAGTAATTTATTTAATTTCCGATGAACCCTATGCCGGATTGGTCTATGACGGCGTGGAAGCTCCGCCCATATTGAAAATTTTTGAGCATGGCATCGTGGCCACTTCCCACAGCAAAGACCTGGCCATACCGGGAGAACGCATCGGTTACGTCGCCATCAATCCCCAAATACCGGAAGCCGATCTCTTTTTCAACGCATTGGTTTTCGCCAACCGGATTCTGGGATTTGTAAATGCCCCCGCTTTAATGCAGCGTCTGGTGGCTGATCTTCAGGGCCAAGTGGCCGGGTTGGATTTGTACCGGGAGCGGCGGGATATTTTGTATAACCATCTGACCGGCATCGGGTTTGAAGTCATCAAGCCCCAAGGCGCCTTTTATCTCTTCCCCAAAAGCCCGATTCCGGATGACGGCGCTTTTAGCCAGGCAGCCCAAAAACATAACATTTTAATCGTCCCGGGGAAAGGATTCTGTCAGCCGGGATATTTCCGGATTGCCTATTGCGTTTCCAAGGAAATCATCCAAAATTCCTTGCCGGCCTTCACCGCTTTGGCCAAGGAGTTTAACCTCAACAAATAATACAAATCCCTCATCATCCTGAATGCTTCCATCAAAGAAGATCCCTGCAAATTGCGAGGATCTTTTTTTTATAAATTTTTTTAAAAAAAGTATAAAGTTCCCGGCAAAAAACCCGATAGTTTATTATGTAAAGACAAACTATTGGCAATAGCGCCAATATAATTAATATTGCGCTTTTATGCCTTGGTGAAAGAAAGGTGCGAGAAGATGGTTACCATAGCGGAAGTTGCGGATCATGTCGGGGAATATATCGGCGAAAAGGCCGGCTTGCAGTCTGAAGTCAAGAAAATTTGTTATGGGATTGAATGCCTGTCCATTATGGCGATCAGCATCGGTTTCATTCTGGCGGTCGGCTGGTTGGGCGGCGCTTTGCGGGAAACTTTTTGGATAACCTTTGCCGCATTATGGATGAAACACATCATCGGCGGCCCTCATCTTTCCGGCTTTGTCAGATGCACCGTTTTTAGCGCGTTAATCCTGGCCGGTTCCGGATGGGCATTGAAAACTTTGGGCCTTCCCTCTCCCTGGTGGCTGCTGGCTTTGGCAACCGCAGGATGCTGCGTCGTTCTGCTTTATGGTCCGCTGTTGGCGCCGGATTTTGATTTCAGTAAGCAACAAATCAAATCCAGAAAACGCTTCGGGGTAATCACCCTCGCATCCCTGAGCCTTTTGAATATCTGGTTTGTCAGTACCTGGTTATCGGCTTTGAATATCGGGGTTCTCATTACAGTTCTGCTCAGAACACCGGCCGGTGTCTGGATAGTCCATGGGTTGGAACAGATTACCAAAGGAAAGGAGGCGCAATCCGTATGAAAAGAGTATATTTGTTATTAGCCGCTATCGCTACATTAGCTGCTACTCTCAGCATGGCCTTTGCTTGCCAAAGTGTGTCCTATCAACCAAAAATGAGGAAATAATTGATGAATGTTTTCGTTTGTAAAGATTTTTTACCACCAAGGTATTTTTGATATACCTTGGTGGTTTTTTTGTGTTATAATATTTGCATAGAATTACTTTCTTCACAATTTTAGGATATTTTATAAATAAACGGCAAAATATTGAGAATCCGTATTTATAGTTGATTCTTTAGTTGTTTGTGATAATACCTTTTTTCAATGGGCACTCAGCTTAACCGGCCTGCTGACCGTTATCAATGTACCCCTGGGAAGCATGAGTTTGGCTTGCCCGCTCTTCCTCAAACTGGGTTATGCGATTCCTTCAAAAATCGAGCGGGTATTCATGGATGCTTCTAAAATCTGCCGGAACTGGTCCTCCCCATCATGGTTTTGATCATTCTAAAGGCCAGCAAATTCTCTTTGCTTCAATATCTTCACGCCATGACAAAACGTGACTTTTGAGAAATTTATGCCGTATGGGTTGGGAAATTGTAATGTTTTTTCAGTCACTTTGACTGGGAAATATTTCAAATACGATGACAGGGAGCTGAGCATCGATGTATCATCCTTATTGGCTGCTTTTGAATTTTTTGATAGCTTTTATTACTTTTTTTATCTTTTACCAGTTGGCTTCGGCTTTTATCGATCGTTCCCCATCGCTCAGACAGACCTTACTGCCGGTCCTAATCGCCGCAGTCATCGCCGATATCTCCAAAATTTGTTTGGAAGCCCCCGCTCCGCTGCATACCGTGGTGGTGGTGATCATTTGCGCCGGGGTACTTTGGTTGTTTAATCCGATCCATTGGATACTCAGCCTGATCGGTTCTTTGCTGACCGTTATCACTGTGACCCTGGGAAGCATGATGTTGGCTTGCCCGCTCTTCGTCAAACTGGGTCATACGATTCCTTCAAAATTGAGCGGGTACACATGGGGTTCATGGATGCTTTTAAATCTGCTGGAATTGCTTCTCCCAACGCTAGTTTTGATTACTCTGAAGATCAGCAAATTCTCCTTGCTGAAATATCTTCAAGATTATACGGCGAAAACATAATTTTTACGGGATTGCATGGGTTGCCAATTTTGATGTCGTTTCATTATTTTTGCTTTTCCTTAAGAAAGCGACGGGACTGTTTAACTAAAAAATAATTTGGATGAAAAAGCGTAATATTTCCTGATTTTTATGTTATAATTTTCTATGAGCTTGGTTTTAGAGCTTATAGAACACTTATAAGGAGCTGAGAGTAGATGCAAGATCCCTATTTGATGCTTATTTCTTTCTTGTTGGTTTACTTTGCTTTTTTTATTAGTTATCAGTTAGCTTTGGCCTTTATTGGAGTTTCCCTGCCGGTAAAAAGAGTTCTCTTGCCGGTCATGATCTTTTCGGCAATCGCTTATATTTCCAAACTCGTTTTGAATGCTTCCGCTCCCGTTCATACCATCGTGTTGGTAATAACCGGCGCAGGGATATTATACTTCCTTAACAAAATCGATATTACGTTGAGTCTTATCGGTTCTTTACTGTCTTTTACCACGTTAACGCTGGGAAGTATGCTCTTGGCCTGCCCGCTCTTCACCCACTTTGGGTATGCGATTACTTCAAGATTAGCCGAGACGAACTGGATGCTTTTAAATCTGCTGGAACTCGTCGCCCCGGCGCTAGTATTGATTATCTTAAAAGCAACCAAATTTTCCCTGATGAAATATATTCCGATTACCAAATAGGTGTGTGATATTAATTGAAACACTCTTACCTATTGCATTCTTTCCTTTATGCTTTGCTGGCTATTTTTTTGCTATTGATTCTGGAAATGAATCTCTTTGATATGCTCCATAAAACGGTTACTATCTTTGTAGCCGGGATTACTGTCGCCATTTTAATCCTATGGGTCTTAAACCTCCGTTCGTTCTATAAATTTACGGTTGAACTGAATAAGGAATCCATGGTCCAGGAAATCGACCACCTGCAACTGGAAGAAAGCCAGAAACTAATCCAGACCCTCAGTTCCCAGCGGCATGATTTTAAAAATCAACTTCAGGTTATTCGGATGTTGGCCCAAATGAACCGGAGCCAGGAAGTGCTCAAATTCATCGATGAGTACAATGCCTCCCTGGACTCATCCAGCTCCTTGTACCTGAACATCAATAATCCGGCGATTTCTGCGATGTTGCTGGTTTTTTCCACCCAGTGCAAAGCGAAAAACCTGCAATTTCTGGTGGATTGCGACGCCGACTTTACGGATTTTAAAATTTCCATGGTCGCCATTACCCGGGTATTGGGAAATATCATCCGCAACGCCATTGAGATCCTCGAAGGAGAGCAGGCTTCCTCCCGGACTATCCAGGTGACCATCTGGGAAACGGAAGACTGTTACCATTTCACCATTTGGAATAACGGGCCGCCTATCCCGGACGAGATCCAGCCGATGATTTTTACCGCCGGATTTTCGACCAAAAACAGCTCAGGCCTTGGTTTGGCGATTGTCAAACAACTGCTGGGAGAAATGCGGGGCCAAATCACCGTTCAAAGCGCTCCCGGCCAAGGCGCGGAATTTAAAGTCCTCATCCCGAAAAACGTCCCTCTGGTATTCCTCCCCAAACAAGCGGAAATTGGTCAAAAAGCCGGGTTCTAAAAAGTAGTTGACAAATCTTCAAGAATCGCATATATTATTGCTAATCAAATATTCATAAATACGAATGGAACATTCGTAAGATCGCCCCAAAGACATTGAAGGGAACAAGACATAAAATAAAAGCCTTAGAGAGCCGGTGGTTGGTGCAAACCGGCGCCTTCGTTTTATGTGAATAGCTCATCCCGGAGTTGCCCGCTTGAAAGATTTAGAGCGGGACGTTTTGGCAACGTTACAGGTCAGCGCCTTGTTGGAGGCTGCGTAAAGGGTTGCGTATAAACGCAATCGAATTAGGGTGGTACCGCGTGGAGAATAAGCTCCTCGCCCCTTGTGTTTGTGGGGCGAGGATTTTTTGTGTCTGTTTGGTTACTATGGTTTAGGAGGAAACAGATATGAAAAAGGCGTTTGAAAAGTACCTTCCCTTTCCCGGAGTCCCCCTGGCAAACCGCCAGTGGCCTTCCCGGGTCTTAAAAAAAGCCCCCGTCTGGTGCAGCGTAGACTTGCGCGATGGGAACCAGGCCCTGGTTGATCCGATGAACCTGGAAGAAAAATTACTATTATTCAAGACCTTGGTCCACATCGGGTTTAAAGAGATCGAAGTCGGGTTTCCCTCAGCTTCCGAAACGGAATATGAAATCCTAAGGGCTTTAATCGAAGGCGGCCATATTCCCGATGACGTCACGATCCAGGTTTTGGTTCAAGCCAGAGAACATTTAATCGAAAAAACCTTCGAGGCTATCCACGGCGCCAAAAATGTCATCTTTCATTTCTATAATTCCACTTCGACTTTACAACGAAAAGTGGTCTTCAAAAAAGACATGGCGGGTATCATCGAAATTGCCGTCAACGCCGGGAAGTTAATCGCCGAGTTGTCGAAAAAGGCCGACCCGCAAACCCACCTCCGTTATGAGTACTCTCCGGAAAGCTTTTCCGGTACGGAAATGGATAATGCCGTGGCCATCTGTTCCCGGGTCATGGAGACCCTGGGCGCTTCACCCCAAAACCGGATCATTCTCAACCTGCCGTCGACCGTGGAGTGCAGTACCCCCAATGGTTATGCCGATCAGATCGAATATTTTTGCAAACATTTGCCGGACCGCCAGAATGCCATCATCAGCCTGCATCCTCACAATGACCGCGGCACCGGAGTCGCGGCGACCGAATTGGGATTGCTGGCCGGCGCCGAGCGAGTGGAAGGTTCTCTTTTTGGCAACGGCGAAAGGACCGGAAACGTTGACATTGTCACATTGGCGCTGAACATGCATACCCAGGGCATCGACCCCGGGCTGGATTTCAGCAAAATTCCGGAAATCCGGGAAATCTACGAAAGCGTTACCAAGATGAAGGTCCACGAACGTCATCCTTATGGCGGCGACCTTGTATTCACCGCTTTTTCCGGTTCCCACCAGGATGCCATCAACAAAGGAATGGAGTATATGCGCGCCTCGGGATCGGAATATTGGGAAGTCCCTTACCTGCCTATCAATCCGGCCGATATCGGCCGGGAATACGAACCCATTATCCGTATTAACAGCCAGTCCGGCAAAGGCGGCGCCGCTTATATTCTACAATCGGTTTATGGTTACAATATGCCCAAGGCCATGCACCCTGAGTTCGGGACGATTGTTAAAGCGGCTTGCGACAAAGCGGGGACTGAATTGTCTTCCCAATGTTTATACGACTTGTTTAAGGCAGAATATCTGGATTTGGAATACCCCTTTTCTTTGAAAACATACCATGTCTCCCATCAATCGGGAAACGGCTCTCCGGCGGGGGTCTTTTTCAGCGGCGTCATCAAGTTCCACAACGAGGATCAAACTATTGAAAGCCGGGGGAATGGACCCATCGACGCCTTTTTCAATGCCCTCAAAAATTTCGGAATCGGCGATTACCATCTGGTGTCCTATGATGAACAAGCCGTCTCCTCCGGTTCGGACTCCAAAGCATTGGCGTTTATTCAGCTTAAAAATAAAACGGGCGTTTCTGTTTTTGGAGCGGGAATCGACGAGGATACCAGCGTAGCCTCGATCAAAGCCGTGCTTTCCGCCATCAATAGGGCGAGCAGGAACTAAAAAAGGCGCTTTAAATCTTCTTGTTCGTTGAACGGCAGCCTTTTGAAAAAAAGAAACCCATCAAGGATTTCCTTTGTTCCTTGATGGGTTTCAATCAATTTCCATCCAAGCGACCTAACCCTTCATTTTCACTATCAAGACCAAACGGGTATGGAAATTATACCTCGGCCTTCTTTGCCTGAATCCCGGGGTCGCCCCATAATTTACTCATCACTGGAGTAACCAAGGAGGGGTCTCCGCTGGTATAAAAAGTTTCCTGGCCGGGAGCAGAGCGGGGCGCCATCAAATCCGCCAGTTTCAACACCCGTTCCGTTTGCCGGGCAACGGCAACCCCGGTATCGATGATGACGACATCGGGTCCGCAAATTTTACGGGCAACCGGTATTAAAAACGGGTAATGAGTGCATCCCAGTACCAGTGTGTCGATGCCCTTGGCTAAAAGAGGCTCCAGATATCCTCTTAATATTCTCTCCGTTTCGGGAGTCTCAATTTCACCGGATTCAACAATCTCAACCAGGCCGGGCCCCGGCTGAGTATAAACCTCTACTCCGGTTGCATATTTTTCCACTAAAATTGAAAACCGTTCACCATTCAAAGTCAAATGGGTTGCCAAAACTCCTATTTTCCCATTACGAGTCACTTCATGGGCCGGTTTAATAGCCGGTTCCACGCCGACCACCGGTATTTGTTTGTATTTGGCCCGGACTTGGTCAAGTCCGGCGACACAAGCCGAATTACATGCTACAATGACTAATTTTGCTCCCAAGGAAACTAAAAAGTCGGTAACTTCCAATGAACGTTGCCGAATTTCTTCCACAGGTTTTACACCATAAGGGCAATGGGCCGAGTCGGCTAAATAAATGAGATCCTCCGCCGGAAGCAACCGCCGTACTTCACGTAATATCGAGAGCCCTCCCACACCTGAATCAAATGCCCCTATCGGCGCATTTTTTGACAACTCAAACCACCTCGATGATTGATTTACGTTGATTTAACCTCGCTCCGGCAAGGATCGGGTTTCCTGAGTTACTTGCCGGATACATGTTAAAAGATTCTCGCCGCCTTTTGATTAATCCTTCATTCTAACTATATCTTATCCAACATCTTTCCTTCTTTTCTCATAAAAGTGAATGAGAGGGACATATTAATGAAGTAAAACCTTTACGAGGAAAAAAAGTGGTATTGATGTGGCAAACGTTCCGGAACTGGGTCAAGGCTAAATTAAACGGGCCCTATATAATCCTTTCGGCGCTTCTTCTTATTTTGGGAGGATTGTTGCTGGCTATTTATCTGCCTTTACCACCCCCAAAAATGCCCTTGGCTTCCGAGGTGTATGACCAGAATCACCACTTCGTCACCACTTTCTTTATCCAGAACCGGAGCCCGGTTAATCTGGATGAAGTGCCGCCCTTCCTGATTAAAGCGATATTGGCCGTCGAAGATCACCGGTTTTTTCAACATCATGGTATCAATCCGGGAAGAATTCTCAAAGCATTGTTTTATGATATGATACACCGCAGTTTAGTGCAGGGCGCCAGTACCATCACCCAGCAGCTGGCTAAAAATGCCTATCTTGATCAAAAGCGGACCTTTCTTCGCAAACTGAAAGAATTATTCTATACCGTTAAATTAGAACTCCAGTTGCCGAAGAATAAAATTCTGGAACTCTATCTCAACCAAATTTATTTCGGCCACGGGGCCTATGGATTGAAAATCGCCGCCCAAACCTACTTTGGGAAAACTTTGGATCAGCTGACCCCATCCGAAATGGCTCTCCTGGCAGGCTTACCGAAAGGACCCGCCTACTATTCGCCTTATTTCCACCCCGCGGCCAGCAGAAGGCGAATCGTTGAAGTTTTGCAGCGGATGAGAGAATGCGATTATATATCCAAGGATCAGCTTGAGCGTTACCGTTTCATGCCGCTCCATTTGCCGGGCGTCTTCAATAAAACGCCACCGGCTCCTTATTTTCTCGATCTTCTCCAAGATGAAGTCGGCCGGATATTTCCCAAAGAACCGGGGTTGATTTATAAAGCCGGTTTTATCATCGAGTCCACTTTGGATATGGAGATGCAAAAAAAGGCTGAACGATCCCTGGTAAATAATTTGCCAAAATTATTTCACGATAAGCAAGGTTTGCTGCAGCCTCAAGGGGCATTGATTGCAATCGACCCCCAAACCGGATTCATCCGGGCCTTAGTAGGCGGTAATGATTCCACCAAATCGCAATTTAACCGGGCGACTCAAGCCCACCGCCAACCGGGATCATCCTTCAAACCGATTTTATACGCCGCTGCTTTAAGCCACGGGTATACATTGGCCAATCTGGTTGATTGCAGTCCGGTGACCTATCAACTCGGGCGGCAGACCTACCGGCCGACCGACGACAATGACGAGGGACGCTCCGGGCTTTTATCCCTGCGTCAAGCATTGGCATCTTCCAGCAATGTGGTGGCGGTGAAACTCCTGTACCAAATCGGGACTTCCAAAGTGATTGCCCTTGCGAAGAAACTTGGGATTTCCTCCACCTTACCCCCCCTTCTGTCATTAGCCCTGGGTTCCGGGGAAGTCACACCGCTGGAACTGGCCGGTTCTTACCTGCCCTTTGCCAATGGCGGCAAAAAGTTGATTCCCACCACCATACGGCGAATTTTAGATCGGGAGGGCCGGGTACTTTATCAGGCTCCGACAGAACATTCCCCAGTCATCGACCCCGGAGTGGCTTATTTGGTGACCCAGGCTTTAAGCAGCGTTTTGCGAAAAGGCGGGACCGCAGCCAATATCGAAGGGGTGATCAACCGGCCGGTAGCCGGTAAAACCGGAACTACCGAAGAAAACAGGGATGCCTGGTTTGTTGGTTACACTCCGGATTTATTAACTTGTGTCTACGTCGGCTGTGATCACAACGAACGTTCCTTACCGGGAGCCGCTAGTCAAATAGCCGCTCCGATTTGGGCCAACTTTATGACCGAGGCTTTAAGAAATGAGCCGGCCCTTGACTTTACGATTCCCAGCAACGTCGTTCAGATGGATATTTGTGCCGATACAGGGGCAAAAGCCACCGTTTTTTGCCCTAAAAGGACTGAGTATTTTTTAACAGGGACTGAACCGACAGAATATTGTCAAAAACACCGTTTCCTCAGCATTCAAGTATGTAAGCGTTCCGGCCTTTTACCCGGCCCTTATTGCAGGGAATTAGAAGTACGACAATTTATCCTCGGGAAACATCCCACGGAAATCTGCGATTTATGCGGCAAGCATTCCCGTTTCTTTGAGTGGTTGCGGCGAATATTTCATTAAAAGGCGCCGTAATCACTTAATCTTTTGCGACACTTCCTTCCCGGATTGGAATCCGCTGAAAATCATTCACCGTTCTTTCAGCATCTCGGTTCCTTACCCCATTCAACAGCCGAAGACTAAAATATCGCCGGTATATTCACCACCTTTATCCCAATAATCTCCCCCCAAGGAAAACCCCGGTTATTTTTACAATCCTGCGTTCCTTTGGCTATCCACTCTTTCCCACAAGGAACTTTCCAAGCTTTAAAGAAATTGTCAGTACTAGAAAAAGCCTGACAGGTTGGATTCGGTTTCCAAAAACAATCAGACATTACTGCCACGGTTAATTGAATCATTGAAGTTAATATTTGTAGCCTTCTGCCTGAAAAATTTATTTTTAGGCGGAATAGCCATCCGGTATTTATTTTCCGTTTCACGGCAAAACCGGAGGTGACTTTTCAGCATTTATTGCCAGCCTACTTTTTGCCCGCGCCGTGGACAAAAAGGAGCTAAAAATGACATTGAAAAAGACTTTGGTTTCCTCTCTCGTTTTGGGTGTTTTGACTTTTACTGCAGGTTCTGTTTATGGACAAGTCTATTATGTTCAGCCCGGGGATTCTTTGTATAGCATTGCAGCCCGTTATGGCACTTCCATAACTTCATTATCCCAGGCTAACGGTCTGAGTAAAAACGAAATTTATCCCGGACAAGCCCTAAGTATTACTTCAAAAAACAATACCAGTTCCAGCAGTGTCGCCTACACGGTTTTACCGGGCGACAGCCTTTTCCTGATAGCTCAGAAATTCGGAGTTACAGTGGATGCCCTGAAAAGCAATAATAACCTGTCAAATGATTATCTATCGGTTGGAAGACAGTTATCGATTCCATCGGTAAAGAGCAGTTCATCTTCAACCAGCAGTCGTTACCTGGTGCAACCTGGCGATTCTGTATTTTTAATCGCCCAGCGCTATGGAATCACCGTCGCGGCATTACGCGCAGCCAACAATCTTAGTTCCGATGCCACGATATATCCGAATCAGTCCTTAACAATACCGAAAGCCACGACCAGCAGCGGTTCAAAGTCTAATGGCCTGCAGTTAAGTCAAAACGATCTTGAACTTTTAGCAAGACTGGTAACAGCCGAGTCGGATGGAGAGCCTTTTGAAGGGCAGGTCGCCGTAGCCGCAACCATTATTAACCGGTTACAGGACCCTCTTTATCCGAAGACGATTGCCGGAATCATCTATCAAGTGGATAATGGCCGTTATCAATACAGTCCGGTTTTAGATGGACGGATTAATGGACCGGCCAGCGCCAGCGCCTATCGTGCCGTACAATCGGCCTGTTCCGGTTGGGATCCAAGTTATGGCGCAAACGGTTTTTATAATCCTACCAAGACCAGTAACAACTGGGTAAGGTCACAGCCCGTTACAATAGTCATCGGCAACCACATCTTTTTTAATTCGTGAAGTACCCTGTCACAGGCATTTATTTCAAAAATCATTTTTCAAAACCCGCACAGGCGGGTTTTTTTTTATTCTTCATTAAAAAAAAAACGATACTGGCCGATAATAATATTACTATGGAATTTTCGTTCCTTAAAAAAGGCATTTTAGCTTCACTTAACCAATTTTTTACTTTACATATTTTTTTATTTTCCATTATGTTGTATACTAATCACATAATATAATGCTATTTTTATGGGATTTTGAAAGAGCCATTTCCAGTATTCCTTTCTGCATTGGATTTAAACTCCATTCATTTTTACCAAATTGCATATTTTTAAAGGCGGGCGAACATTATGAATCAGATTCCATTTGCAACGATAAACGCTAAGAGCCCATGGTTTATGGGTATCGTCAGCGGGGCAATATTATTATTGATCGGAGTGATTTTTTTCACCCTCTCCGAATATCGGAAACGCAAAATTCGTGCGGCCCATCGAAAAATGATTATCGAAAATGCCCAACACTTAATGGAAGCCGGTCAAAACGATGAAGCTTTGGCGATATACAACGATTTATTATCCCAAATATCGCGTTTCAGAGAACCGAAAGTTTATGCCCAAATTAAACACAACGAGGGCGTGTGTTATAAGAATTTAGCTTCAACCCAGGAAACTGTTGAAAACCTTAAAAAAGCCATTCTTTGTTATGAAGAAGCTATAAAGATACTGGATTTCACTAAAAATCCCGTGGAATACTCCCACCTTCAAAATGATTTAGGGGCTGCATATGGAACCCTAGCCGAACATGAAGATAAGGAAAATAATATCGCCAAAGCCATTACAGCCTGTGAGGAAGCCTTAAAATTCTTTACCGCCAAAAAATATCCGCTGATGTTTGCGACCATTCAATACAACCTGGGTTTTTCCTATGAGTCTCTAGCGAAATTGCGGGAAAATAATAAAGAATATCATTATTTGAAAGCAACTCAATATCTGGAAGAGGCTATTAAAACTTTTGATTTTGAGAACCACCCCATGGATTATTGTAAAGCTCAGCAAGTGCTGGTGACTTCCTATGCCGCGCTCGCCGAGTACCGGGACAAAGCGGAGAATCTTCAAAAAGCGATTCATGCTTCGGAAGAAGCCCTTAAATTAATTACTTTTGAACAATATCCAATGCTTTATGCCGAAAACCAACTCAACACCGGTATGGCTTATTGCGGATTGGCGCCTACGCAAGGGCCGGCGGAGATTTACCCCAAAGCCATCAAGGCTTTGGGAGAAGCTTTACGCTTTTATACACTGGATGCCAACCCCGCCGAATATGCCAATATCCAAAATGAACTCAGTTCGATTTATCTTGAGCTTGGGCAGATTCAAGACCGGGAGGAAAATTTGGGTAAAGCCATTGCAGCCAGCAGAGAAGCAATGAAAGTTTACAATCCCGGCCAATATCCTTTGAATTACGCCAAAATCCAGTTTAATATGGGCTCTGCCTACAGCATCCTCTCCGATTTCATCAATAAAGAGGATAATTTATATAAAGCCATCGCCGCTTTCGAAGAAGCCGTCAAAGTTTATACGCCTCAAAGTTATCCGGAGATATATGCTTCGACTCAGCTAAATCTGGGTATTTTTTATCAAGCGCTGGCGGAAACATCCGACATGGATGAAAATTCTGCGAAGGCTGCAGAATGCTTTGAAGCTGCCGCCGGTGTATTCACTGTCGAGAATAACCCGGATGAATATGGGATAACCCGGCAAAAACTGGGTGAAATCTGTTTAGCGCTTGCTGAAAAATATGATAAACAGGATAATATCACCAAAGCGGTAAAGGCTTTTCGGGAAATCCTGCCGTTATACGATATCGAAACCAAACCTCAGGAATATGCCAAACTGCAAATAAATTATGGGAATGCCCTTACCGAGTTGTCCAAGTTGAGTGATAAACTCAATAATGCCACTACTGCAGGAAAAGCTTTTGAAGAAGCTTTAAAAATCTATACCTTTGAAAATAGCCCCCAAGAATATGCCAACGCTAAATTGGGTCTGGCGGAATCCCAAAAGGTACTCGCCGAAAATCAAAACAAACAGGATAATCTGACCGCTGCGATTCAAAATTATGAAGACGCTCTGAAAGGTTACACTCTGGAAGAGACGCCCGAACAATATGCCCATATCCAAAATAATATCGGAAATGCCTGCCGGGATCTGGCCTCCACCTTCAATAAGGAAGGCAATCTTTCACGGGCTATCAAAGCTCACCAGGAAGCTCTCAAGATTTTCAATTTAGAAAACAGTCCCTTTGAATTTGCCAATGTTCAGAATAATTTGGGCAATACCTTGATGGATATGGCCGAGGTCCGCGATAAAGAACTTTATCTGACCAAAGCGATGAAAGCCTTTGAAGAAGAAATCAAGATTCATACATTTTATGAAGATCCGATGGCATACGCCAATACCCGCTGTAAAATGGCAAACGCTTATGTTCAGTTAGCCGGAGTCCAGGAACCGGATGATAATTTACGAAAAGCGGTCGGGGCTTATGAAGAGGCTTTAAAAGTCTATTTACCGGACCAATATCCCTATGATTATGCCACCACAATCCATAATATTGGAGTTGCCTATAAATCAATAGCCGAGTTTCTTAATACTTTCAACTTCCCCACGGTCGCCGACTTTCATCAAAGCAAAACCGATAAACTGAATAATGCCATCAACGCCTTTGAGGAAGCTTTGAATATCTTCACCATTAAGCAATATCCTCTTGATTATGCAATGACCCAAAATAATCTGGGTACGGTTTACAGCTTACTGGCGGCGATCGATGAAAATTCGGAGGAATATGTCAAAAAAGCCGTTGAATCTTATGAAGAGGCTTTAAAAGTTTATAAACCTGAAGTTGACGCCGCCCTTAACAAAAAGGTCAAAGCGAATTTAGTCCGGGTTAAACAACGTTTTAACAAAGAATGAGTCCAGCCACAGGCGGTTGCAATTTTCAATCACACTCAAGGATCTCATAAAACAAAACGACCCCGGTCAAATCCGAGGTCTATCACAAAATATAGAAAAGGGAGGGAGTAATGAAAAAAGTATGTTTATAATATACCACGGTCCGCCCTTTGATAACATTGACATGATATGACTATTCCGTAAAATTTGGGTAAAATCGTTTTCCCGCAATCATCATAATTCAGGACAATGATTAAGCATTATGCTTCAACATTTGACGGTGCAATACCCAAGCCGTCAGCGGAATAAATATAAAACCGAACAATCCCAGGATGAATAACTGGGGCCACACAATATCCATTCCGGCGCCTATATATGCAATCCTGCGGATTGCATCCAAAAAATGTGTCAAGGGCAAAGCCTTCGATAAAATTTGAATTGGAAACGGCATGCTGATATAAGGCCATGTCCAACCAGAGATTAAGAAAGAAGGCACAGCGACGAGCATCGAAATTTCAATTGCCTGTGCGGGTGATTTCGTCAAAATAGAAATCGCCATCCCCATTGACAATAAGACGAAGATAAATAAGAGAACCGTTGCCAGAAATAATACCGGGTTTCCACGCATCGGCAAACCGAGATAACGAAAAGCCGCTCCGTATAACACGATGGCATCTATGCAATAGATAATAAAATAAACCAATAGTTTCCCCAAAAAGATCTCAAACGTGCTTAGCTTTGAAAAGGCTAAATGCCTCCAACTTCCCGATTCTTTCTCCCGGATAAACGAGAGAGCGACTCCTAAAAAAGTGATTTGTTGGATTATGGTTCCCAGTAAACCTAATAACATAAATACAAGATAACTGGTGGTGGGATTATACCAGTATCTTGAACGAAAACTCAAGGCGGTCACGGCTTGATAGGCCTTCTGTTCCGGCACCCCGTATCCCTGAATTACTTTCATGGTGATCCCTCCGGAAATAGTCGGTATCACCTGCGCCGCCACATTGGCCAAGGTGTTCATGGTCAAAATATTGGTGCCGTTAAATATCAACCCAACTTCACTGGACTTCCCGGATTTTACATTTTGTTGCAAATGGGGAGGTATAACAATTGCCGAAAATACCTTTTCCGATTTCATAAGATATTCGACTTCCCGATAATTATTGCAAACATTGGTAATCTTAAAACGTTCCGAGTCAGAAAAGGCCCGGATGATTGTCCTGCTCAGCGCCGATTGGTCCTGGTCATATACGGCCACAGGTAAATGAGTCACTTTTTGTTCGATATATAAAAAGCCCACCAATGATCCTAAGGCAATCGGAGCTAAAAAGGCAATCATGAAAACGATTTTATCTCGAAATACATGTAAAAACTCCTTTTGCATTACAGCGCCGATCCGGCTCCACCGATTTTTCATCAGCCCACCCCCTCCGATTGATAAGCGAATTGGTTATCTTTAATGGTATTGGATGGGCTGACGGCAATGAGCCCATGGTCCGCCAACTCAAAAACTCCCGTAGGCGCGGTTAACTTTAAACGTTGACTGGTTAATATCAGTATCCCCCGGTTTTGTTTGGCAAGGGTTTCAATTAAACGGTTGAACAAAACGTTCAAGGGTTGGTCAAGACCGCAAGTAGGCTCATCAAAAATGAGCAGCGGAGTGTCTTGAACAGCGGTGCAGGCGATTTGCAACATTTTTCTTAAGCCCATAGGAAGTTTGTCGGCCCGGGTATTTTCCCATCCGCTGAGGCCGGTCGAACTAAGAATATTCGCTTTATTCACGGCCGGGTTATCATGAATCGCATCAATAAAATCCATGTTTTCCCGCACCGTAAGATCTTTATAAAGAGTAAAATGTTGGGTGGCAAATGCCACCGGGGCCTGTCTTTCCACCAAACCCCGGCTTGGTTTTTTTAAACCGCAAAGGATATCTCCAAGTAAACTTTTTCCAGAACCGCTATTCCCATAGATAACGATAATATCCCCTGAGGCGATTTTCAGGTTCACATCATTAAACAGCCAATTGTTATGTCCCTTGCCGCGCACTCCCAGATTGTTCCCTTGAAGTAAGATATTCATGAATACAGTTCCCTTCTTTCGACTGATATCAATTTATTATCGTGATACCATATTCCGGCAGAAAACTTCGGGACATTATCTTACGTTTCTGACGAAAGACAGTTATGCGTTTAAAGAATTCTCCACCCTATGGTTTGATATTTACCTCCGCCGTCATTCCCGGTCTTAACAAACCATCCGAATTGTCCAATTTAATTTTCACCTGAAAAGCCACCAGATCTTTTTCCCCTTTTTCCTGGATCGCCCGCTCCGTGGCATAACTGGGTTTGGAAGCTATAAAAGTTACGACGCCGTTATATATTTTGTGGGGTACTCCGATGACTTGTACAGGCACTTTAGCGCCAATCTTAAATTGGTTGATGGCGCTTTCCCTCACTTTAAGATCAACCCAGACATCCTGTAGATTGGTGATGGTTACCAGCGGCATACCGGAGGAAACCATTTCTCCTTTTTCCACGGACTTCGAGGTAATAATCCCGTCAATCGGCGCTTTGACGGTTGAATCATTGATATAGCTCATCACTTCTTCATATCCGGCTTGCGCCTGCCGGAGATCGGCCCGCGCCATATCCAATTTTTGCTGTGGAAGGACCCCTTCGTTATACAATTGACTCAGCCGGTTATATGTAGTTTGGGCCAGATCCAGCACTGCTTTCACTTGATTTGATTTCGCTTGAATATTTTCAGCCTCCATCACGGCAATCGTCTGACCTGCTGTGACTTCCTCACCTTCTTCTACTTGAATCGAAGCGACCCGTCCCGGTATTTTCACGTTAACGTTGGTTTCAGTGGCGTCGATATTACCGGTTATTTGAAGGGGTTCGGCTGAAAACTCCGATACCGCTTCGCTGCTACGGTTCATTAATAAGAAACCGCAAACAACCAAGACCAGAATAACCGCAAAAACTATAATCACTATTCCTGCTTTTTTCATGATTGCCTTCTCCTTTCATTGTCCGATAGCTTTTTGTAATTGGGCCAATGCGATATTGTACATACTTAGGGCCTGCGTATAATTGGTCTTGGCCTGGGTCAAACCGACTTCGGCGTCAATCCGTTCCAGGGATGAACTAAGGCCAGCCTTATAGCTGACAACTGCCATCCTCAAGGTTTCCTGTGCTTGGTCCAAACTTTTCTCTGCAACCTGGATGGTCTGCAAAGCGACTTGAAGGTTACGGTATGCTTGCTCAACATCAAGCTTTATGGCACGGTTGGTTAACTCCTGAGCGGTTTGCGCCTGTTTTACAATTTCCTCCGCTTCCATGACTTGGCTACGGATTTGGCCTCCATCGATCAACTTCATCGTGGCAACCACTCCGATTTGATTCTCCGGATCCGGGTTGTAGGGCTTAAAAGCTTCGTGTTTAGCCTGTAGGGCCACCAACGGTCGACCGGCGCTTTTAGCGATTTCCAAATTCTGCTCAGCCATTTCCACCTTAGCCTCTATAGCGGCTACTTCCGGCCGGTTTGCCAAAGCTTTTTCCAGACAAGTTGGCAACTCCATTTGAAAAGGTTCGTATTTAACATTATCTATTAGCTCATATTGGGTTTCCAGATTGACCCCCATTGTAAAATTCAGGGCCATATTGGCAAGTTCCAGTCCATTTTGGGCCATTAACAATTTCTGTTTTAAATCGGCCAGCTTCACTTCGGCCCTTTTTACGTCCAATTTGGCGACCATTCCAGCCCGGCAATAGGCATCCGCTTCCTTGACGTGATTCTCCATACTGTTCACGGCCTGTTGCATGGTTTCCACCAAATGCTCAGTGGAGATTACAGTATAGTATGCTTTCTTCACTTCAAAAACCAGATTATGATCGGCTGCGTTTAAGTTAGCCTTGGCATAACCTCGATTGGCTTTCGCTTGTTTATTGAGGGCCGTCAGTTTATTACCGGTATAAAGCGGCTGCTGCAAAACTAAATCCCAGCCGTAATAGTTCAGACTTTGATCGGGAATTTCAACTTTTGACATACCACTTAATAAACTACCACCAATAAGTGGATAACCATTATGAGATAAATATGTGGCCCAATCAACCATTCCATTATTCATTTTTGCCATTTCCGTCGCTAATTGCACATCCGTCGGCACTTCGTTATAGTGATTATAGCCTGCTTCCAGGGTTAATTTTGGCCAGTAGCCCGACTGGGCCTGTTTCAATTTATCCTTGGCAACCTCGACATCACTTTGGGCAATTCGCCGTTGCAAACTGTTTTCCATGGCAATATTGACAGCCTGATCCAAAGTAAGCACCTGAGCTTCTTCGCTGCCGGCAAAACAAGTACCCATACCGGATATGCCAAGGATCACCGCTAACGCCAGAACCCATTCAGGAATTTTCTTTACCATTCACAACACCTCTTCTGACCATTATTCAAAACATGACCACGAGTCAATCAACTTAAAAAAATTAATTCCCCTCCCGCCGGGAAATACCATCGAGCAATAAACGGAAAAGCGTATCCCGGTAACTGGACAAATCTTCTTTAATCAGTCCCATCTCCAACTGAATAATCAACCCCAGGACCATACCGATTACGGTATCGGCCATTTTGTCCACACTGAGGTCCTCAAACTCGCCATTATCAATTCCTTTTTGAAGAACTCTACCTACTAATCTAGACCATTCGGTAGTTTTCTCTTTCAAGCCCTTGACTATATCGGTTACCTTCAGCGACGGATACTGTTCGACTTGTAAAAAGATGGCCTTGATAAAGCTTGGACGCTCTTGATTATATTGAATAAATGTTTCGTATAATTTACGCAACGCATTTTCAGCCGTGGTGGAGTCTTCAATGGCTTGTTTCATCCGTTCCTCCAAAACAGCAAACTCCGACTCCAAAATGGCAATATAAATTTCATCTTTGCTCTTAAAATAAGAGTAAATGGTTCCTTTACCGAGTTCGGCCATGACCGCTATTTCCTCAACCGTTGTTAATTCATAACCCTTATCGTGAAATAACTTTCTCGCAGCTTCAATAATGGTTTCCCGCCGAACTTGTTGTTCCCGTTCTCTCCTGGTAGCCACCGTCAAATCAAGTCACCTTCTTTAAACGAATTAAAGTCTTTAATCGACTATTAGTCGATGCTTTTATTTTATCGTCACTCCCGCCATTCTGACAAATCCCAATTAAGCCTTTCTAGTCAATTTTAGACTGAATAGAGGTTTATCTTTTAATTTTGGTCCGTTTTTCTTTCAAAAATACCGTTTTCAACTGGAGCTTCTTTACAAACTCAAGCCAAACTGCAATTTACCTCAAAAATTCATTGGGTTATATCCAAGTAACATTTATTCCCTGTGTGTTTTGATAATTTATGCTATAGCCCCAGTAACCCGTATAGCCTCCGGAATATACTAATATGAAAATAAAACTTCGCCGTTTTAGGGTGTATCCTTCGGCTCGTTTTATGTTCATTGATTCTTATGACAGCCCGTTTGATGGGCTGTCATGCGTGCTACTTAGAAAATACTTTTAACCCAGATTCTAGATAGAATACCCGCCCAGTCATTTTTACTGTTGGCTAGGCCGAATAAAATGATTGCGCTGGGATGGAAGACTACTAAAACTAACCCTACTGGGGCGGTGATAAAATGTATGAAAAAAACAATTGGCGGGTCAAACTTTCAGAACTCCTCCGGCAACCTGATTTTATGAAGGAGCCGGCATCCTGCGAAAGATTCATTATTGAAACCCAAGGTAGACGCGGTGACAAAATCGGGGCTGTTATTGAAGCCACTCGAGGAAAAGTACAACGTGAAATTCATTTGATACCTTCGCTTGTAGTAGAACTTCCCTATGCCTCCCTTGAGGAAGTCGCCAGATTGTATTCCGTCAAAAGGATCTGGTACGATACACCGATCCGGATTCGTCTTGATGTTGCGGTTCCTTCTGTAGGCGGTATTAAGGCCCAAGAACTCGGTTTTACCGGAAAAGATGTTGTGATCGCCGTGATTGATACTGGCATTCATCCCCATCGGGATTTTTTGGTTCCCCGTTCCCGAATTATTGAATGGCAGGATTTCCTTCACCAAAAAGAGTCACCCTATGATGACAATGGCCACGGTACCCATGTCTCAGGAATCATTGCCGGCAATGGCTTCTCTTCCCGGGGACGCTATCGAGGGATGGCGCCGGAAGCATTGTTAGTGGGTTTAAAAGCCCTGAATGAAGAAGGGGGAGGTTCTATATCCAATGTACTGACAGCCATTGAATGGTGCATCGACAATCAAACCCGGCTCAATATAAAAGCCATCAACATGTCTTTCGGCTCGAAAGCGCAAGAGACCTATCTTCATGACCCACTCTGCCGGGCAACTTCCATTGCCTGGACTAAAGGTTTGCTTATCTGCACAGCCGCAGGCAATTCCGGACCAGGTCCGATGACGATTGATACTCCGGGGATAAATCCCAAGATCATTACAGTCGGTAATGTGGACGATCATCAAACGGCCGACTTCCAGGATGACAACTTAAACCGCAATTCCAGCCGAGGTCCGACTCGTGATAACATTCCCAAGCCTAACTTGCTTGCTCCCGGAACCAACATTACCTCAACATGGGTAAACGGCAATTACCGAAGCCTAAGCGGCACTTCAATGGCAACTCCGATGGTAACCGGCGCTGTTGCCTTACTGAATCAAAAATGGCCCGATTTAAAACCGGACCAAATTAAACAAATAATCCAAAGTAACGCTCATGATTTAGGTTTGGGTATCAATCTACAGGGCGCCGGAGTTTTAGATTTGGAACGCATCTTTACAAATGAAAATCCACCGAATACCTCTTCAAGGTGGATTGCTAAAAAGGACATCCGGGAAATCTTCGGTTATCATTTATTGGAAATTTTATTGAACCGCATCGGCGTCAAGCCCACAGTATTTCAAAAAAAGCGGGATGAAGCCATAAAGAAAACTTTAGTTTCATTTATAAAATCCTATTTTACTTAAAATCTTTAAGGATTCAAGAATCAGAAGTCTGTCCAAAACGTTTTAATCTCCTTTTACGGGAGATTTTTTTAAAATGCGCGAAATCACAATCTTTTTACCACTTGCTTCAGTTCATCACCTAAATCCCTATCGGATAATATGGTTACCACTGCAAGCAAATTTTTGACCACTCTTTTATCAATCTTCGGACCAAGTACTATGAAAACTTTATGAAGCAAATCGAGACGGTCGATATCCAATTTCATCCACCCCACTCCTTTGGAGGTTTTTTTGTCAATTTTTCAGGTCACTTTATTTTAATTTAAAAAGAGTTCCGATTTTCTTTCTTCTGTTTATTTTATTCCCGGCATGGTTAATTGTGAAGGCATCCGGCACGAAAGCCTAATTACAACGTCACCGCATCACGAATTTCCAGATCATGAATGCATTATATTTTAAGTTTTCCATTGATTTGCATGTTTGCAATTGCTTGTCCAGGAAATAACCGTTTTGCCCTCTGGTACTAATCCCAACAGTGCGTTACGCTTCGCTGAGTTCAATTACTAGATGATTTTAATCTCGGAATCAACCCATATTTTTTTTACCTGTTTTGATTGAGCGATTTCCGGGATTAACGAAAATGGAAACTCAGCAACGATAGAAGATAAGCAGACTATATCTTTCTTCACTTTCCCATTCTTCCGCTCAATGATTGTCCGAACCTGTTTCCCTTCTCTATCACTGAGTTCAATGATAAACCTTCCCATATTATTGGATCCGTAAACTGACGATTCTTTTAGTTTGGAAGATAATTTCTTCTGCCATTCATTATTATGGGAAATCATTCTTAACACATCCTTTTACCCAAGAATCAATCTTCCTATCGCTATATCAATCCTGCATTATGATACAGGGGCACTTTTTATAACCCATCCCATTAAAATTGCTCTCAATCTAATATATGTAAATATTGGATTGAATTCCATATACCAAAAAACCGATTCGCTCGATTTTTAAACAAAAGGTCTTAAAAACTTGTCTATTTAAATAACGGATTGGTATCCTTATATAAGGTGGCTGGCTCTTATTTTTTCCGGCCACCTCCTGCGGAATACTGCAAAATTCCTCATCCCCCTAATGGAGTAATCTGAATAGAATAATTGAAGATTGTAATTAAATCATTCCGACAAGGGGGACTATATTTGTTAGACAGTAATGAAATTGAAACCCTGGTAAACAAAATTCAAGGCAAAATCGGTTATATACCCGGGATAGACCAAAATTTTATCCGAAAATGTGTCCAGGGAATTGCTTCTCTCCATGATACTGGGGTCGATGAAAAAATCAGGTTCCTGGCAAAGTTTTTATAAGTTTTTCCTGACAAAATGAGGAAATTCAAGAGGCGTCTAACAAGCGCTTAAAAAAACAAGCGTTTTAGACGGCCTCTTTCTTCGTTTATGAAAATATCAATATTACCAATTCCAACCACCGACCACAAAGAATAAAACAACAATGATAATGAGCCAAAAAAGGCCATTTTCCCCAAGAACACCTTCAAGCAAGCCATTTAAAAAGTTTTCGGCCATTTTCCCACTCTCCTTTATAAAAAGCCTTGGTCCTTTGTTATCTATAGTATGTGCATTCAAATAGTCCTGTAATAGGCTGTTGTAATTTTTAACCTCGGTCCGGCAAGTAAGTGACAATTTTTCTGCGATGACGCAGAAAAACTGGCCGGATCGGGTTCATTGCTTGAATCCGGCAAGTTTAAATGCGACTGAGGTTTTTGGGGTTACTTGCCGGATTCAAGTTTAATGGATGGGTTCGGGAGAGTGTGTCCAATTTCTGATCAATGTCCCCAAGAGATTCATAAAAAACTCATTCGGGTAATCCCCCGAACTTCCGGAATTTTGCAAGAACAATTTTAAAGCCATCGGAAGCATTTGACTCATATTCAGGGGAAAACCGCTCCCGTTCCGGGTTAACGATATCCTTTTTTTGGCATTTCCCAAAACATCCAGATTTAATAATCCCGACCCTTGCAGAGTTTTTCCCAATCCTAAATTCTTAGCCCGCTTGGTTAGAAAGTATTTAACCTGGGCCGGGCCAAAAGAAGGCCGTTTTTCCAAAACCAAAGCCGCTCCCCCCGCTGCCATTGCCGCCGCTATAGCATTTCCGGAACAACGCGTATATCCATCCTCCATATTTAATGAAACTACTTGTTCCGCTTCAACGACAAGGTCTGGTTGAGCGGGAGCGCGTAAATTGTCCCAAGGAGAATCCGAATTTATCATTTGATTCTTACTCACGGCTAAAGCTTGCTGTTGATTTAGACTGGCAACTGAAATCAATGGCTGTGGTAATCCATGAAAACTTACATTCTTTTGTTTGGTAACCGGAGCAAAAACCGCTATCCCTCTCCTCCAAGCCATGCTAAGTATCCTGCCGAGAGGATCGGCGTAATAATGATCTTGATATAACGCTGGTATCGATAAATAAAGAATTCTTATGTTAAACAACGGTAGGTTCCGGATACACCATTCAACACCGGCTATAATATTCGAGAGCCGACCGTTACCATCCTGATCCAAGATCTTAACCCCCACCAACCAAGCTTCAGGCGCCATCCCTTTGGCTGTTTCAGAAATACCGCCGTTACCCCCGATAATACCGGTGGTTTCTGTTCCATGTCCATGGTCATCATAGGGAGAAGTTTTGTGACTTATAAAGTCTTGCCATCCGATAATCCGGCTGTTGGGTATCATAAAATCCTGATGAGGGTAAATACCCGTATCAAGTACAGCAACGACGATGCCTTTGCCCGTATAGTCATATTCCGGGATAACGGGAGGTTGTGAATGGGAAGTACTTTGATGCTCTTGAATGTTCACTATGATTGATTCGTCGGTAGTCTTGCCCAAAAAAGTTTGATCTTCCGTTAAGGAAACCGGGGGATCGTTCCATATTTTTTTAATATACAAGGAATTCGCTACTTTGGGAAGCATTCCCAAAGGTAATTCTACCGCAAGCAAAGGGATAAGATTGACAGTATGCACTATTTTTCCCTGATTTGCTCTAACGACATCAATAATTTTATCCGGTTGTCTGCCGCTAAATTCCAGCAATAATCTACTGCTGCCACTCGGGGATTCACTACTATAAATACTTTGCACCGCCGGTGATAATTTTTGAATCCAACGTTCACGGGACACCGAATCACCTCCAAACTTACCATCAATCGAATTTATTCGAGAAATATTTTAAGTCTTACAAAACAATGCCCGAAATCTTTTCGGGCATTGTTTTATCCATATATTGAGTAGTGGTTACCAGCAACCGCCAAAGCAACCACCACATCCGATTACGAGCAGCACGAAGACTAAGAACATAAGCCATCCATTGTTGAAAAATGAACCGACGACGCCGAACAGCCCTTTAACGCCGTCTGCCATGTTGATTCACTCCTTTGCGCGTACAAGCCTTTGATAAGGCTTTCTGGTTCATTATATGTACTTTTCAGCCTTCGTTAAACCTGACGAAAGTTATTGTATGCTATCGTATATTTAAAAAAGTGATTCTTTTACCAGCAGCCGCCGCCACCAAAGCAACCGCCGCATCCAATAACCAGCAGCACGAAGATGAGGAACATCAGCCATCCGTTATTAAAGAATCCTGCGCCATCAGCTAAAGCATCAGCCATTTTTTTCACTCCTTTTCTTCTTAGCCTTTTATGGAGGCTTAATACTAATTATATGAAAGGTATCCTCCACATTCATCGGGCTAATGTAATTATTAAATGATTTCGATGGTAAAATGCCCGTTAGCCGGGCATTACATATCATTTTTCAGATTGGGCGGATTAGATACAACCACCAAAACAACCGCCGCATCCGATGACTAATAATACGAAGATCAAGAACATCAGCCAACCATTATTGAAAAATCCACCGAGACCATCAACTAATCCTTTCAGTCCATCGGCCATTATAATCTCTCCTTTAACAGATTCCTAAGCCCTACTTCAGGCTTTATAGTTCAGTATATGAGTCTGGGCCGTCGATTTCCATGGGCAAAGGTTACATTTATGGAGACTAAAATCATCATTATCACATTCCTCCCTCGATAACATTTCAAATACTGTGACAGAGTTTCTATAACCGCATCAACCGATCGGAATATCGCCTTTATGAAATTATAAGGAAATCAATCATTCGATCGCCCAAGGTACCCCCGTGCTGTAATTTGAAATCCCCGGGATGCAACACCAAAGGCTTCTCCCTTTCATATGATATTGATACAAATGTTTTTTGGGGGGCTGAAAATGAGTAAAATGAACTATCTAGATTTATTAGCCCAGTATAATATCGATAATGCCCATCCGGGAGGTTTAGCATTAACCAAAAAACTGCTGGCGCGGGAGACGCTTTTATCTGACACGGCCCTATTGGATGTAGGTTGTGGAACGGGTCAAACTGCCTTCTTTATTGCCCAGCATTACCCATGCCGGGTCATTGCAGTTGATTTAAATCGCAAGATGCTTGATAAAGCAGAACGTAAGTTTGCCCAAGCCGGCCTGACAATTCCCCTATTACGGGCTAATGCCATGAATCTTCCTTTTCGTAAAGGCATCTTCGATATTGTTTTAGCCGAATCCGTGACCATTTTTACCGACAATGCAAACCGTACTTTGCGTGAATATCACCGGGTATTAAAACCAGGGGGCATTTTATTGGCGATTGAGGGAACTTCTCTCCAACCTTTGGAAAAACATGAGGCCAGAGAGCTTAAAGAGGCCTTGGGAATCACTTTTCTTCCAACAAAAGAAGAATGGCGCCAAATGATAACGGATGCCGGATTTTCCAATGTCAAAACTCTTTACCAGCAACGTATGGGATGGATGGGGGCTTTCCCTTCGGAGCTCGCTGAGGTTTTTCATGAATATCGCAACATTATGTTCAAGCATAGGAAAAAATTTGGTTTCGGTGTTTACCGTTGTGTCTCTTAACTCTTTTCAAACTGGTTTTTCTTCATCATAAAACGGGCTCCCGGTTAAACCCGGGCAGCCCCTTTAAGTTTTACATCTATTGGTTATTGAAATTCAGACAATAGCCAAAGGAATCAGTGCCAGTAACGCCAGAGAAAGCGGATTGAAATTAGGGCTCTTTGTTTCCTCTTCAGCTTCTTCAGCTTCTTTAGCTGTATCGGTTGGTGCGCTATTTACTCCAAGCATTTTAAGGAATGGATTGCCTGTTTGTTTTGGTTTTTCATCAGAGCTTGCGACATCTGCTTTTGGTCTAAAATATCCGAAAAGCATTTCAAAAAATGATTTTTGTTTTCTCTCGTCTTTCTTTTGCTCTTCAAATAATGAGCTAATTGATAAAGCCCCTGACCCTTGAAACGAAGACTGTAAACCCATTGTCCGCGCATTTCTTTTTAAGGTTGTTTTTACCTGGTCGGGTTGCAGATTCGGTGATTTTTGTAACAACTGCGCTACGGATCCGGTAACCATTGGTGTCGCCATAGATGTGCCTGTAAGGGAACGATACCCCCCGCCGGTCCGTAATGAAGTAATATTGGTACCCGGAGCCAAAAGATCCGGTTTGATTTGATTATCGATGGTCGGCCCTCTGCTGGAAGAGTCACTGATTTTATCGTCATTTAAATCTTCCGTTCCTCTATCATCCAAATTACCAACCGTAATAACAGCCGGGGAAATTCCCGGAGTATTAATGGTTCTTAGATCAGGTCCATCATTTCCAGCTGCGACACATACAACGATTCCCCGGGACCAGGCAGCTGAAACCGCACGACATAATGGATCCTCCCCGGATGAATCCTGAGCTTTAGACCCGAGCGATAAATTAATCGCCCGAATGTTATATTCTTTTTGATTATTGATGCACCATTCAAGCGCCGATATAACGTCGGAAGTATTTCCTTCCCCATCCTTATTTAAAGCTTTAACGCCAACTAATTTTGCTTCCGGAGCCATACCCATATATTTACGACGGGAAACCAAGCCGTTTCCTGCAATGATTCCGGATACATGGGTTCCATGCCCATTATCATCATAAGGATACGATCGATCATTGACCAAGTCGTGCCAAGCCACAATACGGCTTTCAGGGTATATTAAATCGGGGTGTGGATAGATTCCGGTATCAATGACTGCAACCGTTACATCTTTTCCCGTAAACCCTAAACCCTGGGCTTTGGCGCCTCCGGCAGTTGGAACCGCCACATCCAACAAAGTACGTACTTTTACGTCATGCCATATTTTACGGATATGGGGAGAATAAGTCATAACCTCAAGAGCAGAGTAAGGAACCTCTACAACAACCACAGGGAACAATTTCATTTCCCGGTGTACTTTGCCTTCGCTAGCCTCAATATATGAAGCAACGCGATCACTTCGGGTACTGGCCATCTCAACGATTAATCTGCAAGGTTTATCCGGATTTTCTGTAAACTCTGATTTTAATAGAACGGGTGAAATCTTTTGAATCATTAGCGGCAAATGTATCACCTCCTATCACTATCGTTAAAATATTATACTCAGAGCTTGGTTTGTTGTTTCTGGAAAAAAAGCATGAATTGAAATGAATGAAACGAATATTCCTTCGAATAATAGTCTTTATACATTAACCCAAAGTCTCCCTACCCCCGCAAAGCCCGGAATATTGCAATAGCCTTCATTTTTCAGCGCATATCACCTAATGTAATATATGGGAAACCGGACTGCCTGACTTAGATCATTAATCTATTTTGCCCGCCGGAAAAGGGAAAGGGGAGACTTGTTCCTTTATCACATCACCAGATCCGGAGCAAAAACATACCCTACAATAGTCAGTTCATACCAAACATGCATTTTGAATGGAGCCCAAAAATGGATCAACAACAGATTAAGGCCTTGATTAAAAAATATTCCGGTATTCCTTATAAACACGGGGGAAGAGACTTAATGGGCCTGGATTGTTTAGGATTGGCCTACTACTTTTACAAGGATTGCGGGATCGATATCCCCCAAAACGACGGAGAAAATTATTCCTTAAATTGGGCGAAGGAAGATCCCGAACGATACCTGAGAGGAATATTACAAATAGGACAGGCCGCTCCGATGGAAGGATTAAAGCCGCTGGATTTTGTATATTTCCGGATGGGGCGTTATATTTCTCACGGGGCGGTGATGGTGGATAGTGAAAATTTCATTCATGTACTGCAACGCTCCACCGTACATGTCAGCCCAATGAACAAGATTTGGCGGAAACGTCTGATAGGGGCCAGAAGGATAGTTTAACAATTGTTGCAGTTATCAATAATACACTTCATCACTTGATCGAAGGGCATATGCCCTAACTGCTTCATCACTTTATCCAGCTGGGTGCTGGTCTTGAGAGTTCCCGTTAATATAATTTGAACTTCTTGATTTCGGTTGACGAGTACTGAATTAACCTGCAAAACATCACAGATGATGCCGGCAATCACCAAAAGTTCCGAGGGAAGTATACTGATACCTTCAATGCCGCTGTTATCAGTACTTCCCGCATTATTCATCTTGGAATGGCCTTTACGGCAGTCTCTCGCGCCCGTGCCAGATTGGTCTTTACTACCTTTGCCGCTATTATCTTGTCTCAAATTCAATTGACTTAATTCCGCAATAATTTTCTTCGCTTTTTCAATATCTTCGGCAGAAAACAAGGCAATCTCTCCTCTATGGCGCGCGCATCATTGAACCTTCAATCAGAAAAATGCCATTCCTTTTTCCCATAATCCTCTTCTATCTGCCATGGGGCTCGATTTTCTCTGGGATTAGGGCGGCAAAAGAATAGGACTCGGGGAAGGACGCAACGGAACAGCTAATCCACTCGCAAAAAGAATAAAAAGCCCTGCAGCAATAATGATCAAGATATCATGTTGGACATCCTCCAGACATGCCAAAATAAATCCCCCCATCCTAAACTTTTCATCATGGTAGTATATTTTTTTGAATTTCAGTTGTGAATGGGCAAAAGGCGAATGTCTTCCGTCAACCTTGCCGGAGAAAATTAGTTTCAAGCAACGGACCAAGGTCAGAACAGGCAACCTGCGGTCTATCCCCTAAATAAACGGCCAGGTGCTGTTTCCATAGTTTTGTGGCTTAAATTACCATTTTAAATAAATTTGCAAAAAAATCAATCATCCAACGAAATCCCCTGATAAATCCTTCAAAAAAAACTCTGGCGCATTTCAAATTTTGTATTATAATATATATGTTTTACTATGAAAGGTTAATAATTTATCGAACCTGAATTCAGCCGGTAAACGTTGGAACTCGCATTCCTTTCATCCGCTGAATCCCGGTAATAAAGTGAGGTTGCTGAAAATAATGAATCATTTCGTGATGGATGCATTTAAAGGATACCGTTCCCGCTTGGATGATTTAATGCTGGTTCATGAAATTCTGGAAGAGCTTCCGATGAAATTGGGCCTCAAAACCGTGATGCCTCCATTCATCCTGCCGTATTACAACGGCGTGGTTCCTGAAGATTGCGGAGTTAGCGCTTTTGTCTTTTTAGCGGGCGGCCATTTTACGTTGCACACCTTTTCCTTCCGCGAAGCTTACTTTGTGGACTTGTTTTACCCTGATTCTTTCGATACGGAAAAATTATCAGGCCTGATTAAAGGGGCTTTCCCAGCCGAAAAAGTAACGGCCTATTCTTTGGAACGCGAACGGAAAGAAAGTTATCCGCCAAAGATTGAAATTAATGAGTCCTTAGATTTCGGGCCGCATCTTTTTTTGGATTTTCAAAACTATCAAGGGCCCAAAACGATGGACGATTTATTTGAGGTCTTTGATACAATGCCTTTTCAAATCGGCATGACTCCAATTATTCGTCCCTATATTGTCAGAAATTATATGGGCGATGAAAAAGTAATCTCCGTATTAACGATGATTGCCGAGAGCCATATCAGTCTCCATTACTTTGAAAAATCGAACCGGGCCTATTTAGACCTTTTTTCCTGCCGTTTTTTTGATTACAATGCGGTAATCCCAAAGTTAAAACAGGTATTTCATAGCGAGGTAGTCAATGAAACCCTGATCGCCCGGGGCAGCAAATACAACCAGTATAAGAGTGTCGCCGACGCATTAGCGGTGAATTCCCGTTCCTGGCTAGGAAATGTTTATCAGCGGTAAGTGAGCCTCCCTCTCCTTTTAAAACGAAGGGCTGTTGCAAATCTGAAAAACAAGGATTGCAGCCGCCCTTTTATTCATGTCTTTTTTGTAAGTAAACCCGCAAAATTGATAAGTCTGTGTTTCCATAGAAAGCGGGAGAATATTTAAATTTTTCCTTTATCCATTCATAAAAGAAACCTTACGCCATGATCACCATATGATATCGTATCAATCTAAATAGGTGAAAATTATGGCATATTTCAATCGCAACCATTTCCTTGACCCTTCCTCAGGTTCCAAGCAATCAGTGACCGGTTCGGAACAACCTTACCATATTGACCCCAACGTGGCAACCCAATACCCCGGTAGTATCTTTACACAAGGGCCCAATTTTAAGTATGTGGCCCTGACCTTCGACGATGCGCCGGATTCTCTTTTTGCTCCAATCATGCTGGATATATTCTCCAGGTATAATATCAAAGTCACCTTCTTTTGCCTGGGCAACTGTGTTCATCAAAATCCGGATATGCTGAGACGTTTTGCCACGGAAGGCCATATCATTGGAAATCACACCTATGACCACGTCGACATCAGTAAATTATCCCCTGAGCAGGTCCGGAGTCAAGTTCAAAGAACGGCCGATGAAATTTACCAAAACGTCGGCTTAAGAACTGCCCTATTTAGACCCCCATTCGGTTTTTTGAGCAATACCAGCGCCCAAGTTATTATTTCGATGGGGTATAAAATCGTCATGTGGAATGTTGACAGTTATGACTGGATGGGACTCACAGGACCCGCCATTGCCGGGCGGGTAACCGCCAGTGTCACTCCCGGCTCCATTGTCCTGATGCACAATGCCTGCACCGGCACTACAGAAGCAGGAATCGGCACCACCGGATCTCTTCCTTTCATCATCGAAACTTTAAAAGCCCTGGGTTATATTTTTACAACCATACCTGCCCTCCTTAAAATTCCCGCCTATAATCCATAGGGGATGAGCCTTATGAATGCTCTATCGTAACTCTTTTGCTATTTGTTGATCGACATGAAGGAATTTCCAGCTTTATAATGAATTTTACATTATATCCAATATGAGGGGGTCAATATATGAAAAGCCTTATTCATATTCCCCACGGCAAAAGAGCTCAAAATAATGTTAACCCCATCGCCTGTAATATTGAATACCGACAATTGTTAGATTCCATCGGTGTCGGCGTATTCATGGTAAATGCCCAGACCCACCGGATTGTTTATGTTAATGATGCGGCAGTAAAAATTATCGGCCATACCAAAGACCAAATTATCGGCGCCTTATGTCATCAATATCTTTGCCCGGCGGAAATCGGAAAATGCCCTATCACAGATTTAGGACAGCAAGTTGATACCAATGAAAAAATTTTAATGAAAGCAAACGGCCAAAAAATTCCGGTGTTCAAAACGGTGATCCCTCTTATCTTTCAAAAAGAAAAAGTACTCATCGAAAGTTTTGTCGATATTACTGAACACCGCAAAATCGAAAACCAGTTAAAATATGACTGTTTGACTCAATTGTATAACCGAACTTATTTCGAACAGGAAATGATCCGCCTGGGCTTAAGCAATCATCCCGTTGGCATTATCGTTTGTGACATCGATGGACTTAAATTGGTCAATGATACCCTTGGGCATATCAAAGGCGATGAATTGCTAAATCAGGCCGCAGGGATCATTAAGGAATCCTGTCGGGAAGAAAGTATGATCGCCCGTATCGGCGGTGATGAATTTGTAATCTTAATACAAGATGGGACAAGCGCCGACCTGGATGAAACTTGCAATAAAATTCGCGATGCTCTGGCGCGGCACAATTTGGAAAACCCCTGCGCGACTTTAAGCCTTTCCATCGGTTCTTGCATGCGTCACGGCGGCCAAAATATCAATGAAGCTTTTCAAGAAGCGGACAACATCATGTACAGACAAAAACTTCATCACGGACAATACGCCCGAAGCGCCGTAATGGAATCTTTAATTGACGCCTTGGCGACCCGGGATTTCATCATCGAAGGTCATGGGGAAAGAGTCGCAAATTTAGGGGCTGACCTTGCCGGGAGTATTCATCTATCAGAGCGCCAAATTGCTGATATCCGGTTACTCGGTAAATTCCATGATCTCGGTAAAGTGGGAATTCCCGATTATATTTTGTTTAAAAAAGGACCTCTTACCGATAGTGAACGTTCCCTCATGCAATCCCACTGTGAAATAGGTTATCGTATCGCCCGTTCAGCCAATGACCTCCATCCTATCGCCGATTTTATTTTAAAACACCACGAATGGTGGAACGGCCAGGGATACCCTCTCAGGATTCAAGGGGAAGAAATTCCCATGGAGAGCCGCATTATCGCTATAGTGGACGCTTATGACGCAATGATAAACGATAGGCCTTATCGAAAAGCCAAACCACCCAAAGAAGTTATTGAAGAAATGAAATCTTCCTCCGGAAAACAATTTGATCCTTATTTATTGAGAATATTCGCCGAGCTGATAAAGGCCAATCTTTACCGTTCATTATAACCGTTCCTTGGTGACCATGGGTATATTGGCATTCGGGGGTATATTTATCATTGCTTTTTCGTGAGGAAAACAAAGTGTCATCTAAGCCGCGCCATCAATGTTTTTCTCTATCAATCGTGTACTGCCGTGGAGGGATTTGGTATAATTGTAGCAGCACTTTAAAATAAGGAGGAAAAACCGATGCCTTTTATCAATACAAAAACCAGCCAACCCATATCCCCTGAGGCGGAACTCCGACTCAAAAACGATTTGGGGAAAGCCATCGAATGTATAAAGGGAAAAAGCGAGTCTTGGTTGATGCTGGGCTTTGAGGGAAATCAAAAAATTTGGTTTCAGGGCACGAACGATCCCGCCGCTATGGTGTTTGTGGATATTTTCGGGTCGGCAGCCGGCAAAGAGTATCAGGAATTAACCAAACAAATTTGTACGATTTTAAATAAGGAATTACAAATCCCGCAAAATAGAATCTACGTTAAATATTCCGAAAATGCTCACTGGGGTTGGAACGGCGGGAATTTTTAATGGCCGCCCTTTCTGAATAATAAAAGCGGCCGAGGGGGTGTCCCTTTGGGGTTCCCCTCGACCGCTTCATTACTCCCTCCCAGTTCCATGACTGGGCTTTTTACTTTTTTATTATTTCCACATATCAAAGCGGTTTCCTGCTTCCAGGAAAAATTTTTAGCCCTTCCTCGCCAAAAACCATTCCTGCCCTTCCAACTATTTGACGACCATCAAATGCCTCGTTCCTCTATCCTGTTGGATTTCTTCTTTTAGTCTTGTTAATTCCAGCATCCACGCGGCAGTCTGATCGATTGCCCTGTTGATTTTTTCAAGGGACTCCTTTTCCCTTTGTTGAGCGGTTATCATGTAGGAACCTCCGTAGACATATTATTTTCCCTGGACTTTTGCCGAAGGAGGTCTAATATGACATTAGTTCTTGATGCGTTTTGTTCTTCCATATTAGGCCTTTCAATACACTTGCCGAACTAAAAGTTTTTCTTTTGGACTTACATTTTTTTACTATCCCCTCTCTATTCTTTTCCGTCGAACGTATGTTCGTATTATATCATCCTCGAAAAATTTTTCCTACTCTTGACTTTTTCTTTTTGGTTTTTCCCTTAGGGCCCATACCCAATATATGGTGGGTGTCTTAAAAAAACAAAGAGGCATGCGGGATCGGGATTGCATTCCTATTGGCAATTTATCAAAAACACCGAAAATTATTTAAATTTTGCAGGATAAAAACAAAATCCTTGCGAATTATTACCTTATGATTGAGGAAATTAAAATAAAGGAGGCCCAAAGATGACATCCCAAAATCTAATCTCGGCAAGTCTTTCAGAAGAGACCCAAACAGAAATTCTGGCGGCGCTGGCAACGGCGAAAGCCAAACTCGATTTCCTGCTGACCCTGGAACCGGATGAAGTCAGGGGATTATTCAAAGCCGGCAACGGTTTTGCTCCATTTCTGGAAAAGGCCAGTCAAGCCGCAGCGGACCATAAGGAGATTTTGCCACAGGTCTTCAACTTCGCTGAGTTTAAAAAAGATTATCAACTCTCCAAGGCCCTGACCCCCATCGCCAACCAAATCAACGAACTGGCGGACAGTGTCCACAACACCCTTACCGCGGTCAATAGCGACGCCCTCGCCGGCGCCCTCGAGGTTTACGCGGCGGTCAAACAAAACCGCGATAAGGTCCCCGGCCTGAATGTGGTAGCCGAGGATATGGCGGTATTTTTCCAAAAAACATCCAAGAAAACCAAGCCCCCGGTTGAGCAGGCCGCCGCGACACTGGAATAATTCTTTCATACACTCCATAATTCTTTTGGGATTCTCCGGAGAATCATCGCGATCCTCCGGAGAATTATTTTCATTCTCCCGAGAATGGTTTTTATTCTCCGGAGGATCTCTCATTCTTCGGAGAGTGATTTTCATTCTCCCGGGAATGATTTTTATTGTCTAAAGGATCTCCACCACTCTCTGAAGTTTATCGGCTTATTTTATTAAAAATCAGCTTCTTCCAACAGTGTGTATGTAAAGGAGTTTCCCCAAATATCCCGCGCCTTGCGGCAATCGTCCATAAATATTTCAAAGTCCGCCAGCCGTTTAAACACCTGGCAGCCGGCGCTCCATTTATCGACCCGCGCTGAGTCGGTTCCGGCGTGGTGGCAATTAATATTAAAATTGCTCCCGCTTTCCTGGCGTCCGGAATTGTAATCCATTTTTCCATCCCGGTTAAAGTCCCGGATAACCGTAAAGAATCCTTTCTGCACCAATGCTTCATATTGGCCGTTATGCCATCCGATTTCCCATACTCCCGGATACTGGCCGGGCTTTAAGATGGCGGTTCCATTTCCATTGCAGGGATTTTCCAAGTAATAGAGCCCCGGATCGGTGGTACACGACGCCTGTTTCATGGCCCATCCGCCGCAATATTTATAGAGCCAAAAAATCATGTCGTTAAATACATTCGGTGTCGGGTCGTTTGACCTGACGCCCATAATATTAAGGTTATAGGGCCTTGAATCATTCTGCGCCATTTGGTAGCCTCTCTGATTATAGGCCCGTATGATTTGATTGACCGTTAAATTTTTCATTGCTTTTCTCCTTCCATCATAGTCTAGCGCGCCGACGCCAAAACGAACAAGAACTTACATCAATGCCGCTACTATCGCTACGGCCGCGCATATCGCCGCGATATTGCGCTGCCAAACCAATTTATTGACTTCTTTGTTTAATGCTTTCAAGGATTCTTTGCTGTTCCGCAATAAGTTTTCCACATTCGCCAACTGCGTCCTGGCTTCGTCCGATGAGGCTTTTAATTCCGTCAATTGACTGGTTAACTTGTCCAATTCCCCTTGATATTCCTTTAGTTTGGTCTGTGACTGCGCCAAGTTGCTTTGAGATATCGTTAAGTCTTGCGATAATTGCTGATTGAGCGCTAATAATTTGTTGGTAATCTCGGATAATCTGGCCCATTCTTTTTCCGTCACTTGATAATTTCCAGCCGCAGGCAAGTCCGCTGGCCAGACCCAAAACAAGGCAAGCGCCGCCCACCATAAGACTAATTTTGATCTTCGACACACAAAATCACCTTCTCCCGTTTATTTACTCTTACCCTTTTTTAAAGTCTTTTTTCTCCATGGCCCGGTTTTGAAACAATCGTTAAAAAAATTAGTTGACTATTGCCTTTACTCAGGATAAAAAAATCCGTTTATTATTGCTTTATTGGGCAATTTATCCTGAAATGTAATTGTGTCAACCCTCCATCTTGGCTTCCGCGAATCCGGAGGATTCGACCTGAGGGAGGAACGAAGGGTTTAGCTTGCGAAGCTTTAACAATTAAAAAGCCTACAGAATTACAGTTCGTTTCTCCCTTTGAGGGAGAAAGATAGTATGAGGGTAGGCCCAAATTGGCTCACAATCAAACCCTGAGTTAACGGTATAGTCAACAAAAATTATAATAATTTATTTCGTTATTTTTTTGCATTTGACTATTTTCGAAATATTCCATCGTTAATTGGAAATTCCTTCTCTCAACTTCAATTGGGGATAAATTTTTAAGTTTCTCCCTTTGGCGAAAAAAGCAACAAAAAACCGCGGCGGAATTTCCGGGGCGGTTTTGGGGTGTGAATAGCTATTTTTTTTGGTTTTCAGCCATCCGGCGCTTATCGAAGGCGGCCCGGATTTTAAAGCGAGTCGCCTTCTTCCTTAATGTAAACCAGCAAATCTTCCAGGCCGCAATCGAGATACTGCATAATTTTTTCCAGGACTTCATAATCGACGCGGCGGGACTGATCGTAATATAATTTACGAAGAGTATCTCTGGTAATGCCTGTTCCCCTCTGGACATCAGCTACCTTCAACCGCTTTTCTCCCAAAATCGTCGATAACCTGCAATGTATCCCCATCGAATGCTCCTTTCAAAACAAACTATCCAAAAAATAAAGAAATTTATTGACAAAATATAAATAATAGTAGTAATATTGGAGTGTAAATAATACAAAATGCATGACTTGGTCGTCATTTATTCGGTCAGAAAGTTGGTCAATAACCTCTCTCCCTCTCGCGCTCTCCCCCAACGATGTGAATTCAAGACGCGCGCTCAGTGGGAGAGTAACCCCAGCACAGGCGCGTAGCCTCCGTGGTCAAAAATCCGGTTGAGGGGAGCGGCTTCGAACTCAAAATATTCGCGGTTGCTTTGCCCCTGAAACGACTGGCTCGAGTGGCTTCATTGGAGGAAGCTAATCTTTTAAAAAAGGGCCAAAAAGCATTGGGCTTCCCGACATTGTATTACGGCGCCGATCCGAAAATAAATCATTCGGTCAGGCAATTATTGAATATTATAACATATTTTGAGGTTATAAATCATTACCATGTCAGAAAAGGATTCCCGAGAAATTTCCAAACTTCTGGAACAAATCGCCCTTAGCCGCAGCCGGATGCAAAATCTCTGGCTAGCCAAGGGTTGCATTGATTCTGAGGTCTTGGCGGCCAGTATCGAGCTGGACGAGCTTTTGAACCGCTATGATTTATTGCGCCCGCCGAAGGTTTAGGTTTCAGCATATATCGATAAATTAACTTTCTAAGTCTTGGTAAAACCGGATCGGATCAAAGAGGTCCTTTCCGGGATTGGTTTTGCCGCCCAGGAAATCTTCCCAGAAAAAGGGGTCAAAATGCCGTCTTACCGGATCGTACTTGGAATGGGGCTGGATATATTCTTGGGTGGCCCGGAATCCATACCTGCCGCAAATGTCGTGGATCAAATCCAGTAGATTTTGGTATACCACCGGCTGGATCAGTTCACAGGTCTCGATCCCGATTGCAAAATGGTTGGCCCCAATGCAATGGTGGGCCCGTTCCCTCTCGGGGATGCACTGGATAATTTGGCCTCCATCCACAATATAGTGGGCCGAGGCATAGGTTTTCCCGGCCAAGGGCGGATGATTGAGACTTTCAAAATAGTTTCGATTCACCCGGGCGGATGTGCCGGGGTTTCCGGTGCGGTGGACGATGATCATCCGGGGCGCAATAGCATCCCCCGGCCGGTTGGGGCCCAGACTAAGCAGCTCCTTCGTGATCGGTATCGTGGTGATCCCCTCCTTTGACAGGTTCCGGAGCCGGACTTTGACTGATCAAACGGCCCTGGATCATTTTCATCACTTGGTCCAAGATGGGGAAATTAATTTTATGAAGCAGACAAATCTTCTGGAGGTTCTCCAGGACGGAGTAACTTTCCGTCAGCACAATAAAGCTTTCGATCATCCCCTGGACCACCGCAAGCATTCCTACCAAGCCGCATTGATAGCCGATGGATAGCAAAACCAGATAAATCAGCAGCTTGACCAGGCCGTGAAACATCTTGCGGGATTCCGGCTTGATGGAGGGATTGGTCCTGGCATAGTAATAGCCGGTGGCCGTATCCAAAAGCCAAAGTAAGATCACGGCGGCATAAACCGGTCTGAAAGTACCGAAGAGAATCCGGAAGAGTCCCAAAAAAATACCGGTAATCACTTTGACTACCGGATACTCGCCGAGGCGTTTAAAAAAATGGATAAATATTTCTAAGTCGTTCAAGATCATGACACCATCCTTTTTGTTTCGTTGATGAATATAAAATACCGCCCTGATGGACGGATATTTCATAATTATTGTAACTGTGCTCTTAATGCCTTTATTTGTGTTTCACAATCCGATAGCTTCGATAATGCCATTGTATATATAGCCTGTTCATCTGTACCGGCACTGTCTTTATATAGTGTTATTTCTCTCATAGCCCTGGCCGATTTGGTTTCCAACGCTTCAATTTGGGCCTTGATTGAAGCGTTATTTTCGGAAATGACTTCTTCATCGGCCGGCTTATTCTCTTGCCAAACATAAAGGGGAGAACCATTTTCATCGTATCTCCCCCAATCACCGCCGAAAACCACTTTGTTGTCATCGCCATAGGCGACAGCTTCTCCATAGGTAATTGTCTCATCTGTATTTTTAATTACTGGTACTAGTTTATATTTTGACTTATTCATTTTTTATGTACTCCTTTATAGTTCTGCATCTGCTGAAGTAATATTTCCATTTGTAGCATTTGATGTTAATGTGCCCCACCAGCCATTTTGATCACCACTTACGGTATTAAATCCTGTTTTTGTAATTGTTGGAGATACTCTCATTGGAACAAACCAATTACCACAAAACTCTGCCGCTCCACTGTCGGGAGAAAGATAAGTTGCAATAGCAGTATGTTTTTGATAGTATCGCTGACACAACGTCAATTCTTGTTGAAATGGTCTATATTCAAAAGCCGTTCCAACTGTTCCCAATTCAAATTGTGCTTCCGTAAGATAGAAATTTTTGGTTGTTATCCCACCACAGGCAGCAGAGATTAATATTTCAATTCCGTTGCCGCAAGCTCCCATATTCGAAATTGCAAATGATAATGGGGTGCTTATTGCGCTTGCAACCGATGTTACAAAAGAGCCGATTGCCGTAACTGGTGAAAATACATCAGCCGTTGCTGAAGGTTTGTTCATCGTAACGGTATAATTCACCGTACTTCCTACGTCATGATAAACAAGACAGCTAAATACCGCCGGCTGATTCATGAATTTCAGGGCATCTTTTGCTTCGATTCGATACCTAAAATAGACGGTTCCCGTTCCGGTTATGGTCGCATTGGTTAAGGCGATTCCATAACCGGTTCTTCCAATGGGACCTGAAGTTGACTGCCCGAATATTCCCGCACTTACAGCCGTCCCGGATGCATAAGCCGCCCATCGATCAATGCCGTATTGAGCGGAAGTCGATAACGTCACCGATGCGCGTTGTTGAACCATTCCGTTACCGTTAATAATGGCATTTCGATTAACCCCTTGTGAAGCCAATAAAAACCCATTGGCGGGAATGCCTCCTAAGGTAAGCGCGTTTCCGCGATATACATACGGATCGTAAGATACGTTCTTTACTTTAATTATAAATAAGAAGGCTATGTTGCGTGGACGAGTTTCTGTCGCGGTTCTTGCTACTAGAGAAGCATCAAAGCCTATACCAGTTGAGTTATTGGAAGAAGTTCCGCCGCTAGCTGGGTATCCACCGGATGAGTTTAGTGGGTAAAACGCCCCGCCAGTGCTGTTTCCATAATTATCAGTAAAACCCAGCTTTGTTGATAAGCTAGACCAGGATGCCGCAGTAGTGCTTGTTCCAGTGATATTTTGTAAAGCATCTAATTGTTCACTACCGAGCGTTCTCCCCGGATCGATACTTCTACCATGATCCCATCCCCTAGGGAACACACCTCTCATATCCGGTATATTGAAGGTAGTACTTCCATCACCAACGCCAAATGTAGTTCCTATGCTTGCGAATAATTCATGGAATAACACCCTAGATAATTCTCTTCCATTGCATTCCATCCACCCATTCGGAATATTTGTATGTGAGATAAATCTTATTTCTCCTATGTGTGAGTCTACATACTGTACTGAAGTTGGATAATCTTTTATATTTGAAGATAAGCCTGACATTTTTACAACACCTCCGCCCATACGCCAACATAACCCGAGGCTTCATTGGAGCCAGTATATGATAGATTCGCATGCAAAATTGTATCACGTTTTGCTCTTATTTCAGTTAATACTTTTTCACCATTAAACCATTGCATTTGTATTATCCTTTCAGTTTAGTTATATTTCACATCTAATTTTAAAACGCCAATTGGCAAATGTTATGGTCAAGAAGGAACCAGATAATTTACCCCGTATCTGTATTCTACCTGTCGTAAATGCTGTTACAGTAGTACTATTAGTTGCAATTTGAGTAACAGTAGGGGTTGAATTCTCTACATAATTCATGAACAAATCAATTTTATCTCCAGGCATAAAACCATGCTCTGCTACAACGCAAATAAGTGATAAAAAGGCTTTTGATGGTGTACGACCTAATCCATGGACAAAAGAATAGCTTTGTCCCCCTGCTAATGCTCCTGTCATTGCTTCAAAAACAGCTGGTTCCGTTCCTTCTTTGCGCATATACATATAATAAGTATCATTGTACTCAATGATTTTGCTGGAATCCGTCCGCGCAAAACCTAATGAAATAGAATTTGAAGGGAGGCAATCATCAATCAAAGTGCGTTCCTTTTGAACCATAAAAGCCTTATAATATTTGGCTATTTCTGCCTGTGACATTACACGGGGTATTAACCCTATATATTCTATTTTTCCATTAAGTGTATATGCTGACGAGTACGCATCGTATCCGAGATTAAGGGTATTAGTTCCTGTGTTTACGGCAGTGATTGATGCTACATTGGTCAAAAATGGAGAATTTTGATATAAACTAGCAAATCCTCCACTAATCGTTAATGCAATAAATATTGGAACACCCGTAGAAATGGGTGACGTTCCTAAAATATTAATTCCGGATAGTGGACCCCATTTTAAATAACCATCTGTGTCTACATATAATAGATTTCCTATAGTTCGTCCTGAATTACGATTACTTATTAAAGCCTGTATTGAAGTGAAGTTATTTATTGTACCTACAAATATAAATGTAAACTGAGAACCAAAAGCATAAGAGCCGCAATTGATTAAATCAGTTGCTACTGAAAATTTTCTTGCCTTCCCTAGTCCAATCTCACTATTAACAATCGTCGTCCCTGTTGCAGTTCCATTTAGCGTTCCATTTTCATCCGTTACAGTAGTACCAGAAGCATCATCAAATTTGTAAATATGCGCTCCTGTAGTTGCATCATTTGCTGGATATGTTGAGGAATATCCAGTATAACGACAAGGTAAGCAGAGTTTATTAGATATTGCTGCTATTTGTTGAGCATTTCTGGTGGAACTACGTAGTTCCAAATAGTGAAGTATTCCGTTTGAAAAATACGAAGTTCCTGTTATACTTCTAAGCATATACATTGCACCAGTCCCAGTAGACATTGATGTTGTTAGTACATATATTAGAGCGCCATTAACATAAACCAATGCTTTTGAACCATCATATGCTGCAGAAATAAAATAGGTTTTACCTATCTCTAATGCAAACCCCGTGTCGTTATTACTAACTAATCCCAGACCAAGATTACCATTTGCTAACACAAGAAGCCCAAACGGATTGGCTGAAGTACCATGCAACGCTATCACATTTAGTGAACTAATATTATAAGGAGTAAAAACAACATCTAATTCTCTTTCTTGCGCCGCAGTTGGGAATCCAGTTGAATTTGCGCTTACATAGTATCCTGATGTTCCATCGCCTTGCATACCATAATCCGCCCACCCGTCAACTTGAGTCACTGTTCCAGAAGGAGCCAAATTATTAGCAACTGCTAATCCATTCCCAACAGCACTATTACCTATGACACCAGTAGTGTTAAATATCCATTGGCCAACAGTATACTGATCCGGATCAGGATAAACAGCATCATAGTGCCCTATTATAGGAACTGTAGTTGATTCCCCTGCATCTTGAGCATAGACATAAGCAGCTTTTCTGGGTGGCAATGTCATAGTATATGGAGTACCCATAAAGTTTCTCAGTTTGTTAATCGATGCTTCAAACGGAGACACAATTAAATCACTGCCCGTAAAATTAAAATGGGCGCCATAATCACCCGGCCCGACTTCTTTTAGGTAATTATTAAAAGAATATCCTATAGCATCCGTTGCCAGCATAAAGTCTTTTGGATAGTACCCGGCTAGCGTTTTGGCGTTGCCGTCACTTACTGTAGGATCAACACTGGCTATATTCTTTACTTTAATTACATACATTAAAGCAACGTTACGAGGACGAGTTTCATGGCTGAAACGTGGAGTACCATTAGTTCCAGAACTATCTGGAATGTTAGAGTCCCCACTATACACTGCATATCCTGTGGCTATTCCCGTGTAAGCCCCTAAGCCTGTCCTAGTGGAGGCTTCTCCGCCAAAAATAGAATTAAAATCAGATGCACTAGGACGCCCAGAATCCCCTGACGTTATATGCTTATGCCCTTGGAACGCATCTAACTGTTCACTACCAAGTGTTCTCCCACTATCAGTACCTTTACCATGATCCCAGCCCCTAACAAACTCACCACGTAAATCAGGCAAGTTAAATGTAGAACTACCATCCCCAACTCCATAGGTTGTTCCTATTTTGTTAAATAAATCCGGATATATTATTCTTGATATAGCTGACCCATCACACTCTAACCATCCCGGATCAGGAGCATTGGCAGCAGTTAATATGACAGTACCAATTGGGGAGGTATTGTTCCCGGCCAACATAAGAGCAAAATCACTAGCATGTAAACCATCTACTGTATCTGCGTTAGCACCAATGACCTCTGCATCGGAACCAGCTATGTTCTTTACTTTAATAATAGGAACAAGAGCTAAGTTACGAGGACGAGTCTCATAAGCCGTGCGTGGTGTACCATGAGTACCATCTGCGACAGGAGATCCAGTATTAGATAAAGCGACATTTGTTCCATTTACATTACCAGCATCTAATGCACCAATACTATTCCAATTGAGAGAGCCATTCTGAGAATGAAGGTGTCCTTGAAAAGCATCTAATTGTTCACTACCCAGCACCCTCCCGCTATCCACCCCTCTACCATGATCCCAGCCGCGAATAAATTCGCCACGTAAATCAGGCAGATTAAATGTAGTACTTTCATCTCCTGCACCATAAGTAGTTCCGATTTTATTAAATAATTCTACAAAGGTTGTCCTTGATATCGCGGAGCCGTTACATTCCATCCAACCGTCGGGAATTGTATTATAAGCAATAAACGCAATATCTCCAATATGATATAGTGGTGCAGGTATAACTCTAGTAAATTTATTTGAAATAATGTTACTCATTGGCCCATTTCCACCCCGCTCATCGTGACTCCGACAACGTCGGCAACGTCACATTGAATTTGAACCGAGGTTCCGGCATTTAAAAAAGTGGAGAAAGAAATAATCTGAGTTTCACCGGCAAGCAATGGAGAAGAACTCAAGATTGTATTTTTGACAGCAGGCGTATCGCCGGACGCAACAAAATAAACTGTCACACTGGCATTGGTTGCGCTGGTGTTGCAAAGAATCATTTCTTTGATGATGGAAATGGAAGCAGCCGGTACTGTATAAACCGTGCTTACAATCATACCTGCCGCCGCTTGACCTAGCTGTTTAATTGTAGTAGTCGCCATTATTGACCTCCGAATATTAAAGCGTTGATTATACTTTCAGTTGATAAATCGTTAATTGCATCCTGAACATTGGTTGCCGATATATTGCCGCTTGGTGTGTTTACAACATCCGCCGCATCCACCGGTACTCCATCATTTTGTCCACCCCTGACATGATGATGAGCCAAAAACTCCTTTAAGGTGACAAATGTCAATGATGGGTCAATCGTCGCGCTGACATTTGCGGCATTGCCAACCACGGTTACGATATCAAATATCTGCTCGACAACATTGGAGCCTTCCGGCGGCAAATAATCGGCCATACTGCCGGCATTGGCCACCGCATAAAGGATTTCTCCCTCACCGGGATCGGTGGCGAATACTCCAAACTCCCGGACATAAAACCCGGCCGTTAATCCGGAATTGGTAAAGGTAACCCGTAAAGTAGCCCGTCCGTTATTTACCGAGATTAAATTAATTTTCAACGATTGTTTTTCATTGACTAAAGCCGTTAAATTTTCAAGAGTGGCCCCTTCCGGCAAAGGACCGTCCCCGATAGCAACCCGGGTAAAATTGAGCTCTACGTTTTCGGCTTGCGCTTTGGTTTGTAAAGCAATTCCTTGCTTCGTTTGTACCATGCCGAATTGTGACATTTACGCACCTTCTTTACGATTGTTGAATGATTTTATGATATTGAAATTGATGCATTACAAATCCCCAATAATCCGTTAATACGGCCCCTTTCAAAGCCCCCAAATAGTCCAGCTTTGAACGGACATTTTTTACCGCCGCAATAGCGTTAAATATTTTGTTGATTTTTTCTTCACTGGGCATTGTTGCCTCAGTGATAACCCGGAAATGAAAGGGTTCCCCGTTATAATCAAACCACTCCTGAACGTTTGCCTTATCAAAGGCCGCAGTCACCACTTGTTTGACGGCATTGGCAGTTCCTTTTTTGGTAATATAGGCGCTTTTAACTAATGCCCGGCGTTTGTCCAGCGCTAACGTTTCGTCGTAAAAGTCCACATTCATCTCCACCGCCAGCATATTTAATACTTCAGAAGCCGCGCCTTCGATACCGGCATAGGTCAAAACTTCACTGAGTTTACCGGCGAACGTTTGCCATTGTTTGTCAGTGGCCCGGCCGATCGCAATGACATCCGGATCGTTCTGCAGGTTTGGCGGCACCAGTTCAATCAGGGAAACATTTTTAATGGTTTTACTCATTCAATCCTCCTCGGTCCCGCCGTAGGATACATTCTTGGTTGATAATTCCGCGATCTCAATTTTTGAAAGCTTTGTAAAGGCAGGGGAATGAATCGCCACCCGTTTGGCTCCGGCTTTATAGATCAGATGCTGGAGGTATCCGGGATTGATATCCCGGCCAATTTTTGCCCTCTGCCATGTAATATAATCCTCAATGGCGGCTTTAACCGCGCTCTGAATCGTTTCGGCAATATGACTATCCGACTCATTGATGTAGTAGGACAGATCGATATCGTAGCCGACACGTTCCGGCGCCGAGACCACAACCGCATCGGTTAAGGGCCTGATATTTTCATCGGACAAATATTCCTGCAGGTTGGTCCTGGTGGATTCCGGTGTGGTCCCGTCTTCCAGGATAAAATAGATGTTGACCGTCCCGGGGGCCAGTGAAGTTATCACAACATCGGCGATGCTGGAGTCATATGCTTTTACAAAATATTGATAAGCCCCGGACGGTCCGGCTACACTGAACGATTCCGGCCGTAAATAAACTCTTTCCCGGAGTGAATCGTCGTCTTCCCGGTCGGCCCCGCCCGCGCTGGTATCGGTATTGGCGACCCCGGCGATGTATTGGATCGGATCGACCAGGACATTGATTTGACCCTCCGCGTAACCGTTTCCAATGATTCCGGTTTGGGTACAGGTTACGGGGATATCAATCCAAGTAACACCTGGGGCAATTTCTTGATACTCCGTGGTCGCGAAATAAATCCCTCCGGCTGCCACCCGGGTCCCTGAAGGGATACTTACCGCGCTTTTCTGGGCGGCGGAAAGTTCAAAACGAACCTGCGCCGTTGCCGCCCTGGCCTCTTCCCGGGTCACTTCCACCCTGGCGGCCAATTGATCCAGATAATTCCCGGTAGCGTATTTCAGCAGATTTTGCTTGGCCGCGTTATTAAGGGACTGCATCATGGCATAAATCCGGGCAGCCTCCGCATAAAGCAAGATCCGGATGGGGTCGCCCTGGGCGAGGGTCTTCGACTGGCCCGTCTCTGCCGCATATTCTTTTTCGTAATCCCCGATGAGGGCCGCTAAAAGCGTTTCGACATCGGTATCGACAAAATCAATGTCGGCCAGATTATTCAGTTTATCAATGCCGTTACTCAAGGGTAGCCACCCCCTTTGGTTTCAAACATGCTTCGAAGTCGTTCAAAAAATCAACACCTGCCTTTTCGTTGATGACATAAAGAAACCGCCCTATTATTCAAAAGGACGGTCATTTGCGGTACTTACATTTCGGATTCATACATTTTCCATCATCGTCCAACCGGTAACCGCATATCGGACAATAGTTATTCACCCTCAATCCCCTCCATTGCCGTGTTATATTCTTCATGCAAAGCAAAATATGCCGCTTTTAATGAGGCGACAGCCTCTGACTCATCTAAAGCATCAGCAGCTTGCATGGCGTCTTTCAGGGCCGAAAACTTGGGTAAGTATTCGCTGTTAAGAGCACTGATCTTCTGCCGGGTTGTTAAAACCATTGCGGGGATAAAATCATCTGCGACTTGGGACCAACCTTGATCGTAATATTGCTGTTTTAATTCCTCACAAATCCAGGAATTGCCCCATGGGTTATTGGATTGGAATTCATTCGTATTTTTATTGCGCCACATTTTTATAACACCTCCGCATAACAGCCAATATAGCCAGCTCCAACTCCACCACCACCAGTATAACCTGGTCCTGCTGTGCAAACAGTCACTGCAATTCTATTAGCTAGTGTTCCCGCACTACGCACAAGACCCCATGATCCTGAACTATAGAAGAAGTCACCCGTATCTATTTCATTAGTTCCATTGACATCCTTTGCCCAAACAAAATATGTCCTTATTTTGCGAGTACCAAAAGGATTATTCCATGTTTTAGTTTGTCCATTAACATAATATTGCCATCCCAAAAATAGTCTTTTATTTCCTTCAGCTTTTGTTGCCCCTTCATTCCTCATATATCTATAATCAGAATCATTATATTCAATTAATGCGCTTGAGCCAGTTCGCGCAAAACCAAGAGAAATCGAGTTTGAAGGGAGGCAATCGTCAATTAATGTTCGTTCTTTTTTAACCATAAGAGCATTATAATACTGGGCTATCTCTGCCTGGATCATAATTTTAGGAACATAAAGTAAATATTCGTAACTAGCAGCTGAATACACTATAGATGGACTCGATACAGCATACGGGGCATCATATCCTATTACTGCTGTACCATTAGTAGTTCTAACTGGAATTCCCGAAAGAACACTAGTTATTGATTTACTATTTTCATACATATAAGCTGTTCCATTATCAAAAACCAATGCTGCAAATGAGACTTTATCTGTGTTAAACACAGCATTATTACCTTGAAAAGCATTAGTAGTATCAATTCCAAGCCTACAACCAGTTGATATATAGATATCATATCCTATCGTATTTGCTGAATCACGATTACTTAATATATGAGTCATTTTTGAAGTATTAGGCCTTCCACAAAAAATAACTGTAAATTGAGAGTTATAAGCAAATGCTCCCAAAGTAATCTTATCAGAGGAACCATTAAATTTTCTTGCATAATTAAGTCCTATTACTGAATTAATTATTGTTGTCCCCGTTGCCGTTCCATTTAAAGCCCCATTCTCATCGGTTACTATTGACCCGCTTTCGTCGTCAAATTTATAAATATGCGTTCCTGAAGTGGTGTCATTTGTGGGATATGATGTAGAATATCCGGTATAACTACAAGGCACGCAAAGCCGATTACTAATTTGAGCTATTTCATTGGCTGTGCGACAAACGCTTTTAAGTTCGACATAATGCATAGTAGCACTAGAAAAATATGCAGCTGTCCCTGTTACAGTCAAAACTCTCAATACTCCCGCAGTAGTTGCTAAAGTAACTGTTTGAGTAAATATTAATAGTCCATTTACATATACCAAGATTTTAGACCCATCATAGCACGCTGACACATAATAGGTTTTCCCTACCTCCAGTGTGTAGCCAGTATCATATATCAATGAATACAAATCAATTTCTAACTCACCAGAAACATTATCAATACCAAATCTAGTACCGCTTGATGTTCCTCCATATTCAACAATCATTTCTGATGCTGATATACGATTAACAGTAAATACAGCATCTATTGTTCTTGCTAACGCTAATGTTGGGAAATTAATGCTTGATGTGCTAGTAACATATCCGGTCGAACCATCCCCTTTAACTGCATAATCAGCCCAACCATCCACTTGACGGGTAACTGTTCCGGTAACTGTGCCGTGGTTTAAATTGCCACTTGAATCAATAACTTGCCCTGATGCCTCATTAAAAACGTATCGCAATACAGTATTACCATCTGCTTCCGGGTAAACCGCATCATAGTGACCAAGGGTGGGAATAGCACTTGAATCATCGCTATTCTTGGTTGCATAAATGAGTGAAGCTTTTCTAGGAATGAGAGTAAAGTCAGAAACCGCCTCCGATTTATGATATTTCCGGCCGATCATTGCCTCTAAGGCTGAAACATTGATGGATAAATCATCGTTGGGTGTGAAATTCCCTCCGTAGCCTATCGAAGGAGAATTTATGATATAATCCGTTTCCGGTGGGGCAATGCTCAATCCGGCCTGATTAATGGAATCCTGAACAGTGGTAGCAGTGATTAACCCGGAAGGAGTACTGACTACATCCTTCGCCTCAACCGGTTGCCCGTCATTTTGCCCACCCGCGACATGATGGTGGGCCGCAAATTCTTCTTTGGTCACGTATGTTAGGGAATTATCGATAACAGCGGTAACCTTTGTCGCTCCGCTAACCACCGGAACAATCTTGAATACTTCCTCCACGACATTGGAGCCCATTTCCGGCAGCCAGTCGGCGTCATCCCCGGCATTGGCAACGGCATAAAGAATCTCGTCTTTTTCGGGATCTTTCGCGAAAAGTCCCAATTCCCTGACATGGAAACCCACGGACAAATCGCTATTGGAAAACGCTATCGTCACCGTGGCCAAGCCATCTTTGAACACTATCGAGTTGATGGGGATCGACTTTTTTTCATTCACCAAAGCCGTTAATCCACTGATATCCGTCCCGTCGGCAACCCTGCCGTCGCCAATGGCAGCCCTGGTGAATTCCAAAGTCGTCCCGGCAATGGCTTTTTCCAATAACGCCGATCCAAAAGTTGTTAAGGTTAAATTTTTAAAATCCGCCATGCTCATTCCTCCTTGCCCAATGGTTTGATTGTTTGAAGACGTCGTTGATAGACCCCAAAGCCGCAAAATATCGGTTTGTTTACCTCTCTTAATGCCCCCAAATAATCCAAATGGGAACGGGCATTTTTGACCGCATGGACGGCGTTAAAAATCTTGTTGATCACCGCCTCGCTGGGCATTGCCGCCTGGGTGGTAATCCGGAAATGAAATGGCTCTCCTTCATAATCAGGCCATTCTTCAATATAGGCCTCATCAAAGGCGTCGGTTACGACCTGTTTGACCGCACAGGCGGTCCCTTTTAAAAATTTTAGGACATAGGCGTCTTTCACCAAGGCCCGCCGCTTTTTCAAGGATAAAGTTTCATCATAAAAATCTACCTTCATTTCAATCGCCAGCATGTCGACTACATCCGATGGGGCATTATCGATATCCGCATAAGTAAGGACTTTGGATACCGTTTGGGCTAATTTCCGCCATTGCTTATCCAGTGCTTTACCGACTGCGATAACCTCCGGATTGGTTTGCAGGTTTGGAGGCGCCAAGTCCAGAAGGGTCACATCATAAATGGTTTTACTCATACCGGTTCCAACCCCTTATAATTCACAACGGCTTCCGTATCCTCACAGGCAATCTCCGTTTCCGATAATGCCGTAAAAACCGGTGAATATACGACCACCCTTTTAGCGCCCGCTGCATAGATAAGATATTGAAGATAACCGGGATCAATATCCCTGCCGATTTTAGACCGTTGCCAAGTCCGGTATGCGCTGATAGCCTCCGATACTTTTGTCTGGATGGACTCTGCAATATCACTGTTTGCTTTATTGATATAATAGTCAATGGCAATCCTGTAATTTACCGGGGTTGGCTTCGCCACAACCACGCTATCCGTGAGGGGCCTTCTACTGTCCTTCGACAAATAAGCCTGTAATTCAGTGATCATGGATTCCGGCGTGGAACCATCTTCCTTAATGAAATAGACATTAACCGTCCCGGCTTCTAACGAAGTTACTACCACATCGGCAATCCCGGAGCTGTATTCCTTGGTAAAGTATTCATAGGCTCCACTGGGTCCGGCCACACTGAATGCTTCGGGCCGCAAGTAAACTCTTTCCCGGAGCGAATCATCGTCCTCCTCGTCAGCCCCACCTGCGCTGGTATCCATATTACTGACCTTGGCCAGATACTGAATGGGATCCACCAAAACATTAATTTGTCCGGGGGTAAAACCATTGCCGGTTGCCCCGGTTCCGGTGCAGGTTACAACCATATCCACGAATTTTTTACCTGCAGGGATTTCTTGATAGTAGGTTGTTTTAAAATAAACTGTTCCTGCCGCAACCCTGGTATCAGAGGGAATACCGACAACACCGGACTGTACAGCCGATAATTCAAAACGGACTGTTGCCATTGCGGCGGTGGCCTTTTCCCGGGTTACTTCCACTCTGGCCGCCAATTGATCCAGATATTTTCCGGTCGCATATTTCAATAAATTCTGTTTCGCCGCTTGATTAATGGACTGTAATATCCCATAGATCCGGGCCGCGTTAGCGTATAACAAAATGCGAATCGGATCGCCTGTGGAAAGGGTCTTCGAGGCGCCGGTTTCTTTCAAATACTCGCTTTCATAGTCGGATATCAATTCCGCCAACAGTGTGTCAACATCGGTATCGATAAAATTGATGTCCGTTAAATTGTTTAGTTTATCAATGTTGCTGCTCAATAAAAATCACCACCTCTCATTAAAATTCAAATACACAGGCAAATACTTTTAACCGTATAACACCGGATCCAACTGAATTTGCCACAGAGACACGGAGACACAGAGAAAAACATTTTCATCCTTTCGATTACCCCGGTGAACTAGGGTGGGAGACTATCTAGTTTATTTTCCCAGTCCCGGTTCCCGAACCGGCACTGGTGGTAACGTTTACTGTTACCACCGCATTTATTTGGATTTCCTTTACAACCGCACTTGCGATTACCTTAATTAAAACGTTTAAATATTCGCTGTCCGTTTGAAATGTAGCACGACAAAAAATGTAAGAAACTGCGACGCTTAATTTAAGAATTAGTTCTTAGTAATTTTTATTAACTTGTACTCTGCTGTGCTGCCAATTCTCTCGCTGTCTTTGCCGCCACTAACGTATTATAAGCCGCTATATAAGCGTCACCTTCCGGCCAATTTAAATCTTGTGGGGTTGCGTTATCATCTGTATGCAAATAATGACTCTCACCCGGCTCATAGTATCGGCCAATATAACCATTCGGTAAACCCGGATATAAACTACCTAAATCGGTCTGAAAATTTGCAACCGTATCTTGATAGATATCAGATTTTGATTTGCGAATAAAGATATAGCCATCTGGATGGTGTTGAAAATTAGGATATCCCATCAATTTTGTCCCCTTCCTTCATGAGTTAGTTAATATCTCATAATATAGTTACATGCTACCCAAGGCTGCATGTTATTATGGGGGCCTCCATCGCCCGTATTACCGGTATTGTAATTAGACTCTGCTAGAGCATTTGCAGCATTCATTGCCATATAATATCCATCGGCGTTAGAATGGTCCCAATTTCCGTACTCTCGATGGCTATGAGCAGGTATCTGTGCGATTGTCAAAGTATGATTTTCTTCTCCGGCATTTCCGCTTAAAACATCCGCATTAACATTATTCACCACATTTGCCGATGCCCCACCCATATTATCAAGGCCGACAGCAACCCGGCCACGTTTATCCGGCAAGCTTACCTGTTTATGAGCTGCGAAATCATTTGCTGCACCTGTGCCTTTTGTAACTACTGCTCCGGTTGAGTCATAAAGCTTAATTTGTCCGTCATTATTTGCCGATTTCCAAAGTACAGTATATAAATCGATAGTATCTGCATTTGCCCTACTAGTTGCTCCAGAACTTGCATCACCAATTGTTCCCCCATTGGCCCAAAGGTGATGTTCGGGTAACACAGTATCATAAAACTCTTTGCAAACCCCAAGGGGATCCGCCTTATTAACCGCCTCTTTAATCAGATTGTCGATATATCCTTTGGTTGCCGCCCCTAAGTCAGTACTCGGATCACCACTTATAATCAGCGGCCCAGTCATCGTATCCCCGGCCTTCAAAACATAAATCGACTCCGCAAAGGTAGCCGTCACATTGGCGGCATTCCCGACGGATAACTCGATGGTAAACACCTGCTCAATCGTTTCGGCTCCATCATAGGCAGGCATATAATCGGCGGCATTTCCCGCATTGGCTATGGCATATAAGATTTCACCCTGGTCCGGGTCGTTGGCAAAGATGCCAAGTTCCCGTAAATAATAGTTTTCGGTCAAATTTTTATTGGAAAAATTCGCTTTGATTTGAACCGATTTGTCGCCGATCGAAAGATTGCTAATCGCCGAACTCTGTTTCTCATTGAGCAACGCCGTCAAGGTGTTCAACTGGGTCCCCGAAGGTAAAGCTCTATCCCCCAATGCCACCCGGGTAAATTGTAATTTCGTCCCGGCTTGAGCTTTTATTTGTAATGCATATCCAATATTCGTTAATGTTAAACCGGTAAATTCAGCCATGGTTTACCCTCCTTAATACCTCATAATATAGTTGCAGGCAACCCAGGGTTGCATGTTATTGTGGGCTAAATCGCCGCCTTTATAACCAATATCTGCTGTATTGCTGTAACTTTGTACGCTGTTTGAAGAAGATATAACATAGGCACCAGCATTACTATTACTCGGTCTATTATATATACTATGATTATGACTTGGCATCTCACTTATCGTCAATGTATGGTTTTCTTCTCCTCCAGTCCCACCTAAAACATCTGTACTACTATTTAATACAACATTCGCGCTATTTCCACCCATACTATCAAGTCCAACCCCAACCCGCCCGCGCATATCCGGCAAACTTAGTCTTTTATGCGCCGCAAAGTCGGCCGCTGCACTTACACCTTTAGTAGTTGCGACGCCGGCCGAGGTGTAAAGCTGGATTTGCGAACCACTCCCATTGGCTGCATCCCAGAGGATTGTATAAAGCTCAATCGTATCCCCATTCGCCCTCCCGGTTGCGCCGGAATCGGCGTCGCCTATAGTATAACCGTTCACCCAAAGATGGCGGGTGGGCAAAGTAGTTCCATAATAGATTTTGGCACAGCCGAGGGGATCCAGTAACTCCCGTAAACTATCGACGTACCGCTTGGTAGCGGCCCCCAAATCCATTGCCGGGTCTTCACTTAAAACCAGCGGCCCGCTCATCGTATCTCCGGCTTTCAGAAGCGCCTGCATGTCAATCTTTTCAAAGTTTTCCCGCAACGCCAATCTTTTGACAGCATCCGTGCCGACAGGCAATTCCAATCCCATATTCATTGAAGTATCACTCAAAACCGATACACCTCCAATTCGTTCCACGGTAGACCCAAAGCATCCAGATCATCCCAAGTGATAATTGCCGCATCCAGCTCGTTCCATGTGGACCGCGCGATAATCTGATGCCAGCAAGTCTGCTCCACTCCAAACCCATAATAAGTATTTAAACTACCGCTTTTTAAAGCTTCAACACACTCCAGGGTGGACCGGGCGTTTTTTACGGAGTTCACCGCCCGGACCACTTCATCGATCTTGCTCTTACTGGGCAGATTGGTTTCGGTGGAGATTTTGAAATGATAGGGCTCCCCGTCATACTGAAACCATTCCTTGACCCCGGTTTGGTCAAAAGCGTCGCTTACAATCTTCTTTACCGCATCGGCTGTCCCTTTTCTATACTTATACAGATAGCCGTTTTTAATCAGTACTTTCCGCTTCTCCAGCGGCAAAGTCTGGTCATAAAAATCAACATGAATCTCGCCGGCAAGATTATCGACGACCTCAGAGGTAGCGCCATCAATATCGGCGATGGTTAAGCAATTTTTAACGGCCTTTGCCAAAGTCTGAAACTCTATATCAACTCCCTGGCCGGCGGCGATGATATCGGGATTATGGCGTAAGTTTTCCGGCAGCAGTTCCAGTAAAGTCACATCAAAAACCTTTTTATTCATTTTCATTCTCCGGGTGGGACGTAATCACCGGAACCCGGGAGGTGATGGCAATTTCCGTATCCCCAATGCCGGTGAATACCGGAGAATTGACAACCACCCTTCCGGCTCCGGCGTTCATCACCATCGCCACTAATTTCGACGGATTAATATCCCTGCCGATCTTTGACTTCTGCCAGGTAATATACTCGTTAACCGCTGTTTCGACAGCCGTTGCAATGGTACTGGTTGCGCTTTGGTCCGATTCACTGATGGAATAATCAATATCTACGGAATATTCCACTGCGCCCGGCGCCGCGACATGTACACAATCCGTTAACGGTCTCCTGGTGTCGGCCGAGAGGTAATCAGTTACTTCATCGATTAATGTTTGTTCCGGTAATTCCCCGTTTTCCAGAATAAAATACACATTCACCCTTCCATTACCGCCCACTACCTTGACATCCGTAATGGAAGCATCACAGTCTTTGACGAAATACTCATAGGCGCCGCTGGGTCCGGCCACGCTGAAAGACTCCGGCTTTAAAAAAATCCGTTCCCGTAAAGCTTCGTCATCTTCTTCATCGACTCCGCCCTGGCTGGTTGTAGTGTTGGTAGTGCCGGATACAAATTGAACCGGATCCACCAGGACATTGATTTGTCCTGCGGTATAGCCATTACCGGCTTTTCCGGTAGTTGCGCATTCCGCCGGAACATCCACATAAGTTTCTCCCGCAGCGATTTCCACTTCTTGGGTCGTTGCAAAAAAAACATTGTCACTGGTGCTGACCCGGGCGCCGGATGGAATCGTCACCCCCCTTTCCAACTTCTTGGAAAGGGTAAAGCGTTGGGTAACCACTGCTCCGATAGCTTCTTCCCTGGTGACTCCCACCAAAGCCCCCAGGTTCTCCAGATAATCGCCACTGGAATACTTCAGTAAATTATACTTAGCCGCCCTGTCGATTAATTGGTAGGCCGTATAAATTCTTAACGCCTGCGCATAAATCCAAATCCGGATGGGATCGCCGGCAGCTAAACTTTTCGATTTTCCAGTAGACTCCCGATAGGCATTTTGATATTCGGAAATCATATTAGTTAAAAGCGAATTGACATCCTTATTTACGAAGTCAATATCCGGCAAATTGTTTAAAGCCTCGATACTAGCCGGCAAGACCAACCACCACCTTCGGTACCAGCAAACCGCTAATTGCATCAGTGGTAAAGCTGACTTTTTTTACTTCAGCCCGGGGTTCATATTTCTTGATCTTTTTGATATATTCCACCGTTAACTTGGCCTTGGCAACCCCGATGGGGGAATCCAGGACACTCATATCAATCCCGAAATCCCGGTCAAAAGGTACAGTTCCGGCGGGGGTAGTCAGAATCACTTGAATATTTTGGAGGATTTCACTATTCCCACCGGCGCTGAAATCAATTACCACATCGGATGCATTAATCATCCCCTATCCCTCACTTTCTGCTTAAGCGATATACTCTTCAAATGTAACATCAATCTTGCCGGAAAAAAGCTCGCCCTGGTTAAAAAAAGTATCCCAGGCCTCGCTCACGGATTTGACGATCCATCGATCATCCCCCAATACTTCTTCACCCACAACCAGGTAATCCGCTTCACCCGACTCCGCCAGATAGATCCAGGTTTGCATCTCATCTTTGGGGGTAACTCCAAAATTACCGTTAAGATTAATGGTTAAAGTAATCGTTTGGAGATTGGGGGCCACATATTCGGTTTTCGGCTTAACCCCGATAAGTTCATGGGCGCTGTAACGGGCCGAAGCTTCAAGCTTAAACCCGCTAAAGGTGTAGATCCGTTCATCCGAAACTTCAAAACTTATGTCATTAAAATATCCGATCATTGAATCACCTCATTTATAATGGCGGTCCCGTTGGATTACCCGATGATGACGAAGTATGAGTATGGCTTAAAAAACTTTTTCCCCCTATTTTGGCATCATCATTCACTGTTAAAGCTTTCCCGATCGAAGCATTTCCTGCAACCGTTAAATCTGCCCCAACCGAAACATTCCCTGTAACCGTTAAATCCTTACCTACAGTTAGATTCCCATCGATTACAACCTGAATATCCTTCGTGTCCGGGATGCTTATTGTCAGGGTCTTGCTGGAACTATTGTAGACCATTGCCGCTTGTCTCAAAAACCGTTTGCAATAAATATCCGCTCCGTTTGGATTGGGTTGATCATTATCATAGAAATACCGTCCCAGGCAAAAACCATTGGTGATCCCATTTCCCAAAAACAGACATAATACCGACTCACCGATATTCGGCATTTCATATTCAAATGAAAGCATCGGCAATTCATCGGTGACGATGTTGTCCTGGTCCTCAAAACAAACCCTAAGCTTTCCTTCTTTATAATTAATTGATGACACAGTCCCGATCCGGATCAAATTTTTTAAATTCACCATTTTAATATCCCACCAGACATTTATGAAGTTCCAGGCTGGTTGTAAATCCGCCGCCGATTTTATGACTGACTCTGTCGATGTAATAATTGCCGTTAAAAATACCCAAGTCTTCAACAGTGACGACTTGGGTAGGGAATAATGCAAGATTACCGGGCATTTCCAGGCTCAAAGTATATTCGCCTTTATTTAATTCTTGTAGTTTACATTTGGCATACCGCTCAGCTTCTGCCAAATCCGTTGCCGTATCATTAATCTGATAAATTTTATTCCCGGTCTTGCCTTCCGGCCTATATGTATAACTTAGTGTCTTATTGGATTTGGGACTGGTGTAGGCAATTTTACAGCCATCGTACCCTGTGTCCGTTAAAGTTGTTTTGGCGCTCCATTGCATCAGATCGGCTTCACCGATTGTCGGTACGGATGGTTTAACTTCATACTCCATTTCGTTGAAGATGACGATTCTTTGATTGTAAATCTTAATTGCCAGCCCATTCTTTTGACAAAGGTTGGTAAGGAATGATGCATCCGCCTCCTTACTTTGTTCGATAAAGGGTATGACCGGATCAGAGGATAAATTAAAATAGAGCGCCAGTTTGGCATTGTCGGCAATCGTTTGGGCAATCTTTTTAATGGACGCCTTTTGCCAGGTTCGACTCCTCTTCACTGTCATAAAATTGGAATCCGCCGGCGCCGAGATTGCTCCCAGACTTAAAATTCGCGGCCTGCCGCTGTAGCTGGGTTCGTCGATGATGAACCTCCCACAATAAAGGCTTTGTGAATCTCCATCAAAATTCCAATTCTCGGTGATAATGGTCGGTATGATGACATCCCCCTTGGACGGCGCCCAGGAGGAAATCCATTTTCCGTGGTCATCCTTGAGTTCGATTGAGACGTCATCCGACGAACCGGACGCATTATCGGTGTAAGTAAAACTTTTCAAGTCCGAGCTAATGTCATCGGTAATGTTCTTGCCTTCATAAATTAATTGTATACTGGCCCGTCTGCTCTTCATCATTCACTCCTCCAGGGCGGCAAATTGCCCGGTATGCTATTGGAAATGTTGATATCCGGTATCGTCAAACTGACACCGCCTGAAAATATCACCACATCCAAATAACCCGGATTGGCTTCCATCAGTTCCCTGGTATACTTTTCGTCCCCCAGCAAAGCAAAGGCGATACTGTCAAAAGTATCGCCCAATTTGGTTTGATATGTGCTAGACATCTTCTCAACCTCCGGCAAAGCTTAACCGGCGCCGCCGGTCCATCAATGCGCTAAATTTCCGTTCAAAGTCGGCATACGAGTTATCGCTGGCTGTTTTCATCACATGCGCATCGGCATTGCCCTGGATGGTGATTTGCGGCGAATAATTAACCGATATCCCTGCGCTGCCGCTTCCCATGCCCTTTAATAAACTTTGGGTCCTGCTGTTGGAAAAAACCTGGCTGCCGCGAGGCAGATTGACCAGTTCCGGGCCTTCCTCACCGACTAATGAAAGACCGCCGGGAAAATAGGAGGTCCCACGGGCGTTCTTGGCAACTCTGGGGAAAACTTTTTGGGCTTTTTTAGCTTTTTCTCCATCCCCACCCCATCCAAAAAATTTACCAATTTTTTTAGGGAGTTCAATTAAAAAATCAAAAATGCTTGTAAAAATCTGCCTAATTCCGTCCCAAGCTTTTTTCCAATTACCGGTGAATAAACCCGTAAGAAAAACAATGATGCCATTAAGAGCATTTATAACAAATTGAACAATTACTTGAATAATAGGCATAATGCGAATCAGTATCGGGCCCAAAATTCTTACCAAGACATCGATCAAGTTAAATAGATTTGTCAACAGTTTACCCATGGACGGTAATAATTTCTCAATCATTGGAAAAATCTTCTCAATAATTTTGAATAGATTCGTCAACAATTTGCCCATAATCGGTACTAATTTCTCAATGATTGGAAAAATTTTCTCGATGATTTTAAATAGATTCGTTAACATCTTGCTTATAGTCGGTATTAATTTCTCAATCACTGGAAAAATTTTCTCAAAAAGCTTCGCAACTTGACCAAATATCGGAATTATTTTTTCGAAAATCGGCCTCAGCCTTAAGAGCATATCGGCAAATCGGGCTATAATTGGAGTCAATTTTTCACCGATTTGGGTTTGCAACTTTCCAAACATATCATGAGCTTTTTTGAGCGAAGGATCATCTTTTTTGATTGATTTTTTAACAAAATCTGAGATAAAATGACCACTACCAGACATGATACTACTGAGTAATGAGCTAGAACCCTTTGAATCACTTCCTGAATCAGCCTTTTTCCCGGAATTGATTTTACGATTTGCAGCCTCTGAAATTTTCTGTGCTCCATTCGTAATTTTGACAGTTAATTCATTATACTCTATGGTTGCTTTCCTCACGGCTCTACCTGCAGCATTAGTATCTACCTTAAGACCACTCGCTTTGATGATCCTCTCCGATACCCTAACCATCTTACTCTGAACCTCAATATATTCATTAACTGATTTGCTTACAGCACTGCTTGTGGCAGTAACATTTACTTTAATATTGCTAGCACTGATAATACCCTCGGATGCCCTAATGATCCTGTCTTGGGCTTTGGAATATTCTAGAATTGATTTCCTTACAGCATTATCTGTAGCAATAGTGCTCACTTTATTATTACTAGCAATAATAAACTTTTCCGATGCTCCAATTATCTTGCCTTGTACTTTAATATATTCCTGAATTGATTTGCCTACGGCAGAACTAACATAGTTTAAATTACCGATTTTACCGGTTGTATTGATTAATTGTTGAGCCGCTTTAACTATCTTTTCATTCATTTCGACATACTTTGTAATCGAAGAATTTAGCACCTTACTGGCCGTTTTTGAAACCTTATCTTCACTGTTATTCCCCGCCATCCCCACTACTCGCCTCCTTTATCTCCTGGGCGATTTCAAATAAATCATTCAGTGTCAGATTCATAAAAAAATCAATGCCGGTAAAGGATTGTAAAGCCAGACGGACGGCCAGCTTCACCAGCTGCCGTCCGTCTCCCGGCCTAAATCCTATAAATAGAAAAAACCGGTCACCGCATTCTTCACTTTAATCGCTTCATTGGCGGGAAGTTTTTCAAAAAACTCCACCGGCTGTTTACTGGCCTTGGCTGCAACAATGCAGACATAGCCGAGGCTCATCTCGTTGATGGCCGCCACCTGCCCGCTGGCCGCAAACTGCTTCTCTGCGTCCATCAAATCTTTAGCTGTCAACGACTCCAGACCGGAAAGGTCGATTTGGCTATATTCTTTTTCTTCAAAGATATATGGATTTTTGAACTCAATTACATATTCACTCGCCATGGTTTTCTTCCCTCCCTTAAATTTGTTCCCGGATCTTCTCAAACACGTCAACCCCGCCGACTTTGTAGATAAAGTTGAGCTTATCCAGTTCCAGCATGGTCTTGCCGTCCACATCCACCTTGATATAGAGGACAGTCAGCGTGTTTTTGGTGTCGGTCTTCTTGCCCACACCCAAGGTTCCCAGATCCAAGCCTTTGGGAACCACCCGCAAGGTAATCTTTAAAGGAACAAAATTAATGACGCCCGCAGAAACATCATAACTTTGCTGGGAACCCCGCAAAATGATGGTCTTACCTTCCGGCGCCATCAGCGAGAAGCTTTTATCCAGCACCGTTTGAAAAGGAATTTCAATATCGATATTGCCAAAATGCCCCGGGGTTTGGCTATCAAATTCTCCGGCAATACCGGCCCCGGAGATGGTTTCACTTTTCCCTTCAAGCTTGGGCAGCTTGATCTCTCCGGAAATACCGATCAACTTTTCCCCTTCATCGTAAATATTGAAATTGACGATTTTTTCAGGAATCGCGTTTACACTCATGTTATTTCCCTCCCAAAACTGTAGTTAAGGCATCGGCATCAAACTCCAAAGTATTGACAATCGTTTCCGCGGGCGGATACGGTGTCAGATATTGATGGAAAGTGATTTTACCGTTCAAAAGATCGGTGGTGGGATTCTCATCGGCCACAAATTCAATCCGGGCATCAGCCAGTTGATAACGGGCCTTATAGCCGTTGGCGCGGATATTTTCACTGTCCACAATGGCCTCAATTAACCGGGTATTCATGGGGTCGTCAACTTTCTGGAAATAAGTCAAAATGAAATTATTGCCCCACCAGGAAAACATCCGGCGGACCGGAATAAACCGGTCTTTCACATCGGTGCTGGAGGGATAAATTCCGGTGTTGTTGCCCCACAAACGCCAGCCATTTAAATTAATCGCCGTTACAATTCCATTGCCGTTCAAGTAATTCCCCTGAGCCTGGCTCAGATAGACTTCGGAACCGTCGCTCAAAACCGTTCCCGTAATGCTGAATCTTTTGTTTGATGGCGATACATAGGGCACATCTTCATGATCAGCATCCGTATAGGCGATTAACGCCGCTGCCACAGCACTAAACCAATATTGAACATCATCAATGGCGACTTTCGGCCAGCAAACGATGGCGTTCTCACTGGTATATGAATTGTCATTCTTCCAGTTCAATACATCTTGGTAGGTATAAGCCCCATCCGTTTCAGAAGTGTCCACATCAAGAACAGCCATGCATTTGAAACAACCATTAATATTTTCAGTCTTGGCAATCATTCCGATACCAACAGCGGGAATCTGGCTATAGCCGGGAATCACGATCAACCCCGGAACCACTCCCAGCTTTGGGTAGACTTGTTCAATGTTTTGCAATCCGGTATACTTTCCGGTTGCCGTGTTATAACTGCCGATAATATCCTCTTTCGTTACCAAGGAAGGATCAAGCTTTTTATAACTCAAAGCCAATTGGGTAACGTCTGATTTGATCGATCCGCTACTAAGGATAGTGACAACCAGATAACCTTTTTCATCAAAAGCCAGGATATAGTCGGTATTTTCAGTATAAGAAGTTGCCGCATCGGCGCTTTTAACCATAAAATTCTTCAATAAAACTCCCTCTTCGGCAACGGTAATCATGCCGCCGGAGATGGAATAGACCTTATTGGAGACTGTAGCAACATGCTTTTCCGGGTCAAGCACATTCACAATAACCAGCGGCGCAACGTTATAAACATTAAAAGAAGCGTTCACCGATTGGCAGATCGTAAATTTCTCAAAATTATTCGAATACCCGAAATTGGTTTTGGCCTCAGCCAACGAATTTACCAAAATAGGTTTATTGACTGCGCTTGACGGATCTCCCAATAAATTAACCGGCGCAGTCCCCACGATAAACTGGACCGCGCTGCCGGTAGTTATGGGCGCCACTACCGATGTTGAATTTTCTTGAATATAAACTCCATGTGTATAAGACAAATTATTTTCCCCTTTCTTCACGAAAAAATCGTTTACGATAAAGCATCTGTCACTGTAATCTTACCGATGTTCCAAACCGTTTTTAATCCAACATAGAAATATGGGTAACTGCTTTCGTCGGTCAGTTTCCATCTCTCATCCGTTAACCATCTGTCCTCGGTTAGTTTCCATAAGTCATTGCTTAGCAACCAGTGAACAGGATATCCGACTTCATATTTTTGGTCGAAGACCCGTTTACGCATCAAATGATCATAAATTTTTTGCAATACATTGATGGCATCACGATAACCCTGGCAATCAAGATGATTGTCATAAACCCCGGCCACGAATAACACAACGCAGCGATAGGGATCCAGCTCACTCGGGTCTTTCGCGAATTTAAGAATCACCCGGACGAAGGGAAACTTAGGAACCACTTGCCCAGTATCGTTTACGGGTGAATATTGTGACAACACCGAGATATTCGAAAGCTCGCCGGCTTCATTTTTTAATTGAAAGCCGTCCAATAATGCAGAGATTTCAGTTACCAAAAATTCTTGCAATGCCAGTGGTATCATGGCATTCCCCCCAATCAGGCAAAACAATATCGCTTACCATAACTTTCATTTTATCCATTACAATTCTTACCCCATCCTCCTTTCAATGTTTTCTGCATCTTTTTACTATCTGTATTGATCACCTCCCATTCGGCTGTTTATTGACAAACTCTTGATTGCCTCCCGTGCCAGCCGACAGGTGTATTGTTGATATATAATAAATTCATCCACTGATTCCTGACCATTGATTATCGGATTGGTGTTGCCATTCTATGGATGAATCTATTATGCAGATTATAAAAGGGGCTGTCCTCTGAGAATTTAAATATTCTTACGAAGAAGACAACCCCCGAATTGACTTGTGCCGCGCCCCACCCTGCGCATTACCCGGCACATAAGACCCGCCCGTCAAAACGGGCTCGCCACTCGGCAATAAAATTTCCATAAAAAAACCGCTCCGGGAGATTTCCGGTGCGGTTTTTTCTGAATCCGATACTAATAATATATCATGGTTTTAGAGCTTTTGGGTGCCCTAAAAGTGCCGGAACAAAACTCGTTTAGCTGCGCATTTTCAGTTTTTCTGTATTATGAGCAACTGGAGTGAAAGGAAGTCTCATTTAATATCAAAAAACCGTCCAAATTAACCGGACAGTTATTTTTGATACTTACAGTGAGTACATTTCCCACTCGAATCTAATTGACTGCCACACACCGGGCAATAACTATTGGCCATTCTTAACCGCCTCCATTGCTGCATTATATTCCCCGATCAACGCTTGATAATCGCTTTGGATTGATGCTGCGCTTGTCGTATTACTCGTCAATAATGCCGCTGTATACGACTGTTGCAGCGTTTGAAATTGCGGCAAATAAATGGCATTGATAGAATCTTTGGTTACCAAGACAACCGGCTCGCTGAATTCTCCGGTCACCGCATCATAATCCCAACCCTCTTGCACGTTGGTTTTATCCGTAATATCAATAAAAACCAAATCCGGGGCAAAACGGGATTTTAGTTGCTCCATTGTTTCACTGGTCGTGAAAATCCAATGGGCTTTCCCGTAAAGTATTTGAGCTACCTTCATCCTTTAAACCTCCTTACCATTCAACTATTACAACACCGTTAGCCCCATTACAGTAGGGGCTTACACTTCCATGGCCTCCACTGCCATATTCACCAGCAACGGCTGCAACGTCAGCATTCGTACTATATATACCGCCAAAGCCAAATAAACTGGCCCCGCCTTGAGTGCTAATACCACGCTCTGCGTTCGGCCCCCCCGCCCAACCGTTATGACTGGTTTGGCCAAGTACAGGCGCACCTCCACCCGAACAACTTAAATAAGTGCCGAAAGAGCTTACACCTCCGGCCTGTCTGTCCCCGCCACCAATACCAACCGTTATATTAATGGTTTCGTTCGGCCTCACTATGACTTTTTTTCGATAGTAACCCTCACCAGCCCCGCCTCCATAATACGAGGAGGAATAGTAGGTCCCCCCGCCCCCGCCACCACATATAGTAACATAGACGGTTGTGACACCAGGAGGAACAGTAAAAGTCCCGGAGGAGTTAAAAACCTGTATGCCACTGGTCTTGAGAACTATCGGCCCTGGTAAAATTCCTCTTAAATCATTCCGAGTCAAAATAGTAACAGGATCACCTGTAGCTACACTACCAATCAGTACCCCCATTTTCGGTAAGGAAGAAGTATTATAGGAAAAACTGCCGTCATTTTCAATAAAAATATAATAAATGGTGTTGACCACCGGAGTGCTAATTGTTAAAGTACTATCAGTAAGCTTTTCAACAATTCCACTGAGTCCTCCCCCAAAATTGGCCCGTCCGGGGCCAATGGTTACCGTGATCACGCCCTCGTCATACGAAGCGCCTTTCAGATGAAAAGGTTCGTTTAGTAGGGCGGCGCTGATCCCCGGCGCGTTGCCATCCACAAATTCTACCGTATTCATGGTTTACCATCCTTTCAAATCCGTTCTTTCAAATTGTAAAACTTCAAGATTGGTTTTCTGGTGATTAAAAACCACCTCGTCGATCTTTACCCCGCTCTCCGGATATAGTGATGCCATGGTTCCGCCATACCAAGCCAATTTGGCAACGGAACCGATACCCTTGTCCGGCTGGATGTAAAAGGTTGAAGTGATATTCTTCCCATCCCGGACCGGGTAACGAATCGGACTGAACCTGCCGATCTCGTGATTCGGCTCATCCAGCAAAACCATATACTTGACCCTGTCATCCTCCCCAAATTGGGGATATAAAGCCTCACCCGGATAAAGATCATTCGTTGGGCAACAAGTCCTGAAGATATTTGAACCATCATTCTCCAGCCAGGTTTTAGAATATTGTTCAAATAAGACTAAGATCTCTTCCTCGCTGATATTCTCGCGGATCACCTGTTGTTTGGCGGTTGTCAAATTATAAAAAAATGTAGCCCAACTTTCGTCGATGGGACCTTCGATAGCCGTCACATCATAGATTAGCCTGGAAACATCATCCTGGATCTGGACCGTCTGGATCAACATCTCCAGATTATTCAGTCCATACTTGGGAAGGTTGACCTTTAGAAGTTGACCCGGCTTTAAGCCTTTGCAATCAGTTTGGAATTGAAGTTGCCGGCCATCAACCGCATATTGCCGGATCTTGGCGACCGCGCTCTGCAAAGCCGCGTCTTTGCTGTTGGTCTCTTCATTCGCCACATTTTCAACCAACCCGGTCCCGGAACCCTGAAAATCCCGTAACCGGTCGATCTCCGGCGCGCTGGAGTAGACCGCTACCACTGGAAACTCCCCTTGATATGTCACTTGCAATAAGTCCGCCTCGCCCAAAGCAGGTGCTACCTCATTATCATCATCCTGAACGATTACCGGATCGCCTTTGCTCCAATACCATTGCTTTTCCTTGTCTTTCCCCTTAATTCCAATTTCAGACGAGGCAACTGCCACAAACCCCAATCCGTCATTTTTATTTATTTTGAGGATGGGTTCCTGAGCAAGGGGAAACCCCAAGGTGAATGACTTGCTTTGCCCGTCCCCTTTCTTGACTTCCGTAAGAGGATCGGTAATATCCTTTCCTCCCAGAATATATTGTTTATTGCGGTATTGAGGATTACCCTGGGTTACCTCCGGTACGTCCAGGATCTGGGCTGAACTCAACTCCCATGGCGCGGTGTAGGTTATCTTGGAAACAAAGTGTAACATCCGGCGGCTGTCGATATTCCACCAGAAACCGGCCTTCTCCGCCAGTGAATTCAGGCAGTCGGTCACCGGGATGTAATTAAAAACAGCCTCGGTAATCACCGGGCCGTCCTGGATGGTAATATCATCCCCATAAATCCCTTCCGGATTTAAATAATACTCTACCAAATCCCTGACGATTCCCCCTGCGGTCATATTGGTATAAGAGCGGGCTACGATCCGTTTGTCGGCGAAATAATGATTATCAGTCCCGGTAATGTTATGAAGGATCCCGGGCTCATGGGGACCGCACTCCTCCTCTTTGGAGTCTTCAATCACTCCCGAAATCAGCAAATCCCCATCGTTATCAAATATTTGGTAAGGTTCTCCCTTCCGGTAATGACTGGTCCCGGCCTCGTCCCAGACTACAAAAGAGGCGGTGGAACGTTCCCCGATGGTATCCTCAATGGTTATACTCTCATTGATAAAATTGACTGGAATCCCGTTGATTTTTACTATCAAATACGCCGCCTCCTTATTTAAGTCCGGTTTTAATCCGGATCATATCCCGTAAGGGAGTGCCCAGTTGTTTGACCAAGGTCCGGCCGTCAATCTCCAGGATGATATTGGCGGTCCCGAAACCTCCCATTCCGGTTGCGCTAAGTTGGGGACGGTTTAACGGGATTACTGAAGCCGCGTCCGGTAAGGTTACCAACTCCGGCCCCTGCTCGCCAACCAGAGCCATACCCTTTGAAGTAATAACACCTCCCGATGCCAGGGCCGGGATTTGCTGAGATTTAATCGTAGCGATCTGGACAGCTCCTTGGGCTGCCGCAGCTGCCGCAAAAGCGATACACTGTGGCCAGCCAGCCTTTAAAGCAGCCACAATTGCCTGCGCCGTATCAATCACGGCAGTAAATATACCAACGGCTTTATTGGTTTGGGCTTGTTCCTTGGCCAGCTCTTTCTTTTTCTTCTGGGTATCCGCGTCCAGAGCGTCGATAGCTTTTTTCTTTTCTTCTTCCGACATCGTGGACTCTAAGATTCGCTGTTTCTCTAAATTATACTGAAGATCAATTGCTTGAGAACGCGCTGCATAGTATTGGGAAAACATGCCGGAAAGATTATTTACCATATTCTTGCTGGCTGATAACCCTTTATTAATGTTTCCAAGGACATCCTTTTGCTGTTTCTTTTCTTCCTTTTGAATCATTTTAGTTTTTTGTTTTGCAGCAGATTCGGCAATTTTATTCTTCTCCGAAGCAGTTTTTTTTGCTAAGTTTAATTCGGATTTATTCTCTTTGTTAAGCTGTTGCAATTCCTTGGAATTAGTATTGATTTTTTCATTGGATTTTGGAGATTGCCGCGAGCCTCCTTTGAAAAAATCCGAAACATCCTGGGCGCCGTTTTTGAGATTGCCCCAAATTGCCGTTCCCGCTTTACCCAAAGTGTTAAATGATTGCTTGACGGCGCTTGCCATGTCATCTACATAACCGGTAACCGCATTCTTCGCTTCATCAAAACCGGCTTTCATCGCATTCTTATCAAAAGCCAATGCTCCCTTAAGCGCTTTATCAAAACCACTTGCCGCCGTGTCCGACAATTTTTGTTTAAATAAGTCTACTTTCTGGGTAGTCTTTTGCCATTCCGAGTCTAAATTCTGCAAAATTTGGGTTGTCGAATTCAAATTGTTTTTTAATAGCGCGCTTACATGATCAAATTCATCGATAACCTTGTTCAACTCAATTTTTTTAATCGCTTCCTCAGCGCTGCCACCCATCTTATCGATTAAAACTATCAGGTCGGTAATGGATTGTGCTAATTCCGTCACTTGCCGGTTATCAATTTTCATATTGACCTGATTACTCTGCTTCGAACTTTGATCGTCAACCGTACTCAAGATTCACACCACCTCTATATCTACTAAAATAACGTCAAAACATCCGGCGCGCCTTCTTTATAATGGCGAAGAGACTTTGGGGTCGGTTGGTCGATATTGAATAAAACATCCATAATTCCAAGCTTTTCCGGAATTTCTCCATGATCGCCGAAAGCCTTATTTAACACCCCAACCAATGCCACTACCAAAGCTTGATAATTGAGTTCGGCCATCATAGCGGTCTGAATATTTTCCCTTTTTAAAGCGTCGGAATAAAGCCATGCGACTTGTTCATAGGAAAATTCATTCTCTAATTCAGCGATGGAGTATCCATACCACTGGCAGACGGCACTGATGGCTTCTTCCGTATTGATTCGATCATCTGACTCCCCAGTTGTTTCAGTGCCGTCCAAACAAAATCCAAGCCATTTACCTCAAATACAACCTCCGCCAATTGCTTAATCTCTTCAATTGCCAAGCATTTATCCGGCTGAGCGGGATCAAAAAATTCATGCGGCAATCCGCTGGCCGACTCCAATAATACCAAAGGTTCCCTTAAGATTGAATTCAGCAGATCATCCACAAAGCTTAAAGTCTCTGTAGGAATAGCCACCTGTTTCTTTCGCCGGAATATTTCAGATAAGAAGCCTTTTTTCCGACACTCATATGAAGCCCCGTGTTGTTGAAGCTCGCCGACTTTTCGAAATACCGTATCCAATAAGCTGGTGATACTCTGTTTGAGTTCTTCCAGGCTTGCAATACTAAGACCTTGAATTACATATGTCTTGTCTCGCAGTATAACCTGGGCGCTATTTCTGCGAATGAGTCTCGGAGAGAAGTTTATATTACTACTCATCTTTGTGATTCCTCCATTTATGTAAATGTACTTGGTAAATAAAAGGTAAAACCCAGGTCAAAAGTCCCGGGTTTTACTATAGATTCAAATCATTTTATTTCGCTGCTGCAACGGCATCCGTAATAATCATCCATTGTTGTTTGGGATCTGCCGCGGATGTATCTTCTAATAATTCAAAGGTTAATTGAACATTGGTTGATTTTTTATCCATTACATAAGAGCCCGGTTCACTCAAGTAACATTTTTGAATCTTGATACTCCGGATTCCGCCATCGGGTCCCGGACCCTGGATATAAATTGTTTTCTTTTGGATACCCATTCCGGAACCGACGCTTAAAACGCCTCCGGTTAAATTGGCATCCGGTAAGGAAAGCGCCATCTTTAAGTTTGCCATAGAGGCTTCGGCCAAAGTCATTTTTAACTGGAAGGATACACCTTTCATATTGGCGTCGACCGCACCTAAGACTTGATTGACGACCCGTTTTTCAATTTCAAATTTAGGAATCAATTCAAGGGCGGCATCGGTAAAACCGACGTCTACACAATCCGCTTCTGCCGCACCGTAAGCCCCGATTTTAATATAATTGGGTACCCCATAAATTAAATTAGTCACTTGTCCTGCCATTGATTCATTTCTCCTTTAGTTTTATTTTTACGAGTAATCTTCAATGATTAATAGATACTGTTGAGTTTGGCGCAATTTATCGGTAGCATTTTCCCGCAGGATGGGCCCTGAGTCGAAAAATTTCTCCTGGCGCACACAGCGGTAATGAAAGGCTGAAAGATCCAACAATTTCACCGGATTTGCGACTTGCGGCTTGTAAAACAATTCCCCTTCAATTTCTGCGGCAATATCCAGGCACTTATTGTGATTAATCCTACCGGATGTATCTTTATCAACATCGATATATAAATAAAGTTCGATTTTATGCTGATTGTTGAGATTCGGATACTCACTCAGCCGGAAATTTACCGCCGGATATAAAGCGCCTTCTGTTTCATCCGGCTTAATACGGGAGGAATCACCCACCAGAGCCACCAGCGACCCTCGCGCCTGAAGCCGGGTTTGTAATGCGACTTCAATATTTTTTAAATTCCATGCCATGCTTTTTTACCGCCTTTCACTTGGTGACGACACATTTTGTGCTCGTTTAATCTCTAGATCGCATCACCTCCTTCCGAGGTTTTGATTGGCCTTGTCCGTCCCTCCGCTTCAAAGCTCTAACCGGCCAAAAAATAAGCCGCTCTATTAAAGTACAATAAAGCGGCTTTTCCATCTGTGCCGCGCCCTACCCCGCGTATTCCCGGCACACAAACCCGGAGCTGTCTCGAAATACTCAGCCCCACTCTCGGAACAATAAGGAGGGATTTGGTTATTTAATAAATCCGTCCAATGATTACTGGCCTTTTTAACGTTAATGGGTGTTGCCATCCTGTGGACGAATCTATTAAGCTGAAATAATTTGATAGAAAACAAGCCGCCCTATTCGTAAAACTGAATAAAGCAGCTTAATTTGACTGTGCCCCGCCCCACCCTGCGCTCTATCCGGCACATAAGACCCTCCCAAAAAACTTGGGCTCACCGCAAAAAAGGAAAACCGCCCAGGAATTTTTCCGTGCGGTTTTTTGGTTGATTTACTATTCTCGATACAGTATGACTTTGAGGATAATTGGCGTCAAAAAAGCCCCACAGTTTTTAATTAATAACTCAACCACCACCGGCTGAAAGCCGGTGGATTCTTTGGCCGACTGGAAGTCGGCTAAAGAATTGGGGAATTCAAACCCGAAGGCAAACATTACGCTAAAGCTTTCGGCTAAGCCGAGGGTTTGAATCCCCGTTGTTGAGACAATCACACCAAACCTGGAAATTCACTAACGTATCGGATTTTGAAATCAGGAAATTCCTCCACAATCTGAATCTTATAATCGGGATGCTCTCCAACCAGCTGCCATTTACCGGGATTATCAGGGAGTTCCTCTACAATTTGTACTTTTAAATCGGGAAAACTATCGACTACTCTGACCCGATAATCGGGAAAATCGCTAACCAGTTGAATCTTACCAAAAATTTCACTTAAATTGACTCTCTTCATGAAGCCGCTCCTTTACAAAATAACCGTCTTATTCTACATTAAATTGAAATAAAACGGCTTTAATTATCTTGTGCCCCGGCACATCCTACCCGCCCAATCCAAAAAGGCCCGCCATAGCACAATGAAATTTTTCATAAGAAAACCGCTCCCGGGAGTTCCCCGGTGCGGTTTTCTTATCGGATGCTAATAATATATCACGGTTTTAGGGCTTTTTGGTGCCCTAAAAGTGCCCCAGTAAAACTCGTTTAGCTGCATAAATTTCAATTTTTGTTGATAATCCAAGACATTTTCAAAATTCCCATTCGAACCGGGAAACTTTCAAGAAACAGTCAAGGATATTCATTAAATTCTTGAACAACCTTGGAACCCCGACGGCAGGAATCTTCCGCCAATCCTTCGCCCCCTCCGCCCCCTAACCAATACAGTCCCACCAGGAATGTAAATAAAATTAAAATACCGAAACCCTCATCCCAAATTTTTTGTTTCATTGCTTCACCCTCTTGTTTAATAGATTGAATTTTGTAAAGTAATCATTGAAAACTAAGTCTCGCTGATCATTCCCAATTCCTGACAATGATAGGCATCAATCATCACCTTGACTCTTCGAATATACGCTTTCGTCTCTTCCGGCATAAATTTGCCCACCCTTTCGGGACCGGCATTATAGGCCCATATTGCTCCATCGATCGTTTTAAACTGCTTAAATTGTTCTTTTAAATAACAAGCCCCAAAGCTTATATTGGTTCGAATATCAAAGGGATCGGTCAGGCCGTGTTCCCAACTGATTTGCATTAAACCGTAACAGTCGGCGGAGCTTATGGCATATTGCCGGTACTCACTTTCGATCCCAATAATAATGGCCACCATTACCGGATCCCAGGTTTTCATGATTTCCCTATATATCTTTTCATCATTACAACCATAGGAAGCCATGATCCGCTTTACTGTTTTTACTTTCGTGACCTCTTGTTGCAACTGATTCATCTGCTTTTTTTGCTGATCAAGCCGTTGCTGAAGTTTCTGAACCCGGATTTCTTTCTCTTGGTAACAGGATAATCCCCAAATGATCATGCTGATGATTAGGAGCCACTTCAAAATATGAAGCTTCGTCTTAAGGTAATCATTGAGTAATCTTTCGGTTCGATTCATTCAATCATCCCATCCTTTCACCTGTCATAGGCGCATATATGCCTGCATCCAATTCAAAGCCTTTAAAAAAGGCCATAAAAAAACACCCTAGCCTCCAGTTTAGCTTAGGTGATTTCCCTTTTGATTTGCAAACCATCGCCGGATAAACTATCCCATATCATTTTGCAATTTCTATGACACATTATTTTAAATTTATCCATGGGATAACTGCCGTGGCGTTAAAGGCTTTTCCAGTTCTCATATAACACGAAATAGCTCCGAAGCCTTTTTAGGTCCAAAGATCTTGTTAGCCAATAATTGGTCCATTAACGGCAATGGCTTGGTCATTTTACTTTTCATAAATTCCTGATTCACTAGCTGAATAGGTTGAGCCAGAGGACGAGTCACATGCGCAAAAATTCTTTCCTCTGTTTCTAATATCTCCTTCAGTGCTTTAGCCCAATTGGGAGCTTCAATATCAAAGCTCACCTGTGGTAGGCCTGTCATACCTTGAAAACTAACCTTTACTTGGTGAAAACCATCGACATATCGGATAACAAGGTTCCTATTATTGAGATACTTTCGAATTAACTCTCCGAACGCCTGCATATGCCTCGGTACCAAAACATATTCTAAAGCAGCCGCCGAAATGGGCTGACCGGTGCGTAGCTCATGAGAACCAGCTTTCTTTTGATTTAAGCCCATTGTTTCCCAAACTTTACTATCAATCTTCTTAAGAAAATCAGGCGTCCCTATAAACATCGCAGCAAGAGAAGCTCTCTGCGCCAACATATGATGTAGCCGAGGATCTTTTCCGCGCACTCCCATGATGAGAGTTAAATAAAGAATTTTTTGCCAGATTCTTGATTGATTGCATCGAGAATAAACTTCTTCTGCTTTCAAATTTGCAAAAGGATCGGGATATTCTTCTTTCATCAATGCACATGCTTCAAGAATTTCTTTTTCCGTAAACCGTTTTGGGTCGAGAAATGGTTCGGGTACCTGCCTACCTCCATCTTCTTCTACATATCGTTCCATCCTGACGCTCATGGCCTGGTGTTCCAGTAGTTCGGCTACAGATTGAGCCGTTTGATCCTCTCCAATTTCCGCTTGACTTAGACTTATTTTATCACTTTGTCCCTGCGTTTGAGAGTCAACCGACTGCTGTGACTGAATATTTCGCCGGGCGCGTTCCTCCCCTGAAAGAATGCCGGTGTTTGCAATGGAAATTATCGCATGCACCAAGTGAATTCTTTCTTTCATGTTATTTTCTATCCGGCCTTTACCATCCATCAAATTGTAAATAACATAATCAGCTAAAATTGACTTAGCCGCAGCTATCTCCCATTCGTCCTTTGGGCTGCGTCCTAATTTCTGAAACAGTTGTTCTGTTTCTGTCAACTCCGCTGCTTCGGAAATAACCCGTCTTTGAACCACACTCATCTTTGCATCCACATTTTTCTCAAAATGCTCATTTTCTTTTGATACCGTTGTGAACTGTTTTACTGCGCCTTTTGTCGGTTTATTCAGTAAAACTCTCTTCCTCATAACATCTGCTTCCTGCTCCAACCCAACATCATCATTAACCCCTATCCCCTTCATCTGAAACATTGGCCGTACCTTTCCCTGCTTCTGCTGTACCACATGCCATGCCTCGTGAGGCAAATGTTGCTCCTGTCCCGGCGCTAAATGAATATCAACACCTTGGGTATATGCCAGTGCCCGTAATTGAGCGGGTTTCGGAGAATTATAATGTACTTTCACATCATCCATAGACATACCGGATAAATTTTCGAGTCCGTTTTTTAAATTATCGGACAACCCGGTTTTATTCTCACTTTTCTGAACTAATTCGGATGACGAGTGAAAAACGCCTATATTATTGCGCTTTTTAGACTGAATCAAAGTATTTACCGATACATAATTTGAATTTTTGAATCCAATGTTCTCATAAATCATTAAATCTCCCCCTTGTTTTACACCGTTCTCCCCAGTTTGGCGTATTCCCGCCGGATACCATCCATCAAGTCATTATAATTAATCTTTACCCCATCATTGGCCACAGTCATCAAGGTGGCATAACGGACCACATTGATAATAGAGCCTCCGGCAATATCATATTTTTTGGCGATTTCTTTCAAGTCGATCGTTTTTTCCAGGGTCACTTTAGGGGAAAAAGCGCCCTGCCATAACTGCAGCCGTTCCATCTCACCCGGCACCGGGAAATGGATAACCGATTGAAAACGCCGGGTAAAGGCTTCATCCATGTTGGACTTTAAATTCGTCGCCAGGATGACAATGTTCTCGCAAACTTCGATCCGCTGCAACAAAAAGGCCGTTTCCTGATTGGCGAAACGGTCGTTGGCAGTGCCGATGCTGGTTCGTTTGCCGAATAAGGAGTCCGCTTCATCAAAAAACAGGATCCAGTCGTGGCTTTCGGCCGCGCTAAAGATTTTTTCCAGGTTCTTCTCGGTTTCACCAATATATTTGGATACCAGTTGGGAAAGATCCACCCGGTATACCGGCTTACCCACTTTTTTGCCGAAGAGTGCGGCGGTTAATGTTTTACCGGTCCCCGCCGGGCCGTAAAATAACGCCCGGTATCCGGGTTGGATGTTTTTCGCCATCTGCAAATCCTCGATCAGCTTTTGTCCATGCTCCGGCCAGATCAGGAGTTCTTTAAGCTGGACTGCGGTTGAGTCCGGGAGGATCAGATTCTCCCACTCCATGAAAGTAGTGAGGCGCCGGGCCGGAAAGTTGGCGCTGTACTCATGCTGTATATCTTCGCCGCCTAAAATCAGGCTCAAAGCGTTCTCGCTCAACGCCAATTGCTTGTGGAAAGCCGGACTGCCTTCTTCCGTGCGGACCTCCCGAAGAATATTCCCCCCGTATAGTTTGCCCTGGGGATCAAATAACTCCATATACCCCAACTGTTGACTAATCCCTGGCCCGCCCAAAAGGAAAAGAGCTGTTTTCAATGTAGGAATAAATCCGTTAAAACCGCGGCTCCCAATCCCTCCCACTTCAGTATAAGCTCTCTCAATCCCGTCCTGCCGGTTCAAAAGAGAATCCAACAACTCCGGTTGAACCTCGGGTGCCAGGGCTAATACCGCCACCAGACGCTCCTCTGGAGATAAATCATACTTTTGCAGAAAATCGGCATAAAAAACCCCTGCTTCGGTCGTGTTCAAGACAGGGGGTTCAAAGTCGGCTATTTGTTCAGAATTGTTCTGGCTGGTAAAATTTTCGATTCTGTTATTAATTATGGTTTGTAACCACTGCAAATCTTGTCCGATGACTAATGCGTTTTGCTCTGAGGTTGACATCAAATTCCTCCATATATTTGAGTTTCGAGAAAGTCTAGTCTTTTCCGTTGTTACAAAAAGACTTTTACTGGTCCAATAAATAACTATTGATATTCCTCAACAAAAATTGGGATCAGACTTTTATAAAAAGCCCCAATCCCAATAATTTATCACTTATTACTTTTCATTAAGAGGGTGAGTTCTGATCTTTTTAATTTTATTTTCTTATTTATCCATATTTATCCATGTAATGTTCTGAAATGCTGTGCTAGTGAAACAACACTCGCATCTAAATTTGGAAAGAATATCACTTTATCCAATGCTTTTAATAAATATTCCTTTGTGTCTCCTTCACTACCATTTATGATTCGATTTAACATCCAAACTGTGTGTTTTATCGGTTTTCTAGTAAGTGAATCAGTTAACTTTTCTTCATAGCCATTCTTGTAAAATCCTTCAACAAAATGAACTAAAGGCCCGGGGGTTCCATAATCTACTTCAGGATTGTTCTCCATTAACACAAGAATCGGTTCTACAGCATCAAAGGCATTTGGATTTTCCCCAATTTCCTCAATTATTTCTTCTGCTCTATCCAAGAAATCCTCTTCTAAAACTAAAACATTTAACCGTGTTATTAATTCTTCAAGACTATTATCCATTTACCTCAGCTCCATTCTCCAAGTTCTTTAGCGTGTTTAGCCGCTTTCTTAAATATTTCATCAACTATCTTTCGTGGAATATTATTATCTCGTAATATTCTAGTATTTGCTTCTATATTTTGTCTTGCAGTTTGGTTTGCTGCATCGATTGATGCTTGAGCCCTATTAACTTGTTTGTGTTTTGTTTTTTCTAAAGCTATAACTGGATTTTTCTTAGATGCCTCAGTGGATAGTCTTTCTTTCGCAAGCCCTTTTGCTTTTAGGTTTGCATGTTGCCAAATTTCATGACCTTCGAAATTATCTCCTACAACAGATCTGTCAACAAAATCTTCATATGTAGTTACTTCGTTTTCTTTAATCTTCGCAGAGTTCTCAACTCGAAGTCCTTCATGCTCTTTTTCCGGACTTGCAACATAATCATATACCCACCTAGCGCCTTTTTCTACCGGAGTAATCGACTTAAATACCGGATAAGCCGTTTTTACTTTTTGGGCCGCTTCTTCCGCTTCCTCGGCGGTCAAAGCATTATTGTGATCTTGATCCTCTTTCTGCTGTTCCTTATCTAGCGCCGCCAACCCCGCCTTAACCTGGGTATCATGTTCCGCTTGATTCTTCGGCAATTCTTCCTTTGGCTTATCCGCCCCCTTAAGTCTAGCAATCAGCCCCTTCGCCTTCCCCGTAATAAACCCGACCACTTTCCCGACGGCTTTATCAATGGGTTTGCGAATTTTCTGAATTATCTCTTTGATCTTCGCCGCAATTCCGCCAATTCCTACCAGGTTTGCCAAAAACCCGATCGCCAACGGTATCGCTTTAGCCAGGGAATCTTCCACCGCATCCACAGCTTTTTTGATATTGCCACCGGCAATTTCCGCAATCGAGTCAAAGACCGAGTTGACAAAGGCGGCGATCTGCTTCGCCCTCTCGATAAAAAATTGCACTGTGTTATAAATCGTGATAATGGCCTGGATAATCGCACCGACCGGGTTGAACATGCTGATCAATTTTTGCACGGCCTTAACGATTACGGTGTTGCGAATCCACTCCATAAAGGAATTAAAAAAGAGAGTCTGCAACTCTCCCAAAAATTCTTTCGCCATATCCATTAAAGCGATTGGGCCTTTGGTAATGAAGTCCCCCACAAAGGCGATGCCTTTTTCCACTTGGTCCATAACTTTTTCAGCTGTGGGGCCCAAACGTTTGACGATCTGCGCCCGGATAGCCTGCCAGGTAACTCCGAGGATCTGAGCCATCAGGCTAAAGATCCCAGTCAGGTTTAGCTTCTCCGGCAAAATAATCCCGGCATTGCCTAAAGTGCCAAAGAGCCACTCGCCAAGGCGTTTTTGGAGGTGCGTACCGATATGGGCGACAAAATTCCCCAAACCACCGCGGACCGCATCGATTAAGTTTTTGAGGAATCCTACCGGGTCGCTGATAATCTTTTGCAAAACCCCTTTTCCTTTATTGAGGATCCCCATAATCTTCTTCCCCGCCGACCCGGCCAGAGTCATCGCGCCTTCAAAGATAAAATCCATCAGTTTCGGCCCGGCCTTGCTAACAAAATTTTTGATCCTAGTAATCGGTGCCAGAAAAATAGATTTGATCTTGTTAAAGGTTTCTTCCGGGCTGAGTAAAGCCTTTACGGCATTACCGGCAGCATTCGCGACCCTTTTGGCGCCTTTGACCAGACCGCCCCAGAACCCCTCATCCTTGGATTTTTCGACCGAAGGAGCGCCGAAGATCGCTTGCCAAGCCTGAGTGAACATATTTTTCACGACTGCAAAACTAAGATTCATTTTTCGAAATTCTTCCTTAAACCAGGCGATGGCCTTGGAAATGATCCGCGCTTTTTCCAGGTTTTCAAAAAGGAGCGCCCCGCCGGGGATGAATCCCATCACCGCTTTAACCACAGCAACGGCATCTCCTTTAACGGTCTGACCACTCAAGGGGTCGCGCCCAATTACCAGGGCCAGGAGATCATAGCCGGGAAGATTCCTTACCAAAGCGCCGACTTTCTCTAAAATCCAGTTGGAATCCTTCTCCTTTTGGGTTTCAGCTTTGGATTCCGGTTTGGCGGCCAGTTGCACACTGTCCCCGCCCTTTTGATTCAACCCGGAACTCACATTGACCTTCGACTCCGACTGTCGGGGAGCGTTCACTGCCTTATCGGCGATGGCGTCCGCTTCCCGCTCATAACGATCCCGCTCCGCCGGGACTTGCAACTGGTATTGCAACCCGGGTATGGTTTGCTGCTGTTTGACATGGGTGAGCTCATGGGCGATCAAATGGTTGCCCGTGGTTGTATCCGGGTTATACTCTCCCTGATTAAAATAGATGTCTTGCCCGCTTGTAAAGGCTCTGGCTCCTAAATCTTCAGATATGACGCCAGCCTGCCCGTCACGGTGAATCCGGACGTTTTGCAAGTCCATCCCCAGGGCCGGTTCCATCTTGGCCTGAACCCCACCGGGCAGCGGCTCGCCGTTACCCCTGAGCGCTTTGAATTGTTCCGCCCCGGGATTAGAATCGGAATCCCCATTTCCCTCCCCGCCCCCGGCGGTCATCCCCTTTTTCTGGATTACTTGTTTTTCCTCAGGCTTTTCCTCCTTTTCTTCCCTTTTTGGCACATCGGTTTCATCAAGCTCAAAGCCTGCATCCTTTGACAGCCCCGAACCACCCAATGGCTCAATCTGCTGGGCCGCTTCCGGCACAGAACCTTCCAAAACGCTTCCCGGCGAAGCCTCTATTTCCGAAACCGGCGTCTCTTGGGCCGGACCCCCATTGGCAGCCGCCGGTTTCTCAGGCTTCCCCGCCGGATCCTTTTCCGGAGCCGCCACTGCCTTTGACTCCACCACTTCTTCCGGAGGAGTGTCCGGCAGTTCCTGCTCTTTCTGGAATTGGGCATAAGCCGGTAAGTAGCCGCGGCCTTTCTTTTTCGATTGGATCAATGCATTAACCGATACATAGGTCGTATCCTTGGTTTGGTCTTTGGCATAATTCATGCGCTTCCCACTTCCCTCTTCCCTCAAAAAATCAAAATACCCTCAAAATTAGACAAACAAAAAAGAGCGATCCATGCACGTTCGCCCTTTTAAAAAGCACCAATTTTCAACCGAAAACATTCCGGGTAACGAAGACCCTCTATTCATCCCCTGTCTCCATTACCTATCCAATATTTCCTTCAACTCATTTTTAACATTATCCAGCGGCTGATTTGCCTTGACTCTTTCTTCAAAGTCATCTCTCCAAACAAAGAAATCGCCCAACCCGCCATGGGGCGGATACATACTATGATAACTCGCCTTGACTTCATCAAACACTTTATCAAAATCCACAGTTATATCACTTAAAACTGCTTCAATCATTAAAACGTTTCTTTGCAATTCCTTTTTGGCATAATCGACTTCCGCACCGCCCTCGGTTTCTAAAAGACGTAACAACTCCGTAAACAAATCCTTTATTCTGGATATCCGTTCCTTCTTTTCTCTGCTCACACCGGATTAACAAGATTTCTCTACCAGTTTCTCCACCCGGCCTTCCTATTCAAACTGGATTACAAAGTTTGAATTTTTAGTTTCGTCTATAACATCCCGAATAATCTTGGCTTTTGTATTCTCAGCGATTTCAATACGCTGATAGGGCGGTTCCCAATGCTTTATTGTATCCGCATAAGCCAGGAAACCCTTTACCAGCATTTCACCCTGAATCTTTACTGTCTTATGATCAAATTCAACCGTTATATAAGATGAAGTTCCCTTAATTTTCATGATAAATCTTCACCATTTCTTTATGACTGATATCTTATCGTGATCATACTGGATCCGGAGCGCGGGTCATAGTTGGATGATATCTCACCCCACGAGTATTGATAAGGCGGTTTGCCGATATTAACCTCCAACCATTGATCATGAGCCTTTTTTCGGTTTTGTTCATTATCCTCAGACCAATCATCCCATACCGGTATATTCCCATCACTTACCATACTCATTTGAACAAAATCAATCCGATTTTGGGGATTGAAGAATAATGACACTAAAAAACTATGATTATCGATCCATTGAGGCTTTAAAAAGTACTTAGAAAATGTATGTATCTGTTCATTTAAAACTTCAGTATGTAATTTAGAATTTAGAAATTCATCTTTCGTCAATCCGCTATGGATTAAAAAGATATTATCGCCCATCACAATGTCACCATTTTGAATATCAATCATTTCTTTCCCCTCTCTTTTAATTACCTATTTATCATAATAATTGACTTAATTGGCATTAACACCTTCTCATAATTAGGAATAAAATATTGATCCAATCCACCCGGGCCATATTGCAAATTAGTCAATGCTTTTGAGCTTCCAACAACAATGTCTTGAGTTACTTCATATTGAGTCATTCCCTGTCTAAAATGGAGATGGCTACCTTTTCCGACTTGAAGACCTTGGTAAAGTTTTGTTGCATCATTGCCTACCGATTGCATCACTTCCTCGGTTGTATAAAAATTACTTGGGCCTGGCATACCACCCCATACCTTAGTCCCTTTTCTAATTATCACATTTTTCCAATTGTCAATTCCAGGATAATCTATATTCCCTTGCCAGCTTCGTGCCATTGCTGCAGCATCAACATTTTCAACAATTCTCTTTTTACCTTTATTAACCCACTCGGTTAACTTCTCATATCCTATTTTCTCACCAAATTTGGTTTTCGCCAAGGCCCCCATGGCCCGTCCAACACCCCAGGCTGCAACCAGCATCACCACAAGTTCCAGCACGCCGAGTAAAAATTCTTTTATCCCCTCGGCGCATAAGTCGGCGCTATTTTCTAATTTCTTTCGATTACCGCCGGCTTCCCAAACATTGATCACATATTTCCCGAAGGCGACTCCAATCTTCCCAAGGAGTGAGGCGCCGCTGGTTATCAGCAGGCCCAATCCGATCCATTTTAATAAGAATAACCCGATTTCAAAACCGATCTTGGCTCCTAAGGCGGCTCCGGGAACTGCCCCGGCCCCACCGGCAAAGAAACCGACAAGGGCGCCAATCAAAGCTCCGATTCCGGCGGCAATTGCCAGTAATAATCCCGCGGCAATCATGCCCAGCGCAAAATTAATCAGTGCCGATTTAATGGCCTCCAAGGCGCTATCACTAAGTTTAGCCGGTAACAATTTCCCCACAAACTGATTGGCATAATTAAAATCATCCAGCTTTTGCCGGAAAAAGCCGATGGTATTATCGATTCCTTCTTTCATTCCATAAGTAACCGAACCCGAGCTGACCACCCCTTGAAGGGATTTGGCATACTCCACACCGGGGATCCAAATATAATAACCGCTTTTAACTTGAGTCTCCTTCCAGCCGTCTTTGGCGCTTTCCCTGTAAATTCCTTTGGAAGGATCACCAACTCCTTTGTTGACATAGACAAGAACATTGACATAATACCGCAAATCCTGTCCCCATTGAGCCGCGTTGCTTTTATAATACTTCTCGGCAATTCCAATGGCCGATTCGCCGCTTGCCACTTTATGAAGCCTGGAACTTGGCTCCGGAGGGTTTTTTTTAATCAAATGCGCGGCTACATACCCGGTATCGCCCTCCTCCGCGCTAATGAAGTACCATCCACCCTCGATTTCTTTAACAATCTGGACCCGGGTGTTGAATGGCAACAATTTTAGCGGACGGTTGGTTGTGGTAGGCGCCGGCCGTAAATTCGCCTCCGGCGCGACGACCCCGATGGTATTGACAATTTTCCCCGCGGCAGGTATGGGGCCATCCTTTACTTTTTGAACAACGCTGTTTTCTTTGCCGGAGGCCTGCCCTTTGACCTTAGTTTCCGAAGTATCGCCTTTTTTCTCCCGCTCTTTCTCAAACTGGGTATAGGGCGGCAAGCGGTCAGAGGTTTGCTTTTTGGATTGGATTAATGTGTTAACTGAGACATATGCCGAATCTTTGGTTTGGTCTTTGGCATAATTCATGACTTCCCACTTCCCTCTTCCCCCAAAAAATCAAAATATCATTCCCATTGGATAAACAAAAAAGAGCGACGCACGTCCGCTCTTTTTGATGACACAATTTTATTTTAATTCTCCGGAGAATGATTTTCATTCTTCCGAGTATATCCAATACTCTCCGGAGAGTAATTTTCATTCTCCTGAGTGTATCCCATACTCTCCGGAGAGTAATTTTCATTCTCCTGAGTATATCCCATACTCTCCGGAGATTTTTTCATCCCCCAATCATAACCGTCCCGACAGCGACCACTTTCCCGATGGGAAGATCCGAAGGGTCATTGCAGGTCATTGCCATATCACCGTTCCGGGCCGCCATCTTACCGTTAATCTTTACCGTGGCGCTGCCCATTTTAATGGTGGCCTTGTTGGACGGCGCCTTTTGAAAGGGGCCGCCCTGGGGAATATGGGGCGGCAGATTAGAGGCTGTGGAATCCACCGTAGCCGCAGGCATTCCCATGATTTTTACATTTGAACTGAGGCCGCCGTCAATCATTCCCATAAATGGATTCGGCAATGGGGTTGGGATCGGAGAACCCGGCGGCGCCGGGATCATGACAATATGCGTATCCGTAGCGATAATTTGATCTCCTTGTTTAGCTGCTGGTAGTCCCAAGTTTATTCCTCCTTAATCAATCACTTCCATAGATATGGCTCCAGGTATCACTGGTATATGTTTTCTGGCCCGCGACGGTCTGGTAGACAAACCAAAATACAACCCGGTCCCCCTCTTCCAGCTGAGGATAACAAAACCGCGTCACAATTTTCTCCATGCTGTAAATATTGCCGATTTTATTCATACGCATCGATTTTTGCGTTATTTTATCCACGACCGTATAATATAAATCGACATAAGTCATATCGATTTTGCTGATAAACTGGATGGTCAAATCGCCATTCTCTTCAATAACCTTGTAGCTATAATCAGCCGGCTCGTAAGTTTCTTTGATCTCATACTGGCCGTTTTGATATACCAGATACAAAGTCATTTGAACATAGTCTTTACCCTCTTGGGTATAATATTTCGTAGTAACTTCCCCCGCTTTAGGCAACGCGCCGATAAGCGCATCCGTAGACCTGGCCGGGCACTTGTAGGGATAGGTTCCATTCACCAATTGACGGCACCAAAAATCGGAATTCAGTTCAATTCCATATTCCTGGTTACAGTATTTGTATTTGGAACTCGAAGTCAAACGGCATTGGCCATCCCAATTTAAGCGGTATAAATTGAAAGTCAACTCATCATTGGGCGCATCGATCAACTGGTCCGAGGTAAACAGCACCGGATCCCAATAGCTATTGATCTCGGACTTCCTTGGCGTAAATGTGTAATTGTCCTGATCCGTCAAAATTTTAATATCAGTGTACGCGGGTGTTTTAATCGGGATTATCTTGTATTGCCAATAACATAAATGAATACCGAAATTGAGGCAAAATTCTTTATCGTCCAGATATTGAAGGCCGCCCGCCCGTTGGATTACTTGATACTTCGCAGGCACATCCGGGCCGACAAAAACTTCCAGAATCGCTAAAGGAATCCGCCGGATAAAGGAAGCGTCCGCACAATAACAGTTGGTTGATTCGCCGTTATATTCGATGGTATATAGACCATCGCCCAGTCTCGCGAGGTCCAGACGATAGGTGTTTTTATAGTTATCGACCGTAAAGTCAAAGCGGGTTGCGGCCACCGGGTTGTTCCGGCAATCAAAGACTTTAGGTTGCGCAACATTATCTCCGGCGGTTTTGGCGATTGTTCCCGAAAACAATTTAGGATGCAACTTGACCCGTTCACTCTCTTTGACGCCGCAACTATCCAAAAGCAATCGGGTCCTCCGGGCATTTTGATTTAGATTATTGAAATAATAAACAAAATCCCCGGGCGTATCATAAGGTAAATCAGCATGATCAAAAAAGGTTTTATCGGTAGTAAAAATTACAAAAGACAACTTTTCCCCATCGGCAAATGGGTTTGCCAATTCCTCCAACCCTGTATCCGTATGTTGAATATACGGGGCGACAACTACGAATCCTCTGGTTTGCGGCTTAAAATAAAGGCCGTAACTGCTAAGGGTTTTACGGCATTCATCGGTGGGCTCGGTTTGAAAATACCCCGTGGTCAGGTCGGTCAGATGTTTATGCCCTAATTGCAAACTGAAAAGTTCTTTTAAATATTCCTGTTTCATCATTCCTATCTCCCAGTTTCATATTCTTAATCCTGCGTTTCTCGCAGATCGGAAATGGCGGTAATCACCTTGATGTTCGGCGCTTCACTCATAACATCTTGTTCAAATACGATCAACATTCTTACCCGATAGACAATCGAAGGCAGATACCTTAAACCAATCATTGCCCAAATATAATGCTGCTGTTCAAGGCCTAAAGTATTTAATTCGAAAATAAGCCTTGGCGCATTGATACTTGCCATACCGGCGATATTGGTTTGATCAAACACCGGTTTTGACTGTAAACATTCCAGCACGTAAGCCAAGTGTTTCAAACTTTCGGAATAGTTGCCGAAATAAGCGGTGAACATAATTTGTAAATTGATCCATACCGGCGGACTAACGAACGAAGACTTGTTCTCCGCCACACTCGTGGGAATTAACCCGGCGGATTTTAACGTCCGCTCTTCCTCTATATTTAACAAGCTTAAGCCTACTGTGTCGTTGGGAATCGCTACTTGCCCGTTTTCATTCACAAAGGACGTCAACACAACCCGGCTGGAGTTGGTCGTATCATTTAACTTTTTTCCAATAAAATCATTGACTTCACTTCGGATTACTTCCATCACTTTTTCAATCATCTACATTCTCCATTCCACCATTAATAGTCCCGCCATCCAGGGCAGTTTCACCAAACCAATCCCCCACGGCAGGCGATCGACCAAAATATCATAAGCTTTTTCGGCGACCTTCAATACTGGATGCCCGTCACGGTTAAAAATCATTCCTTCCCGCTGTAAAAACATTTTTTGAAAATTGGCGACCGAAAGATTTTTGAGGGCGGCCCAGTTGTGAATCACCGCTTGCAAAAGTTTATCCCCTTCATATCCTTCTCCTGGGGTTGGAGTTAAAAACGGATTCACCGTTCCACGCGGTTCCATGCCGCACAGCAATTTAGGAAGGGCCATCTCATATTCTTGAAGTTTTCCAGCCGCACCGACCAAGTATTGAAGGAGAAAAACCGCTCTTTCCCGTGATTGTTCCGTAATAAACCGGTCATTATTTTTGAGCAAACCCAAGGTCTCAAAAAAATTGCTCAAATAGGGCCAGAGCAAGATAAGACCGGCATTGCCGATAAACAATTCCTCCGAGGCGGAAAAAGCATTCGAAGGGGGAAACTCCTTCCGGTACGCCGGAATCTCCTTAAGCCTGCGCAATGATTGTTCCAATTCAATCAAACTGTTTGCGGGCTCCCCTTCCGGCTTTAATTCTCTCCGGTCCAGAATTAAAGCCAGATCCGTCAGCAGTTTTTCAAGCTCCTGTTCAAACCCGGCTATTTTCTTTTTTAAATCCTTCTCCAAGGCTGGTTTGGGCGCCAGGGAGCGGTCGCCATCGGTCTCCCCAGCCACTGAATGTAGCTTTTGGCCTAAATGCCGGACTGACTCCAAAACCCCGGTTATTTCTGTGCGAAGTAAACTTTCCTTTAACGTGGGCGTTTCCGTTAAGTCCTGGGTCTGCGCCACCACTTGATGGAATTTCCCGGCGAATTGATGGATATTCTCCATTTGCCGCAGATAATACGCGCTTTCTTTTTCCTTTGTCATAACCAACCATAATAGCCGATCTAGCCGGTTATTTAGCGCCGCATCGCTCTTTAGGGCGAGCGGGTCCGCTCCGGTTTCCAAGTGAATGTTTTTCGCGCTGTCCAGGAAACTAACTGGTTCATCTCTTTGCTTGAATATCTCCCGGATATCTTTCATCAATAACTTTCTGCCTTTGATTGCATTTCGGGAAGGGGAAGTGTTTCCCACAATATAACCGTAGAATGAGTCGCAATCCATCCCGAAAGTCCCGGAAAGGCTTTTTATTATCCCTTCCAACAGCAATCTCCGGTTCAATGCCTGTCCTTGAAGGATTGCCGCCTGGGTAAGGACTGCGCTGAATATCTCCGATTTAAGCGTTGATGAATTCATTGATGCTGTCAAAGGGTAATCCGCCATTAGCTTTATCAATATTTGAGCCATTTCCAAAATCTCTTCATACCCATGCGGAATAAAGAGGGCTAAAATTTTTTTCATCGACGGTTCATTGGAATAATAAACCAACCGTTTTCTGATTACTGAATTGTCCAAGACCCTGTCCATGAATTTTTTCAGCTTGGCCGGTTGCTGCGTAACGGTTTGTTCAATAAGCGCCGTGATCTCCCCTGTTGACTCTTTTTCAGCCCACCAGGGCAATTGCCCTTCGCTGATGAAATACTCCAATATTTCAAATTCTCTGGCTTCTTTGGCGACCATCAGCGGACTCTCGACAGAACCATCCCTTTCCCTTGTCCAAAACGGGACCTGGAGCCCTGCATGGCCAATGATTTTCTCCAATTTTTCCGGAAAAAGGGCCCCAAATTTTTTCTTAAAATCCCGTTCAAAATTCTTCTTTGAAATGACACCCAAATCGATTTCGATTCGGTCAATTCGAATGGTCCCATCCCCGCAGGCGATTTCATCGCAATAGGCATCCAGCTCAGGTAGGATTTCCCGTTTGAAAAATTCACCGGCTTTACTTTGCAATGCAAAAGAACCAACCGTTGAATCCAACGTTAAATCTAAAATTTGCTTTTTTATGATATGGGTTTGATTTTTCATCCAACAGATTCCTCTGTTTCTTCTTTTATTCACTCAACCCGCACCGACTTTAACCGGTGTTGGTTATGACCATCCTCTTAAAAATAGACAAAAAAATCCGGCGAGACTGCTTAACGCGTTCGCCGGTCCCTATCGTATCCGGCAGGTTAACCGCCGTTTACAGGGTTATTCCCCATTTTTCCATCAAGTAATTCTGAACTGCGGCTAATTCCTCCTCCGTCAACACTTTATCCAGGACAATAATTTCGGCGATTTCTCCGGTCAAATAATGGCCTCCGGTGTTTACTGCCCCAAGCGTGAATTGTTTTGAATCTTTCAGCGTCAGATTACGGGCTATCTTCTTCCCTTCCGAGGCCACACCGTCCACATAGATGCGGGTGATTCCGGTATCTTTCATCCGGGTCAAAGCGCCGACATGGAGACGACCGAAAGAGGCCCCTTGGCTGATTCGATGGTCCGTATCATCGGGCACGCCGATTCCAACGGTAAATTGACCGTCCTTTCCAACCAATATTCCAAAATCCCTCATATTGAGCTGCCCACGGCTTCCGGCGCAGTTGCCGTCGAACAAACCGACGCCTTCCAACCAGTTTTCGGTTAGGACGATGGTCAGGATAGCCCCTTCAACGACCGAGTTCAAAAAGCCGTTCGAATTCCCTTCATAACTATTCTTCAACGCTTTTCCGGCGCCGGTAATATACCCTTCCGCCTCCAGACCTTTCCAGATGCTTTCCGACAGCGCCCGGTCTACCCCTCCGATACCGGTAAACGCATCTTCCAAAATCGCTTTTTGGGACTGGAAATGAGCCCTTAAAATCCCGTCGATTCCCTTTTTAAACTCATCCTTGATAGGGCTGGTCACGCTTGCATCCAGAGCCAACGCAAAATCCGAATTTCCCGGCAAAAATGCCGGCAACACATTCCCATACTCATCAATATAACCGCTATCTTTAAAGCAAGTCCAAATCTTTGCAGAATTGGAACTATCCACTCCGGCGATAACTGCGAAAGCACTCTGGGAAACAGGCATATATTCGTCAGCCCCTTCACCATCGGCCTCATAAACAATGATCACGGAGAAATCATCTTGAACCGACGGCTTTAAAGTCATAAAAGTTTGTTTTCCCCGGTCAAAACGGACTGTGCCAAGACCATGATAGGAATTTTCCTTATATTGGGGTTGATGGACGGGATCGTTTTGAACAGCGTAATTGCTGCTTCCATCAAGGTCAAGCCACTGGGAAATCTTTCCTTCATCATCGCCGACAATCGTCCCCAATTTACTGGCATCCAAATGCAGTACCGGTTTGGCGATATTGTTGATTCCGGAAAGGTCGATCCGCCATTTCCGGGAGAAATAGTCCTCCAAGTTCTGGCGTTCACTATCTGCCAAAATCCGGTTAAACGCCAATACTTCGGCAATCATCCCATGATAGTAACCTTTACTAAACTTTTCGCCGGTTTGCATCCGGATTGCTCCAAGAGTGAATTCTCCCAACTCTTTCAAAGAAGCCGCCCTGTCATCGGTTTCAGTCGCTTTTAATAAGCCGTCAAGGTATATCTGAACTTTTCCCTTCGCTTTATCCCGACTGATAACGGCGATATGAGGCATATTCAAGGAAAATCCCGATTCGGTTCGTTTAGCGCCGACTCTCGCTCCGAAAGTGTTGTTGCGGGTGATGACAATTCCAAAGTTATTATCGGTTCCGCCGTTGTAATGATCGATTAAACCGGCTTCATCCCATCCGGGATAAAGATTTCCAGTGGTTGCAGCTTGAAAGACAACTGCCACAGTTAAGTCATCAAATGAAGCGGCAGCCGGAGCAACATCCATGGAACTATTGTTAAATTGGAGCGCCGGTAGCCCCTGGAGGCCGTCTGTTACATATTCAGGCTGATATTCAGTTACCGTCTGAATGGCCGTCACATTTCTGAAGCTGTCAGGATCGGACCATTTGGAAACGCGATGATCGGCATCTTTGGTAATCGTTGTGGCAACGGAGGCATCCAAATGGAGTTCCAAGCCCGTCGTATCAACCGGGAGCGTTACAATAGGAATCTGCCATTTTGCAGAGAGATAATTCTCAATCTGCTGCCGCTTTTCATCGGAAAGGGCTTGATCAAAAATGATAATTTCTCCTATCAAACCGCGAAAAGGTTGGCCCTCACTGCTGAAAGCGCCGATTTTAATACTCCGGGAATCATTTAAGGTCACATCATCCCTTAAGTCGGCCTGGGCTTGAAAGAGTCCGTCGGCATACAGTTTTACCAGACCGTCGGCTTTAGCGCGCGTAAGGGAGATAAAATGGGGCGCATTAAAGTTGATGGTTTTCGTTTTAACGGTGTTGTCCCGGGAAAGCCGATCCCCAATGCCGCCCATTACCACCATCTTTTCGCCTACTTTTCCGAAGGAAATACCAAAATCATTAAAGCTTCCGGAGCAATCGGCGTCGATGATGGCTACTCCTTCCGTCCAATCCGTATCGACGTTCAGGACCGCCGGTAAGTTTTTCCCGGTGTAATATTCTTTATCCGGCTGAAACAGCGCCATGATGGTGAAATCATCCTGAACCACCCGGTCTATACTTAAGGAGTCTTCGTATAAATCTCCCGCATCGACCCCTTTCTGGGTGAATTGGATGGCGCCCAACCCGTTCAAGCCCTCTACAACATAGGTCGGTCTACGGTTTACAGTATTCTGAACAGCATTATTTTCACTATCACTCTGATCCAACCATTGATAAACATGGGTATCCCTGTCAAGCACCGCGCCGGATTCATCCAAAACACTCCTTTGCCGGGAGGCGTCCAGATGTAAAATTGGCGTCGCCACCGGGTTCACTCCGGAGATATCGATCTGCCATTTTTCACTAAAAAACTCCTCTAGACGCTGACGATCCCATGCCGAAAGCGCTTCATCAAAAAAGACTATCTCCCCGATTTTTCCGGCAAACCCAAAATGCCCATCTCTACTGCGGCCAACAAACAGGTCCAAAGGGCAATCCCTAAAAGCGCGCGCATCTTGAAATTCTTTGGAGGCATGATATTTACCATCCACCCACAATGTAACCTGAAGTTTTCCGGAAATCACCCGACCTAAAACAAAGGCGAAGTGGGCCTGCCCAAGGTCTGCCGCCAGTGCCAACTTTTCAGTTTCCGCTGCTACACTCACAGTTCCTTGCGTTCCCACGGATAGGGTAAAACCTTTTGAATCCTCCGCCTCAGCGGCTGTTCCATCCAGTAAACAGCCCCCGTTGGTATTGTCGCCGGCATCGGCTTGATAAACCAATGCGATGGTGAAATCGGATTGAAAGAAGCCGTGGGAACTGTTGGGAATTACTAACGCCGCATTTTTAAATTTAACCGCCGGTAACCCTGCAATCCCCTCAACTACATAAACTGGTTGTAATGCCGTGGTAGCCTGAGCGGCAGATTTTTTATTGCCGCTCAAATCAATCCAACCGCCGATTTTGTTGGTAACTTCATCTTTGATAAAGCTGATGGCGGCGTTGGCGTCCAAATGCAAGGCTGGTTTGGCAATGGAACTCACGGCGGATAAGGGGATATTCCATTTTTCCGAAAGGTATTCTTCCAGGTTTTCCTTACGATTCCCGGTTAAAACGGAATCAAGGATTATCACCTCACCGATGTCGCAGGGCGCCCCCGGCGCCAATATTACGGTCTCATCGCTCAGGGCGCTATTTACCGTCAGTTGTTGTGATGTTTGCAAAACTCCATCCAGATATAAGCGAATCTCGCCGGCGGTTCGATCGCGAATAAACATGGCCAAGTGTGGACTTTCCGCTTCGGACTCTAAGAAAACAGTTTGTCCGGCAATACCGCCCACAATATCCCCATTACCCTTAAACCCTACTTGAAACCCATTGGATTGCCCTTGAACCAGGTTAAAAATTTCTTCCTCCTGTCCTGGCTGAAGCGGAGTTTTAAAGACCGCCACGATAGTCAAATCATCTTGAACGAGTCCATCCGCGATCCGCAGCCGGGAATCTTTATTCAAGTGAATCGAAGGTTTGGCGCCCATACCGGTCTTCTTATAAACCGGGGATGTGGCCCCTTCCGAAATCGCCGGATGATTATTTCCGCTTAAATCCATCCATTCCGAAACCGGACTTTCATCCGCTGGCTCTGTTTCCGCACCGGACACTTGTGTCGCGTCAAGATGGAGTACAGGCAACCTTGGCCGGCCGATCTCCAAAAGTTCCATCAGCTCATTTCGATACTCATTGTATTGAGAAGAGTTCCCCTGTTTATGCCGGACCAATTCAACCAGAAAATGTTGATAGATATCAATAAATTGACTGATTTGTTCCGCAGTAAACTCTAAAACCGTATAAGTAATATGCGCCGGTGTCTCATTATCAATCGTAGCATAAAATAGCTCCTTAAACTTGCTGTTGCCGAACCGTCCCGCTTTTTTGGGAATCAGATAAGTTAGTTGATAGGAATAGGGTTCCGGTTGATAATCTTCGGTGATTCGTTCGCTGCATATAAAATCCAGCGGCATCGACCCATCCGGCCGAAACAAAATATGCTCAACCAGATAAAATTCTTCCGACTCTTCGATGGTATCTGTACCCACGGTTAGGTTGATTCCCAACTTCGAGGCGATTAAATTCTTGAGTCCGTCGGTCTGACTGCTTTGAGTAGAATGCGCCAGATAATTATAGGCTTTATTCCGGTTTTGACTGAGTTTCGGATAATTTTCCAGGAAATCTGCTTTTGCATTTAAATAATAAGCTTCTTTTTTTTCTTTTTCCAAGGCTACCGAGGCGTTATATTTGTAGCCGAATACGGCATAATCCGCAAATTTCTCGTTAAATTGAGCCAGCAAGTGATCGAGGATGCGGCTTTTCCGTTTAAAGGCAGTTTCACAAAAGGGCAGACTTTCTGTGGGATCTTTTTCAACCATCCCTTTGATCTCCGGAAAATCGCTTTTCCAGATCGCTTCCGGAAGCAGCCGGGAAAAATAACTCTTTAAGAGTTCTTCCCGGTTTTGCCGGAAAGCAAATAACCGTTTAAAACTGTCTAATTGTTTGAGATAATTCACCAGAATTTGCTCAAAAAACAGCAAATACGCCCGAAGTTGTTTTGCCTGGGCCCGCCGCAAATCGGATACACTCGACGGAAGCCCGGTTTCACTTACCCCATAGACTGCCGGCAGTTGATAAGAAATCGAGTTGTACTCGGTTAATGGGTCGGATATCTCCCCCAATGGTTCCGTTAAGTCCATCTCCGGATTATCAAAGATTTCCCTGCTTTCTTCTTCAGCCAACCTTGCGACTACGGAAGCCACCGCTGTAGAACTGATGGGACAGAGGGTATTATTTTTAAACAAACGAAGTTTGCTCCCGTTAAAGGCTTCCATCACCAAGGCCTTGGTGCTGTCTACAACGAGCGCCCACTCCTGTTTATCCCGGGCATCGGGATTTGGCGCATTGGTGATAAATAAATTTTTGACATCCTTCACATCCGAATGGGCCATGATAATCCGGATGAGATCGGAGGTATGCAGTTCTTTAAGTTTTGCGCCAGTCCCCAATTCATCATCGTCAATAAAGCCGTTTTCAAGTTGAGGCCCGGTAAAGATTTCCTCGATGGTTTTCCCTTTTTGCAGCATTCGTTTCAAGCTATATTGACGAATGCGCGGCGATATGAATTTCTTAAGATTATAGTATATTTGGGCCATAACCTCATTGGCGTCGGCCTTCTCATCGATCCGGACGTCGGAATACACTGAGATGGTTTCCTCTTCCATCATATGAATCTCGACAAAGTCCTCACATAGATTCCGATGTTCGTGAAGTTTCTCTTCAACCGCCTTTTTAAGGGCGGCCTCATCGTTCACCTCTTCTTCCTTCTCGATATACACCCGATATAACCCATTTAAAGCCAATCTTTCGGAACCCGAGGCATAATCATAGAGTATTGCATTATTATCTTTGTCATAGTACAAAGCCGGCTCACTTTCAGTTACCGGAACCAGCCAGGCATTTTTCACCCCGGGAAGGTCAATGAGGAGTTTCCGGTAATCATTAATGGTTACCGGATTGATCGTTAAAATCTCGCCCGGTGAAAAATAATGCTCCGTAATGCTATCCGCCGTGTTTTCCGTGACAATTGTGGAAATATCTTGCTCCAGCCGCGAATCCAGATCGGTAATGGCATAACAAAGCAATTCCAGCAAGGTAACACCTGGGTCATGAACACCATAATCGGTCCAAATTTGGCCGGAAATAGCCTGCAAGTGTGCCAAACCTTCTTGTCGCAGAGTTTGCCAATCAAAAACATTGAATGAAGTCGTTGAATTTGCCATAACACATCCCAAATTCCTTTTTATTTTATTTATTTAAATATTGACAAACAAAAATGACAGATAAAATTACTTTATTCTTTACCCGTCATTTTCAGAGGTAATTCATATGCAGTATCGGCGTTATACCCCTAAATAACTTACGTTTACCGTTACATCTCCGGAGGATCTGTTCTCCACCATGACCTTTTGGGCTACGAAGTATACATTGAATTTGCCGGCGCTACCTTTCTGATCCGTAAACTCATCTCCGGCGATTTTAATAAGGCGATCCATTCCGTGAACAGCGAAAAGTGCGGCTGTTACGCTACTGCCGGCCGTTTTTTCGACTATCAAAACACCCCTAGAATCCCCGGCAAAGGTAATTGTGCCTACTTGTACGGTTTGTCCATCGGCTCCTACCGAAAGCCCATCCGCCTTCAACAAATCCGCCTTAGTCGCCAACGCTGAAATAGCCGCTTTCTGCTCCATTTCGCCCTTAACCTTTTCCAGATCTGCTTTCGTGCTTGTCAGATCGGTTTTAACACTCGTTAAGTCGGCTACTGTATTGGTTAAGTTTGTCTTCGTAGTTGCCAGATCGGTTTTCGTGTTCGCCAGGTCTGTTTTGGTACTCGTTAACTCGGCTACCGTATTGGTTAAGTTTGTCTTCGTAGTTGCTAAATCGGTTTTCGTGCCCGCCAGGTCCGTTTTGGTACTCGTTAGGTCGGCTACCGTATTGGTTAAGTTTGTCTTCGTACTTGCTAAATCAGCTTTCGTGTTCGTCAAATCGGTTTTAGTACTTACCAGATCAGCTTTGGTACTTTCCAGATCTACTTTCGTGGCTTTCTTATCCAGCTCGCCGTTGACGTATTCGAGATCGGCTTTCAGCTTAAATCCCTTATCGACATAAGTTTTGACCGCTCTTTCAGTCACCAAATTGGCATCGCTGTTTTCGACTAAAGTTTCGCTGTTGGAGATATTGCCGATAAACACATCGGAATCACCGATCTGCAATTGTCCGTTTACCCTGACCGTATTGGTCTTAATAATGACTTCATTGAAAATATTGCCGGCGGCATTTGCTGCCAAACTCGTAGTGGCTACATCCGTCACCAATAACTCTCCGGTTGCATCCGGAGTTTTACCTATCTCGAAACCACCTGTTTGTCCCAAATGGTCACTTAACCAAATTCGCCAATCGGCGATCAGTTGCTCTACTTTACAAAGGTCTTTGTTTGCCGGATAAGTAATCGTAAGCAAGGCGCCATTGATTTCAAAGCCAAACCCCTCACTGGTGTCCCCTTTGGCTTTGATTACAAATTGAGGATAGACTCCATCCTGGGTATTAATAATCCTAAGTCCATTTTCGACTACAATATATTCATTATAGATTCCCATCGTAGCTAGACTGATCTCCTGATCCCGTAAATCCCAAGAGCTAGCCCCCACCCGAAGAAATCCAAAACCAGCTGCTTTATCCGGATAGTCTTCTTGATAGGTTTCCCAATTTTTAATGAAATTGTTGATTGTAGAATCGGCATTATAAATAATCGTTACCACCTTATTATCATCAACGGTGATACCGAAATCACCGGTTTCACCGGTGACTGTGCCTTCTTTAATTAATAACTTTGGCTTAACGGACGACGCACCATCATAAGTTACATAGAGTTTCCCACTATCAAAAGTCATATTGTCAGCAACTTTACAAGTTCCGGAAACATCAACATTTCCGCTCTTGAGGTTACTTATGTCTCCATTGGCTACAGTGAGTGATGAAAAGTTGACAGATTCCAGGGCAAGATGTCCACTGACTTTAATCTCATTGACAGTTAAAGAAGTGATGCTTGCGCTATTCATGATGGAATTAGCGGAAACATTCAAATCTCCCGTAATATTCAAGCCACTTTCGGCCATTAACGGGGCTCCGCTTACCGTTATCCCCTTTGCGGCCTGCATAACCCCGTTAATAGTTACTGCGCCATCAGTTGCATTTCCCAGCAAAACCGGGCCCGGCGCACTTAAGGTTGAGCCCTCGGCGACCAATAACCCACCGTTTGCCGTAAGGACCCCTTCTTCAACCCTAGCTGCTCCCCGGACAAGCATACCGGATTTTGCTTCCAAGGTTCCAGTTTCAACCGCCAACCCTGCATTGACGGTTAACCCCTGATTGGCCTGGAGCTTACCGGTGGAAACCACAGCCCCGCCGTCAACCGTCAGACCGTTTTTGGCTGCCAGTTGACCATTCTCCACTATTAATCCTTCGCTAACCGTAATTCCTTCTTTAACATCTAGTTTGCCAGTCTTTATTGACGCCCCGCCGTTTACAATTAAACCATCCTTCGTTTCCAGTTGACCGCTTTTCAACATCAAGCCGCCATCAACTGCCAGTCCTTCTCTTACTTCAAGCTTCCCGGTTTCGATTAGCGCTCCATCATTGACAGTTAACCCTTTTTTTGCTTCAAGCCTTCCGCTTTCCAGTACCAGTCCGTCACGAACTGCGATTCCATCCTTCGCTTCCAGCATTCCGGTTTCCACTACCAGACCGCCGTTCGCGGTGAACCCTTCCTTTGCTTCCAACCTGCCCCCTGCTATCGTCAGTCCATCATCAACTTTGAGATTTTCTTTTACTTCAAGCATCCCGCTGTCGACGACCAACCCGCCGGCTACGGTTAGCCCGCTCATTACTTCCAGTTGGCCGTTTTCCAACAGTAAACCGCCGGCTACGGTCATTCCCCCTTTTACCTCGAGGGTCCCGGACTGGACTACGGCCCCGCCATTAACGGTTAACCCGTCCTTGGCATCAAGCTTCCCGCTTTCCAGTGTCAACCCGGCATTCGCTTTGATTCCTTCCTTGGCTTCCAATTTCCCTGTTTGAATAACGGCTCCATTACTAACATTCATCCCTTGACTTACCGTTAGCGAACCTTCAAAAACGGCATTATCTTTTACGTCGACTTTTCCACCCACAGTGAGTTGATAGCCCTCTTGAACCGTAGCGCCAATGCTAATATTATTGTTTTCGACGACGAAGACGGGATTTCCAGTTCGATTATCTACCTGTAACGCCGTATCGGATTCCGGAGTAACATGTAATTTAGCCTGAGGAGCGCTATTGTTAATGCCAATGCAACCATTTTCTTTCCGTATAAATATCCTGCTTTTTTCATCAGCGGTTGCTATGTTCAACCCATTGTTCCCATTAGCCTGGGCTCCGACTCGCCAAACTGGATTTCCTTTAACGCTTGAAAAATCAAGCAAACGATCTTTGGCGCCTTGCTGCACAATCTCCATAGGTTCGCCTTTTTCGGCGGCGCCGATGCCGTCTTCGGCGCTATTGACCATGGAGTCAATTAAATCCGCAAAATCGTCCTGCGTGGGTTTACTTCCCGTTACAAACAGATCATATAGTTCTTGTCGATTTTTACTTGGCATTTTTATTCTCCATTACATCAAATTTTAGCCCTTAATTACATTGCATTGTTTAATTAGTGTTTACCACTGCATCTCTTGCTTGTTGACGAGCTTCCAACAAAGCCTTATATTCTGAATCAGTTAACGAAGTTGGGATGTCCAAGGCCAATTGGTCCCGGTGGCGGATTACTTTCCAGTCGGTATCTTTTAAATATAAAGTTTCTGTCAGATTAATTTCTGCTTGCTTTTCGGCAGCGGTTTTTTCTACGTCAATAAACTGCCCGTTACAAAAGATCTTGCCGAGAACCATCCGAGGATCTAAGGGACCCTCCCACTCAATCTGTTTTTCGTTTTCGCTTAAAGCAGCTTCATCTAAACGAAGGTTATGAATTCCAACACACATATTATCCCTTAATAATGCATACATTAATTAACCCCCTTAATATTTCCATAATCCATAAAATGCGATAGTACCGTAGCCACGTTGCTCGCTATTCCCGCAAAAACAGCGGATATAACTCCCATAATCATAAGCGACACAACTTAAAGTATCATCTCCGTTTACATCACCTGAAAACATAATCCACGACGGAGAAACAGAAAAATATACCAATTGGCTCATCGTAAATCCCGCAGGAGGATAAATATCGACATGGGAATTATACCCATCTCCCCAACCTCTGTTATTTGTGTGTCCCGTGACCATTTGTACATATCGATTATCCCGATAAAATGTTGGTACCCGGCTATTTACAGTATTTATTGCATTATTAATCGTAGTGACTTTATCATCGACATACCTTTTAACGGCGCCTTCCGTTGTAATGACTCCATCATCAAGGTTATCCACTGCAACAACAACTCCGCTAACTTTAGTACCGGAGTTATCAAAGGACAAAGCGCCGTTGACATTCAAATCATTGTTAACATTTAACGAATCGGCGATATTTACCGCCCCGGCAGTGGAACTAACCGTGCCGTTAAGATAAATATTATCGGATGCCGCATCTCCGAGAGTGGCGCTACCGGATACCATGAGGTTATCGTTAATAAACACCTCACCAACAGCGGAACTGACTTTGCCGTTGAGAAAAATATCATCGGTCTGGGCATCCCCTAATGTCGCTGAACCGGTGATTACTAAATTATCATTGATGGTCACATCACCGACATTCGAACTGACTTTGCCGTTGAGAAAAATGTTATCCGTCTGGGCATCCCCCAATGTCGCTGAACCGGTGATTATTAAATTATCATTGATGGTCACGTCACCGACATTCGAACTGACTTTGCCGTTAAGATAAATGTTATCCGTCTGATCACTGCCGAGAGTTACGGATTCATAGACCACCAAATTATCGTTTACAACGACATCTCCGATGTCCGAACTGACCGTGCCGTTTAGGTAAATTTTATCGGCCGCCGTATCGCCTAAAGTTGTGTTACCCTTTACCGACAGGTCATCACCGACCATAACCGGGCCAACCTCGGATTTGATAGTACCGTTGAGACAAACCGCATCATCCAGAGTGTCTCCCAAAGTGGCCGAGCCATAAATATTCAGTCCTCCCTTTACAACGGCTTGAAGATTTTTGGGGTTACGGTTTATTGTGAAAATATCATTGATTTCCAACTCATACTGCTCTGTCCCGTTTCCATCATCCCCGGCACGGATTCTGCCGTTGACGGTCAATACTTTTTGATTTTCGTAGACCGCATTATAGGTACCGAAAGTTGTATACCCGGATGCGCTCAAATTTCCGGCCGAACCGTTCTGATTGACGTCAGCGATAATGTTTACATTGTCCTTAATGGTTAAGGTATTCGTTTTCGAAGTCAACGGAGCGTTGATTTCGATGCCGCCCACACCGGAGCCGTTGGAGAAAACAACGGTTCCTCCCACTTCCAGATTACCATCGATATAAAGATTACTATTGCCGGGATCAAAGTTCTTTCCAATCGCAACTCCGCCCTCTATGGTCAATTTCGCTAATGGATCGTCAAGACCGATACCCATATTGCCGCTATCATCAACAACCAGGGGGGTACTATCGTCCTCCGTATCATCCACTCGTATAATGTCCCCGCTCCCCGAATAACTAATATGCAGCTGTGCGGTGGGACTGGCAATTCCCAGCCCAACCTGGCCATCAGAGTTCACTACAAAAGGGGTTTCATCGTTTTTCCTATCGTCTATCCGCAAAGCGTCGCTGGAGTTATTTTGGATAATATGCAATTTTGCTTCAGGCTTATCGGTACTGATCCCCACATTACCGGTTTCCCTTTCAATATACAGTTTACTCTGTTCATCTGCTTGGACATTCAATCCCACGGTGGATTCATCCTCACAACAACCGGAAATACGCCAGATTTTATTGCCGTCGCTGTTTGCAAAATCGAGGATATTTTCCTCATCGCCATGAGCTCTTAAGCAGATTGGCTCTTTGGCATCCTCAGGAATATCGATTCCGTCATCCATCAAATTCAACTGAGATTTGATAAAATCGGCGAAATCGGCCCCGGAGGGAATAGCTCCCTGCCGGAATTTGTCATACAATTCTTCGCGTGTTCTTTGTTTAATCATTTCTTCCTCTCCTTAGAATATTTTGATCAAAGTTCAGGCTCAAATAAAATTGCTGCCGCCGTTGGCTAATCATTCAAAAGCCTGCCGGAATGGCAGGCTTTTGAAGGTTAACCTTATAAAATTATCAACTTAAGTCCGCTTAATCCGGATTTCTTGTTTGGCTTCATTACTCAGCCTGTCCTTGATGGAAAAAAATCGTTCTTTACTGAATTTAAAACTGAAGGATAACGGAATCTCGATCCGGCTTTCATCTTCTAAAATAAAAAAGCGATGGGAATTCCCTTCCAATAGCCCATCGCCGCGGACCTTCTGCAGACGCTTCCATTTTTTAAATAACCCGGGTTCTTTGTAGGATACTGTGTATGTGATCATTTTATTTCACCCTCATAATGTAATATACCGCCAAATATTTCGGCAAATTGGCATCGGTCAAATTTTCTTTAACCGCATTAACACTACCGTTTATCGTTTGCACCGAATTATCTCCATTTAAACCCGCTGTATTACCTACCACCCCGGTAATCGAATGGCTATGTGCGCCAGCTGTACTCATAACCCCTGTTGCACTCCCGCTTGTTAATGTAAATTCACGCTTACTACTTCCAGTCCCTGAATCATCTCGCTCGGTACCATATAGCCAAGTATGAGTATGACTACCCTCTATGGTTGTGCCCAAACTCCCCACACCGTGTTTATGCCCGGGTACCAGTGGATTCGTAAAGTTATGGGTATGGGTTAGCCCGTCATTATTCCCGGCTTGGCTTCCTAAATCACCGATTTCGTGCACGCCCATTAGAAAGCGATCGTCGGTAAGCCTGGGAAGATAACCAGTACCCAACAAAGGACTATCAGTAACTGCGTCGCCGTCACAAAGACGCCAATTCTCCGGTAAAGCGATACTTTTGAAATTGAACCCCGTTTGGTTGGCATTCTGATACAAACCCGGAAGCCAGGAGATAATTGATCCCACCGGAGGCGCCATATCCACATTAGCGGCTGCAACACCATTGACGACCACTTCATGAGCGTCGATGTTACCGGTACACTGAATGCCTTGGGCAGCAATTGTTCCACCAATTGTGGCATCTCCGGTACTCCTTAAACTTCCCTCAATACTGGTACTCTTGGCAGTGAGCGTTCCGCCCACCTGAACGTTGCCACTACTGTTAAACATACCGTTAATAATGGCGCCTTTGGCGGTAAGTGTTCCCCCAATCGCTGCATTACCACTGGTACTTAAGACGCCGGTAACATTAGTATCTTTAGCAGACAGAGCTCCGCCGATCTGGGCACTGCCGTTACCGCTTAAATTCCCTTCTATTACTATATTACCGTCAACCGACACTTTTTCTTTCGTTGGAGTCCGATCAATCGTCAATACTTCATTAACTTCCAGCTGATATTGCTGTTCACCGCTGCCATCATCGCCGGACCGGATTCTTCCGTTGACAGTCACTACTTTTTGATTTTCATAGGTCGGATTATATGTACCCAAGGTGGTATGTCCTGCCACAGTCAAATTGCCATCGGAACCCACTTGGTTGTTATCACCAATAATCCTTAGGTTGTCTTTAATCGTTAGCTCGTTCGTTTTCGAAGTCAGCGGAGCGTTAATCTCAAAACCGCTTACTCCGGAGCCACTTGAGAAAACAACGCTTCCCCCTACCTCCAGATTACCGGCCACATAAAGGTTGCTATCCCCCGGGTCACCATTCTTGCCAATCGATACTCCGCCTTCAACTACGGTCAATTTTGCTTTGGGATCTTCACAACCTATGCCGGTATTGCCCTTATCATTAATGATAAAGGGGGAGGTATCATCCTCCGTATCGTCCACCCGTACAATATCGCCACTCCCCGAATAACTGATATGTAACTGTGCGGTTGGGCTTGCAGTACCCAGACCGACCTGCCCATCCGAACTCACCACCAACGGAGTCTCATCATTTGCGATATCGTCAATTTTTAAAGCATCGGCGGAATCGATCTGAATGATATGTAACTTTGCTTCCGGCTTATCGGTGCTAATCCCGACATTTCCGGTTTCCCGCTCGATATAAAATTTACTTTGTTGGTCGGCTTGGATATTCAACCCTTCGTTGGATTCATCCTCACAACACCCGGAGACCCGCCACCGTTTCGTACCATTGCTATCTGAAAAATCAAGAATATTTTCTTTTTCCCCATGCGCTCTGAAGCAAATCGGCTCTTTAGGATCTTCGGGGACATCGATTCCGTCATCCAATAAGTTTAACTGAGACTCAATATAGTCTGCGAAATCAGCACCGGACGGAATGGCGCCCTGGCGAAATTTATCATACAGTTCTTCGCGTGTTCTTTTTTTTATCATCTGTCCTTCTCCTTATCTGCTAATACACGATAAATGGATATTGGCTGATACCATCAAAACCGGCTCCTGCTTTTAAGACGTTGACAGCTGCTGTTTCCAAACCATTGCAATCAATGGTTTGCACCGAGTAACTGAACTCATCCTGTTTCCCGGCAGCCGGGTCAAAGCTTGAGGCGGCGATTTCAAAGGTAAAGTTACTTAGGTTATTCTTTAAATACTCTGCAAATTGTCCCGGTTGGTCAAAGAGATAAAAATCTTCCGCATAAAAATCCTTGGTGACGTCGACATTTCCGCTTTGATCGAAATAACCAGCCTCTCTAAACTTGTCCCAAATTTGTTGGGAGTCTTTCCGGGAAAACTGTGTGGCAATCTTCTTCGGAGGAAATGTCACCCCTTTCACAGTTGCGGTTACCATTAACTTGACTGGAATATCCGCAAAGGCATACCGCAATACCGGCCAAGCCTCAATCTCCATTTGACCAAGGCCGACGCTAAAAATAGCCCCGGGCCGATCCACCCAAAAATCGCTACCGATTTTCATATGGCCGATTCCCCGAAAGGCACCGGGATCAAAAAACTCCGTCGTAATCACGTCAATTACATGACTATCGGCGGAGACCAAAATGGAATCCGGATATTTTGTTGTAATCACGTTGTCATCCGTCAAAAACAGCGGTAATACTTCGGCATAGGCCGCATGTTGAATGGTCTGTTGCATCGGGTTGAAATTGGCGATATAATCGATATACGATTTTTTCTCCAAATAATTAATTAAGGCCGAACTGTACACCGCGCTCCCAAAACTGATATCCGCATCTTGCTCATAGGCCCACGGTGATAGGAACCGTTTTATATCATCATTTAATTGGTTGATATAAAATCCCTGATCATACCCGTCAATAAATTTGACCGCCAATCTATAAGTGACCTCTTCAAATTGCGGGTTACGGATAGTCACGTTCACTAACGGAGGCATTAAAGGTTCAATATAATCTTTAATTTCCTCCAGTAAATTTGCGGGTGTTTTCGGCTTCAACGGGAAAAACGGGATCGAGTTGCAATTTTTTAGGATGACGATGATGACGATTTCTCCCTGACTCCATGGTTCAAATGAGGTTAATTCATCTTGAGGCATACATTTCATCTTATGAATCTGAGGAAATTGACTCAAGATTAATTTCTCGTAGTCATCCAACGTCAAAGCCCGATTCTTATGCTTCAATCTTTCACTCACCCGGACATTGAATTCATCCCTCCCCTCGGCGGGTTTGCCGTTAAAGGAAGTAAACGGTTGCTCTACTTTTTTAATCTCCGGATCCCGGGTTTCCAATTCGTTAATACTGTTTGCTGCTAAGGGTATCGCCAAATATTGCGGATCATTACCCTGATCCAAATAGGTTAAGCAAACCGCTTGCGCGCGAATGTCCAAAATATCGGGAAACGCCGCGATGTTCTCCGGAACAGTGGCCCGGAGCCAACAACACTGACCCGGCAAGACCGTATTGGTTGTCGTCGCCCCCACCGGAATACTGAGGCGAATAATTCCGGTATCCTCCATCCCGAAAGTTTTATCCTTTATGATCTCCGATTCCTTAAAATCAACCCACTGGTTTCCTGCGAGATAACTCCAGTTCACCTCCGGAATCGTTAGATTCACATCACCGCTACCGGAGACCATTTGGAACAACAACGAGACGGTTTGAAGCGGCTCGACATTTTCGATCCCGATAAACATATATCCCATCTGATCATACTGGGGCAACAAATAATCGTCTATCGTATCGGTAACTCCGATCTCGTCGTAGCCGAATGGGTGAAACCGGAAAAAGCGGACCGGAACCTCGGCCGAGTCGTTTACGGTTGTACCCGGAACCAACTTAGCGGAAGCGCTATAATCAAACGTAAGTGATTGAATTTCCGGCGAATACGGCAGGTTTAATTCTAAATTGGCAATGTCTAAATCGTTTTGGGGTATTGACGGCAATTTTCTTGGTTCCGCGATTACCGGTTGATAATAATCATATCCGCTTTCTCTCGCCTCTGCCTCGGAAAGTTTCGCCGCTTTCACCTGCTCTTGGTAATTCTGTATTTCTTGTTTAATGGTATCATAGGTGCTTTGGGCCGCCTGGACATTGCGTTCGGCTTGCATATTTTTTGTTAACAAATCCGGGTAAATTTCGTTTAAGAAACCCTGGTTTGACAGTTCCATCTTATAATAACGCGGCCAATCCAGAGGATCTTTAGGTAACTCCTCATCCTCTGTGAATAGTATTCCTTGGTAAGTCTGCTTCGTAAAATCATCATAGGACCAACTGGTACTGAATAAGTTTTGCGGTATTTCAGAAACATCTATCCAGGAACGCTTATCGAGAAACTGCAGGTTTACTTCAAAATCTTCATTTTTAATCGTCCCAATTTCACTCATGCCGGAATGGGAGTAGGCATAATAGTATTTCGCCATATCCGGTAAGCCGGTTGCCGTTAAATAATCTTTCTCCGCCCAGTTGACGTTAACTTGGAGAAAGTCCAGTTTTTTCTCGCAGATCTCCCGATTGGCAAAGTAAAACCGAGCCGGTGGAACAGGGGTTTGACCAAAAGGAATCAATGGGTTGTCCGGGTTAATCATCGCCAGGTCCCCGCGCATCTTTACATCGGTTGCCCCTTTTACGCTAACCTTCAAATCGATTCGCTCCACGATAACCGACTTAAAACAATCATAAAAAATTGCGACAGAATTAGCGTCTCCAGTAACCGCCGCCGGATTCAATAAAATTTTAACCGCAGGTTCCGCCGCTAAGTTTTCTCCAGGTAAAGAAATAATCACCGGAAAATTTTCATCCAACCGGATTGTGAATTTCAGCGTTTCCAAACAAATGGCATCCGCCGCATACAGCTTAATTTGGTCGTAAATGTCAATGTCCTGGGTATCCGCTGCGATTTTTACGGTGTTTGAGTCTTGCTTTTCAGTGATTGTAAATATTTCCCCATTATCCCACAGAAGTTTTTCTCCCACAGCCCCATCGCTAAAGTCAACTATCTCTTTCAGGGTCACAGTAGGATTATCCCGATGCCCTATATAACAAAAGCGAACACCGTTGGCAATCTGATAAGTTCGAACCCGGTCGCCGGTGGTCAACAAAGCCGACTTGGTACGTTTCTCCAGCACCGGCGAAGTGTCCACAATATCAAAACCAAAAATCCAATCCGCCAACCCCGAATATTCCTTTTTATATTTTTGCCACACCTTTAAAAGATCGACGAGCCGCCGCTTATCACTGCGGCGCGGGTAGCTGATGGTCAACTTTTCGCCGATATTAAGGTCATATAATTGATTGTAACTCGAAACAACATGGACAGAAAAATTGTCTGCTTCCGTTTCCACCAGAGTCACCTGTGGGGATATTCCGTTTGGCCCGGCATAAAAAATGGTAAAGCCATTGACATCGGTTGTTTGATAACTGAAAAACTTCTGATTGACGGCATCGGTATAGGCTGTCTTCGGAGTAATCTCCGCCGTCAAATCAAGTTCGGTAATACCGGTAATCTCCCATTTGCCCGTGCCCGAAAGAGCCATTCCAAACTCTTTCAAAACGCCTTTTTCCGTAAAATACAAGCTGCCCGGATCTAATAAAGTTGTATCCATACCTTTCCACGCCAACAGAAGATTGGTCACAGTACGCTTCTTCCGGGAAGTCGGATAGTTGATAAATAATGTCTTGATATTATTTGTATAGTCGTTACTCAACTGAAACGCAAAGGCATCATTGTCATTCTCGCGGATTACTACGTGAGCTTTAGGGATTTCCGAATAGGGCGCCGTTATCCCGGCCGGTGTATATTTGACCACAAAACCATCTGGATTTATGGTGCAAACATAGTTCAAACTGTCCATAAAGTTTACGAGTAAATCTTCCGGCAGATCCTTAGCCCACTGGGCATCCTCGGATTGGCGGAGCAATGAAAATCCTTGTTTTTTATACTCCCGGTTCCATTTGGACAAAAGCGCCTGAACATGTTTCTTTTGATAGTCGGCTTGAATCGCCGGATCGCTGATAATGGGCAACGGCGGATATTGAATGGTTAACTTTTTGGCCATAATCCCTTCGTGAGCCGTGTCAATCAAATCACTATAACCAAAACTAAAATCACTAGCGCCCTGATCTTTCACCAACTCCACCACGGCATTTTGATAATCATCTGCCAGCTTATACCTGGCAATGATGCCTACTTTATCAAGGGTACATTCGATTACCCTGTTTTCGGAGGCCTGCAATTCCTTTTCGGTCTGTGCTTCAATGGTCCACAAACCGTCACCCATGGTTTCGATCTCGAAATTCTCCGAATCATTCAATTCTGAAGCTTTCCATTCTATCCACGCATCCACCAGGTCATCAGCCGAAGTGGTGCTGGAAGAAGGATATTGAACGGTTAAGGTTTGCTCGCTCACATCAAAATCAAAGAGATCGATATCATTTTCTTTCAAAATTAACTTAGGTTCATCCGCTACCGGCCCGGTATACCAAACCCGAATGCCTACACCGTACAGATTGTGAATCTCACATTTTTTTATCTGCTTATCCTGAGCGTTTAAAGCTAATTCGGATACCGGAATCGCTTCCCAGAGGTGTCCATCCTTGCTTTCGATCTGAAAGCCTTTTGCTGAATTACCGGCTTCTTCCAGCCAGAGATGCCAGTCTGCTACAATTTGATTGGCGGTTTGAGAAACACGCCCCGGTGTAATCGTTAATGTATCCCCTGAAATAAGGAACGCCGCCTGGTCAACTGTGCCGGACGGTTCCGTGATAAGTAAATTGGCTGTATCTACCGGTCGTCCATGGTAAGTAACCCGGATTCCGTTATCCGCCAGCGATTCATAACGTTTGATCACTTCCCCGGTAAGTTCCAGCTCCTGGGTGGTCTCACGTAAATCCGCCGTAACCGAACCGGCTCCTGTAATCTCATATCTTCCCGGTTCATGCAAAGGATTATCTTTCCATTCTTCCCAGGCCTCCAACAAATCCTGCGCCTTAGCCCCTGCCGGATAAGTAACTTTTAATGCAGCATCCGTAACTTCAAATTGAAAATCTTTTTCTGCCGAGTAGACGTTGGAGATGGCAATTCCACTGGGGTCTCTCGTTTCATCATATTCAAAGGCGATGGTTTGCCAGACTTTGTTCACTAGTAAACGCTGATCAGCGCCCAATCCTTGGGAAGTTTCTGCTTTAAGCGCCCCACAGTAAGTAATGTTGACCTCATTTGCGCTAATAAATTTTTTTACTAAAAATATTTTCCCTTGTTCATCAATAAAATATTTACCTTGGTAATTTTGGTCAAAGGTTTCAACCGTACTAACAACACTGGTTGCATACTTCGAAGGCGCCAATTTCGCCGCTAATTCCGCCACAAATGTTTTTGGTACTAATCTTGTAATAAACCTTTCAGTTCCGGTATCCTGGGTCAAACCAGTTGACTGAACTTTCATGGTATTGGTTGCCCCATCTACGTTGTCAATCTGGTAAACCTTTCCGTTGGCAAAACCAACATAACCATTGACAGTGCTTTCGTCAAAAAGATCAAATTTAGCGATATCACAAATTAAGCTGGCGTCCTCCCTGTCGTATTCTTTTTGCTCCGGTTTAATAATGAATTTACCGTTCTCAACATCCACATTGTCCGCTGTAAGCCAGCCAACTGCAGTGCTTAAACTGGTTACAAAGATCTCGCCTGGGTCTACATTTAGGCTGGAGAGTTTATCAGTGTCAATGGAACCGGGCTTGCAGGAAACAATCAACTCAATTTCCCTTTCTCCCTCTGCCAAACGGAGCAATGGCGAGTTTACAGCGAAACCCAATTGGATCGTTTCTGACGACCCCTCCGATGTCGAATTGGCGAAGGGCTTAAACCGTCCGACGGCTGTGTCGGTATCCGAGGCATAAACCGTATCCGCATAAAATCCGTTAATAATTTCCGAACCGATTTTAGGGTACTGATACTCCCGTTTTTTGGTCCACGCCGTTTCCAGTAAAGCGTAGACTTCTTCCCCTGCGACAGTAGTTAAAGCCACATCCTTTTTCGCCATGATGGTCCGGAAATCTTCAACTGTCATACATAATTTGTCTTCAATATATTGTCTGGCAGCTTCATTGGAAGCATCCGCCAATCCCAACAGTGTACTGATATTATTCGGCATTTTATAAAGCATATCTCCTGGGTTGGGTTCACCAAAAACATACTCCATCATGGCTTCAAAACCTGATTCCCGGTGAATCGCTTTTAATTCAGCCCGCCGGCTCCGGGAAATTCTTTCCTGGTGGACTTCTGCCAGAATCGTATAAACTTGCTCCCATTCTTGATCTGACGGATACGTTACTCCCGCATATCCCCGATTAATTTCCCGGTACAATAAATCCAGACAAACCATAAAATCTTTGATTGATTTAAAGCAAAGGGATTCGAGAATATACGCGGCGTCGTATATATTTAGTCCGTCCCGCTCTTTTCCCTTGATCCGCTTGTACAAATCAGTCCGCAAATATGCTGCATTTACCGGAATTGCCTGCCCGGAACGGTTGTAATATGGTGGAAGAACAGCTATTCCACCAAGGACCACGCATAGCATCTTTTCAAATCCAACATCGCCTTGGTCGTTGCTTTGATGCACATATTTAAGATCAGTAGCCGTTTTGCTCAGATGAATCGTTTTTATATCAGCAACTGTAGCGGTATTCAGTACCACCTCTTCAGTGACCTGATAATGTAAGTCAGTACCCTTATTATCCTTACCGGCATTTAACAGGGTCCCTTTTTGTAACAGATGTTCTTTGACATCCTTCGCCAAGGAGAAAACCACATGGACCTGGTCGGGGACTTCCGCTTTTTCCTCCAGGTGGAGAACATTTTTATAAAAATATTCCACATTTTTCTCGGTAAGTGCGGCAAATTTCTCTTTCGGATATTGAAGCAATTTTAAAAAAGTCAATAACAGCGCCAGATGCGGTTTGGAATACTTTTCGAGACGTGTGGAGTCCTCGCTAAAAATGGCCGGGTCCTCTATTAATTCAGCCAATTCTAAAATCTCGTTATCGCTAAAATCCAGAAATGGCTTCCAGGAACCATTTAGCTTGTTGTTTTCATTATAGAAGTTAACGGATTGAGCATATTCCCGGAGATATGCCAAAAGGTCCCCAATCGAACGTTCTTCGACCGAAACATAATCCGGTTTTAGCGCAACCAGTGCTTTGTCATTCTGACTTGTTCCCGTTCTGTTATTTTTATTATCCATAACAATACCCTTTATCTTTTATTCTTTTTAAAACTTTGTATAAAAAGAACTCGTCCAAGTTCTTCCTCCTGAAAAGACAAGATACATGGACAAGTCCTTTACTCAACCTAGCGAAAGGGAGTACTCTAAATTTTTCTCGCTACGGGTCGATATAATTTGATAGTCGATACTGATTAGCAGATCCTGATCGTTATCCTCCGATTGAGTGACTTCAATATTTTCCACCTGCACTCGCGGTTCGTAATTATAAATCGAGTTTAAAATCATTTGCTGAATCTCCAAAACTAACCCGCGGTTTACTTCTTCAAACATAAACTGTTTCATATCGCATCCATAATCGGAGTAGTTAAGCCGCTCTTTTAATGCTGTGGAAATGAGTATTTCCAATGCCTGATGTACATCCTCCTCATCGGACACCAGCGAAACATCTTTCCCGTTATTTAAAAATTGGGGTGGAAAATTCCAACCCGTGCCTAAGCCATTTGCGGCAGCCATCGTACCCTCCTTCTTCCGTTAATTCAAATTGATCATAGTTCCCTTCACAGTTACATTGGCCGAACTTTGAACAGTAATTCCGCTTGCTTCCAAGGCCATTTTATTACCATTCATGTCTTTAACCACAATCCCGGCGCTGCTTAAAGTAATAGCATTCCCATTCGAATCTTTGAGTTCCAAACCCTGATTGTTAAGGGTAAGCTTATTTTTGTTGGTGTCTTCAATTACCATGCCTTTGTCGGTGGTAGTAACCGTATTTTTGTTTTTGTCTTCCACGGATATTCCCTTATCATGCAAGATAATTTTATTCTGGTTCTTGTCCTCCACCGTAATCCCGTTTTTATCTTCAAGTAAGGCTTTATTTCCACCGGGAGTTGTAATGACCAATTTTTCTTTGTCTTTTTCATCCGTGAAAACTAATTTGATACCGTTCTTGGTAATGATCCCTTTATCATAATTCTTTTCTGTAAAATCGAAAGGAGGTTTGGTTTTTCCATTATAGAGCGAACCGAGAACGACTGCATGACGGGGATCGTCATTAAAGAACCCCACCACCACTTCGTCGCCGGTTTCCGGGACCCAAAAAAATCCTCTCTGGTCGCCAGCATATGGTTGGTTCAGTCGAGCCCAAATGACACTTGGTTTGGCGTCAAGTTCTGCGAAGACCGGAATTCTTACCTTAATTCGATCGATTTTATCCGGATCTCCCTCCCCGGGATATGCTTCAACGATCCCAACCTGTAACCCGTTAATCCCCGGTAATAAGCCGGAAGCCGGTTTTTCCACCAAATCCTCAGTTTTGTAAAACCACTTGCCGGAAAGACCGCATTGGATATCTGTAGTCCAACCATCGAGGTTAATCCGATGCCGAATCCCGGATATAATAGCGGTCGCGCCAAAAATGTCACCCGCCTCGGAGATGGTCACCATACCCCCCAGTTTCAAAGTAGGATTGCCCTCAATCGAAATTCTGCCGCGGATTAAGGAATACCGGTTTTTTATAAGGCCCGCATTGGCCCAAGCCGTCATTTCTGCCTTTTCGCCGGAAACGCCACTGACCAAAAAGCATTGGTCTGTGCCCATTGCTTTCGCGAGTTTGCTGAAGGAGTGTTTGCTTTTGAGAATATCGTTTTTGTCATTATTATTAACCGCCTTTACCGGCTCTAGCTCTTTGATATCCCAACAAACTCCAGCCACCGAATTGTACTGCGTGCTTAAATCGGCTTCAATTTCAAACTCCCGGATATCGGATAATTTAGTAGCCGCCGCAGTTAAATCCGGCTTTATCAACATGAGCTTTCCGTTTTCAACGCAGACCAAAAGACCGTTGGCTTCAGCGCGCGAGACGATAAAATCCCAGTTGGTGCAGTAATATTGCACCATCTGTTTATGCATTAATGTATCCGTTGCGCAGTCCACTTTTAACCCTGCTTTTTTGGCAATATCCGAAATGATGGTTTGGTCGTTTTTTTCGGCAAAGACAGCGCTTTGCCTCGTCAAACTTAATTTATGCGCGCTGTCTTTGATATCCACTGTTAAATATGTATTCGAAGAATTCTTCTTTAGATGTTGCTTAATGACTATTCCTTCGAACGTCATAGTTCCTATGGAATTTGACAATACAATTTCGATGGGAGTACCCGGTTCAAAACAAGTCGCCTCACTCAATTCCAATGGGGATTTATTACCGGTTCCACCCTCCCCAATTACGACCTCGGCATAGGGAATTTTATTCACTGCCGTCATGATGTCCAAGCTCAAAATGTTGGAAGATACTGCGGTGCCACCGCTAAAAATTTGAGATTGTAAATTCGTCATGATTCGTATCCCCTCAGGAAACCGTGATTACTATACCATTACTGGTGGTTTTAGCAGGTATAGTATCATTATTTGCTGTTTCTATTTCTTTCTTCTGACCTTTTAGTCTTTTTTCACAATCACTTTTGTATTTCTGCGGGTCACTGGTAAACGTGGCGTCCAGTTCCGCCCGGAGCGGAATGCCATCCCGGTCAAACAAGGTATAATTAATCGTTACTTCCTTTAACATACAATGGAAGGAAAACTCACCCCACAAGATCTGTAATGGAATCGCTTCCCCATTTACCGGATACCATGCCAGATTCAAAAAATGATTGATTTGTTGAGATACGGTCTGGTTACTCCGTTTAAAAATGGGGAAGAAAGAGTCACCATATTCGGTGACTCCTGTTCCATCAATGATCAATTTCAGTTTAAAATCATGGGGTGGTGTTTTCGTATACCGGTATTTCTCCAACCCACTATTTACATCTCCTACCGTTTCAAAAGTCACCGCAAAGGTCTCGGAATATGACTCGGGATTAAACATAACCACAAAGGTATCGTTGGCGTTTTCTGAAATAATCTTAAGCTTAGCCAGCTTTCCATAGTCTTTTACACCCATTTTATTTCTCTCTTTATCTTTCTTTTTCTCTTTTTAAAATTTGCAGGACCTCGGCCACACAGCGTTCCACCAGACCTTGAGCGGCGGCCCGGTCAATGCCCTTCGTCTCATTTCCGGCCGGATTTTTATCGGCAACCGTCGTTTTTATCACTAATTCTCTGATTTCTACTGTCATTTTTAAATCCTCAACACTTGAAAGCGGGTATAGGCTAGCTCCATTGTCTCAATCACAACGCCATTAACGTCCGCAGCCAAATCGGAAACGCTCCACTTCACAGGATAAGTTTTCCAAAAAAACCATCCGGCTAATGGTAACCCATCGTCGTCCAGAACTGCAACTAAAGCATTGCCGGGCGAGAACCTCATGTTGGACATGGCGGCGTTAAACTCGATATTTAAAGGAGAGCCTACCACCATCCCCCGCTCAAGCACTAAATTGTTATAGGAAACCCGGTTAGGGAGCCGGTGAGTGTATAAATTTTCGCCGCCTTCTTTATAGGTGATGACTTCAATCTCCGACGATAGTCCTGATACTTTTTTAAATCGCATATCGAGCGGATTAGGCGTTGTTCCATCGGCGAAGAAAACCACCGCGAAATGAAATCCCACCGGTGGTTGCTGGTCCCCAGCCAAGGTTAATTCCGGGATAGTTATTAGTTCACTCATGATTTACCCCGATTATTTTAGTTTAGGCATACTCGATTCTCAGATCGTCCGCCATTAATTCCAAGGATTCAACCGCCACATCGTTGGTTTTAGCATTAAAGGCCGGAGCATCCAGCTTCACCGGAAAAGCGTTGGTAACTTTCCAAGTAACAACCGGAGCTTCTCCTTTCTCATCCATTAAGCTGATGGTGATATTTTTCTTGTCCACAGTGGACTGGCGGATACTGTTAATCCAGTCATACAGCTTACTGTCGGCTTTGATAACTCCTTTTTTCAAAGTAAATTTCAAATCAGTCGTTAATCCGGGCATCCGTTTTGCCCCCTGGACACAACTTAAACCGTCTTTATACGTAATCGTTTCCCTTGCAATACTTAACCCCGATACTTCGGTGAACCCCACTGGATCCATCCCGTCAATCTCTACCCGGTAATGATATGCAGGAAGGGGATAAGTATTTTTAATATCATCTACAGTGGTTGCCATCTCTTTTGCCTCGCTTTTTCAAATTTAATTTTCTAGCTTCTTATTACAACCAATTAATCCATACTCCAAATTTTATTTAAGATGTTTGGACCTTATGGCTAAACTCCAGGATAATGAATTCCGCCGGTCGAACTGCGGCAATCCCCACTTTAATAATGAGTTTCCCATCCAATATATCCTGGGAAGTCATTGTCGTACCCAATCCTACTTGGACGAAGTAGGCGTCCTCGGCTTTACCGCCAGCTAACGCACCTTGCCTCCAGATAGTATCCAAAAAGCTCTCAACCATGCTGCGAAGTTTGAGCCAGGTCATGGCATTATTCGGCTCAAAAACAGCAAAAGCGGTTGATTTCTGAATCGACTCCTCAATATAAGTGAACAACCGCCGTACTGAAACATAGCGCCATTGATTATCATTTCCTGCTAAAGTCCGGGCGCCCCAAACCAAGGTACCTTTACCGGTGAAGTTACGAATCGCGTTAATAGATTTACCGCTTATGGCATCAACGTTTAACAAGTCGTTATCTTCTTCTGTCAGTTTCCGATTGGGTCCGCTGACATAAGATAAGCTGACGTTGGCCGGTGCTTTCCAAACTCCCCGGTCTCGATCGACGCTGGCATATACACCTGCTACAGCCGCACTGGGAGGGAGAGTCAAATAATGATTTTCAATTTCAGACTTAATATCGTTATATAATGCTGTTCCCTTCCCTTTTTCCCCCAAGGTTTTTTTGGAATCTCCCTCAACAACTATTACCGAGGTATCGCTAAATTGATAGTTAAGAGTAGTCGTCAAATACGGATAATACGCCGCGCCATATTCTAAATTATTGGCTCCGATGCCGGTTCGAAACGCCTCGGCATCTTCACTTACCATCCCCGAGTCAATCACGTCGATGATGGCAAAGCGATCTTTCATTTTGCTGCATTGATTTAAAACACGTTGATATTGTGAATAAAAATCATTGTTTGATAAATGAATAGCCCCCGGTACGACGATTAAGGTTGGTTCATCTTCAAGCTTCAGGGCATCAATCCCATTTTCAAACCGTTTGACCTCGCTTAGCTCGTCACTAGAGTCTAAAGCCACAATATAGCAACTTTCACCGCCATTGTTAAAAAACATTTGCATGCTGTAATACAAGTCGGTAACTCTCTGGGGAAATTGAAGACTGACGACAGAATCACCGGAGACATTCACGGTAATTGTTTCATCCGCCGCCTGACCAAAAAGACTTTCATATTCTTTTAAAGTGCTGACAGCAGTCGGCTTATAAAATAAGCCGTTATTAACCCCTGCCTTTTGGGTATACCCTATAAAAGCAGGTACGGCAGTCGATACGCTCGCTACCGAGCTCGCCAATGTTGATGTCTCCTCAATATACACGCCTGGTGTTTTGTAATCGCTCATGTTTCTAGTGCTACGCTCCTTTTTAGTATTCTATAATTTTTATAACGCGGGATTTATCGAAGTTTATCGTAATGCGCCCCATCGTCCAGGTAAATGTCAGCTCGACGCACGCGAATCCTTCTTATTCAAAAAACGTTCCCCCTTTCCCATTGGGCCGGATATCCCGCTAAATAATCCGACCGGTCGTAAATTTTGAAAATATAAATTATGCCGGACCCCACCCCTGCCCGTGCATGAAAACCCGCTGCGAACGGCCGGCACAATTTTAGCCTTCTTGGCCTATCACAGCTTTCCATAATGCCTGAAAAGAAGAAACCGCCTATCATGTTCAAATAGACGGTTTCCATATTTAGATTTGGGACGGCCACATTTCAATGGCCGGCGCCCTTAACAGAAATTTCATGCCATCTTTCTTGTTTCTTTAAACGCATTTTCACGAAAAATCACTGTTGGGTTTGGCGTATTTTTGCAGGTGCATCTTCCCGAATAATGGGCTCCGAATCAAATAATTTTTCCTGGCGGAAACACCGATAACTATAACCTGCGAGATCCAACAGGGTACCCGGATTTAAGTTTGGGGGTTATAAAATAATTCAGCCTCTACTCCAGCCGAAATATCCAGGCAGTTATTATGACTTACATCCCCATCCGTATCTTTTTCGGCATCAATGTAGATATAAAGTTCGATTTTATGTTGATTACTCAGATTGGGATATTCGCTAACCCTATAATTAACTGCGGGAAAAAGCTATCCTCCCGTTCCATCCAGTTTAATTAGGTAGAATTACCTACCCGTAATACCAACGTCTCTCTTGACTAGAGTCCAATACGCAATGCCGCTTCAATATTTTTCAAATTCCATATCATACTTCTTTTCGCCTTTCGTCCTTTACGGGACATTTAAAATCTATAATCATGAAACTCTTTTCATCCCATCTAGAATAAATATGCCGGGCCCCTCCCCTCCCATGGCATGCCCCGCTCCGGCAAACCGGCTTATTCTGTGCTCGATTGATCCACCGGAGCGTTCCAAAAATGTTTTAAAAGGAACTACTGCCTCTCTCTTTTTCCCCTCAACTTCCTTTCTTCTGCCTTTTATTAATTCCGGAAATAAAAATAACGCCCTTGGCTAAGGCCTCAGCGTCATCAATTTTGTATTTCACCTAATGAATTTTTAAATCATCAAACAATTTACCCACTATCATATTATCACGTTTTTTCGAAAAAAGTGTGTCGATTTTGTCCCGATAACTCTAGTTCCCTACAAACCAACAAAAAATTACTAACTTCCCAGTTAACCTCCGTTTTATTAAACCATTTTCTGGTTAAACTGTACATAAAGTAACGCATTGGCAAAGCCTCAGCGTTTATCTCCAAATCAATTTAATATTGAAAACATCTAAAATAAGTTCGTGACCTTAATATCATAATATATCCAGTATGGATATTATAAAATCCCAAAAACCAACGCAAATTTAAAAATAATGTCTTGACGCACATCATAATAGTAATGACGGTTTATATGAAATTCCTCTATAATGTCATCATTGGAATAACATTCCTGAGAAAAATATCTCCGGGATGCTATTTTTTTTTCAACCTCAGTTAAGAGGTTAATTCCTGATTCAATCCTGCGGAGCCGACTTTGATAGTACTTGATTTTTTCTTCGATCATCAACGCGCGTAACGCTGACAAATTAACTGGATCTCCCGGACCATTACGGGAAGAAAGGGCATCGGTCGGGACTTGACCATATTGGTTGATTACATCTTCTAAATCCTGTTCTAAGTGAGCAAGTGCCAATTTGTAAGCATTATAAGCTGATAGTTCTTGTTCTACATAAAAACAAGCATGTTCAGGAACCTTTATTACTACTTCCTCCAGGGATTTATCCAATTTTTTTGAAGATCTCCTTCTTCCAGATCCAGACCGGGCAACGCTCATAATAATCACCCCTTGTGAAATTATTCTTGGAAAATTCCACTACCGGTATTCTTTTTTTACCCAATTTTGTAAACCAACTGTACTTGCATACCTCTCCAGTGAGATCAATTGTTCTCCCAAGGGTTCATCCTGAGTTAGACCAATCGATTGATATAAACATTTCAATAGCATTTTAGGCAAACTTTTCGAACGGCGCAATCACTCCACCTCCAAATGAATTTTAAGGAATAAACTAAAATCCGATCGAAACGACCATCTCCTATTTTGTGTAAATCTCCCCTCTCTAAATTGATATTTTAAAAAATTTCAGCATGCTCCAAAGGCAATTTCCGAAAAACTTTTTCCGGCAATATAAAGTAATTTACATCGTAGGCATCCTGAAACAAAGACATCAAAAACCAGCATTCCTGCCCGGATCCACGGCTAATAACCCGACAAACCGGGCGTTCATTCCGTTGTTCAATGATTCCAATTACATATATTCCTGGCATTTTGATGTCCTTTCCTTTTAAACTCCCGCGGGTTGAAAATTTCTTCCTGCGGAATTCCGTATACGTTAGCTAATCTGACTTGATTGAAATAACGCGGCTTAAAACGTCCGCACTCCCAATTTTGATAAACCCGGCTTTGGACACAAACCCGTTCCGCGGCCTCTTTCATGGTCCAATCGTTCAAAATGCGTAAAATTGCTAATTTGGTAAACCAGGGGGCTTCATTGATTTTCTGATTTAATACAGTCATCAAACTCACCTCCGAGGATATTATTACGTCGGATATGATAATATCAATATATTTAATAAATATCAACGATAACGATATGCTGAAATTTGCTGTTATGAAAGAAAAATTCCTTTTTATCTGTAACTAAAGCTTATTTATATACAATATCTATACAAATATACTTTTTGATGATATAGTGATAAACGTAAGGAGGAATCTTGATGATTACGACTAATTTAGGTAAAACTATTGCCAAAAGGCGCAAGGAACTCGGCATAACCCAAGTCCAACTGGCATCACAAGCCAGTACATCCCAAGGTTATATCTCGGACCTAGAAAATGGAAAAATCCTCAATCCGACAATCGGAACACTTCTTAAAATCGCTACCATATTAAATTTAGAAAGCAGCAAGCTGCTTTCGGAAGTCGACCATCCCCAAGAAGAAATTATTATTTATGGTGATCGTGATAATGTCATTGATTTCGATTCGTTGGATGACGAAGGAAAACGGCAAATCATTACCTTTTATGAATTTATCAAGAATAAATACTCCATCAATAAAAACCCTAAGTAATTTCTCCCATTTGCCGATATTAATAGTACATTTTCTAGCAATAAAGGAGGAATATTCCAATGTTCGAAAATAACCTGGAAGTATGGAAGTTCCCGGAGCCCGTCAAAAAAGTGAAGATTAAAATCAACGACCTAACCGTCATCGGTTACACGGAAAAACGTCCTGTTGAGGGCGTTTTTAATTTTACGATGCCGAAATCCGCTGGAAAATGACAGAAATCAACGATATATCCAAATTTAAACCCACTAAAAATAGTAATTTTCGTCGTACCATCTGGTTCGCTTATCCGGTCTGACTTTGGAAAAATGGTTAAAATTCCATCCATTGGGTTACGATGCGTCAGTCATAAAATTTATAATCATCACACTCTTGGCCTTCCCGGAAATGCCGAGAGGAGCATGCGGGCTTCACGGCTTTCCTTATCCTTCGCTCCTGGAAAGCCATTCTGACTTTTTGCCGCCACAATGCGAAATCCCTCGGCGAAGCGTTTCCGGCTTGAAGTTGCAAAAATTGAATCAAATATCTTGCCAGCAGTTTTTGTTCTTTCATACGCAGCATTAAAATTCCCCCTCAAAGATTCGATATTAAATGCCATGTCTTTTTAAAAACCAAATAAAAAACGCCTTTGGCTCAAAGGCCTCAGCGTATGCCGGAAGATGAATATTCTCCATCTGATTGGATATTTAGCAAATTTACCCATTACCATAATACCACGTTTTTTTGAAAAAAGTGTGTCGATTTTGTCCCGATAACTCTACGGCTCGTCAAATCGATAAAAAATTTTTAACTTTGCTGCTAACTATAGAAAATTTATTGACAAACATTAAAAAAAGCTAGTTGACGAATAACCAGCTTTTCTCACGCTCCGATAATAAAATTATATATCATTTTTATTACTTTTGGTGCCGGAAAAGTGCCTGACTGTAACTTATTTAACTGGCGTTTCGGGTGTTTTTGGTATCCAGACTTTCTAAGCCCAAAAACCAACGAGTCTTGATGAGTACCGACTGGCGCAGACGAAAAGTTTCCCGGCGGGACCAATTTAATAAAAACGGCACTATTTCCATATCTTTGCCCTGAAAGTAACGGTAGTCGATAAACAAGCGCTCATCCCGAGTCATAATATCCAAACATGCTTGAATCAATTTAATCTTGCGCTCCAGTTCCAACCTTTCAACAGCCATCGCCTCTACTTTGCTATGTCCATCATGATAAACCGGCGTTTGACTGAAAATTTGCACATTCCTTGGCTGCAACAAGTCTAGTTTCATTTTGAAGCGCTGGTATGAACGATACATCTGCTCTACCTCACGAAATTTATCCCGTTTCATTTTGATACCCCACTTTATCTTGTCTGGCTCTTTTGGAATCCTAGCATTATTTTCAAATCCTGTGAGTGCGAATTACAAAATCTTCAAAAACCGTCAAATGATGACTTTTCCCTCTCTTTGGCGGACCCGCCGCCCAACCCGGGTATACGTTCTATGACTCATTAGCTCGACAATTTCATTAGGCTTCCCAACCGGTTCCAGACCTACTTTTAGCGCCAAATCGTCTAGCTGATAGGCAATTACCAGATCAATAACCCTCTGTGGTTGATTCAAATAAAGTACTTCCATGATCTTCAATCATGATCCCTTCCTTCTTGATTAATCCCTCTCCCAGGTCTCCAGATAATTCCCGTCTTCCTCCGCGAGGGGCACAGCTTCTACTGCTTCTTTCAAACAATCGAACTCATTATGGATGTAAAAATATTTGCCATTTTCCTTGAACAAGAGGGCCTCATCCCAAGATTCTATCTCTAAGCCGCAACCAGCGCACATGGCAATTGGATGGTGCTCCTCATATACACTAAATGACATTTCTAAACGCCACCTCCGGTTTATTTAATCGATTGCATTCACGCAATTACCAAATAATCATAAAATAGTCTTCAAATTTTTAGCAGGGTCAGCCTTTAATAAAGCAGCGATAAAATCAACCCCCACTTTACTTTTTCCCTTGTGAATCCGGTAAATTTGGCTGGAGCTTATGCCGGTAATGACCGTTAAACCGGTTTTATTCGTACACAACTTCCTTTCCAATTCTTCCATAACTCCGAGGCGCAGCATGATCTCTGGGTAGTTCAAAAACTCACCTCCTTTTATTGTTTGCATGCAATCATAGTATATCATATGCTGAAGACATTGCAAGTTAAAAATGTTTGCATTCATGCAATAAATGTAGTATAATTTGATTATCCAATAGTTAGGGAGTGTTTAATAAGAATGGATGCAGTGGAATTTGGGAAATATTTTTCTAAGTTACGGGAAAACGCCGGATATGCAACACAGGCTGCGCTAGGAAAAGCTGCCGGAGTGGAGAATTCTACGATTTCAAGAATTGAAACCGGGGATACCAAAAATCCAAATATCATAACCCTTCAAAAATTAGCTCCCCTTTTAGGCGTTCCTATCGAAGAAATGATGGAAAACCTCGGTTATATCATGGTTCAAACTACAAAAAATTCATTAACCTCAGATAGTGATGGGGAAATTATTCATTTTCACCTGAATTCAAATTTTAACGAGAGAGACCTCCAATTAATCGCCGATTTCCGTAGTCTTTCTCCCCTCTCTCAACAAACAGTCCTAAACTTGATAAACAGTTTAAAAGAAATCGACAAAACCCAACAAGCGCAATCAGCGGCCACAGAGACGGAAGCGGGTTAAAAAGTTATTTCTTGCTTTCCGTTTCGGTGTTCTCAGTTAACCGGGATGGATTTCGATTTTAAAAACAAAAATTCGCCGATGTATACAACGAAAACCGAGCTCATCGCGACCTTCATTAATCCCTGTCCGAAATAAGCCAAAACCAGAGCGACCACTAGACCGATAAAAGAAAAATAAAAATTAGTTGTAGGAAACAAAAACGCGGGAAAAATCATCCCTTCTAAAACCGCATAGGGATGTAATATATTAAAGTTCAAATTTTGAAAGCCGTTGTCGATTGCTTTAGCTTTTCCGCCAAATCTGCTAAATTTTCCGCCAAAGATGCTACTTCTTCCGCCCCGGCGCTTTGTTCCTCAACTGAAGCCGCGACCTCTTCGGTACTTGCCATTCCTTCTTCACTAATAGCCGACAATTGAGTTACAGCTCCAATCATAGCTTCATTCCGTTCTGCCATTTGCTTTGCCGATTCGTCCACTTCGTTTATCTTTCTTACAACTTCACCCAGTTCTTTAAATATTGACTGAAAAGTACCTGTAGCTTGGGTCGTCAGCGTGCTGCTTTCCTGTGCTTGTTCAATCCCTTGTTTGATAACATCGGCTGCATTTTCACTACGCCCGATCATCTGATCAATCAGGTCGCTGATTCTTTGAGAGGCCTGTTTTGATTGTTCAGCCAATTTTCCGGTTTCCGTCGCGACGACGCTAAAGCCTTTACCGTGCTCTCCCGCGCGGGCTGCCTCAATTGCCGCATTCAAGGCCAGTAATGAAGTTTGTTCGGAAACATTCCCAATTAATGAGGCTACCTCGTTGATTTCAGTTGAAGTTTGATTCATTTCACCGATAACAGAATGAATTTTTTGGGTGGTTTCATAGAGATTATTCATCCCCGCAACTACATCGCCCGTTACCTTCTGGCCGATTTTAGCCGAATCGGCGATCTTTTGTGACATAAAGGCCATATTCGTCGTATCATCGGAAACGGTTCGGACTAAACTTCCAAGTTCATTAATGGTATTCGCGGTTTGCTCAACCTGTTTGGTTTGTTCGGATGAGGCTTTAGTTAACTCCTCAATTACAGTAGCAACTTCTCCAGCTGCCTTTCCCGAATTGACGGATGCATCTCGCAACTCATTACTGGCCAACGCGAGCATTTGGGCATGCTCATTAATTCCCCTCACCAACCGACTCAAACCCTCTACCGCTTGATTGAAATCCAATACCACCTTGTTTATCTCTTGACATCCTTTTGATTTTAAGGTCTGAGTCAAATCTCCCGTTGCCAGTGCGTTGACTTTAACAGCCATCTCTTTTAGGGGACCGGAAATCATTGCTGCGACAATCAACCCAATGGAAATAGAAATGCATAGGCTTATAATCAAAATAATAACACTGGTAATTTGCGATTCCTCAAAAAACTTGTTACTATTGCTCATGGTCTGGATTGCATTTTCCACCATTTTATAACGAAGCGAGTTTAGCCCCATGGATATCAAGGATAAAGATTGATTAAATTCATCGTAATTTTCCTTGGAAGCTGTTTTGCCTGAAAAAGCTTTTACTACTTCGTACGCATTTTTTATAGTCTCAGCTTCCGTCGAATAATTGTTGAGCACCGTTTCAACATTTACCGCATTAATAATTAGGATTCGATTATACTGCAGACTATCGGTATACTGTCTCCGGATTTGACTTAAATCTTCACTTGCGGCAGCAATTTCCTGTAATCCGGAAAAACTAGTCTGGAATACCTGGCGTGTTACATCTCGCATTTGAATATTGAGTTTTAAACCCAGATACCCTTCTAATACCAGAAAAAAGACCATTACCGAAATAATGAGTATGATTTGATGAAAAACCTTCAACTTTGATAAAAAAGTTTGCAGTGGTGTAACCACACTTTTTAAAAAGTTAGTCATAGGTTGGAGCGTTGCTTTAAGATTCACTTTGGAGACTCCTTGGATTTTTAAAAAATCATTTTTTAACGATTTGCACACAAAAAACTATTACAATCTCTTTTCTTTCTTATTCGGACTTTTTTATAAAAAAATTAGAGATAAAAACAAATTAAATATAAAAAGTAAAATAAACAAGAACCCGATTAGCGTATCTAAAACATTGACCGGTATACCTTCGTTTTCAGGTTTTACAAAATCCTTTCATTTTTATTCCTATGGAGTTTTGCAATGCCTTTCTTTGAACACGACCCCAAACAATTTTTTCAGTTCAATAGATTTATTATCCTGCATATATTCTTAAGCAGGAATTCTAAATCTCCATCAAGAATAATCTATTTGGTTATATAAGGAAATGGTGGATCTTCTTATCAATTGAGTCTATATACATACCTTAAAGGTAATAAAAAAGAAAGGAGCCACACCATGGGAGATAAAGGCGGAAAAAAAGATAAAGAAAAACTGTTGAAACAAAAGCAAGCTGCATCTCAGAAAAAGAGTGCAAAGTAATTAAGATCGATACGCGAGGATGCATCGGAGAAAACAACAAGAATTCAAAAAAGGCCGTAGCCTAGACGGCCTTTTTTATTTGAAAATGTTTTAGAGCGTGCTGTGAAGTTCCGATAGCACAGGACTACTTTACTACTCTGCATAATAAAGTATCAACTTTATATAACAGAAGACTTTCATTATTTATTTAATATATTGCGGCCTTATTTCATACGGTATGGGGTCTTCAAACCCTGCCATTTGAAAACCCCTGAGTCTCAGCGCGCAGCTATCACAAACTCCGCAAGCTTTTTCTTCATTTTGATAACACGACCAACTTAAATGAAGCGGCGCCTTCAACTCTACTGCTTTCCGAACTATCTGTGATTTCATCAGATGCAATAAAGGGGTTACGATTTCAATATGGGTTTCAGGCTTGGTCCCATGTTCGATTACTTCATGAAAGGCTTTGAAAAATTCCTCTCTACAGTCGGGATATCCGGAAGAATCATCCTGCACCGCCCCGATAAATATCTTAGTAGCGCCAATGACTTCAGCCCAGCTGGTGGCGATCGCCAGGATATTGGCATTTCGAAAGGGAACATAGCTATTGGGAATTCCCTTCCGGTTTAAATCCGCTTGCAAAATCGTCAATGAAGGATCGGTCAAACTAGAACCACCGATTTGAGTAAAGTAGTTAACATCAACATTCAAGTTCTGCTGAACCCCATAAAACTGAGCTATATCATAGAATGCTTTTAACTCTCTTTTTTCAGTACGCTGGCCATAATTGAGATGAAGGAACGCCAGTTCATATTGTTCTGCCGCTACCGCAGCAGTGGTACAACTATCCATACCCCCGGAAACCAATATGAGTGCTTTTGCGATTTGGAATCAACTCCTTTGATTGTCCAGAATTTTCAAATGACAATTACTTCTTTAAAAACATTTTTATACCTCTCATAAATTGAAGTTTTTCTTCCCTAAATCTCCATCATCCAATATGTATCGCCGATGATCCCCGGACAAATAAACCAGTGATGCCGATTGATCTTTGTATACAACTTGACTTTTCAATGGACGGGTTTTATCATGAATAATAAGTCATTTTTTGCGGGCTTATATTTCATGTTTTCAGGAGCGTATTATAGAATGGGGATTAAAGTCGTTAAATTTGGGGGTTCATCCCTGGCGGATGCTGGCCAGTTCCGGAAAGTTCAAGCAATCATTCAGGCGGATCCCGAGCGTTGTTATGTGGTCCCATCGGCTCCAGGAAAGCGCTATGCCGCGGATCAAAAGATAACTGATCTGCTTTACCTGTGCCATGCTCATGCAGAACAAGGAATTCCCTTTGAGGAAGTCTTTGAATTGATCTGTAACCGTTATTTGGGGATCATCGAAAAACTTGAATGTAAACTTGATCTTCATCCTCACATGGAGGTTATCAAACAGAAGATTACATCCGGAGCTACTGCCGATTATGCGGCCAGCCGTGGCGAATATTTAAACGGATTAATCATGGCCGACTTATTGGGATGGGATTTTGTCGATCCGGGCGAGGTCATCTTTTTTGACAAAAAAGGGGTGTTTGACCCTAACCGGACCCAGGATGTAATCAGCGTCCGCCTTGCTAAACACAAACATGCCGTAATTCCCGGTTTCTTTGGCTCGTTACCGGATGGAGAGATTAAAACTTTCTCCCGGGGCGGTTCTGATATCACCGGTGCGATTGTCGCCCGGGGGGTAGGGGCGGACCTGTACGAAAATTGGACGGATGTTTCCGGTTTTCTGATGGCTGATCCGCGAATTGTCAAGAATCCTAAGAGTATCGAACAGATCACTTACCGGGAGCTTCGCGAGTTAGCCTATATGGGCGCCAGTGTCCTTCATGAAGAAACGATTTTCCCGGTCAGGGAGGCTGGGATTCCCGTGAATATCAAAAATACGAACGCGCCGGATGAACTGGGGACGCTGATCATCACCGACAAAGAGGCCCGGCATCGAATGGGAAACATCACCGGGATCGCCGGAAAGAAGGACTTTACAGTTCTGACTATCGAAAAAGCTTTAATGAATATGGAGTTGGGCTTTGGGCGCAAAGTGCTTTCCATTCTGGAGAGCAATGGGATTTCTTTTGAACATATGCCCTCCGGCATCGACACCATCTCCCTGGTAATTGCCGATACCCAGCTTGATCATAAGCTAGATAAGGTAATCAATGAAATTAAACGGGAATGTAATCCTGATACAGTGGAAGTCTCTCCGAACATGGCACTGATTGCCACAGTCGGTTTGGGGATGGCTTATACTCCTGGTATCGCGGCAAAGCTCTTTACAGCTCTTTCGAAGGCCAATATTAATATCCGAATGATCGACCAAGGCTCCAGTGAAATTAACATCATCATCGGCGTGGAGAATCAGGATTTTGAAAAGGCCGTCTGCGCCATATATGAAGGTTTTGTTGAATAAGGCACCGTAAATACTGAATTTTCTCACAAACAACGAGTAAGCGTTAAGAGGTTCAGTGCTTCATTTATATCCATGGGGTTCTTTTATTCTTTTACAGCCCTTTCTACCTTCCCTCAGAAAGGGAAAACCGACCTTCTTCCATGCCGATAAAAATAGACAATATATCAAAGTTCGTTTTCATACGCCACTCCGTATATTGTCTATTTTACTAACGTTAAGAGAGCCGGTTTCTTCACTCTATTCACGGTAATGAAATTTCTGGAAAATCACAATCGCCGAATTCGACTTCCAAAATTCGCTCTTGGGAAATCATACCGTATGGCCTTTTTCTCCATAATAGACTTCGAGAAGCAATTCCTTCATTTCTTCTTTTGTCGGCTTGAGCGGAGTAAAAGGAGTGCATACATCGGACATGGCTTTTTCCACCAATGCGTCGACCTTTCTCAAGACATCTTGTTCATCGATTGAAAAATCCTTCATACACGGAGGTATATTAATACGTTTACGCAACGCCAATACGCCATTCAACAATGACTTTTCACCGACAAAAGCAGCCAACTGATCATATCGGGCTTGGGCGCGACTATCCCGCGAGTTAAACTGCAAGCCATATGGCAGCACAATAGCATTAGCCAGCCCGTGTGGCACGCCGTATTCCGCTCCAAAAGTATGGGCTATACTGTGCACAATCCCTAATGCACAGTTCGAAAAGGCAATACCAGCCATACAAGAGGCCTCCAGCATTTTACCCCGGGATTCCAAATTCTGGCCATCTTCATAACAAATTGGTAAATTCTTGTATCCATAGATAAATGCGGATATCGCCATTCCATCAGAGAATGGATTTGCCAACGGCGTGACAAAGGATTCAATCGCATGGGTCAGTGCGTCCATACCCGAAGCTGCCGTCAGGCTTTTAGGCATCGTCATGGAAAACACCGGGTCAAGAATAGCCACATCCGGTACCATACGTCCCTTCAGACAACGGATCGAAAATTTCTTTTTCTTGATGGTATCTTTGATAAGCGCAGCCCGCGTTGCCTCGCTGCCAGTGCCCGCCGAGGTCGGAATACATGCCACCCGGGCTTTCACCTTTAAATTTTTGATCTCGTTTGGAGGCATTACATCTTCCAACGTTTTATACTCAGGATTTTCATAAAAAACCCACATGGCTTTCGCCGCGTCCATGGCCGATCCACCGCCGAAGCCAATGATCCAGTCCGGTTGAAATGTCATCATATCCGCTGTGCCGCGTCTTATGCTTTCAAAACTGGGCTCCGGCTCCACATCGGTGTAGTCTTTCCAAACAAATCCAGCACTTTCCAGTACATCTGTAACTATCTTGAGCTGTCCCAATTCCTTCTGGATGTCACCGCTCATTACGATATATGCGCGTTTACGGGTGGCAGGCAGATCCTTTAAACACTGGATTGCGTTCTCTCCGCAATACATATGTTCACAACCAAGTTTGATCGAATACATCTTTTTTCCACCCTCCTTCAATCATCGTATACTATACAATTTTTAATCACTACGCCGGATGCATGTTCGTGGATAGCTTTTTCCAAATCGGCGAGGCAATACTCGTTTTGGATGAAATCATCGTCAGATATAACGCCCATTTTTAATAATTCCAGCGCCGCCAGAACATGGCGGGGCGTAGTGTGAAACACGCCTTTGATGGTAATCTGTGAATAATGCAACCATGTGGCGTCGACCTCAAGCATACTGCCTGATTTTACCCCACCAAAAAGTAAAACAAATCCACCCTTTCGCGCCATCTGCACACTGGTTTTCCATACATCGATAATACCGGTTGCTTCGATAACGATATCAGCACCGCGTTCCTCGTCAGTTAAGGCGCGTACAGCCTCGATACTGTTTTCCACTTCAGTCAAATTACAAGTTTTCCAGACGCCGAGTTTATCCGCAAGGGCTAAGCGGTTCTTCATTTTATCGGTTACAATAACCTGGGCGCCTTTTATCACTGCCAACCGGGCGAACATTAAACCAATGGGGCCAGCGCCATTGATGATGACAGTATCGCCCAAACGGATAGGGCAATTTTCGATACCATAAACCGCGCAGGAAAAAGGCTCCATCAGGGAGGCTGTTTTATGAGAAATTGACTCGTCCAATACAAACATATTTTGCTTCACAATAGACTCCGGGACCTTGACGTATTCAGCATAACTGCCCCGGTTAAACGTCATATTGGAGCACATGGAATGAAGACCCATTTTACAGAAATAACATTGGTTGCAAGGGGCGGTATTATGAACCGCGACACGGTCCCCTTCATGAAACCCTTTTACTTCCTTGCCCAGCGCGGCTATAACACCCGAAAACTCATGTCCGTAAGGATGCGGCGGTTTTAAAAGGGGATAGCCGCGTTTAAAACTTTTCACGTCCGTGCCGCAGGTCGTGGAAACCTTATTCTTTATCAGCACTTCGCCCGGGCCAATCTCCGGAATTGTTGCTTCTACAATGCGAATATCTTCCACACCATATAACATTGCACTCAGCATTTTTTATCTCCTGTTATTAGATCAATAGCCCGTGCTGTCCTTTTTTTCTTCGGCCTTTTTGGGCTGCCCATAACTTTTAAAACTTTCCATCACCGTATCCATCTCTTCATTGCTTAATACCACAGGGGTCCCAATACAAGAAGCTCTCCACTGCATTTCTGCCACAAACTCAAGATTGACTGCCAGGCCGAAAGCCTTTGCAAGACTCGGGCCACTGGTCACCAAACCATGGTTAGCAAGGAGAACAGCCTTACTTTTATTGATGCTGAGCGCATTCTGGACATTTTCACTTAATTGTTTCGTCCCGAAAGTCGCATATTCCGCACAGGGAACCTCAGCCACTCCGGCGCCTCCGATAACATAGTGAACAGCCTTCAACGGGATGTTGAGACAAGCAATGGTGGTACAAAAAGTGGAATGGGTATGGACGACAGCGCGGGCATCCGGACGGTTCAGATACATCACAGTATGCAGTGCATGTTCACTAGAAGGCTTGCGGGCCCCATCAATAATATTTCCCTTTAAATCCATGACCACCACATCTTCGGGCTCGGTTTCAAAATAACCAAGACCTGATGGACTGATAGCCATATAACCGCTTTCGGGATCATAAATACTAATGTTACCGCTGGTTCCCTTGCTTAAGCCGGATGAACTCATTTGGCGGCCATACTCGGTAACTTCTTTTCTTTGCTTTTCCATTAACATAACTTATTTCTCCTTTTCCCAATGGGTCTAAGGACCCAATTTGTTGAATTCCATTTAAACCATCAGTGTTTGATATCCCGTAAATTGACCACCATATCGCTTTTTCCAGTTTCCCAAAAGGCCTTAATGGTACGAGCCAGCAGCAACGGGGATTTTGGCAAAGCATCAACTACATTACCCGCATTATGCGGAGTGATCGTAAGATTGTCCAGATCGAAGATGGGGTCTCCGGTCGGAAGAGGTTCTTCCCAAAATACATCCAGTGCGGCTCCGCCAATCGTCCTGTTCCGTAAGGCCTCCATTAATGCCTCCTTATCCAATATTCCCGCCCGGGAAGTATTAATAAGGTAAGCGGTAGGTTTCATTAAGCTCAAAAGCTTTTTCCCAACACTATTTTCGGTTTCAGGCGTTAAACGCAAATGTAATGAAACAATATCAGCCGTTTTAAATAATTCTTCCTGGGCTACCAGTTTTACAGGTAACCTATTCTCATCAAGGGCTTCCTGTTTAATATAAGGGTCATAGGCGATCACCTTCATACCAACACCGGCCGCCTTTTTGGCAACCAATTTTCCGATATGTCCAAGGCCTACTATGCCTAAAGTCATTTCGCACATGGAAGTGGTATAGTCGCCATTCACATATTTTTTACGCCACTCGCCCTGTTTAAGAGCTGCATGGGCACGGGCGATGTTGCGGGTTTCAGCAAACATCAAACCGATAGCAAAATCCGAGGTTGCCTCAGCGTTACGGATGCAATGAATAACCGGAATATCGCGTTTGGTAGCCGCCGCCACATCCACATGTTCCATTCCGCCGCGGCAAGTGCCGATGAGTTTGAGCTGTTTACCCGCTGCAATAAGATCCTCCGGCACCGGACAAAAATGGGTAAGCAGAATATCCGCGTCCACAATCGCACGGTAGGCCTCCTCCGGAACTTTTTCCGCAGTCGGTCCGTTCTTTTCAATGTTCTGTGCCTTTTTCTGGAATTCCTGCCGCGTTTCGGCGGGCCATAAAATAGGGACGATCATGTTTTGGCTAGGATCTCCTAGCGTTTCCGCCGCCTGTATTAAAAGTTCCAGTGGTACGATAATGTCGCCGATTACAACGATTTTCATGAAACATCCTCCGTAAGTACGTCTTTCTCTTTTTTGCCTTGACCCTTTGTCGCTTACATGCGACAAAGGGTCAAGACAATGGAATTATCGACTTAATTTTGAACTGCTACAGCCGGTTGAGGTGCAACATAGGCATCACCCAGAGCGTTCTTTTCCAGATACTCTTGAACAGTAATCTTGTTTTTCTTGAATAAAAAGTACAAAATCAGATATATAGCAACTACCGAAAGAATAATAAATGGATTTAAGGTTAAGAAGGCCATAGTAATAAGACCGGCGGTGCAGTTTGACATGATGAAACCAATAATGAGTGTACCGGCTGCTATCGCCGTGGTGGCAGCCTCAAATCCCGCTCCAGCCGCAACTTGGGTAAAAGTTGAAGCCCAATAGGAAGCCATCAATATTTTTGCAGCAAATACGATACAGCCCATTAGCCAGGACTTGATTATGTTTCCATTACTCAAGCATACGGGAATTTCAACCATATACGGCAGAGACGGCAGCACCATAACCGGAATCACAACATTACCGGGTAAAATGAAAGCTAGAAGAACCGCAACAGGAATGACAAGCAACCCGGTGGTTAAAGTTGCGGTTTCGCCGTAACCCAAGGCATCATTGACGGCTATAATAAATTCACGATCTCTTCCATAACGGCTATTTTTTAAGGTCTTACGCGAGTAATCGGTCAGTACGGTGAAACCGGAAGCAAACAGGCCGGCAATCTTGGGGAAAATGGCCATAACGGCGGAACAAGTAACGGCCACATTCGCGATTTGACCCCAAGCACCCATCGTATTCATTGTTTTGATATTACCAACCACGCCCAAAATGACACCAACAACCAGTCCAATGTACATCGGTTCACCCATAAAACCAACTTTTTTACGAAGAGACGTCGGGTCGGCCTTGATTTTGTCCATACCAAGCTTGCTGAAAAGTATATTCAGGACAAGGTACATCGGCGCATCACCGTTATGGTGCGGGGCAGTCATTGCACAAGATGGATAATGATAATAGGTAGACCATCTTTTTTGCAATACTTCGGCAATGAGCAAGACGACCAGATTGATAAAAAGCATGAGCGCAAACGCAAGTAACAAATCATGCTTCAATTGGTATAACATTGAACCCCAAACGATAATGGAATAGTTATTCCATAAATCGGACGGCATAAAAATATCGGTCCATTTGACGAGCCATAGTATGATTTGGAAAACCAGGCCTACACCAATAAACATCATGCCGATATTGGTGGAGTAAGCGACAGAGGCCACTGCCTGCCAACCGATATCTAACGCCGGCAGATGCAATTTACTGGCCTCAACAATCTGTTGAACCAGCGGTGTTAAGATACTGCCGAATGCGTTAGTAATGAACGCCATACCTTTTAGGCCGACACCAATAAGAACAGCAGACGAAAAAGCCTTTTTGACGGGCGCCTTGAACAAAAGGCAAATGATAAAAATGATGAAAGGCACCATGATATAATTGCCGAATGTGTCGAATAAACTCTTTAATGTGTTAAAAAACATGATTTCCCCACCCTTCTCTATGTATTGGTTTCAGACAATGAAACCACTTCTTCCGGTTTCTCTGATTTCTCCGCTACTCCAAATCAAGCCGGCCAAGTACCGCCAGGAGTGCTTCTACAAACTCTTGCTCATTAATGCCAACCAAAAAACCTGTCGCATTAAGTACCGGGATCCCATAGATATCCTCCACCGGGCTTGTATAGGCAATCAAATCGTACCCGCCGCTGGCCACTGCCAGCTCTACACCGCCCGGCGCGACTTCGGTTGCCTCCATTTCATAACCATGCTCCGCCAATACATCTTCCAGTTTTGAAGACAGCATCGCCGAACTGACTGTGCCGGAACCGCATACCGATAAAACCCTCACCGCTCTCATGCAAGATTCCCCTTTCTTTTTCGCTTTTTACTCGTCTTCCAAAGAACTGAGACAGTTCATAACCTCTGCTTTGCTCTTAGAATTCTTCAATCGCCTGATCAGTTCGCCATCCTGAATGATTTTCATCATTTTTTTAAGCATACCGATCTGCTGTTTAGAGTCTTTTACTACCAGGGGCAAAATGACTTCACAATTGAGCTTCGTCTCTTTCTTACCCATCATGCTGAATTCTACAGGCCTGCATGGAATAACCACCCCAATCGCAGGTTTAATCACTAACTTGTTATTTGTATGCGGGATTGCCAGATTGATCTCTTTACCGGGGAGTCCGGTCGGCAGACTCTTTTCGCGTTCGATTACCGCATCGGCATATCCGGGCTCGACGTAGCCATACTCTTCAAAACGGGTAGCCATCAAGCGAATACACTCTTCGGCGCTGTGTACATTCGCATCAAGAACAATAAATCGTTCATCAAGTAATGTTCCCACCACAGATGCCTCCTTTCTTTTTTTTGCGTCCATGGGCTACGTTCTATGCCACTGTCTACACCATATCACAATGACTGTTTACAAAAAAGACCAACATTGTTCACGAATTATTTACTACTTTTTGCAACCCATTGAACCTTTTGGACTGATCTATCCCAATTAGTAACCGATGATAAAAACCAACCCTAAAGTAACAATTCCGCAAGCGGCAAAGCGTATCATGATCTTGGTCTTGCGTATCCCAAATTTTTGGTAGCGTTCATAACGGGTAAACACCAAAGGAAAAATTAAGGTTGCAGTGGCCATACCCACCATTGGTAAATATCCCCAACGACTCTCAACCTTGCTACCGAGTAAAAACAGATTTGCCACGACCATGGCAAGTAATATAAAGTAAAACACCATCCGGTAACGCTGGTCATGATCAACAAAGTCACGGGCTTTGTTAAAACACTCTTCGCTACAGGACGGTAATTCATGTTCGGCGCCTGGATTAATAATATAGTTCCTGGTAAAAGTGGATTTACCACAATAAAGGCATGGTTCCGCATCGTTCTTACGGGGAGCCCGCTCTTTTTTACCTTTGGCCTTGAAGTCCGTTTTCATTTCTAGCACTCCTATCTTTTTCAATATTCTCCATCGCGAGCAATGTTTTCACTTCATCAATGCTATCGCTGGCCAGTACTTTTTCCACAAAGCCGGACAATTTTTCCAAATCGCACTGGCGAATGCGGTATTTGAGCTTACCAACTTGTGCCGGAACGACACTAAATTCATCCAAACCCATCGCCAAAAATAGCGGGGTCAATCTCCCGTCGGAAGCGGATTCTCCGCACATTCCAACGGGGATCCCGGCCTTATGCCCATTGCGGATCACGATATCAATGGATCGCAGTACCGAAAGATTACAAGGATCATACAAATACTGCACCTTCTCATTCATGCGATCCGTTGCCGTTGTGTACTGGATAAGGTCATTGGTCCCAATAGAGAAAAAATCGGCTTCTTGAGCCAGCTTATCGCTAATCAACACTGATGCCGGCGTTTCAATCATAACTCCTACGGGGATGTTCTCAACAAACGCGGCTTTCTCCACACGGAGTGAGACTTTGGTTATTTCAACCATCTCCCTGGCCTGACGGAATTCTTCAGCAGTTACGATCATGGGAAACATAATCTTGATGTTTCCAAAGGCTGAGGCGCGTAAAATGGCACGCAACTGGGTATGAAAAACTTCTTTTCGGTCCAGGCAGATGCGGATAGCGCGATATCCTAGAAATGGGTTGTCCTCTTTAGGGAAATTCATATAATCAAGTTGCTTATCTCCACCGATATCCAGCGTGCGAATGATTACTTCTTTGCCTTGGGCGGCCTGGGCAATCTCCTTATACACCTTAAACTGCAGCTCCTCATCTGGGTAATCATGCTGATCCATAAAGAGAAACTCCGTCCGAAACAGCCCTATGCCGTCACACTGATCCACACGAAATTTCTTGCAACTTTCAGCATCGCCGGAATTAATACAAACCGCCACTTTATGTCCATTGGCCGTAACGGCTGGCTCACCGGCCATGACTGCATAAAGCCTTTTTTCCTCGTCCAATTTGCGCTTTTCTTCGTGAAATTTATTGACGAAAATATCATCAGGCTCAACAATTCCGTAACCATCATTGCCGTTAATATAAAGCATTTGCCCGGAATGGACTTCCCGAATAATCCCGGTCGCCCCCACCACTGCAGGAATTCCCAATGTTTTGGCAAGGATGACTACATGAGATGTAATACCCCCTTTTTCCGTGATAAAACCACGTAAATAGGTTTTATCAATGCGAATGGTATCCTCCGGAGCCAGATCCTCCGCTACAAGGATAAAGGGTTCACTTATCGTGCGGATTAGTTCTTTAGCATTGCTGAATACCCCGTTAAGCCGGCGAATCATCTCATCACACACATTGCAAATGTCATTGGCCCGCTCTTTCATATAGGGATCGGACATGGCCGCAAATTTTGCGCAGGTCTTTTCCTTTTCTTGCTCAAGCACATAATCGATGTTGATATTTTCTTCCTGTACAATCTTGATGGATTTTTTAAAAAAGTGGTCGTCATAGGCGATGGTACGATAAGCCTTAAAAATATCAGCCGTTTTCTCCCCGGCCTCCGCAAGAGTGACTCGATACAGGTTCTCCAGCTCTTCACCGTATTCACGTTGGACTCTTTTAAACCGTTCCACTTCCCTATCACAATCTGTAACAATCCTTTTTTCCAATACCGGTTTTCCTTTGGTTAAAACCACCGCCCGTAATATCTCACATCCCCCGGCACCCGCAAGTCCGATAAATTTTTTCATCTTGATTGCTCCTTCGCATTTTGATACGACTGTTTAATACCATCGACGTGGCTCTGGTCGCTGAAATAATTGTAAATATCCTCCAACTCGGCCCAATGGGAATAGGAATCCTTGGTGGAGAGTCCCACCAATATTTGGGTGTCGTTCCCATCAGGGCAAGGCAACCCTTTAGGCGCTAAAATAATGCAGACATCGATTTTGGGATTGGCTTCACCTTGCAATGGAAAATGTACCAATACAACATCCTGCCGGATACGATAGGTCTGAAGCTTTTTGTTTTGCAGCATATTGACCATCCTCTGCCCGAGGCGCCGATTGGTCGCACCCTGTTGGAGCACCCGGCTGCAAGATATGAGCGCTTCCCGTAAGTCCGCCGTTTCCGGCGACAAATAAATTTTGTTTTGTTCAATTTTCTCGTAAAAGATGCCGCTCTTGGCACTAACGCGTTTGCCACGCTCATTTTCCTCAAAATACCGGAAAAGTTCCAGATACAATTTGTCTACTTGCACTTCTCCTGCCACACTGTTCTTAACCCGGCCAATGATTTCCTGGATCATTTGATCATAGCGGGCAATAGACCGATCTTCGCGTAAGATTTCAATGATCCGGCGCTGCGTCGCTTCTGTAATGATTGGACCGCTTTCTACGGCTTTTTTGCAAGAAAAACTTTTACCAAGCGGCACCAAAGACACTACCAGCGTGTAATCGTCCAGCATCCATTGACGCAGCTTGCTTAAACTGATGACATGATAGTCCAGTGAAAGTCCAAATAAATCCTGCAACTGCTCTTTCATCAAGATGGCCACAGCCATGTTTTCTGCGCCTACAATGAGAACTTTTCGAATATCCGTTTTTTTCTGGGTAAGGTACTTTTCATTTAGATTGCTCACAAAATAAACACATAAATAAGCCAATTCATCTTCGGAAAAGGCTTCCACAGGAAGGTTCATTTTCGTAGCCTTAACGGCCTTGTATGTGAAATCAAATACAAACGGATACATGGACTTGATATCTTTGACTAAGGGGTTTTTATCCAAGATACTGTACTTGACACGATAATACATAGGGCGGATGTGATGGCTAAGTTGTTTTTGAAGCCGTTCACGGTTGGGAAAAGACAGGCAGGCAATGCGTTCAAAGTTTAAAACTAATTCTTCCGCAAAGCTTGCAATGAAAGTATCCTCTTGTTCCTGGGATAGAAAATCAGTTGTTTGTATGCCAAGAAACAATGTGGTGATATAGTAGGTTTCCTGCATGGCAACTTCAACACCATGAACGCGTAACTTTTGAAGGCTAAACTCCACCGAACGGAAGGAAAGACTTTTCATCAGGGCAAGCTGCTCATCGCTGCTTAATTGAATGACATTCCCTTTTCGGCTGCGCATCCAAGATACCTGGATCATCATTCGAATCAATTCGATGTTGGCAAGGATATAATCACCGCAAATATCGGTTTCATACTGTTTGATAAGGCAACGGCAAAGTTCGCCGAAATCGATTTCGTTTTGATAAAGGCGCACCAAATTATCCTGTAAAAAGTTATGAATATACCCAAGTCCGCCGGAGGTTGACAACATCCGGAACTGTTCTCCCAGCATTTTGCGGATGGTCATTTCTTCACCCAAAATCATATATCCGGATTTAATGGCGCTGCCCAGGGAAAGCCCCCATCCATTCAGCATTTCCCGTAATCCCTTAATATCCCCCAGAACTGTATTTTTACTTAACCCCGACAGTTCCATTAAGCGTCCAATCGTGATATTTTCACCGGAAAGCGCGATATAGATTATCTCGATCCCCCGCCGCTCTTCAATGGATAAAAACTGGTTTTTATCCTGACAAAGGCGTTTTTCCAAGGTAGTGGCATCTAAAATCTCCGCCCGGATAACCTGTCCGGAAATGACCACCTTACCCAGGCGATAATGTTTCAGCCATTCATTGAGTTTTTCCAAATCATAATATAGAGTACGTTTCCCCACTCCTAAGGTTTTTAAATATTGTTCCGCTGAAACACCCTTTTCTGTATCCAACAGGACTCGTAAAATATTAGTCTGCCTGCTTTTAAGTTCCATGGCGCCTCCTGTCTGTTATCATTAATCAGGAAGATTTTCCAGAAAATTTGCGACTTGGGCTCCGGCCGTCTCTTCATCCAAACCTTCCACCTGCAATATGACTTTAGCGCCCTGATAAACACCGCCGCTCAAAACGCTAATGATACTTTTCCCATCAAGCTCTTCGCCGTCTTTGGTTATTAAAATGACTTCACTTTCAAATTTATTGCATAGCTCCACCAATTCACTGGCCGGACGGGCATGTAACCCCGTTTTATTTTGAATATCAATCTCTTTCCGAAACATTTCATTTCCCCTTTCCTCAAACACCATATTTGAGATAGCTGCGCCGTTACAAAAAAATAATATCATATACACCAAATTTTAACCATTGCCAAAAACGTGCATCGATATCCGGTTGCTTTGTGCAAACAACTGATCCGTTCCATCCCGTCTGTACATCTTTTTGCACAACGCCTATTGCTCCTAGAAAGTCGCGTTGGCAATACCCCCTCTTTCAGGTCACAGTTTCCAACAATTCTCTTACAGGGTGCAATAATAAATAACCACCAATTTTGGTGGTCGCATTATTACAAAGGCTGTCTCATTTTGAGTTCAGATATGGATTGGGGTAGATATGTTGATAATAAAATGAAATTCCGAGGATGTGGGGAGTGCATAGAAATACCCGGAGGGAATTCTCAGCCCTCCGGGCCGCCGGATTCTTCGCAGATTAACGATGCATAGATCGTTTCCAGCGCAAGGAATCAAACGTAAAGGATCCGTACTGTTATTTTTAAACCATTTCCCCGCCGGCCCGGAAAGCCTTAAGATTAACCTCCAGGAACTTTTCCGGCAGCTGCGCGCGAAAAACTTGTTCCCAATCAATATCGGTCATGCCGAAGGCCTTGACCATGGCGCCGAAAAGAACTGTATTCATCGTTTTAAGATTGCCGATTCGCTGCGCGATTTCAGCCGCATTAAAGGAAATCGTTTTAAAAGCTTTCGACATGGCTTCTATGGACCCTTCAGGATAGGCCGCCATTCCGGCAGCTACCGGCATCGGTGCGATTGCATAATTATTGATGACTGCGATACCGGTGGGCTTCAAAAACTCAGCGTAGCGGACTGCCTCCATTTTTTCAAAGGCGACTAAAATATCGGCTCCGCCCCGTCCGATAATCGGTGAGTATACTTTGTCGCCATAGCGCACCTGAGTGGACACACTGCCACCGCGCTGAGCCATGCCGTGAATTTCACTCATCTTGACATCAAAGCCGGCTTCGATCAAACCCTGGGTTAAGATTTTACTGACCAAAATGGTCCCCTGACCGCCGACGCCAACCAAAAGAATACTTTTGACATTATCCATTATTGATCACCTGCTCTTTCAATTGCGCCAAACGGGCAGACCTGGGCGCACACTTTGCAACCGACACAGAGGGTCTGATCGATGGTGGCTTTACCGTCCTTCAGACACACGGAAGGGCAGCCTACCTTCAGACATTTTTTACAGCCACGGCATTGTTCTTGGTTTACCATACATTTACCGATATCGTGCTTGAGCTTTTTAATGAGCAGACAAGGACGGCGGGCAATGATGGCCGACGGAACCTCGCTTGCCAATGCATCCTCAACCGCTTTTTCCATTGCCGCTAAATCTTGCGGATCAACGACAATAATCTTCTGATAGCCTAATGCCTCCAGGACTTTTTCAATCTTGATAACTGGGGCCATCTCACCCATGAGGTTAGCTCCACTGCCCGGGTTATCCTGATGTCCGGTCATGCCGGTGATACTGTTGTCCAAGATACAGGGGATCATTTTCCCTTTATTGTAGATGATTTCAGCGGCGCCGGTCATACCGCTGTGGAAAAAAGTTGAGTCGCCGACTACGCCAAAAACTTTCTTCCCGGGCTGGCCGGTAATTTCAAAGGCCTTGGCCATACCCATGCCTACCGAAAAACCGCCCCCCATACAAACTACCGAATCCATGGCCCCTAATGGCGGAGCCGATCCCAAGGTATAACAACCGATATCGCCGGCAATGACAAAATCACGGCCTTTGGATAAAGTATAAAAGAAACCCCGATGAGGGCAGCCGGGGCATAACGTCGGCGGGCGCGGCACTGTCTGCGCCTGGGCCTTGGTAACTTCCGGCTGGATGCCGAAAACAGCCTTGGCGATAACTTCCGGGTTGAGTTCACATACATTGGGAATTACTTCTTTTCCGGTACATTCAATGCCCGCGGCCTTCATTTGCTCTTCCATGAACGGTTCAAGCTCTTCGACCACATAAAGTTTTTCTACCTTGCCGGCAAAGTCGCGGATCAAATCCAGCGGCAGGGGGCATGTAAAGCCCAGCTTTAAAAAGGAAGTATCCTCCGGAAAGACTTCCTTGGCGTACTGGTACGCTATGGAAGCGGTTATCACACCGATTTTAGCGCCCTTCATCTCCACTTTGTTCAAAGGGCTTTGATTTGCGTATGCCGCTAAATCCTTTAACTTTTGCTCCAAAATGGGGTGGTTAAGCTTGGCATTGGCAGGAGTGCATACAAACTTGCGCGCGTTACGCTGATACTCGGGAGTCGTCACCTCTTCCCTTTCCCCCAGCTCTACCAGACTTTTGGAATGACAGACCCGGGTGGTGACCCGGTAGAGTACAGGAATATCGAACTTTTCCGAAACCCGGTAGGCTTCTTGTAAAAAGTCCTTGCATTCCTGGCTGTCGGAGGGCTCGATCAGGGCCATTTTCGCGAATTTAGCATAATAACGGTTATCCTGTTCATTTTGGGAAGAATGCATATCGGGGTCATCGGCGGTAATGATGACAAAACCCCGGCCAACACCTTGATAGGTGGCAGTAAAAACGGGATCGGCGGCCACATTGAGACCGACATGTTTCATGGCACAAACGGAGCGTACCCCGGCGATGGAAGCGCCATAAGCCACCTCGGTGGCTACTTTTTCATTGGGGGCCCATTCGCAATACAGGGAGTCCCCATATTGGGACAGGTTTTCGAAAATTTCGGTACTGGGAGTACCGGGATAAGCGCTACCCAGCTTGACTCCGGCTTCGTAAATACCTCTGGCCATGGCCTCGTTACCGGTCATAAGTTGTTTCATGTCTTTCACCTCAGATTATTCAATCTAATGACGAGAATCCAGCGTCAAATTTCATTTGGTTCTTCGCGAACGGCATCATAATATCCTGCCGCCAGTCTCCCGGAACAGGAAGCCGACTGTTGACCGTTCCGGAAACTAAGATGCTTCTCCGTTGATTTTATAAATATTTGGGGGTTCCTTAATTTTAAGGAAACCGCTTCTTCAATATTATATAATATTTATCCCTGGCCAAACATTAAATTACTTCTTTTAGGCTGTATAAGTCCACGCCGTCAACTATGGCGCTCAGTTTTTATAGCTCTCAAGCAAAAAATAGATAGCTGGAGAATTAGCTCTTGCAATATCCATCGCTGTTTTTCCCTCGTTATTCTTACTACTAATATCTACTCCGTTTTCCAATAGCTTTTTAGCAGTTTCTACATCATTAACCAAACAAGCAAGCTTAACGGGGTCCAACCTGCTTTACTTTTTTGATTGACAAAGGCCCCTTTTGAAATCATTAAAGAGGCCTTTGGGGATTGATTATATCGGATTGCCAGCATCAGGGCCGACCACCCATCAACATTGGTTAAGTTCAATGAATCAGTATTGTATTATTGGATAAGTGCGTTGGCAACATTAGGTTTCCCATACCGTAATGCCAATGAAGCTAATACCCAATTCTTTTCAAGAAATTGAATCATAAGTAAATTTTTATTATGATAATAATGAAAATTAAGAATCTTGGGATCTTGATAAGTTCTTCGACTTTGCTCAAGTCTGTTTTATTAACGGCGTCAATGAGTTCATGAATTGCAGTCTCATCATCTCTGTAGATTACACAGGAATCGCTACCATTAATATCATGGCCATTTATTTTGTAGATTATTTTAAATTTGCCTGTCATTTTCTCGACTTTCTCGGGTTGTTGGACGATTTGACCTTTAAACTGTAAAATAACTTGTAGCTTCCACAACCCAATTACCTTCAAACGAAAAATTTTCAACATTCGATGCTGTTTTACAACCTCCAACAAGTAGTATCATTGGTAATATTAATAAAAGAATCCTACCATCTGGGCTTGTGTTAACCAGATTGTTTCTTTACGTAGACGGACCTCAATCCTTGTCTATCTATCTTCGAGTTGATATAATTATAGTCCGCCCCAGGGCTTATTGCATTTGATTTGGATACTACTTTTTTCCAAATTTAACAGCATCACGAACGCTCGTTTGTGTCAATAACAATCCATCTTGAACTTATCTGGCTACATCTGTTTTTCCACCGTCGCCCGGAATTGATTGGCATGTCGTTGGCCGGGTGGGGTAGATGAGAAAAGGGGATGTGAATTTTGCCTGCGATATACTTCGGCTGGGAATGGGGGATTAGCGCAGAGTTTTACTGATCCGGTTACTACAAAGGCAATTTAAAATCGACCATTATCTATTTTCAAGTTAACTCACTCAGAAACTACTCCAAGGTTCTAAGATAATCCTTAACCATATCGAAACCGGGAATGGCAGGAATAGACCCTGTTTTAATCGTCGTTAAGGCACCCATCGCATTCGAAAAACGGATAATTCTTTCAAATTCATTTCGGCTTAACTTTTGAATCTCTTCCAATTTCATCGTGCTGAACCAATACAAAGCCCCACCCATAAAGGCATCACCTGCCCCAGTTGTATCAACCGCTTTTACGGTCAATCCCGGTATCAGCCCTATTCCGCCTGCATAGTGGTAAAAGCTTCCCTTCGAACCCAAAGTGATCATGATGACACTTATGCCTTTTTCATATAACATTGCTGAACCTTTTTCGAGGTTATTGGTTCCGGTTAGTAATTCCAATTCTTCTTCTGAAACCTTGATAATATCTACGCCTTGCAAACCGCTTTTCATTGTCGAAACGGCTTCTTCCTCACTCGGCTATAATAAAGGACGGTAATTAGGATCGTAGGAAATAATCGAACCGTTTGTTTTAGCTACTTTTACCGCAAGGTAGGTAGCGTTACGGGAGAGCCCACTGGTTAGTGAAATGAAACCAAAATGAAAAATCCGACAGCTTTTAATGATTGATAAATTCAAATCATTTTCACTTATCATCATATCAGCCCCAGGATTACGATAAAAACTAAAAGAACGTTCGCCTTCGGAGTTTAGGTGGACAAATGCCAATGTAGTCGGAACCTCTTTGGATATTTTCAACCCAGTGGCATCAATTTTATTTTTTTTAAGACTTCTTTTAAAAAGATGCCAAACTGGTCATTCCCTACCATTCCTATAAAAGCCCCGGTTTTCCCAAGTCTGGCGATAGCCGTTAAAACATTGGCTGGCGCTCCACCCGGATTCTGTTCAAAAAGCTGTTGCCCGGCATTCGATATGCCTGCCGGTGTAAAATCAATTAACAACTCTCCCATTGCCACTACGTCGTACACGATGACTCACTCCTTACAATAGTATTTGCCGTATATTCGGCGCAACCAACTTGATAAGATTTCCCATGATTTGTGATGACGCATATGAACATCACCGTTTTAGGATCGCCAGATATAATATTACAAACCCGGAACACAATTCTACATTCCTCTGCTGCCCCATATAGGCCGAAGCAATTATCCGTTAAGCTTGGGGCACACCAGTTTCGCCCCCAAGATGAAAGCCTCTGAGATCGTTTATCTCTATATTCATTATAAGGCTAAACTCTTTCATCTTGGAGCTAGCCGGAGCCAACATACAAAACATTATTCGGTTTTAAAAGATAAGACTATTATCGCGGCCAACGTTTTTCATTACTTAATAATGGAGGAAATTTATGATGAGGTTCTTCTTGATACCAGTATGCCACGGAAGCGATGTCATCTTGACGTTCAAACAGACCTCGGTTACAGACCCCAATCTGTTGAATCGTCACTTTCAAATCTTTCTCAAACCTTATCGGATCTAAGATATGCCAACGATACATACCCCTCATGGGCGGGCAATCTCCTAAAAAATGATTATTATAGCAGTCCTCAGAATTTGCATAAAAGGGATATCCAAGGAAAGGCGTGCTATAATTATTTTCCACAGCCTTGCCCCCTTCTTTCGTAATAAAACCCCAAGCCCCCCCAAAATAGTCTTCAGTACCGGTGCCGCAAATCGTGGGATAATCCACGTCCCCATCCAAATAAAACTTCATTTCTCCTTCGCCCCACCAATAGCGTTCCAATGCCGTTAAAGCTATATATGTCCCTACATATTGCCCTTTTCCTTGAATATTGTCCAGTATTACATAATCATGAGCAATCTCGGTAACATGTTGCCGCCGCCATTGCGCATGAAAATAAGCCGTTTCTTCCGGCAAAGCATCATAAAGGCAATAATCCACCTGATAAAAAAAACCCTCAATCGGACCAGGATGTTGATTTTCTATCGTAATCTTCGCTTTATTACGGAAAGGCATTGGAAAATAACAATTAAAACCACGGGTCGGATTAACAACGATTGGTAATGAATTAACCATGCAATGGGTAGCAAAACCGCAGCAAAAGAAATCCCCTAGAGGAACTTCCACTGATGGCGTTTTCTCATCATCCCAATATATTCTAAAAACAAGATCACGCAACACAAAATATCCTTTTTCCGTTTGATTGGTCACGGTAATCCAAATATGCTGCAACACCCCTATGCCATCGATTTCTGCTAAAGTTACAGTTTCGCCGCTCTGAAGTTCCAGACAAGGGCGACCTTTCCTTGATGGTCCAAGATAACTCGCCTCTTTCCCGCCACCACCCTTTACACCGGTAGGATTCTCGGCATTAATCGAACGTGTCTTTCCTTGATTCATTATGGGAAGTGTAGCTAAACTGTTAAAAAAATAATTATTCATCCTCATTGTCTCCTTTATTTAAATTCCGATAATTTGATTCTTTCCTGTTACTGCTTTACACCTCCGGCCATAATCCCTTCCATGATATGTTTCTCAAAAATTACCACGAAAATAATAACCGGAAATATCATATACCAGCCCATCGTGCTGATTTTATCCCACGGAAGCTGATAAGAACTTTCCCGAGGTATCGTAGTAATGCCGAGACTCAAAACCTCTATTTTATGGGAATAAAACAAAGGGGTAAATAAATCGTTCAAACAGGTAATAAAGTTGATAATCGCAATAATAGCGACTGCAGGACGCATCAATGGTAAAATGATATAAAAGACCTTTTGGAAAAAATTGGCCCCATCCGTTTCAGCCGCTTCTTCAATCGAAATCGGAATTTGGCTGATCGAGTTGTATAGTATCAGCATGGTGAAAGGAATAAGCCCGCTGATATATAAAATTATCAGCCCCTGATAGGTATCCAGCAACCGGGTTGCCCGCATAAAATCATAAAGCGGTCTGGCGGCTACAATTCCCGGTAATAATGCCGAAAATAAAATTAAACCAAAAGCAATATTAAGACCGCGGCTCTTATAGCGGGCAAAGGCATAAGCCGCCGCCAAACATAACATGGTAGAAAAAGCCAACGCGAAAAATGTAATAATAAAAGTATTCAAAGTCTTGGTACCGATATCCAGTTTTAGAAACAAATCAATATAATTTTCGAAAGTTGTCGCTTGAGGTATATAATGGATCGGTGAGCCAAACAACATTTGCTTGGGTGTAATGGATGAAATAAAAATCCAATAGAGCGGAAATAGCACTGTAAATGCAACTAAAATCGTTAAGAACCAGCGGCCGAAAAATGCGGTAGTTTTATCTTTACTGATTTTCAATTGTAGCACCTCCTCAATAATCGTTTTTCTTGATGGCTATTAAAATAAGGCCGCTAAATAGTCCCATCAGGAGAAATAAAAATACCGCAATGGCTGAAGCGTAACCTAAATTTAAATTTGTAAAAGCTTCAATCATAATACGGTATGCCAACAATGTTGTAGCGTCCCCCGGACCCCCCGAAGTCATTGCATAGACTACGTCAAAACTGGTTAATCGCCACATTGTAAAAAATATTCCCAAAGTCAGTAATGTTTTTTTAAGCATGGGCAGTGTAATACTAAAAAAAGTCCGAAAAAATGCAGCGCCGTCTATTTTGGCTGATTCATAAATTTCATCCGGAATAAATTGAAGTCCGGCAAGGACTAAAATGGCAAAGAACGGGACGTCTTTCCACAAGTCAACCGCAATAACAGCGGCTCTGGCAGACTGAGTGTAAACCAACCAATCAAAATGAAAGCCCGATGCAAACCTACGAATCAAATCATTAATCAAACCGTATTCATCATTAAATGCCCAGCGCGCCGCTAACCCTGTAACTACCATCGGCATGGCCCAGGGAATCAAGGTGATTGTCCGTAAAAATTTCTTTCCTTTAAATTGGGCATTTAATAACAACGCCAGCATAATTCCTAGAATTAAGTGAAATACCATGGATACTACAGTAAAAATGAAGGTAAAAGAAAGGGAAGTAATCAGCTTGGGATCACTAAAGATATTCAAATAATTTCCGAGTCCGACAAATTTAGGTCCGCCAGGCCTGAACAAACTGATGTCAAAAAGACTGTTTATAAAAGTCCGGCAAACCGGATAAATTGTTGTAAATCCCCTTACAATAAGAATCGGGGTTACTAGAAGCCAAGCAAGCCATAGCATATTCCTTTTATTTTTTATAACCATCATTCTACTCCTTTTTTTGGCGAAAATATGCCATGTTCCGAGCAAACCTTCACTTATTTCAATTCACCAACGGCATATCCGGTTATAGATGCCAAATGGGTAATGAACCATCAACTCACCCATTAAGGCCGATAACAATACTGCTACCACTGGATGAAACCCGACCGGAAAACGGCTAAAAAACTGGGGAATTCAAACCCAACGATTAAAGTCAAGGAAGCACTCGGCTAAAGCCGAGGGTTTGAATCCCAGTACTTAATACAAACAGAGGGAGTTAAGCAACGACCTTACTTTTTATATTTTTTCACTTCTTTTTGGGCCTTCTGGCAGAATTGATCCAGGGTTATCTCATCGGAAACGTATTGTTGAAATAATGAACCCATGCTACTGATGAATTCCATGGTTTGGGGGACCATCGGGCGGCCACGCAGGGTTGTATGGGCAATATATTGCTGAATATCATTCAAACCGTCCGCCTTGAAATTGGGATCGTTTAATACATCCGACCTGGCCGGCATTCTTTTGGACATTGCAAAGTAGTCCCGTTCCCCTTGAGAAGTCGCCGCATATCGTAAAAATTTCTTGGCAGCGGACTTATTTACGGAGGCTTTATTTAGAACATACTGCCAAGTTGCCATATAAGCGCTACTGGTACGGAACTTTGGCATGGGTATAATGTGGAGCCCATTGGGGCCATATTTGCCTGAATCAAGAAAAGTCTGCATACCGCCAGTATACATTAGGATGATGCCGTATTTTTCATCAAAGAATTTTTGCATCATCGGATCGTAGATATCCGCCAATTGCGCCTTAGGTGTCACGCCTTCTTTCGCCATATCATGGAGAAACTTTACTGCCGCCCTGGAATTAGGATTGGTCCAATCAAAGTAATTGCCGCCGAATAAATTTACGAATGATCCGATTTCATTAAAGACATAGGTTTTCTCCCAAGCACCGCCATAACCATAAACGCCATTACCGGTAACGGCTTTAACGAATTTGGTAAATTCTTCTTGATTTGTAGGAGCTTTCATCCCTACTTTGTCAAGCAATTTTTGGTTGGCCCACATCACTAGTATTTCCATATACATTGGAACAGAATAAATATTATTTCCCACTGTCAGCATATCTTTAACATACTCTTTAGGGAAATATTTAACCGTATTCACAGTCATAACGTCTTTTTGCAATGGTTCAAGAAACCCTGTATGTTTAAAAGATGAAATCATTTCATCATTGACCGAAATAATATCGACACTGTCATCACCGGAAGACAAAATAGTCGTTATTTTCGCTTGCCGATCGTTGGGATCTGTGGGACAAGCGACTACGTTGATTTTAACGCCCGTTGCAGTCTCAGCCTTGGCTATATAGTCTTTAAATTGTTGTCCAAAGGTTGTGTCAATTGTCATCAAAGTGATTTGATTGGAAGATTTGGATGGAGTCTTTGCCAATAACAGTGAGCTCATTAAAACAACACAGGTTAATAAGAAAATCCAAAACAACAAACTGGTTAAACCCTTAACTTTTTTCACTGGTTCATCTCTCCCCTTTTAAAATGTAGACCTTTTTCCAGGTCATCTTGATCTTAATTGACCTATTAACAAAATTAAATCTAAAAATTTACGTATCATTTATAAATTGTCCGGCGGACTTCATTTACCTTTGTTTTCAAGAATTTAAAATCAGCACAAATATGGGAACAGCTTACATTGACAAATTTAATTTTAAAGTTTATGTTAAAAATGCCTTGACCGGTAATTCAGGCAATAGAGGGGTTCTTTGACTATGAACAAACTATATCAGCGAATTCAATTTTTTCTCTGGAAAAATTTAAGCAGTTTTCGCAGCAAACTTTTATTAAGTTTCATAGCAACCTCAGTCATCCCTGTGGTAATCCTTGGCATTCTAGCGTACAACCTTTCCTATTCCATCGCCAAGAAGAACATTATCAATGCTATCAATCATTCCAGCATTCAGTTTAACGAAACCATTTCCAACCGTTTTTCCCAAATGAAAAATGTCGCCGAGTCTTTACAATATTATATCTATCCTTTAGTTTTTCATAATTCATCGTCCATAACCAGTTATTTAGATGCTTCCGGCAACATTCGAAATTATATTGCCGCGCTTAAAGACGCATTTAACTTTTATAATATTACAGTTTATCTAAAACCCGATAATTTACTAAGCAATGAAGGAATCAATTTTCTCAGCACCGAGCAACTCATTGCCCGGGGAATTAATGGCAGTCAACTAAAAAATAACGTCATTGAATGGAATATTTTCCGAAATCAAAAAACACCGGTGGTCTCTTTGAAGGGAACCAATCCGGTAAATTATATTTCATGTTACCGGGCCATGAAATTAAAAAACTCAAATGAGCTTGTATATGTTTATTTCATTGACATTAACGAACAGGAGATTATCGAATTTTTCAATACCATTTACTCCGACTTAAGAATATCGAACTATATCGTGGATGACGGTGGCTACATTCTGTTTCATCCGGATAAAAAAAAGGTGGGCAAGCGGGTTGAACAAAAGTTATGGTCCCGTATTGTTCATTGTGGGGATAAGGCCATTCCCTTATCCGATCGGCAATTGATTGTTAAGCGCAATGCGATCACTTCGTGGTATATCGTAACTGATGTGCCCAATTCTTATATTTTAACAAACACCTCGGTACTGATTGATATTTTACTGGTCAGCCTTATTTTGGTGATTCTTTTAACAGTTCTGGTCAATTTATTTATCTCAACGAACCTAAGTAAGAAAATACAAAATTTTGCAAGTATCATTTGTCAGCTCTCCAGCATCCAAGACAAACACAAGCTTGAACAATTAGAGGATCTGACCAATAAACAACCGGAATTTCGGGATGAAATCGATCAATTGGCCATTGTTTTCAAGGATATGTTTCTTAAGCTCGATGAAAACTTTGATAAAATTTTACAAATCAGTTTACAAGAGGAGAAACTGAAATATCAACTTCTGCAAGCCAAAATCAATCCTCACTTTCTCTATAATATCTTGGACTCGATTAAAGCTTGTCTTACGATCGGAAAGATTGAAGCTGCCAATACTTTGCTCTCCAAATTAGAGAATTTTTATCATTTAATACTGCACAAAGATGATGACTTAATCTTTATCCAGGATGAATTGAAGATCGCTTCGTTATACCTGGATATGGAAGAAATTTGCCATCATGAGTCTTTTGATTGGACAGTGACGCTGGATGAAGGGATTCAAGAATTTCTGATTCCTAAATTTACCCTTCAACCATTGCTGGAAAATTGTATTTTTCACGGTTTAAAAGATAATGGGGAAAAGATGCATATCGCGATCGATATTCGGTATGGATTGGAAACCATCCTCATCACGATTTCCGACAATGGTTTGGGAATTAAGCCGGATATATTGTCGCAAATCCAAAAAACCCTTCGCGAAAAAACAGTCAATGTTAATCGTTTTTACGGCATCAGTAATGTCAATATACGCATTTCTTTATACTCACCCAATCAAACGAATATCGATATTCAAAGTATAGAAAAGGAAGGAACCACTGTCAGGATAACTCTTGAACAAATATTGGAACCGGAAGTCAGTAAGAATTTGGAATGAAAGGAGCAGCATGAGAAAATTAGTAATCGTGGATGACAATGCTTTTTTAATTGAAGGCCTCTGCCGAAATATCGACTATTCCCGGATGGATGTGGAAATTTGCGCCACTCTGACCAGTGGCGCTCAAGTCTTAGAGCTGTTGCCAACCACCGATGTGGATTTAATCATTTCCGATATCAGAATGCCTGGAATGACAGGCCTGGAAATGGCCAGGGAAGTTATTAAAATCAAACCAGGCATTAAAATTATTTTGATCAGCGCTTATGATGATTTTAATTACGCTAAAGAAGCTATCCGCATCGGCGCCTTCGATTATGTGGAGAAGCCCCTGGATTATTCCTATCTTTCCAGCGTAATTGACAAAGCGGTCCATAAAATTGACCAGGAAGAGAAATTGCTGGCTGAATTGAATGAGAACCGTCTGGCTTTGGAACAAAAGTTTTTTTCTGATCTAATTAATTACAACCCTGAAGAGGCACAATATTATTTGCACTCCAATGCGGATTATCTTAAAATATGCATCTCTTATCATCAGTATTTATGTGCCATCGTCAAAATTCACGCCGCCATCGATGTACAAAAACTATATGGAGTAGAGCGTTACCACATTCTGGTTATGAATTTAATCGAAGAAATCAGGGAGGGGTTCGCATTTTGCGAAATGTGCCATTGTTTGACAATCGCCGACAGAATAATTGTCATCCTGGGATGTAACTCTACGGATGATGAAATATTAAATCATAAGGCCACCGATTTATTTATGAATTTTTGCAACAGCCACCCCTATTCAAATTTGGCTTTTTCGGTGGGAATCGGCGACGTCGTTTCAAGGATTTGGCAAATTCCGATTTCCCACACCAATGCCAAAGCCGCCTTGGAATACCGTTTTTTCTTTGCAGACCGCAATGTTTTGAATATTCAAGATATCAAGAATCAGACCGCCGTTAATGATTCAAATATCCTTTTCACCGATGATTCTGAGGAAGAACTAATCCGTCTGTTGTGCCAAAAAGATGAAGAGGGCATCAAAACATTTGTAGAATCACTTTCACAGCAACTTTCAGTCTCGGTTCTTGACAAGAGCGGTGTATTTGCTTTCATTTATGCGCTTCTCGCCAAACTCATGAAGTTTTTCAACGATACCGGCATCATGGCCCAAAAAATTCAAGATGAATTTGCTTCCGCATTTAGTGACCTTTCAAAATTCCAAACCAACACCGAGTTGTATAATTGGTTATTAAAAATATGCCTGCTAGCCTGTGAATCCCTACAAGAATCGGTTGAAAGCCATCATAATAAAATTTGTGAAAGTGTTTTAAAATATGTTGAGCAAAATTATATGAATCCCGATCTTTGCCTGAATGATATTTCATCCCACGTGAATATGAGCCCCCATCACTTGAGTGCAGTATTCAAAAAAACCAAAAAGCAGAATTTATCGGATACTATTACCCTGATACGCCTAGCCAAGGCCCAGATCTTATTAAAAACAACCGATTACCCGTTAAAAGAAATCAGTGAGAAGGTCGGTTATGCGAATCAATATTATTTTAGCGCCTGTTTTAAGAAAAAGATCGGCGTCAACCCTTCCGCATATCGGCTAAATGAAAGCAATAACAAGCAAAAAGATCTAGAAAGGGAGAATCTGTTAAAGTAATCTCATAATAGTTATAAATGGGGCTTTCTCCAAAACAAAGAGGCGGCCCCATTTTTTTCTTCCGGAGAGTTTGCACAATTTCCTCCAACTCTATCCAGTCGGGAAGGGCATTATTTATAAACGATTTCTGGTAATACACTCACAAGGCAAGCAGCGCTTCTTCCCGTTCTCTAAAATAGCGCGCAGTCTGCAATACCAATCGATCCAGGAAAGCTTTATCCGGTTTTCCGTGCATAGCCGGATATGGCTCTGCGCCGGGGCCTAAAGGCTCAGGGGTTACATATCGTCCTTCTCGATTGTAGCCGATTAGATACAATGCCATGATAATCATATCCAAATCCAACGAGCCGTCTCCTAAAGCGCGGCGGTTGCTATCCGCCATATGCAGATTGACCAGCATGTCTCCGGCGGACACAATGGCTTCGCCAATATGGCTCTCTTCGGATTGCATATGGTAAACATCGCCATTGATATGGGCTATGCCCGGATGATTTACCGCCGCAATATAATTTTGAGCTTCGGCAACGGTATGAACAATGCTGGTCTCAGCGGAACGTATGGGCTCAATCGCCGCCTTAACCTTGAGTTTTTGAAATAAATCCGCTACAATTTGTAAACCGGCCACACTTCTTTCAAACTCAGTATTATCATAAGGATGCGGCCTGCCGCAAGCGCCCGGAACCACTAAAAGATAGGTTCCCCCCACTGCTGATGTAAATTCAATTTCCCGCCGCAGATAATCGATAGCCGCTTGCCTTTGAATCGCCCGGTTACTTGAAAGATCATTATCTTCGGAAAACATTCCGCATACTCCGCTGACCTTAATATGGTAATCGCCAAGTATTTTTAAAGTTTGTTCTATTTTATAACCCAAATCCGGTCCATAATGGTTACCATGCAGTTCAATAAAACTGATTTCCGCTTTTTGCAAGCGGGCGGCAGAATCCGCCAAAGATTCAATTCCAAATCCCCAGTTGCTCCAGGAAAGGTTCAAACGGTGTTTCATTTGCTCCGGATGATTCTTTTTCAACTCCAAAAAAGCTTTCCGGATTTTTTCATTTTTGAGTTCAAAGTTTTGCATCATAAGAAGTATCCTTTCTGATCGTAATTTAAACCCAACCGCCACCGGCTAAAGTCGCGTTAAAACACGCAGGTTTTAAATCCCGGTAGTTGAGGCAATCAACGCTCCAGTATATATCGGGAAAAATCAAGCGCCTCCCGCGCATCCCTGTCCAGTTTATTCTCATCCGCTCCGCAACTGATATCACGCCACACTTTAATATCCGCTCCCACTGTCCCGCCCATCCGGACAAACGGTTCCATTACAACGCCGCCCTGATAATCAATATCACGGAGCGCCTCGCCGATTTCACGCCAAGGCATACGGCCTTTTCCGGGCACCTTCCGGTTGCATTCACCGCTATGAAAATGTCCCAAATAGGCTCCGGATGTACGGATGGCGCCCCCAATACTATCTTCTTCGATATTCATATGAAAAGTATCAAGCATGACCTTTACGTTGGGATGGTCAACCTGTTTTACAAAATTCACTCCCTCTTCCGCCGTATTGAGTAAGTAATTTTCAAACCGATTCAGCACTTCAAGACAGAAATCCACGCCGCAGTCTCCGGCAATTCCGGCAATTTCACGCACGCTTTCCACGCTACGCTCCCAATCCCCTTGTTTGTCAATAGGCCGGCTATAATCTACCGGCCAGTAAGAATAAAGCGCCCCGCCAATCAGGTGGATATCCATCTTGTATAGACGTTTAAGCAGATCGATAAAAAAGGCTTTTGCATCCCGGCGGACTTTCGGGTCGGAGGAAGACAGGTTTTGGGCCGAACTTGGTCCGTGGCCTACCGTAAGAATGATTCCGTTGCCTGCGGCGCAAGCCTTGATATCCGCCAACTGTTTGTCGTTATAAGCCGGCAGCGGTGAACCCGCAATTTCCAAAATATCAAAACCCAACTTGGCGGCTTTTTCAATATAATACTTATAGTCCGCCTGCCACTCCTGTTCCCAGTAAGCATAATAAATTCCATATTTCATGTCTTACCCTCCCCATTTTTACATCATGTACAAAGAGGAGGAAGGCCGTCAACGGCGCTTCCTCCTTGATATTTTGGTTTCAATTAGAAATTGAAATTGCCCGCATTTTCCTTGGTAAAATCGCTGGGCGGCCCCATAATCACAGTCCTGCCATCCGGCCAGACAGTAATTTTACCAACATTTGGAACATCCTCTTTGTTGACGAGTTTTTTGCCTTCAAGCCGCTGTTTAGCAAGATATACCGTCAAATAACCAAGCTTGGAAGGATCCCAAAGGGTGGCCACTTTTAAAGAACCGTCGCTGAGGTACGGTTTGGAATCCGTCGGTAAGGAAGTGCCAACCACGGCAATCTTATTTTGCAGTCCTTTTTCTTGAACGGCCTGGGCTGCTCCAAGAGGTGAAGGCGTACTGACTCCAATGATTCCCTTCAGGTTGGGATAGGCTTTAATAAGTTCAAGCGCTTTTTGATAGGCAACCTGTTGTTTTTCATCGGAAGGGACTCGATCCGTTACCAGTTTTAATTTGGGATACTTCACTTTGGCATAGGCCAAACCGTTATCAATCCAACTGTTCAGATTGGCCGCCGAAAGGCCGCCGGTAATGATTGCGTATTCACCCTCATCCGTGCCCATCTTCTGCACAAGTAAATCCCAGATATGTTGGCCATATTCTTTATCGTCAATTTGATGCACCGATATGGCAACCACTGATTTGTCGGCGGGAGTATCCCAGTCCATAACCAAAATGCCTTTTTGCTTTGCTTTTCTCAATACCGGGGTAAGAGCGGCAGGGTCATTCGGAGCGACCGCTATACAATCCACTCTCTTACTGATAAAGTCTTCAATCATTTTTACTTGTTCCGCTGCATCCGCTTTGGTCGGCCCTGCATAAATAACATCACAGCCTAAATCTTTACCAGCTTTCTTGGCGCCGGTTTCCGAGGCGTTGAAATATGGGATTCCCACCAGTTTAGGCATAATCACAATTTTATAAGCTTTGCTTTTGGCAAGGGCGCCATGATCAACACCCAAAGCTGCAAGCCCCAAAACAAGCGTCAATCCCAAAGAACCAATAATTGTTAAAATTCTTTTCGACATCATTACTACCCCCTCTTTTTGTTTGCAATCATCGAATGCATTTTCGGGCAATACAAATATTTTGTCCAGTCATCCCCCCTTAAAAAAGCTAGAGCTGTTTTGGGTCGTAATTGCTCATGCTTTAGCTTTCTGTAAGTCTTTCATTTTGGGTTCCAAGTAATTGGCATTAATAAAATCTATCGTTAATACCAATATCAAAATAAGACCCATGATAATATCAACAATATAACGATTCATCCCGAAAATATTAAGTCCGCTGGAGACTATCTGTAAAATAGCTGTAGCAATTACTGTCCCCACAACTTTTCCGTAGCCGCCCGAGATATCCGTTCCTCCAAGCACTGCGGCAGTAATGCTTTGCATAAGGTAGGAAGAACCATAGTCCACTTTAGCCGAATTATACCTGGAGGTCATGATGATTGCCGATATGCTGCAAAGGAAAGCCGAAAACAAATACACCTTCATTAATACTTTTTTTACGTTAATACCCGAAAACATGGTGGCGGTCGGATTGCAACCCACCATATACACGCTAAACCCCCAAGGCGTATGTTCAAGAAGTATTATGGTAATAGCGATAACCGCGATAAAAATTACCATCGGCACCGGTATATTTAAAATTGTCTCATTCCCAAACCAGTAATATTGCTCGGGGAACCCGGAAATAGCCCCGCCATTGGTAAACTTTAAGCTAATTCCCTCAAATAAAGTCATGGTTCCCAAAGTAACCAGCATTGCCGGTACCCCGATATATGACACGGCTATGCCATTAATGGTTCCACAAATCAAGGCCGTACATATAGCGGCAATTATTGCGGCCACTAGAGTCAGACCAATGTTGACACCGGCCGCATTCAGTCCCGATAGGGTAAAGGCGGCGACTATTCCCGAAAGAGCCGTAGTTGAGGTTACCGAAAGATTTATGCCTCCGGTCACAATTACCGCCATCATCGCCAAAGAAATAATACCTAATTCCGGCAATTGAAACGCCATCGACTGCAAATTATCGATACTTAAAAAAGTTCGAGGTGAAAGTATCGACATCAAAACGAACAGTAATACAAAAACTCCGAATAAAATCCATTCCTTTGCATATTTTTGCATTATCAGCATCCTCGCTTTTATCGTAATTACCCTTAGTTACTCTCAATTTCAATATCGACTTTGGTAAGATTCTTCTCGGCGTGCTTTCTTTGAATAACGTCAATACTGACCGCGATAATCATGACCAGTCCGACCACTATTTTTTGCCAAAACACCGGGATATGCATTAATATCAGGCCATTATTCATTATTGCTATTAATAAAACGCCTAATATCGTTCCAAACACCGAACCGGCTCCACCTAAGACATTAGCTCCGCCCAAGACCACGGCCGCGACAACCTGGAGCTCAAAACCAGAAAATGCATTAGGATCCACTTGCCTCATGATCGAAGTGTGCACTACCGCGGCTAATCCAACCATAAAGCCGGTGTAAGAATAAAGGAAAATATTAATCTTGTCCAAATTGTATCCTACACGCGCGGCTGAAACCGGGTTGCCGCCCATGGCAAATATCCCGCGTCCAATCAATGTATACTTTACAATTATCCAAGTGACTATAGCTGCAGCCACAAAAAAGAAAATTTGAATCGGAATGCCGACGGTTGTGCCATTGCCAATCGGTATATGAAATAGAGTTATCTTTCCAAAATCAATAAATGACTTTGGAATGTTACTAATCCAATTGCCGTTGGTATAATAAAGCATCAATCCATTAATGATACTCCCCGTTCCTAACGTCACTACGATAGGCGGTATTTTCAGCTTTGCAATCAGAAATCCATTCATCCCGCCAAAAACCAGCCCGCATGAACAACCCACCAAAAACACCAGAAACAAGTTATCACTCACATGGATCATAAAGTTTCCTATCAAAACAGTAATCGCTGCAACCATAGCGGATACACTGACATCAATACCCCCGGTTATGATGACCAAAAGCATTCCCATGGCCATTATCGCCAGAACCGTATTCCCTTTTAAAAGATCAAGGATGTTATCCAGCCTAAGGAAGATATTGTTATTCAAATATATTATTGCCGAGATGCCGATAAGGGTAAGTGCGAGAACTGATTCTTTACTTTTCAATAAACGTTTCATCAATGCTGACTCCTTTTAACAAATTTAATTGGCAGCGTTTAAAGAAGTTGAACTGTCTAAAATCGCTTTATTCATGATTGCTTCCTGCGTAGCATTGCTGCCTAAGAATTCCCCGTTAATCCGGCCGCGTCGCATAACTAAAATCCGATCACTAATCGCCAGTACTTCCGGTAATTCCGAAGAAACCATAATAATTCCCATCCCTTTGGCTGCCAGTTCTCTTAGTAATTGATGAATTTCGGCCTTGGCCCCTACATCGATTCCTTGGGTTGGTTCATCGATAATCAAAATCTTGGGATTAGTTGCCAGCCATTTGGCAATCACCACACGCTGCTGGTTACCTCCCGATAGTTGTTGGACAGTCATATCCGGATAAGGCGGTTTTATATTTAGGCTTTGAATCCATTCAAGGGCGGCCTGCCTTTTACGATCCTTTTTTATCATTGCCAGTTTTCCGGTTAATTGTTGAATTGTAGTGATGGTAATGTTGTCTTCTACAGTCTGTCTGGTGATCAAGCCTTGGCTTTGCCGGTTTTCCGGAACATAAGCGATTCCATGAACAACCCCATCCTCAGGCGATTGAATCTTGACGGTTTGACCCCTAAACAAAATTTCTCCGCTATCGGGTAGATTCAAGCCGTATAACGCCTGAACCAATTCGGTCCTTCCGGCGCCAACTAATCCGGTCAGGGCCAAAATTTCACCTTCGTGGAGTACAAAAGAGATGTTTTGAAAGTTGCCTCTTTTGCTTAAATTTTTTACCTCAAGCAAAGGCCCGCCAATTTTATTTTCCGCATATCGGGTAAATGAGATCTTCCGGCCTACCATTAAGGATATCAGCTTATCATTATCCAATTCATCCCGGAGATAAGTGCCGATAAATTTGCCGTCCCTAATTACGGTAAAACGTTCCGCAATTTCAAATACTTCCTCCAATTTATGGCTGATGAATATGACTGAAATACCGCTTTCCCGAATGCTTTTCACAATACTCAGCAAAGTTTTGACTTCCTTATTGGAAAGGGCCGCCGTCGGTTCATCCATAATGATCATTTTTGTTTTGTGGACCAACGCCCGGGCGATTGCCACTAGTTGTTGCTTGGCAATCGATAGACTTCCCAGTTGTTGATCGAGATCGATTTGTACACCTAAACGTTCCAAGGCTGCCTGGGCTGTTTTATGCATTTTGCTCCAACTGAAAAAATGATTGCCGGCTTCAATTTCCAAACTAATAGCAATATTTTCCGCTACCGTTAAATTTGGAAAAAGTGAAAAATCTTGATATATGGCTGTTATTCCCTTCCGCAAAGCTGAAATCGGAGTCAAACCCGAACATTCTTGCCCATTGATTATAATGGCGGATCCTTCATCGGGTTGGTAAATGCCGGTCAAAATTTTAATCAGCGTAGATTTACCGGCGCCATTTTCTCCGATAAGCGCATGAACTTCCCCTTTTTTTACTTGCAATTGGATATTATCCAACGCCTTTACTCCGGTAAAGGTTTTACTGACATTACTTATCTCCAGAAATGAATCTTTGGCCATTTTGGAATACACTCCTCTTCAAAGACGAACATTTTTGATTGATGTTGTACTTTTTTGTATTATTTCGATTTCAATAAAAAAAATCCTCCTTTTATCAGAGGATTTCTTAACAAATTTTTGACCTAAAATTAATATGTTGACAACTTTTTATCAAAATCGTTCAACATGTGTTCGTAGATCCGTTTATTCGGCTGAATATTTCTCTTATTTGCCATCAGAGGCATAGTATAGAATTCGTTCCTGAGTCGCTTGATCACGTTGCAGCTCTTTCACAATCCTGCCATGAGACATGACCAAGATCCGGTCGCACATTCCCAGCAGTTCGGCAATCTCCGAGGAAATCATGATCAATGATGCTCCGGACATGACCAACTCGTTCAAAATATTATAAACATCCACCTTCGCTGATACATCGATACCGCTGGTCGGCTCATTAAGGATCAAGATATTCGAATTTTTAAATAGCCACTTCGCTAAAATAACCTTCTTTTGATTGCCGCCACTAAGGTTCTTGACTTTTTCTTCCGGTCTGCCAGGTTTGATGCCGACCATTTTAATGTATTTCTCTGATTCCAAACATTTTAGTTTCGAGCTGAGGCAGTTATTCTTAGTTATGCCGTCCAGGTTGGTTATTATGATATTGTCGGATATATTGGCTGTATATAGCAGACCTTCTTCCATCCGGTTGGCGGGAATGTAACATAAACCATTACTTACCGCATCTTGCGTGTTTTTTAGTTTGATTTTCCGGCCCTTTATATAGATGCTGCCGGTTATCATCGGATCGATCCCAAAAAGCGTTCTCGCCAAACTCGTTTTTCCTGCGCCCTTTAGTCCCGCAACGCCGAGAATTTCCCCTCTCCTTAGCCCAAAGGAAATATTTTGCAATAATTTGCCGTTACTTAAATTTTTGACAATTAAAACTTCTTTTCCTAAAGCCACTTTCAGTTTGGGATATCTGTCTTTAATTCCATCACCGATCATCATTTGTATCAACTTATTGGAATCATATTCTTCTTTGTTTATGGTGGCGATGGTTTTACCATCTCTCATTACGGTGATTCGATCCGCGATTAGTTTTAATTCATCCAGCCGGTGTGATATATAAATTACCGAAATGCCCCTGGATTTTAAATTATTGATCATTTCAAATAAAAAGCCGGCCTCTTGTTCGCTGAGGGCCGCAGTGGGTTCATCCATAATAATAATTCGCGATTGATTGACAATTGTGCGCGCGATTTCGATAAATTTTTGAGTACCGGCGCTAAGAACACCGACCGGCGTTTTAGGGTCAATATGAATATTAAGATAGGTCAAGATTTCTTTGGTTCTTTTATAAATCCGCTTCCAGTTAATAAATTTCAAAAAGCCAAACTCAAGCACAGGTTCTTGATTCAGAAATATATTCTGGGCGATATTCATATCATAAAACAAGCGATAATTTTGAAATATCGAACCAATGCCCAATTTTTGGGCACATCTTGCACTTTCAATTTCAATTTGCTGGCCGTCCAAAAAAATCTTTCCGGCATCCTTGGAACAAATGCCGGCCAAAATATTCATCAAGGTGGATTTTCCTGCGCCGTTCTCTCCCACCAACGCATGAACCTCTCCGGGATACAAGTCAAAATCAGCCTCATTGAGCACTGGATTGCCATCGAATTGTTTTCTGATTCTTTTCATTTCCAGCAAAAGTTCAGGCATTGTCGTTCCTTCCTAGTCAAACTAATTTCAATCAATTGACTTCATAGGTTGTATATAACTTGATATAATTATCATAATAATATTTTTTATACTCTTCCGCGATTTCCTTATTGCTGACCACTTTGGTAAATAGCCCCAAGTCTCCGAGCCTGGCAAAACTGACAGTATCAAATTTACTATAATCGGCCAGGACAATGGTCTCTTGGGAAATATCCATAATTTGCTTTATAATTTCAATTTCATCATAACTTTCCATCGAATAGCCGAACTTGAGATCAACACCCTTAACCTCAATAAAAGCTTTATTAATATATATTTCTTTTAACATTCTGAGCGCGCAAGGGCCCACCATCGTCCCGGAAGAAGTTACCACTTCACCGCCGGTGACAGTCACTTTCACTTTGGGATTATCGAAAAGCTTAGCCGCGATAAATATGTCATTGGTAACCACCATCAGTTTTTTTTGATCGTCAAGATAACTGGCGATTTGCCTCCCAATAGGACCTCCGCTCAAATATATCGTTTCACCGCCCTCAATCATTTGCAACGCAATCTTGGAAATTAAAGTTATCTCTTCGCCGGCATCAATAGCATCTATGCGATTTGGAGGCACGGAACTGCGGTCCAACTTAAAATCCTTGTTAAGAACAGCTCCGCCATAAGTTTTCGTGATGAAACCTTCCTGTTCCAATTTATCTAGATCTCTGCGTATCGTTACCTCAGAGACGTTCAGTTTTTCACTTAATGAAGAAACATCAACCATTTCTTGTTCCAGAATCAATTCCCGGATTAATTGCAACCTTTGTGCCCCAAACATTTTGAAATAATCTCCTTTAAACATTGCCATCAAAAAAATTGTAATGATTTTATAAATTTTATTATATCAAATATGTCTAGCGCATCCAATGATTTCAATACAAGTAACATTTTTTGATTCACCCAATCGAACAGGCGACCCGGCAGGGGATATTTATCGAAATCAATTACTTTCCCGTCATTATTGTCAGTTTGATCTTCCCTTGATTGTAAATAATCTCCACGGCCCCGGTCATGCCGCTGTGGAAAAAGACGGAGTCCCCGATCACCCCGAAAACTTTTCCGGTCTGTCCGCTGATTTCAAAGGCCTTGGCCATCCCCATCCCCACTGAAAAACCGCGTCCATACAGGCCACCGAGTTCATGGCCCCTAAAGGCGGAGCGGATCCCAAGGTATAGCAACCGATGTCACCAGCAATAACATAATCTTGACCCTTGGAAAGGGCATAAAAAAAGGATGCCGGAAAATCAGCCGCTCTGGTAGCCTATGGCTTCGGTGAAGTTACAAACGGTTATAATAAATTATACGCACTAAATTATTACACTACGTTGAAACCAATAAGATACCAATAAATTCAACTGATTATAAAGATAAAACAGCTTTATTTCTGGGTCAGACCCCTCTCTTGCTCTCCCCGTTTCGGGGAGAGTAACCATCATCCTTCGAAGCCAAGTTGCTAAATAGGGGTTCATGAAAGTGAAAGGTCTGAAAATAACCATAAAGCATCAGCCTTTCTCCTCTCCGCAACGGGGAGGAGACAAAGAGGTGGGGTCCCATAAGACAAAAGGCTTTTATTATTTTGCTGAATCATCTTTATAACCAGTTAAATTTAAATCTGCTTTCCGAATGGACAAACACTTATTTAACACGTATAACAATTTGGAATAATCGATCATAGGCCAATCCAAAAGATAGGTGCTTTTACAACGATTGTTTGACTCGTTAAAACAACCGACACCGGAATCCATTTCGGTTTTACCGTTTTTGGGGCGATACTTCATAATTTTTGCTTTAAAGACCGAAAACTCGGCAGTGCCGTTCTTTTCGGCAAAGGAGTCCCAGGCGAGGGTGGCCCGTAAAAAGGAATGACGAACAAAAAGCCGACGACGACGATAAAGTTCCGGGGGATATGGAGTTTAAGAAGAAACGGCTTTTTTTCAATAGGAACTGCAAGCATTGCCATTCAATGAAGTCGGCGTTGTTCTCAACAGGAGGCGGCGCGAACTTGTTCGCGAACCCGCCCTCCTGTACCTCCAAGACCGGCCCGACCTCTCCCCTTTTTTCCCCTCTCCCAAAAATATACGTTGTAAATCAAGCCGGGCGAGGGGAAACTAGTAAAACGTTCTCTAAATAACTACTCCATGATTGTGAACGTTTTACTTAAGTAGAGCGTATCTTCCCCATTTCTGATTGCCGTTTATTTACGATACGCTCTACTAGCTTTGTCATGATGCCTATGCCGCTGAGCCCCCAGGGATTCCCCTCTATAGAATGCTGACGCAATTGGACCGACTCCTACATCCCTGTAGTCGTCTTCTTGGGTGGTTCGGTATGCCGACGGGTGAGATTCGTCCTAAATCTAACCCGCGTGTGGTCAACGTCGTGTTGACCATTTCAGAGCCAACAAATCCGTATTTTTTTAGCCTTAATATTTAGCCTTCCAACATAAAAGCTCCTTGAACAAACCATAACCGCCGATCAAGGATGTCGGCGGCGCGGCATCTTTTCGCGGATGGAAAACGCGGCTTGCCAGCAAGCCGAGCCGTCGGCCGAAAAGCATGAACCTGGTAGAGCACGAACACGATGTTCGAGTCCCTGCATGGAGAACAAAGGCTTTACTAACAAATATTTTTTACAACCCCGGCTATGGATGGCCGGGGATAAAGGGGGCCACGGGGATCTCCCCGTGCAGCGGGATTCAAAAGGGTGTTCTGTAACACCCTTTTGCCTTAGGGGTCGCAAGGGGAGCAGGTGGCGTCCCCTGTCGGCTGCTATGATAAACAAAATTTTCCACCATCTATGACTCATACATCTTCTCATTATACCATTCAATAAACTCCCTCGACTGCCTATCCTCTTTATTCCCCGGCAATATCAATAACCACTTTTATATAATGCGTTATACTCCCGCCCTTTGCCGTATCCATATTATAACTTTTTTCCTTGCTCGATTAGGTCTTCAATCCGCCGGGACCGGAATCCATTTCGGTTTTACCGTTTTTGGGGCGATACTTCATAATTTTTTGCTTTAAAGACCGAAAACTCGGCAGTGCTGTTCTTTTCGCCAAAGGAGTCCCAGGCAAGGTGACCCGTAAAAAGGAATGACGGACGAAAAAGCCGCCACCAACGATAAAGTTCTGAGGGCTATGGAGTTTAGGGCGCACCGGGTTTGAGCTTGACTCCCGCCGGGTTGCCAGAAATTGATTTCGTTCGGATGAAGACGGGAGAGGTAGGAAAACCAATAGTTATTGAGGCGGGTGATAACTTGATGATAGCGTTGGAAAAAGCGGTAAACCGGAAGATTGATTTTGAGATATTCTTTTTTGGTGGAGAACTCATAAAAGAATCCGCGTGTATCGCCATAGATGGCCCCAACCACATACTTTTTTCCTTCAATCTTAATCTGCTCTATCGTTTCTTTTTGGATTTCAACTAATCGATTGGCAGACGGTTGATTGATGAAGATTGCAATCAAGGAGGTGTAAAAATGAATTCTAGAGATTAACGCAATGAATGTAGGTCCAGAGAAGGAAATGTATACGTGGGTCAAGCGAATAACTCAAGAGGATAACGAACGTTACTTTTTTAATTTTGATTTATTCTATTAACCCAAAACTTGGCTCTCGATGCAGCGTGTCATACATAAGTGAGCCATAACTTTTGGGCACCATACGATGACGTCCCTAAATTATTGTAAGTTATTTTGAAAGTTCGCAAGTAAACCATAGATTGCGGGAGATTTTATTTTTGCAATATCCATTGCTGTTTTACCTTCATTATTCTTGCTATTAATATCTGCCCCGTTTTCTAACAGTTCTTTGGCAATTTTAACATCATTGACCAAACAAGCAAGCATTAGTGGGGTCCAACCTGCTTTACTTTTTTGATTTATAAAAACCCCTTTTGAAATTATTAAATGAGCATTTGGAGATTGGTTGTATCGGATTGCCAGCATCAGGGCCGACCACCCATCAGCATTCGTTAAGTTCAATGAACCAGTATTATACTGTTGGATAAGCGCGTTGGCAACATTAGGTTTCCCATACCGTAATGCCATCATAAGCGGAGTCCAATCTTCCCGGTCCTGTATTAAAATATTCGCTCCCTTTTCAATCAACTTAAAACAAAATTTCTCATCTTGAGTATAAAATAGGGCGTAAAGTAAAGGAGCCCTCCCGTTTTCATTGAGTGTTTCAATACTACATCCGCGATCAATTATAGCTTCAGCAATCCTTGAGTTGTTATTCTCCAATGCATACATTAACGCAGTCGTTTGAGACCAATCATGATGATTCATATCAATTCCACTTTCGACTAATAATGAAGCTAAGGGCCAATTCTTTTCAAGTAATTGAATCATAAGTAAATTTTTATTATGATAATAATGATAATTAAGGATCTTGGGATCTTTGATAAGTTCTTCGACTTTGCTCAAGTCTTTTTTATTAACGGCATCAATGAGTTCATGAATTGCAGTCTCATTATCTCTGTATACTACACAAGAACCGCTACCATTAATGTCATGGCCATTTATCTTATAGGTTATTTTAAATTTACCTTTAATTTCTCCAGCTTTTTCTGATTGTTGATCGATTTGACCTTCAAATTTTAAAATAATCACTCTAGAATTACTTTTACCTTTTATGATTCCTTTTACTTTTGGAATTCCCGGTAAAACCTCTATTGAACCTGATTCAAAAACATACTCGGGGTTGGCGGAATATAAATAACCGTAGTTGATTACTTTATATTGTCCATCTTCTTTAATAATTTGAAATTTCTTTTTATCGATTTGGCCTATGGAATAAACTCTAGGGTTCCCTTTTTCATATGTAGCTTCCACAACCCAATTACCTTCTAACGAAAAACCTTCAGGATTCGATGCTGTTTTACAACCTCCAACAAGTAGTAATAATATTATCGGTAATATTAATAAAAGTATCCGGTTCCCCATTGGCTTACCCTCCGTCTACGTTATAGTGTTCTTTAATTATCCAAATGAAACTTCAAGCGTTCTTTGGTCTCATCCGATAATTGATCAATTTCATCTTTGGCAATAACCTGATGCTTGATTAAAAATACTATATGAAGGATGATATTGCTCCGGCGCCAATCATCGAAACATTCGGCAATCATCCGGTCTCCCGTTTCTATGAGGTCATAAACTTTGAGGTATTGTTCATGGGCATCCTGCTCCCGTTTTTCCATGCCGCATTCTGTGCGAATATCATCCAAGATCCGGTTGCACAAACGATCAAGTAAAACCTTTTTCAGATTTCGCAAATACTTCCAGTCGGATTCTTTGATGTCGATCATAACATTACTCCTTTTTTATGCAAAACCCAATTTCAAGTCCTACTTGGTGCTTGATTTATTCTTTTATTTCACTTCTAGACTCGTTGCAATGGATTCATTGAAAAATTTATTTCTACTTAAACATTATCGCAACCATGTGTTTGTGTCAATCTTTGTCTATTTTCGGGGGGTTTTAATACCAAATAATTTTTTAAACATCTCGCAAACAACTGTTTTCAATATTTTTAGATGACAGGGGGCTGAGTGAAAAGCATTACCGTCACGGCATGACAAATTGATTTTTTTAGCTAGAATGAATGTGCCTTCGACGTCAACAGGAGGCGGCGCGAACTTGTTCGCGAACCTGCCGGCCCGACCTCCCCCCTCTCCCAAAAAAATACACAAGGAATGACGGACGAAACAGCCCGACGCCCACGATAAAGTTCTGGGGGATATGGAGTTTAAAAAGAAGTCGGCATTGTTCTCAACAGGGGACACCACCCGTTCCCCGCGCGTGCTTTGGCACGCGACAACCCCTATGGCCAAGGGATGTAGCCGGATCATCCCGCGCGATGCTCGCATCGCGAAGGAACCCACCGGCCCGGGGGGCTGAGTCCCCCGGGTTCCCCCTCTATCGCGACATTCCTCCTTGAATGTCAAAGGAATA
>JAEZCE010000041.1 GCA_023429995.1 Bacillota bacterium | reverse complement strand
ACTAGACACGAATAACTAGTAACCAATAACGAATAACCAACAACCAGGAACAAGTAATCCATAAAAAAGGCGCCCATGTCCAAACGACCCCCTGAAACAATCGAATCCCTCCAACGGAAAATCGCCGAGGGACGGAAAAAACTCTACGAAGTTTACACCGCCCATGGCTGCCGCACCGACTCTGTCGGCATCTTGATGCCGAGTTCTCGCTTACAGCATCAAGCTGGATAAGCTGATCAATCAATGCCAGATCAGGCTTAACCAAAACACTCAGGATTGACCAAGATTAAACGGATTTAAGGATCGACTGGATTAGGCAAAGGCCAACTGATTTTAGGCTTTATATACAAGATATATTTAACTATCACCAAAAACGCCTACTTTCCTTCCACGAAATGGTCAACACGACGTTGACCACACGCGGCCTTGAGTCACGGATGAATCACGGCCGTCGGCACACCGAACCACCCAAGAAGACGACTCCATGGATGGAGGAGTCTGTCCAATCGCGCCAGCACTCCTACGGCGTTTATGGAGAAACGCCGATATAGAGGGGTATCGGGGGAACGGTTCCCCCGGGCCGTGGGGTTCCTCGCGATGTTGGCATCGCGCGGGTATTGCGGCCATACCCCTTTGCCTTAGGGGTTGCAAGGGGAAGCAGGTGGCGTCCCCTTGTCGACACCGAAGCAATAACCCCAAAATTACATACATTCATCCTATCTATTCATCGCTGCCCTAATTTTCGTTCCGGCAGTCCCCCGTTTTTTCAAAAACGCGCTTGCGTAAGACCACCGGAACCGGTTTTTCCCTTTAACTAACCTTGCTTTTCTCGGTTCTCCCTACCCTTTTACCGGCTTGCGCTCGCGCACACTCGCCTTTCCTGAACCCAAACTCAGGCCAGGTCTCTTCAATGAAATCCATGCGAACGATCTGCCTGGCCTCGCCGCACAAACCCTCCAGCTCGCTCATGGTCTTTTCCGCTTCACTCGTAGCCTCACGACTACGCGCCTTGAGAGCATTGCGCTTGTCATCCAGTCCCACCGCTTTTTCGTATAGGGCGGTCATCTGGCCGATGACTTCCTTGGTAAACCCCCTTTGACTCACCTCATCGGCATGGGCGGAAAGCCCGGCGATCATATTTTCGGCTGTAATAAGCCGTTTTGCAAATGTGGCCATCCTTCTTTTCACCTCCTTTCTAAAGGCAATAAAAAAGAGCGAACTATAAAAGTCGCTCTTTGAAATGTTTCATGGCTTGATTCTTCCATCAAGCCGCGGGTAAAGCAGGCGTGCGTGACCTCCGCCGGAAAAACCCGTCAAAAAAACGCCACGGTCTCTAACCGCAGCGTTTGGTTTCGTCATTCCGTCTTCAGTTGGGAAATCCCGAGGAACCTACCATCTACCCATTACCATATTATCACATTTTTTCGAAAAAAGTGTATCGATTTTGTACCGATAACCATAGACCGAATTAAGCAATCAGATCGTCACCCATTTTCAGCCGGAAAGAATCATTTTGTTCGGTTCCTATGCATATGGCAGTCCCCATCAAAATTCCGATGTTGATTTATTGGTGATCCTTCCTTTTCAGGGAAAACCCTTTCGCAAATCCGATATCTACGGATAACGTCAGAAAATTTTAATTATTACCTGTTTATTGATTGGAAATCAATCTCCGCCGCGGGTTGAAACCACACGGCTGGGTGTATAAAAAAACAATCTAAATCCCCTCCGGGGATCGGCTATTTTATTACTGTTCAAGCTCTAGAATAGGCTGTGAAGCATAACCGAGCCCGGTAAACCGGGCTTTAGAATGCTTTTATGACTTAGCCGCGCGGTTTTAACCCGCGGCGGACAAAATCTTTCAAAATATTCTGACATCTACCCACAATCTGGATAATGCATAGCCTTTCAGGGGAAGGGTAATCACCTTCAGTTCCCCCCGCGGGCAAACAAAAACCCGTCAAAAAAACGCCCCGGTCTCCAACCGCAGCGCTTCGTTTCATGTTTCCTCTTACCTTCGGAACTCCGACATTACCATATTATCACACTTTTCCGAAAAAAGTGTGTCGATTTTGTCCCGATAACTATAGATATTGATGCGCCAACGGTTTGGGAAATTTTTTGAAGCAATATTCCTGATAAATGCCTTGTAAATAACTTCAAAGCATCATTATTACTCAGCCACGGGTTTTAACCCCGCGGTGGACAAAACCGGGGGTGTATTGCAATACGCCCCTACCCCACATACCTACACCCCATAACCTATGATTGTTTTCTTTCATAATTGATCCTTTTTTTACGAAAATGTTCCTTATCTTTCGAAAAAAATCAATTTTCTCGCCCAATCGATCCTTTACGTCACGGAAAGGATCCATTTTGTCGTCCGGAGGACCGAGGGAGTCACCCAAAGGATCATTTCCGTAACCGAATCGATCCATTCTTCCCATAAAAAGTCCTTTCGGTCGCCCAAAAGATCGATCCGACTTCAAAAAAGTTCTTTTTCCCCCTTCGATCGGTCCCTTTTTCTCTAAAAAGGATCCTTTCCGTGACAAAAACGGTCCTTTCTCCCGTTCAAATGATCATTTTGGTCGTAAAAATGATCATTTCCGTAACGGAAAGCATCCCTTGACTCATTCAAAGGATGCTTTCCGCCCCTCAAAGGATTCTTTCTGTGAAAAAAAGGATCGCGCCGGTCCTCGGAACGATCCTTTGAATCATCAGAACTAACTCTCCGGGTCCCAATTAGCGCCATTCCCCTTCAAAAACCCCGCTGCCGATTTAAGCCTTAAACCGCTTCAGACTCAATGAATTGGTCACTACTGAAACCGAGCTGAAGGCCATGGCAGCGCCGGCTATGATCGGATTCAACATTCCCAGGGCTGCGAAAGGAATGCCGATGGTGTTATAAAAGAAAGCCCAGAATAAATTCTGTTTGATTTTATTCATGGTTTTCCGGGATAACCGAATTGCGGTGGCAATGGTCTTCAAATCGCCCCTCATCAGCGTAATGTCGGCCGCTTCCATCGCCACATCCGTACCGGTGCCGATCGCCATCCCGATATCCGCCGTAGCCAGTGCCGGGGCGTCATTGATGCCGTCTCCCACCATTGCGACCACATATCCTTCATTTTTTAATTTTTCAATCTGTTCCGCCTTATGCTCCGGCATGACTTCCGCCAGGACGTTGGTGATGCCGACCTGCCCGGCAATGGCCTGCGCCGTCCGCCGGTTATCTCCGGTCAGCATATAGACGGTGATTCCCAGGTCCTGTAATTCCTTGATGGCCCCGGCGGAGTTTTCCTTAACAACGTCGGCCACAGCGATCAAGCCGAGCAATTCTCCCCGGGCAGCCGCAAACATCACGGTCTTGCCCTCATTCTCCAGCTCACTGGCGGTACCTTCACTGTCCAGCAGGGGAATTCCTTTGCCTGCCATCAACTTGCGGGTACCGATGATGATTTCTTCCCCGTCAATGGTTGCAATCACTCCTTGGCCGGGGACGGCCCCAAATTGTGCCGGCTCCGGTATCTCGCCAATTTGGTATTTCCCATAGCGGTAAATGGCCTCACCCAAAGGGTGTTCCGATTTTTTCTCGGCAATGGCCGCCAGTCTCAGGAATTCATTTTGCGCCATTTTCCCGGCCACAATCAGATCGGTCACTTCCGGCTGCCCTTTGGTAATGGTTCCAGTCTTATCAAGCACCACCGTATTAATCTTGTAGGCTTTCTCAAGATGTTCACCGCTTTTAATCAGGATCCCGTTCTCAGCCCCTTTGCCGGTCCCCACCATAATTGCGGTTGGGGTCGCCAGGCCCAAGGCGCAAGGGCAGGCAATCACCAATACGGCCACAGCGCTTACAATGCCCATTTTCAGGTTATAATCGCCGAAAGTCCAAACCAGGAAGGTGGCGGCGGCAATTCCCAGAACAATCGGCACAAAAACGCCGGATACCTGATCGGCGATTTTTTGAATGGGCGCCTTGGAACCCTGGGCATCCTCCACCATTTTGATGATCTGCGATAAAACCGTATCTTTGCCGATTTTGGTGGCCTTGTATTGAAAGGCGCCGAATTTGTTGATGGTGGCGCCAATCACCGTATCGCCGGCCTTTTTTTCAACCGGCAGGCTTTCCCCGGTTAACATCGATTCATCCAGGGCCGAATTTCCTGCTACAATTACGCCGTCCACCGGAACTTTTTCCCCGGGACGGACCACAATCACTTCTCCCACTCCCACTTCTTCAATGGGGATATCCATTTCCTTGCCGCCCCGGATCACCCGGGCGGTTTTGGGCCGCAGTCCCATCAGTTTCTTGATGGCTTCCGAAGTTTTCCCTTTGGCGACCGCTTCAAAATATTTCCCCAGCAATATCAGGGTGATAATCGTGGCCGAAGCCTCAAAATAAAGGTCTTTCATCATCATTGGCGTCCCGGAGCCGGGCATCGCCTTCTGAAAAAAAGCGTTATACAAGCTATAGACGTAAGCCGCCGTGGTCCCCATGGCGATCAGTACATCCATATTGGGACTCTTAGCCCTTAAAGCATAATATGCGTGTTTATAGAAACGGAATCCGATATAAAATTGGACCGGCGTCGCCAATAAAATCTGAAAACGCCAATCGTGAAGAAATGGGATATTAACGCCCAGCAAAGCCAAAATCATCCCCAAAATCAAAGGAGCGCTCAACACCGCCGAAACGATCAACTCCGTCCGCAGCCGCTTGATTTCTTTTTCCCGCTGCTCCTTCTCCCGGTCACCGCTGAATTCTTGTTCCGGCTCCGCTCCATATCCCAGTCCGGTAACGGCGGCCGCGATTTCGGCAATTTTAATCCGTTGAGCATCAAATTCGACGCTGGCCTTTTCGGTTGCCAGGTTAACGGCGGCTTTGGTTACACCCTCCAATTTGTTGAGCTTTTTCTCGATCCGGGCGGAGCAGGCGGCGCAGGTCATACCGGAAATTTTGAGGGTTACTTTTCCCTCCGGCCCTTTCTCCCGGATTATCCCATAGCCCAGTTTTTCAACCACCGCTTCCAACGCTTGATTCGAAACTTGCACGGGGTCATATTCGACCGTGGCTTTTTCGGTGGCAAAATTGACCGTGGCCTTTTTAACTCCCCCCACCTTGGATAAACCTTTTTCAATCCGCAAGGCGCAAGCGGCGCAAGACATACCGCTTATTTTCAAGGTTTCTTTTTTATCCATTGCTTACACGTCCTTTCACCTTCCGCAACATCCTCTGCCGGAGGCGGGTTTATAGCTTCCAATCTCTTTTTGAATCGCCTTGATATTAATCCGTTGAATATCATCCACCACTTTCACATACCCGTGAAGCATTCCCATCCAGCACTGGAAAGTAAAGTCCTGGGTCACCGTAATCTCCGGAGTTGCAGTTTGCCCTTGGCTTAAATCGAGCTGCCCGTTATATTCCGGGAAAGTCACCACGTAATTGCAGGAATTGATTTTTTCCGGGTTAAATTTAATTTTGGTTTTCAGACCTTTTTGCACAATGACGGCTGCCGGGGAATAGCCCTGATCATTGACTGTAACCGTAACTTCCTGGATACCGTCCTCCACCTTGGCGACTTGAATATCATCGGTTGGCACTCTTCCGCTTAAGAAGCGGGTGGCCTTGGCGCTGTCCGCGCAACAACCGCCTCCACCGCTTAACAGGCCTTTGCCGCCGCTTTCCGCTTTTTTTAAATCTTCCGCGGACATTTTGGATAGATTGGATACTACTTTAATATTACTGCTGATCATCCCCATCCAGCAAGTATAAGTAATGGTACCTTCCTCCGCCGGTGTGAACTCAATGACATTGTCTCCGGGGACCAGCTTTTTCTGGATATTATATTTGGGAACGGTTACCGGATTATTACAACCGTTCAAATCCTCCGCCTTGGCTTTGATGGTCCAACGTACCGGTATCCCCTTTTGTACCACAAAAGGCTGGTATCTGCCGGACTCCATTGTCGTGGTAACTACCTGAACCCCACCTTCAATTTTAGCCACATTTCCGGTCCCACTACCGGATAATGGGTTGGACGCCGCAATGGAGACTCCCGAGAGGCTCAAGCCCCTGTTGACCATGGTCAGCCCCAGAACAATCACCAGCACCGCGCTGACCTTTAGCATCCGGTGCGTGAATTTGTTGCTCAAAAATGAACTGAGGGCCCCGAATCCAAACATCAGCGGGACGGTGCCCAAACTGAAAAGAAACATCGAAAGGGCTCCGGTGAAAAAGCTACCCGTTCCCAAAGCATAGAACTGCATGGTCTGTAAAGGCCCGCAGGGCATCAAACCATTCAGCAGACCGACAAAGAAAGGCCCACGATTACCGGCGCTATTTTGAATCTTATTGCCTAAAAACTTGGGAATGCCGATCTGAATCCTGCGCAGCCAAGGGAATATATCCAGCATATTCAGACCGATCATCACCATGAATATTCCCCCGGCAATCGCCACAATCCCTTTGGCCGACCCGGAAAAACCGATGACCGAACCCAAAGCGCCGACGATTCCGCCGATAACGGTGTAGGATATGACCCGACCCGTATTATAGAGCAAACTGGGTTTTAATTGTCTCCATTTGGAGCCTGTCGAAACCTTTTCCGACTGCTGTTTGCTGATGGATTGCGATAAATTGATGCCGCTTGGCGGCGCTTTTATGCATTGCGACAAATTGATGCCGCTTGGCGGTACTTTTATGCTTTGCGATAAATTAATACCGCCACACATCGCCACACAATGCAGGGAAGTCAATAACCCAATCACAAAAAGCATCCCGTAACCAACCGACTGATCAACCTGGGGGATGAAATTAAACCCAATGGTGGACTTGATAATGAAGTATAAGGCGAAAATGATGATTCCAATCCCCAGCAACTGGTTGATGGATGTTTTCTTTTCAGACTTATCGTTATGGGAAGAGCCCACTTCATAACCAAGTTTGATAACGGCATCCGCAAGCCGCTGCTCCATCATTGAAGAGGGGGCTTCCGCTAAAGCCGGATCATATTCCACCGTTACCCGGGATTGAGCCAGTGAAGCCTTAACCTTCACAACGCCCTCGATCTTGCGAAGCGTATTCTCGATCTTCATTTCGCAGCTGGGACAGGACATGCCCTGGACTTCCAAAACCTTACTTATCAGCTTCCGTTCCATCATTACTTCCTCCTAGGAATCTCGAACTGTACTTATTGTACAGAAATGTTGTGAAGATACTATGAAGAGATCAAAAAAGGCTGTCTAAAAAGTAATTTAAAATTAATAATACAATATATTGCTTCATTAGGGTTAGCTAAAATATCACTTCTCCCATGAAATGCCCATATCGGGGTGTTCGTCATTCAACCGGCTTTTGGGTCATCCCCCGAGCCGCAAAAATGGGGCTATAGCTGCAAACATACGAGGATACCGGGCAATTAAGTCCCAAACACCGGAACCGCCGCTCGATAGCCCATCCCATAAATATGATATCATAAACAAAACCTTCCCCGTAATGAAAGGAAGGTTTAAGTAACTAAAATGATAACTTGTATCACAAATTCGATTGTTCGGTCGATGGATTGGAATCTTTATTATCTTTTCAATATTTCTTCCAGTTGCCAAACAAACCTTTGGCTTTGGCGAGCAAAGTCTTGGAGATAGTGATATATTGACCGTCATCGGTTTTTAAATCCGCGGTAATCGGAACTGGGTTACAACCGTTTTTAACCTTCTCAACCTTATCGATCTGAAAACGGTTGCCACAGTTTTGGCAGACCAGTTCATTGCCTTCCTGAATATAATAACCACGACCGGAATCAAAACATACCTGGCAAGTGTTAAAAGCCGTCCTTACGCTCCCATCCCTAGCTTTCACCGCGATCACTTCTATTTTAACTCCATCCACGGCTATGGGGTAAAATTTCGCCTTACCGGTAACTTCCCTTTTTAGTATGCGCAAATCCCCGTTCTTGGTTGTTTCTGCCTGAGTCATGGAACTTTTCACAATGAGGAAACTCGCCATTACGACCAATGCGAATCCTATGACCTTCAACCATTTGTTTCCCTGATTCGTTTTTATAAACCTACCATCCGCTTGAACACCCATTCACCATTCTCCCTTCAGAGTTTTAAAGGCTTTAATATCCCGGATTATATCAATCCGGTGTGAAGATCCTATGAAGATTGACAACTATTTTGAAGGTTCCACGGATTTAAAAAACATAAAAAAACGGCATTTCATCAGAAACGTCGTTTTTCGAATCGTTAGGAAACCTCATATCCCTATCGTGAAATTAAAGATTGAATGAAGCGAAGTCTAATAAATATCTGATTAAGAAGCCTGAATTCCATTCTCGGCAACAATTTGATGCTTAAAGGGAATGCCAAGTTCTCTGCATTCTTCCTGGCCCAAAAAGAAGACGGCATCATTTTGGATGCAGGCAATTAAGCCTTCCTTTTTAATGCTATCCAAACGGTCCTGCACTTCATCAGGGAGGGCCTCCGTACTAAATGCCCCTATTACGGCATCATTGGCCATTAAATTTTGAATGAAATCCCAATCCGAAAACTGCTTATCCAATTTAATAACCTCCCAAACGAGAACAAGTTCGTTATTGAATTCAATATTCCTCCTTGATAGCCCTTATTAAATCAAAAAATTTTTATAAAAATTATAAAACCTTGGCGACTTTTGGCCATTATAGTCTGTAAAATTTCCGGCTAATCTTCTGACGAAAAAAGTTAGATTAGTAAAACTCTTCTTTTTTCCGGTCTAGTGATAACTCCGATCGGCATTGTTCTAATGCTGATCTTTCATTGAGCATTTCAAAAACAAACGGACCTTGGTAAAACATAAATTATCTCCATGACTAATCCGCCAGGGATAATCGCCAAAAAACCCAAAGTCAATTTTCCCGTAAGGATCTTAACCATTCCCTTTTTTCCCACAAAGCACATCCCCCTCCGGTTTCAGTCAACTCCGTAGAATGTTGACGGATTTCTTTCAATAAGGGGGATTGCAGGGCCTCTCGTAAGGACACATCATTGACATTGGTATCGGAATAGGGAGCAAACGGACATGGCTCCAAACCACCTTCGGCACTAATATGGATGAACCCCCGGCCCGCCGAAAGGCAGCCGCCAAAGGCTTTCTCATCGCCGGGGAAGCTAACAAACAAAGCCGGAAATCGGATTCGGAAAGAATCCAGAATGGTCATTAAAGAGACCCTTTGTTCGGCGGTAATTGCAATATCCTCCGTGGCTTTCTTGACCGGAATATACTCTACAAAGAAAAACAGCTGGCAACCACATTCAATTAACTCTTTTATAAAATGTTCACTCGTTAAGGTCTCAAAATTTGTTCTTGAAACGGTAAAGGAAAGACCGTAAAAAATGCCGGAGTGTTTAATTTTTCCAAAAGTCTCCTCTAATTGGCCATAAACGCCGAGCCCTCTTCTGCTGTCCGTATCAGTTTCATGGCCTTCCAAACTGATAACGGGTATTACATTTTTCTGTTTTCGTAAACAACTGATGATTTCATCCGTCATAAGCAACCCATTGGTGAAGAGGGGGAAGATTAGTTCAGAGAAGTCTTTGGTAATCTCAAAGATTTCCTTTCTCATGAGGGGCTCACCCCCTGCCAAAAAAGCAAATGAAATACCGAGCCTTTGGGCTTCTGCAATCACTGAGCGTAATTTATCATAACTCATTTCTTTCCCAATCGGTCTTTGCTGTGCCTTTGAATAACACCCTTTGCACTGAAGATTGCAACGGTTGGTAATACTAATAATCATGTAAGGGGGGACCTGAAGACCCTGTTTATCATTTTCTATTCTTTTTTGGGCTGCTCTCCGCTGCCAAAGAATCGTTCGCAACACAAATGCCATTCTTGCCGGATTCTTATAAACCATCCGTAATGCGTCTTTTAAAAAACTATTGATCGATTGATTCAATATGGTTTTGTAATCATGGAATTTCATGGAATTCATTCCTCTTTCTTATCAGCGCATCATGCGTTTCAATAATTTAAGTTTATTTTTGTACGGTGGGTATCGGAGGGGAATATCAAACAGAGTAGACTTTTTCAAAATACTTTTTAGATGTGAAAAAGTGTCAAAGCTTGCCTTGCCATGATAGCCTCCCATACCGCTGTCTCCTACGCCTCCGAATGGCATATATGAGGTTGCCAGATGGACGACAGTATCGTTGACGCAACCGCCCCCAAAGGAGGTATTATCGATAACATACCGCTCTCTCTTCCTGTCCTGGGTAAAAAAATAGAGTGCCAGGGGTTTGGGATGATGGTTGACTGCCACAATGACGTCATCAAGGCTCTCAAATTCAAGTACCGGGAGTAGCGGGCCGAAAATTTCCTCCTGCATAATAGGCCTGTCCCAGGTTACATTGTCAAGAATCGTCGGCGCTATCCGGTGGGTTTGGTCGTTATACTGTCCTCCAACAACAATTGTTTCATTTTGGATGAGTCCCAAAAGGCGGTTAAAATGTTTATCATTAATTATCTTTGGGTAATCCGGGTTATTGAAAGGATCCGACCCGTAAAACTCTTCAATGTACTTCCTCATTTTGGTTATGAGTTCATTTTTCACATTTTTATGGGCCAGCAAAAAATCGGGGGCCACACAAGTTTGCCCTGCATTTAGATACTTTCCCCATACAATTCGTTTGGCTGCCATATCTAAATTAGCGGTTTCATCAACAATACAGGGGCTTTTGCCGCCTAGCTCCAACGAAACCGGAGTAAGGTGCTTGGAAGCCGATTCCATTACCACCCTGCCTACAGATACACTACCGGTAAAGAAAATATAATCAAATTTCTCATCCAGCAATGTTTTGTTTGCCTCTCTGCCACCTCTTACCACCGTAATGTAGGATTCATCAAAGTTCTCACGGAGAAGCCGTTCTATGATTTCAGCAGTATGCGATGAATATTCCGATGGTTTCACGATAGTACAATTCCCCGCCGCCATGGATCCTATCAAAGGGGCAATCGTTAACTGAAACGGGTAATTCCAGGGCGACATAATCAGTACAATACCATAAGGCTCCGAATATTGGTAACTCGCCGACAAAAAATGAGTAATCGGAGTTTTAACCTTCCTGGGTTTGGCCCAATTCCGCAGGTGTCTGACAATATATTCAAGCTCCTCCAGAACAAGGCCCACTTCAGTTGCATAGGCCTCAAACGGAGCTTTATTCAAATCCCTTTTTAACGCCTCAAGAATTTCTGTTTCATGGGTCAAAATTATTTGTTTGAGCAACTTAAGACTTTTGATACGATAGTCAACTTCTTTGGTTATGCCTTTTTCAAAGAATTGTTTTTGTTTTTTTACTCTCGCACTCATATCACACATAACATTGAACTCCCATTATAAGATTGATGCTTTCTGCAATAAAACCTCAAAATATAGAAATTGCTGCGGCAAAAAATAAAATTCTCTATTCATATTTGAAGCTAAAATTACTGTTCAAAATCTTTTTTGCGGGGGATTTCCGTCAAACCTTTCATAACAAACTCCGTTATACAATATAAAACCTGAGGAAAGTATTGAATCCCGATCTCATTTTTATGAAGGTCGATATAAGGTATGGCAGTGAAAATAGCACCTATCAGGTGATCATCCAAATCATTTCTTATTTTCCCTTCGGCCTTCCACTGTTGAATCAGCTCAGTTTGACCACTGTTCAAAAACTCCTGAATACTTCCCATGCCGCCTTGTTCATCAAAACAACGCTCGATTTTACTATAAACATCCCTGTTATACCATTCTTTCATAATCGGGTTGGATTGCATGACCTTGAAATTTTGCATGACGAATTTCACAACGGCCTGTACGGGATCATCTTTCGAATCGAACGATTCTAAAATACTCTCTTTGACTTTTTTATTTTCTTCCTTCAAAATTTCGATGAAAAGCCCTTCTTTAGAGGAGTAATAGTTATAAAAAGTGCCGACCCCTATCCCAGCCATTTTGGTTATGTCCGAAACATTAGTATCTTTAAATCCTTTGACGCTGAACAATTCTTTGGCGCTGTTAAAAATAGCCGCTTTCTTATCTTCCAACGAATAAACTTCCTTCCAAAAATCACGAATGAATATTTTTTGATTCATTCATATATTACCATGATTATCCTTTCCCATCAAGGCTTAATTTTCATATTGATACGTTCCAAAAGTAAACCCCGTAATTTGATCGGAGAATAAATTCAAAACTTCCATCGTTATGGTATGATTTGGATTGGAAAACGGGATTATTTTGGCATTGAGGACTGTAATAAACTGATTGGTTTGACTATAATCCGAACTGGCAACTTCCTTTTCCATCCTCAATAGATAATTATCCCTTATTTCATTGAAATCTTTGAATATCCTCTGATTAGGGCCGTTATAATCGCCCGGTTGCCAAATAATGCCTTCGATCATTCCAAAATCAGCCAAGATTATGATCGCTGATTCATCAACCTTTTTTCCCTTGGCTAATTCTTCAATAACATTATTCAGTTTGTTGATAATTTTTGCTTTGCCATCCTTACGTTTCGGGCTTACTCCTGTATAGTTAGCTTTTCCTTTTGGCATTGCGGTTTCTTCATTCGCCCTCTTCAAGGGGAAAGAAGGAGTAGAAACCGGGTTACGAACAACCTTGACAGAAAACCCGCAATGATTACATTTCAGTTCCGGGTTAAAATAGTAAGATTCTCCATACTTTGTACAATAGGATTTATGTTTACGGATCTCGGCGCCGCATTTCTCGCAAACCATAATGTAATATGGCCCGTCTGTTTTAATAATCATTTGTCCATCCTCTTTGCCGGATTTTCACCAGCGGCGCTGAAACTTTCCTTTTGCGCCCTCTCAATCATAAGCATATGAAGTTGGCTTCAGGTTGTTACAAACCGACTCTTCCATAAACGGAAGAGAATCCCGGCAATGTTTAACGAGTTTGGAACCATAGGCGCCTTGAGCCGGAAAATCCCTTGGCAAACATCACACAACTGCCGGTATAAAAGAATATACTAATATAACTCAATTAGACGATCGCCCAGAAAAGGGGGGATATTTTTGTTACCGTATGATTACGAGGCTTATGGACGTGTCCCTGCGTGTAATCCGCCCAAACAAGCAAATCCGCAGCAACAAGAAACGCCTAAGCCCAAATGTGAACCCAAACCAATTGTCTCCAATTGTAAAAATATATCCGGGGTTGCCAATATCCCTATCATTAATATTACAGCCGCCGCCCCCATTTCGAAAACTCTCGGCGCCATCTCCGCAGACTTACATTGTTTTGCCAAACCCTGCGTGAAATTGGATATTTCCGCCTTAATCGTAATCGGTTTGGCCACCGATGTTCCTTTCACAATCACTTTCCGGGTTTATAAACGTTGTGATACCGGACAGGAGACGGAAATCACTTCTTTTGATGTTTCGGTTGTCAATCCGGTTGCAGCCGGAACCTCCATACCCGTTAACTTCAATATTTGCGATTGTTGTCCAAATTGTCCGGCGGGTTGTTGTACATACCGTTTTGTATCCGAAGGAACAGCCCTGGAGGCAATTACCGATTATTTCAGTGTCAATCAGGGAGTAGTATCCATCCTGGCCTCCGACGAATGTTGATTACTCCAGAACCAGAAGACATCCAATGAAGACTTTCAGAAAAAGCGACTAAATTGCGAGTACGCGAAGGTCGCTTTCGTCTTTATATTTCATCCGGTAAATTCTCAGTTAATTCCCGGATATTTGTTGATCTTTTCAAAGCAGTTATTACATTGGCGCTGGGCTCAGCATAAACAATATCTCCATCAACTTCCCCAAATTCACTCCGCACGGGAAAGGCCAGCATTTCTTTGGATAACGAAAATTGAGCATCGACGCCTTCTTTATTACCGCGGGCGTCCAAACGAACCCATCTTGCCAAACTTCGAATATAAGCAGCATTTAATCCATGGAGAACGATTTTGGGTATTTCATCTGAAAGGATTAGCTTTTGATAGCAAAACCCGGTTGGAATGCCCATGACCCTCAATAATGCCGCCAAGAGATGCGATTTGGCATAGCAAATCCCCTGCCCGTATTGTAAAACATCCGAAGCCTTACAGGTAATGATGTTTCCGTTGATATCAAAAGTGTGGTGGATTTTATCACGTACAAATTCATAGATAATTTTAATTCTTGCCTCTTCACTGTTAATGCCGTGAACAAGCGACATACTATATTGGGTGATTGCTTCATTCTCAAAATCAATTATTTCTGATGGTTTTAGATATTCGTTGATATCTAGCTTTTCAATGATCAAATTCATTACGGGCTCTCCTTATCGACTTTTTTGGAGTCTAAAACCCTATCAAGACAGGTTGGCTTAATACTCTATTCGTGATGTATCAAATCACGGAAATGCTTACATACTAAATAGCCTGGCAAAACCCGGATAGGGCTCTAAAGATTTGAAAGTAACCCTTTCAATGGAATCCATACACAATTCCAGTTACTCTTTGTGATTAAATTGCAGTCAAAACCCTCTGTAAGCTTTGTTTGCTGTAAACAGTCAAGCAAACGCAATGTTTTCCTCCGCCCATATCCCCATAATGACCCGGCTCACGAAGTCGATTTAACAAAGCCCATGAAACGGTTCTTATTATAAATCTTTGGAAAACAGAAATGCCCTCTTTTCAAAACCCATCTTTTCAGTATAAAATTTATGCGCTTTCTCTCTTGGAAATCCCGAATCCAGTTCGATTTTCTTACAGCCTGATTTTCTCGCATAATCAAAAGAGGTTTTTAAAAGTTCACTTCCGATCCCTTTTCCTCTTTGGGCTTCTTCAATGATCATTGCATAAACGTAAGCAATACGGCCTTCCTGCCAAAAATTATTCATGATTGCATAAGCACAAAAGCCAATTATGTTTCCATCTAGTTCTGCGCAGAGATATAAATCACTATCTGAATGAATTCCCCGCATAAATACAGTTTTCATGGCTGTTTCACTTAATTCCTTATTCGGCCAAAGTTGATGAAAAAGAAGAAAAACACCTGAAAAATCTGTGATCAACGCTTTTCTAATCGTCACACTCAAGAAAAAACCTCCCTCAATCTTACTCTTTATCAAGACCAAATCATGTCTAAAATAATATCATCTCAATAGACTGCGTTAATACCGAGACTTACCATCTAAATGCATCTTGCAGGCATCACAGTTCATGCCATAATAATTTTAATTTTCACAATATAATTCTATTTTTATCCATCAATCCCTGCGCAAGATAATTCTTATGTTTAATCTTGCTAAAATTCAGGAGTTACGCTATCCTGACTGATTAGCGCTAATTCCTGGATTAGCAATATTAATAGAAAATAAAAACATCCGGAGTAGGACCGAATGTTTTTATTGATTTTTCATTCCTGATTCATGCATACTTAATAACCGCAAGTAATGATTAGCTTCTCTCACTACATGATCCCCTAAGAGCGGGTGGGCAATCGACCGAATCTTACAGTTAATGATTCCTTCGGTGCCCTGTGTTTTAAAGTCGCGGATTCCGATGGTTGCTTGATGGGTTTCTACGGTTAAGGCAGTTAGATTGGTTGACTGTTTCAATAACATTTGAGCCTGGGCGGTTAAGGCATCAAATTGCTTACCAAAATTATGGGCCGTATCAAATAACTTTACTTCAGTCGGGTCGAGCAATCCCCGAATGAACTTGGCGTGCTCAGCCATAATCCGATTCCAGAATATCTCCTGTTGGGTCAAATCCGAAATCGGATCAACTGTAACGCGCTGTTGAATTCTTTGCAGCATTCCCAGATAGAACCGGGCCTCCCTCAAAATATGATCAAGCAGCAACGGGTAATTGAATGTAAAAATACGACACGTAATTGCATCATTCAGCAGACGGCTTTTGTAACCAATTAAACCGGTCGTAAGCTCCATAGCCCGTTGGTTAAGACGGGTAACCTCATCGGTTACAACCGTTGGATTGAAGTTGCCCGAGGATCCCATACTTTGCTCCGCCCGGGTAATTTCTGTATTTAAGGTGTATCCCGAATAAAATTCACTGCCTCGCTCAGCATCCAGAGTTGACCTGGTTACGATTTCTCCCGCACTTAAGAATTCTTCCGGCAGCAGACTATCGGCCAGACATACTGTTTCCATTAATAGTTTAGAAAACTCTCGTTTATACAAATTCGCTTCTTCAATGAGATTGCTATTTTTCCAGGGAATGGCGACTTCAATGAAAAAGGAATGTTCCTTGGCAATCCGGGCAAAAAATAGGTTTAGCTCCAGCGATATTCTCACAAATTCTTCATCAGAGAACAAAAACACTCACCTCGCTTACTAATTAGGGCTTGGTGCCCATACATCATATGACTTGATAGTAAATCCGGTGAGAAATAAGTCGATTGATTATTGTAAAACTCCAGTCCTCTTGCTTTCTAAATTCTAAATATGGAACGAAAAATGTTATACCTAATAATATTTATACAACATGTAAAATTAAAGGGCTCCCCACATCCTGGGCAGCCCTTCATGAAACTTTACGCCATTACGTCAACCTTATTCCCTAAAGGCCCATTATTAATTTGGGGAGACTTATTGATTGCTACATCGGCGCGCATGTTTTCAACCGGTTTTCTTGGATTATTATGCATCCCCGGCATGCCGCAATCAACCGGCATGTTGGCCGAACTCCGGATACCACTAAAATTCTCCATAATTTTCCTTCCTTGATTTTTATGGATTCTTCAGGCAGACCGTTATTTTAATAATTCCATCACCTCCTGTATTACAAGCAAGTATGTAAAATATCAATCATCAACAGCCTAAAATCCGGATTGATACTTTTACCTGATTGAAAACACCTTGTCCTCGTTTGTAACTTAGAACTGTTGTATTGATTATAACTTTAAAATATGAAGTTTTCGTGAAGAAAAGCTGGTTTTTAGTACCCACCCTTTTTCCACAAGATTAATTTTATTCAAAAGCAAATTCTTCATAAATTCTTCACATCAACTTGGTACTATCAACCTGTCGAAAAAATAACCCGTAAAACTTATATAAGGAGATTTTATCAATGAACATGACGCATTACATGGAATTACTTGCCACCAATCAACCGTGGAATTTGCTTCGTTTCATGGTCATACCGGTTGTTTTTGCCGAAACCTTAGTTGCCATCGAATTTTTAATCGTTTATTACCGGAAAACCTCAGGAGTCTTAAAAACAACCAGCAAAATATTAAGTGTGTCAGCCGCCGTTTATTTCACTTTAGCGGTTTTCCTGCCGCTCATTTTTACGGCGCTACCCGGGATAAAATGGCGGACACCGGTTGACTTTATTGCAGTTTGGTCTTACTTGTTGGGTGTGATACCTTTTATAGTCATGGCTCTCATCGACTTGGGCCTTATCGCCAAAAACAAAACCGCCGATGAAAAAATGAAATCGCATTTTGTTTGGCTGACTGTATTCCTTGTTGTGGCACATATTGCCATGATCTTTGGAATGATCAACCCGGAAATCGTCCGGGGAGCCGCTTCGAGTCCGATGATGATGAAATAAAACATTCAGACATTAATTCCTTGGTCATTTCTTAATGAACAAATTCGTTTCGATGGGAAACGGAACATGATTATAGGCCTCCTTAAAAATAACCGATATATGTACGCTTTTTTGAGGCCAATTTTCGGGGATCTTGATGGTCCGGGTACAGGCCACACTTTCCCCGGCGCCAATTTTACCCAATGAAAAAACGATGTCGCCTAAAAGATGCCCTTCATCAATCCGGAGGATAGCTTGGGTATTGTACATTACCCCTTTTCCCATATTTTCAACTGTCATTGTAAGGAAAAACTCTTCTCCAGCTATGATTGCGGGATCGAAGCATACTTTAGCCAATGGTTCCGGAAGGAAAGCCGAAGGATCTGCTACTGAGAAGTAAGAATCCCTGTCATGGGTCAGGGAGGCATCTTTAATAAACCGGGTCAAAATTGCATCTTTCATAAGATAACATTCAAATGAACCTTCCGGTTGATTAGGAAAAGAGCCGGAAAAGATTCCCTTTGTAAAAGCGATTTTCAAACCGGCCTTTGACGAACCTATGATTCTCCCATCAGCAGTATAGAATATAAAGTCCTGATCCGAAAAAGAAAAAGTTTGAGCATATAACGTGTTTTGGGCACCCGTAGGCATATACTTCCAGAAAACGAGAGTGCCATCTGCGCTTCCAGAAATAATAAATTTCTCATCCGGACTCACGGTAACTGAATTTACGATATCCGAATGACCATATAACGTTCTTACAAGTTCACCATTTTCCAGATTCCACACTCTGACGGTTTTATCAAAACTGCCGGAAACCAATAATTCCCCAGAGGGGTTAATCGCTACCGATAAGACCCATCCAGTATGTCCGGACAGACTTTTGACGAATACTCTCTTTTGAAGGTCCCATATTTTAATAGTTTTATCAGAGCTTCCGGAAATCATAGTCTTCCCGTCAGAACTTATAGCCAGTGAATGAATTGTTTTTCGGTGCCCCGTCAAAATTTTTAACAAAGTCCCTTGATTCAAGTCCCATAACTCTAAAACTCCATCGTCCCTTCCAATGGCCAAAAGCTTTCCATCGGGGCTTATTGCCAAAGAAGAAACTGGACTATACCCTGGCTGGCTCCTGATAAGAGTCCCACGGTCCAGATCCCATAGTTTCACGGCGGCATCATCCCCTCCCGATGCCAGCGTCTTTCCATCCGAGCTCATTGCAACAGCATTGACCGAAGCATTATCATTCAAAGTAAAACGGAGCACTCGCCGCTCCAAATCCCATATCTTGATGGTCATATCCTGGCTTCCCGATGCCAAGGTTTTTCCATCCAAGCTTAGAGCTACACTCAATATCCGTCCGGTGTGCCCTTTTAACGTCTGCAGGAGTCTTCCCGCCTCAATGTTCCATACTTTGATGCTCCAATCACTGCCCCCACAGACCAGAGTTTTTCCATCCCGGGTGATTGCGGTGGATTTTATGGAGTAAACCGGTTCATCCCAAGTTTGACTCACTAAACCAGCTTCAATATTCCACACTCTGATGCTTCTGTCATAACCGCCCGATATCAAAAACCTATTATCAACAGACATGACAACAGACAAAATCCATCCCTCATGGCCGCAGAAAGTTTTTATATAACAAGCCCTTTCCAGATCCCAAAGAATAATTTTTTTATCACAACCGCCGGACGCCATTCTCTTACCATCGCCGCTAATTGCCAGAGCGCTCACCGCATAGGCATGACCGCACAGAGTCTTACATGGTTTTCCATTTCGAAGGTTCCACAACTTTATTGTTGAATCAGCGCTCCCGGATGCCAATGTTTCACCCGAAGGATCGATAGCCAAACAATCAACCGAAGCCAAATGGCCTTCCAACGTCCTAATGAGACTTCCTGTTTTAACATTCCATATTTTAATAGTTTTGTCGGCGCTTCCCGATGCCAAAATTCCTCCGGATGGCGCAATAACCAGGCTACGAACCGAAGAATGATGGCCTTTAAGTGTCCTTATAAGAGTTCCTGATTGAAGGTCCCAGATTTTAATCAATTTGTCATCACCCCCGGATGCCAAAACTCTTCCTTGAGGATCGACAACAACCGAACGTACTGCGCCAGTATGACCCTTCAGGGTCATTAGCAAAGTACCTTTCTTAAAATTCCATACTTTTATGGTTTGATCATCGCTTCCTGAAACCAGCAAATCATCTCTTACCCATAATGTATTAATTGGGGCTGTATGTCCCAATAAAGTCATAATAATTATGCCGGTTTTGATATCCCACAGCTTTATTGTCATATCCCTACTACCGGAAGCCAGAATTCGACCATCAGGACTAATGGCTAATGAATTGACCGGACCAACATGACTTTTTTGAATCTGCATGGAAAAACTTGACATTTGGGCAATAGACTCGGCTCTTCCGGCAAAGAAAGCGTTAATAACGGTTATAATTAAATAAAACATAACGACATTTGCTTTACAGCTTCTCATATTCCCACCTGCCGTTTTACTTTATATCGTTTGGATTCTGCCGAAACAAAACCAGGAAGAAAGCATTAATCTACTTTTCTTCCTGGCAACGAAAAATATCCCTTTCATTAACATAATACGCATGCGTCTGGATGATAAATTCTTATTCAACGGAAGGAATGCCTATAAGTCAATTACTCACCACTCCATGCGGAATATACTGCCCCACATATTCGACAACATTATCCGGGGCCTTGTCAAGCCAGATCTTGGCCCTGAAGACTAAACCGTATGCAGTTGAAGGCATGGGGACAGAGGAAAAAGTTGCACTGCCTCCTACCTTTAAAGGAAGTTCCTTGATAGTATTGGACCATTTTATTTTCTCTAAATTCTCCCATGTCAATTCCTTCAGTGAATAGACAGCTTCGGCGGGCCCGATTTGTAAAATTCCAATCGTTTCAACCATGCCGTCCACCGGAGTATTGGCAATCGTCATATTTGCAAGGTTCGCCGCAGCTAATTCAAATTTATATGATAATGCTGGTGAGGCTATCTCACTGGGGGTTCCATCAATGCTCCATCTGGGTAAATATTTATGACCGTAAAAATCGGAGTTGATTGTAATACAATAATCCGCCCGCTCACAGTGGGCAACGCTTCCATTATACCAACGCAGGATTGTCATATTTTCCTTAGAATCATAAACATAGCTAAAGTCCTTAAATGGAGATTTCTGACCCGTTGAACGCCATCCAGTCACAGTAATTTTACCTGTTAGATATACTTCCACGTCATTTACTGTTTTGCCTGTGCCATTATGCGCATGTAATACATTTACCTGGGTATCTGCCAGGACAGCTGCTGAACCGAAAAGGAATATCAATCCCATAAGAATTAACAACACTTTAAAACGTTTCATTATATTACCTCCTCGTTTTCGATATAATGGGCAAATGTTTTTTCAAATACGGTTTGATAGTACAGACTGACTGCAATCATGAAAGTATTTCTCCTATTATCTGCAAACTGTTTGCTTGAGCCGAATTGATGGACGGCTCTCTCTGGCAAATAACGCCCAATTTTTTTACATGCACCCCCTTCCAAAATTATTTATGATTGTTAAATTATGGTAACTAAATATTACCATAATTTATAGATAATGTAAACTAATCTAAATAAAAAATCCTCCTATATAAAAAAACCCAGGAGATGATTCTTCTCATGGGTTTTAAAGTTTAGAAAATTTTAAACGGGCGACGCTGTTTCATCATGACCGGCGCCATGCAATTTAAAGGATGCTGCCCATCCAGTAGGTAAAAACCGGATTAACGTTTGCCAATGATCAGAAAATTTTAAAAACCGATCCCTTCTGATTTAAAAATTTCCCTTCAAAGCGATCCGCGCTGTATCGTCCAAAAAATCCGGTATATCCCCAACCTGCAATTCTTTTGAACACCGGTACATAAGAAATCTTATAAATGATCAAATCCAATAATACAAACATGACGATGGATAAAACCGGATTCATTACCCTACCCAAAATAATTGACCCCACAGTTCCAAAGCTTTGAAAGAACGGACCCGGAATGAATTTGCCAATCAGGAACAACGGATTGAAGAAAACAACCGCTAAGATTGCCAAGTATCGTATTCCTGAGGCCTGAATCGCATGCCTCGGACAAATATTCATACAGTGTAAACAGCCTTCACAATTCCACTTCCATCGAACCACCCTTGAATATATTTCAATGGCCTTCACAGGACACTCTTTGGCACAACGGCCGCATAGACTGCAGGAAGAATCCGCCGCAAACAATTTCCCAATAATCCGTCTCCCAATGAATGAATATAAAAAACCGAAGGGAAGACTCCAGATAATGTTCGGTAAAAAAACTTCCTGTGAAATTGCTGCCCCTTGGCGATTTTTTGGGCAATCATCGGATACTTCATTGAAGCCTGGGCGATGATCTTCTCATTATCCTTGTCTTTTCTGGGCGGAAGAGCAACTGTGATGTTATGAGGATAATCCAAGGTGTCGGAGAAAAACACCTGATAATTTTTTAATCCGAGATATAAACGGGCCTGATGCAATGCCCATCCCTGATATCCGTCGCGAAACCGGGTACTGATCTTCCCGTTTGTTGATATAATCGCCGTCTTAACATTTTTGCCATCTGGGAGATTTTGTATGTATCTTCGTATGATATGGGGCACAGCCGTGGCATAAATCGGAAAGAAAAAAATATGAAGAACATAAGCATCCATGCCGTCATGGGAATCCCTTTCCACCGCGTGAAGCACTACCTCATAACCATACCTTACTAATTCTTGAGTAAGCTGTTTTGCGGCAAGGAGGGAGTTCCCCGTTCCGCTGAAATAATGAATGATTGCTTTTGACAATCGCACCCTCCGGTTTGCTGTGATGGGCATGGGAAAAGCCGGAATAATAACCGTCTATGAAGTGAAAATATCCCGCCGGAACAATTATTCATTTCACCAAATTTCAAGTAAGAATTTCACTTAAGATTTCTTTTTGTTCATTGATTGAATACCCGTCTTTTACAGCAGTTTCGATAACATGGGCTAATTTTTCAATCGTGGTGCCGGATTTCCTTAAGGTTTCATCAATGACTTTATCGATTTCCTTATCATCCATCCAGTATGCGCCGAATATTTCCTTTAAGATCTTTCTTGTTTCATGGGTATAGTCCATGGTATGGTTAAGCCTCCGTTATCTCATTTCTCTACCAAACTATGCCGGGCAATCTTTCAAGTTAATCATCGTTCATCCCCCCTGGAAAAACCAATGTAGCCGGCGGATTTTGGAATAAGCTGGGTTAAAAAACCTTTTGCGCCAGACTTGGTAATCTCCCGCAATTTGATGACCCAGTCCCTCATATTATCTAAGTCATTATTATAAACTTTTGGAAACAATTATCAAGTATCTAAGCCTCATTTTTTGCAAACCCATTGTAATTTTGAGTCTATACAGGCAACTACCGCCCTGAGGTTTTAAAAATTTTTTATTTCCAAGCCGAATTAAAAATATCGACCCCCAAACACCCGGAGGCCAAAAGAGTCCAAATTCCCTGCCCCTCGTTCCTTCATCCATCTCCGTGCCTAAACAACCAGGCCCGTAAATACCGCAACTCTTCTTGATCCGGATAATCCGTATGACATTGAATATTCTCCAACTCCTGAATCCGGTTTGGATCTGACCCGAAATAGATGATCAGGTTACGAATAAAACGCATTGTCGCTGGATTGATATAATGTTCAATCCCCTCCACCTGCTCTTCGACTCTGGCATTTTCCTTCGATAACCGAAAAAACTCTTTCAGTTTTTCGTCCCGCCACACCAAAAACCGGCCATAAGTCATTCCTTTCTCCGTCAAAGCAATATTTCGGTACTTTTCGTACTCAATAAAACCGGCTTCATCAAGTTTCTGAATCATCCGTGTCACTGACGACGGCTTAACATCAATTGCATTGGAAAGATCCACCGGGCGGATATAACCTTTGCTGGATACAATCCGGAAAAACATTTCCAGGTAGTCTTCCATGCTTTCAGTTAAAGTTATTTCTCTAGACATAGTCATCCCCCGTTAAAAGAAGGCTGTCGCAAAAACTATTTTTTATTCATCAGCTTTAATACCTATATACGTTACAAAAGGGCGATATAAGTTGTCTCTATCGGGTCATTATTCTCTTTTCATGGAGGCATTGCACTCTTTAGCCTATGCTAAACTAGTTTCATTCAGAACTCAGACCCATCCCAATCCCCGTGCAATTTGGGCTACCAGGAAACAAACGATTATCGCAACTCCGGTTGGTATTAAAGCTGCCAGCAAGGTCCACTTGGCGCTCTTCGTCTCTTTGCCGATGGTCAGCAAGGTTGTCGCGCAAGGAAAATGCAATAGTGAAAAAAGAATCATATTCAAGGCAGTCAACCAGGTCCATCCGTTATCAACCAAAAGTTGGCGGAGTGAACCGATACTATCCAATTCCAGCATTGTCCCTTGGGATAAATAGCTCATAATCATAATCGGCACTACAATCTCATTCGCCGGTAACCCTAAGATAAATGCCAAGACGATAAACCCATCCATTCCGATCAAATGTCCGAAACCCTGAAGCCAACCTGCAAGATGGCTCATGATACTGAGATCCCCAACATAGATATTGGCCAATATCCACGTCACCGCACCGGCGGGAGCCGCCACGGTTACGGCCCTCATTAGAACAAACAGAGTGCGGTCCAAAACGGAACGGATTAATAACGAGCCAACCTTGGGCATTCGATAAGGCGGGAGTTCCAAGGTAAAGGTGGAGGGAACTCCTTTTAAAAATGTTTTCGATAAAACCCACGATACTGCCAACGTTACCAGAATCCCGACAACAACCACTCCTGCAACCAAAGCCGAAGCAGTGAAACTATTATAGCCGCTCACCAGCGCTCCCATAAACACTGCCGCCATTGCGATCAGGGTCGGAAATCTTCCGTTACAAGGCACAAAATTATTGGTTAAAATCGCAATCAACCGTTCCCGGGGTGATTCGATAATCCGGCAGGCAATAATTCCTGCTGCGTTACAACCAAATCCCATACACATCGTAAGTATTTGTTTGCCATGGGCTCCGGCTTTTTTAAACAGCTTATCAAGATTGAAAGCCACCCGGGGAAGATAGCCCAAATCTTCAAGAAAGGTAAAGAGCGGAAAAAAGATAGCCATCGGGGGCAACATCACCGATACGACCCAAGCCAAACAACGGTACAAACCCAAAACCAATACGCCATGCAACCAGGGTGGCGCGCCAACCCACTGAAAAACCCGGCTTAATTCATCTTGAAATCCAAAGAGAATATTGGCCAACTTCTCCGAAGGAACATTGGCTCCGCTAATCGTCAACCAAAATACCAGGCTAAGCAAGGCAATCATCAGGGGATAACCCAAAAATTTCGAGGTGACAATATTATCGATTTTTTGATCCATATCTCTTCCGCGGACTTCTTTTTTTACTACTTCCCCGGCTATTGCTTGGGCTTGTTGATAGATATCCCGGACAACCCCTTCCCGGACCGCCCCCAATTGGTTCCGCCGAACGTGAGCCTTATCAACAATCCTGTTAAATTCAGTTTCTAAATCGTTCACAGCATTCCACTCCCCACATCTTTCAAAGCGCCCCTCCTATAGCGGTTGGATCCTTACCAAATAATGTAGCATTTCATCAATAATGGTCTCATCCCCATCCAAAAGGCGTAATGCTACCCATCGACTATTGAGTTTACCTTGAAATAAACTTTCCACATCTCCCTGGATCTCGTCAACGGCAGTTTCAATGGATTTATTGTACAGCATTTGCTTTGGCTGGTTGCCGCAGTACCTGAAAACCCCTTGATGGACAGCATCTTTTAAATCATTCAGACCTGTCTTATCTCTGGCAACCGTCGGAATAACCGGTATCCCTAAAATCTCTTCCAGCTTGTCACAGTTGATCTCCATCCTTTTCCGTTTTGCATCATCCATCAAGTTAACGCAAAGAATTGTTTTCGGGGTAATCTCCATGACTTGTAAAACCAGGTTTAAATTCCTTTCCAGACAGGTGGCATCGGCAACCACAACCGTAGCATCCGGATTACCAAAGCAGATAAAATCCCGGGCTACTTGTTCATCGGCTGAATTGGCAAGAAGCGAATAAGTTCCCGGTAAATCCACCAAAATGATATTCTTATCTTGATGGTGATAACTCCCCTTGGCCAAGACAACGGTTTTTCCGGGCCAGTTACCGGTATGTTGGTTGAGTCCGGTTAAGCCGTTAAATACCGTACTTTTTCCGGTATTGGGGTTTCCGGCCAAGGCAACCACCGCATCGACCTTAACCGGAGTTTGGTTAAGCTCTTCCAAAAAGGCATAGATGCCCGTGGATTTGGCTGTGAGGCCCATATTAACCTCCCTTGTTTTTTTAAAAACCATTTTTCAAACTCGGTAGAAGCAGAAACCGTTCGCTCCTGCCGGTCGAGTTCGAGTCATTAATCGATAGAACGAACGGTAATTTGACGGCTTTCTTCCGAACGCAAAGCAATGACAGCTCCCCGGATCTTATAAGCCACCGGATCGCCCGCCGGGCTTTTTCTAACGGCCTCGACGATTGTCGAGGGAACCAAGCCCAAATCCAAAAGCCGGTTGCGCGTTAATCCCTCCGACTCAAGATGGATCACTTCAGCCATTCTTCCAATCGGAAGGCGCGACAATTGAAATTCGGCAACACTCATGAAAATTTCTCCCTTCCATAAACTTTATCCGTTAGCAACTCCGAAACATATCCGGGCTCACCAAAAGTTTTGCTCGCGGCTAACTATTGTTAACTCCAGTATATGAAAACGATTGAAGATTGGTTACCTTGATGTCATCTACGACCGGGTCAATCCTATCGATATTTAATAAATTTATCCTTTCCAGGAGGATACCGGTTAGCAACATCAAAAAATATCCGGCCCTGCCAAAATTTTTGCTCCCGGCTAACAGTTAACCTTAATGAGGAGGACTTGAAAAGTGTTACAAAAGTGAAAAATAAAACCCCGCTACCAGAGCAGGCGGCGGAGTAAGGAAAAATGGAACAACAAATCAAGATTAACGCGGATATAAAGTTACTTATCCCTGAGAGTTTCTGTTAAAAACTCCTTTTTTGCTTTGTTCAAGGCAATATCCTCATCAGAAATAACTTTTCAACAACATAATATTTAAAAGGCTAACCACGAGCCCAACTATCCACAACACCGTTCGGTCCAGCAAAGAATTGCGATATTGGCCCATGATTTTGGCGGATGATGTCAAATAAATCTGAAAAAAAATTGTAATCGGCAGTTGGATGCTTAAAAACATTTGTGAATAAATCATATAACCGTATCATAGAAATTCCCCTCCTACGTCTTTTATGCTCACAGTCCATAGGAGGAGAAAAGCACGCCTATTTCCCAATCAGGCATCCAAGGGGAGAGTTGATGAGGCTCCTAATGTTCCTCGCCAAAGGTTAGCTTCATGGTCACTCTTTTTTTGCCCCTGAAAACAACCACATTAGCGGTATCCCCTGGTTTATAAGCCCTTTTAACGCGGTTAAGGTCTTTCATGGTAGCCACTTGTTTACCGGCCAGGCTAATTAAAATGTCCTTCACCTTGATTCCTGCTTTATCCGCGCCGCTCCCCGGGGCCACTTTCACGATAAAAATTCCCACCGGCAATTTATAGTAATCCGCCAAAGTCTTGGTCATATCCCTGCCGCTGATCCCGATGAAAGGCCTGCCTTTAACATAACCGTATTTCAGCAACTGGGCAACGATGGGTTTGGCATCATCGATGGGAATGGCAAAGCCCAAACCTTCCACCCCGGAAACCGAAATTTTAACGGTATTGATGCCGATGACTTTTCCTTCGGAGTTCACCAGAGCCCCGCCGCTATTGCCCGGATTGATGGCGGCATCGGTTTGAATCAGATTGAGGGTCCGATCTTCCAAGGAAACCGTCCGGTTTAAGGCGCTGATGACTCCGGAAGTCACCGACCCGGCGAACTCAAGGCCCAGGGGGTTCCCAATTGCCACTGCCAGCTCTCCCACTTCAAGCTTGGATGAATCGCCAAGTTCAGCTATTGGCATCTCTTTTAGTCCCACTTGAATCACGGCTAGATCATTCAGGGAGTCCCCACCGATAAACTTCGCTTTCGCCTGCCTCTTATCAGGTAAAAAAACTTCCAAAGTTACTTTCTGGCGTTTCGTATTACGGGGATCGGCATATTGCACCACATGGTAATTGGTCATGATGTAGCCCGCCTGGTCGATGACGATTCCCGATCCTTCCATCTGTGTCTGCTGGCTGAAAAATTTATTTAACGGAGTCGTTACCGTCATCCGGATCCCTACAATCGAAGGTCCGGTTTTTTGGGCAATTTGAGTTACTAAGGGAGGGGCGCCGGCAACATCGGCTTTAAGAAAGTTTGGGTTGCCTTTCGGGACAAAGCTGGTAAAAACAGCACTGCCGATAAAACCGCCTACCAATGAAAAAATTAAAACGAGGATGGTTCCTAACTTCATATCGAACTTGCGGGAAAAAATGCGCTGCCAAAAATTCCGGGTCTCTTCATCATTTACCATGGCCTTTCAGGTTCCTCCCCCAACTTTAAGATCCCTTTTTTGAAAAAACTACAAAATCAAGCTGGGGATAGATTTCCCGAATAACAGGAATTTATAAGCAACAAGAGCTGTCCCAAAAGGAAATTCATGGGAAGGCGAAGGGGGATAAAGCGCACATGCGAAAAGACATTTTAATATGTATTCAATGATGCTATATACCGTATTTCTTATTGATTTTACATTGCCTTTTAGACAGCCTCATGAAAGCAGGGATTCGGCATTGTCAATGGAGGCATAGGCCACATTGTCGGAGGATTCTTTGGCTGCTTTTTTTAACTGAGTGAGTTTCAAAGTTAATTCTTCCGGGGAAAAGGCCCGCTTGCCACAGGGGACTTCCAAGACGGCAGCGCTGGCTGACATTAAGGAAAATTTCCGGGTTTTGCCGTAACGATCTTTGGCCGTAAAAAAACCTTTGGCAATTTCATCTTCACTGTGAAAAATTCTAACCGTATAAGCAAATTGACTGACAACCTTCCAAGCCAACAGCAATTCTTCCTGCAGACAGGGTTTGTCGCGCCTTGTTCCGATAAAAAAGTCGTCACCGCCGATATGTCCGATGAAAGAACCCCCGGAATGATAAACATTTTTTAAAATATCGGCAAACATTTTGATAACTTGGTCACCCTTGCCAAATCCCCATTTATCATTGAACGGTTTAAAATTGTTAAAATCGAAATAAACCAGATAGTAACAATTTCCCACGTGGATAAATAAATCGGCAATGTATTGATTGATGAGGATATTGCCCGGGAGTTTGGTAAGGGGATTTATTTCTCTGGCCAGCAAAAGATTTTTTTCATTGATAATATTCAACAAAGACTTGGCGGTTAAAAACCCGAAATATTCCTGGGCCTTGGTGATAATAACACCTTCGGAATCAGGATTATTCAAATAAATCTCCAAAATCTTTTCCTGGGGCGTATGAATATCAATGATTGGACATTTGCTGATAAACCGCCGCAGGGAAGTCGTTACCGATTTATTGCATAACAAATCTTTCCCGTAGGGTGAGTAAACATATTTTTTGATATTTTTCTCATGAATAATCCCCAAGGGAATTCCCGTTTTATCAATGACCGGAAAAAAATCGAATTGGGAATTCTTATGAAACTTTTCGAATAAAATCCGGATATCATCGGTTACAAAAATCGTGTCCAGCTTGATGAGTTCCCGCGAAATCAATTCCACATCCCGGGTAATGTGAACCGCATGATCGGTTTCCAATTGAATAATATCAGGATAAGTATAGGACAACTCCCGGATATTACAGGTTGGTTTTTGAATAAAGAATCCCTGAATGAGATCGAAACCAATCTTCTGGCAGGTTACCAATTCCTCGCGAGTTTCAACTCCTTCGGCAATAACCAAAACCCCCAGAAGCTTGGCCATATTTACAATATTGGTGCAAAAAGTCCTTTTGCGCAAATCCTGATCAATGTTATGGATTAAAAAGCGATCAAACTTCAGGACATCCGGATCCGCATGATAAAACAGTTCAAAGCTTGAGAAACCGGCTCCAAAATCATCTAAAGCCAGTTTAAAGCCGCGTTCCTTAAATACAGCCAGTAACCTTTGGAAGGCCTCGTTCTGCTTAACTTGATGCCTTTCATTCAATTCAAAACAAATAGCCTCATTGCTCAGTTGGTAGTCGGCTAAAATTCCTTCAGTGGCTCCAAACCGGTGGTCGGCCATTTCCAACATTCTAACATCATAATTATAATAAAGCTTAATTTTTGGGTGAAACTCGATTTCAACAAATTTACGGATTGCGATTTTACGCAACTCCAAATCGAGGGCAAAAAGCACTCCATCTTGATATGCTTGGTCAAAAAAGCCCTCGACGGAATTGTATCCTGCCCGATCAAGATTACGGATTAATGCCTCGACAGCAAATACCACTCCGGTGAGTGAATTGGTAATGGGTTGAAATGCATAATCAATTTTTTTCAAAGAAGCCATCCATTTATCCGGAAGCATTTCAGTTCCCTCTTTAGTAAATGTCGTCTCAAAGTTGAGGATGGTTGAGTTTCGATGATTCAAAAATACCATCCACTCATTAACCTTCGGTTAACTGAACATGAATTTCACTCGAACATTTTAATGTTAATTTTTAATTATTTATTCTGTTCTTATTCCACTCTTAATTTCCATTTAATAACTTGATTATATTGTTTTTTTAGAACATGAATTGTGTTATCGAACCTGGATGCAACCATTTCAATCCCGCTTACAAACCTTACCCGGGTAGCCTCCCGAAAGCATGAGGGCCTATGAGCCATATATAGAAATCAACTGGAGTACAAGATGACGATCAAAACCGGGGATCACCTATCCCAGCCAGCCAATGATGTGAATACCGAAAATACTATCTCGCTCGATCATCCCAGTCTTTATCTCAATCGCGAGTTAAGCTGGTTGCAGTTTAACAGGCGGGTTCTGGAAGAAGCTCAGAATGAAAATAACCCTTTACTGGAGCGGGTGAAGTTTCTGGCCATTTTCGCCAATAATTTAGATGAGTTTTTTATGATCCGGGTTTCCGGCCTCCAAAAGCAGTCTGAAACCGGCGCCCATAATATTTCACCCGACGGGATGAGGGCATCCGATCAACTGATGATGATCCGCCAGGAAGTTTTAATCCAACTTGCGGATCAGACAAAATGTTGGCAAACGGAGCTTTTACCCAAATTAAAACAATTCGGCATTGGTATTTTGCGGTACCATGAACTAAAAAGTAAACAACGGGAAATCTTGAAACGATATTTTGAGGAAGAAATCTTCCCCACCCTCACCCCACTGGCTATCGACCCGGCCCATCCTTTTCCCCATATATCCAATCTAAGCCTCAATCTGGCGATCATGATCGAAGACCCCGAGCATGGTGAGAAATTTGCCCGTTTAAAAATACCGGATTTGGTCCCACGGCTCATTCAAATCCCCGTTTTGGAAAAACCCGGTCATTTTAATACTCCGGAATCCAATAGCCCGCAAACGGTGAATTTTGTCTTTGTCGAAGACTTAATTGCCGCCAATTTGGACATGCTCTTTCAAAGTCTTAAGGTTAAAGCGGCTTTCCTCTTTCGAATCACCCGCAATGCCGACCTTGAAATCGAGGAAGATGAAGCCGCGGATCTTCTTTCCACTATCCAGGAAAGTGTAGGCATGCGACGCTTTGGGTTGGCTATCCGCCTGGAAGTTGATAAAACCATGCCCAAAACCCTGCGGGAAATGTTAATGAATAACCTACACCTGCAGCCTTCTCAAGTATATACCGTCGGAAAACCAGTGGGAATGGCCAGTTTACACCAATTAACCAAAATCGAACGCCCCGATCTGAAAGACCCTCCCTTTCGACCCGCGGTTGCCATTTCCCTGACCAAAGGGGAAAGTGTATTCGCCGCCCTCCGCAACCGCAATCTGATGCTCTATCACCCTTACGACAGTTTCGGGCCAGTGGTTGATTTCCTGCAGGAAGCAGCCCGTGATCCGAATGTGCTTGCCATTAAACAAACTTTATACCGGGTGGGTACCAATTCCCCAATCGTCGACGCTTTGATGGAAGCACGGGAAAACGGCAAACAAGTGGCGGTTCTTGTTGAGTTGAAGGCCCGCTTTGATGAAGAAAACAACATCGGTTGGGCCCAGGCATTGGAAAGATCCGGTGTTCATGTGGTTTATGGACTTTTAGGCCTTAAAACCCACGCTAAAATTTGTCTGGTAATCCGGCGTGAATCCAGTGGAATCCGCCGTTATATCCATTTAAGCACCGGGAATTATAATGTGGTCACCAGCCGTATCTATAGCGATTTTAGTTATTTTACCTGTGATCCGGTTTTCGGGGCCGACATCTGCGATCTTTTCAATGCGCTCACCGGTTACTCCAAAAAGCAAGAATATCACAAAATTTGGGTGGCTCCCGGTATGATCCGCCGGCAATTGATTAGTTTAATCGAAAGGGAAATCCGCCGCCAACAGCAGCACGGAGATGGCCATATCGCTTTTAAAATGAATTCCCTGGTCGATAAAGGATGCATCATGGCCCTTTACCAGGCATCAAGAGCAGGTGTAAAAGTGGATCTCCAGGTACGAGGAATTTGCTGCTTAAGGCCCGGCATCCCCGGCGTTAGCGAAAATATCCATATTACTTCGATTGTTGGGCGTTTTCTTGAACATTCCAGGATTTATTACTTTCATAACGGCGGCGCCGCTGATTTGTTTTTGGGCAGCGCCGACTTGATGCCCAGAAACCTGGATCGCCGGATAGAAATCTTATTTCCGGTGGAGGACCCCGGAATCAAAAAAAATTTGATTGAAAAAGTACTTTATACCCATTTCCATGATACAGTGAAAGCAAGACGCTTATCCCCGGATGGACAATATGAACCCATATCGGCTATCCCGGATGAGCCTGAAATTGATTCCCAGGACTGGATGATGAACCACCGGGGATTGTTCTTTACCGGCGATATAACGACCCATGAAACATCTTTGCCCGGCTCCGAAGATATCGGTGTTAAAGAAGCAATCGCAGCGGCCAAAGAACCTTCCCCGGCAAAAGGAGGCCGTAAAATATGAAAATAGCTTTACTTGGTGATATCGGGGCTAATTTATGGGCTCTGGATGCCGTTTTAAATCACGCCAAGCTTCACGGGGTCACTGAATTTCTTAATGTTGGTAATACGTTGGGCTTCGGCTTTTTCCCCGAGCAAACCATTGAAAGATTACGAATGGAAAATTTCACTTCTATCCTGGGCGAGTTTGACGAGCGGGTCTTGAAGGCCAAAAAAAACTTAACAAAATTAAAAAAAACAAAGGTCCCGGATGAATTAATTTTTTTAAATCAGGTCTATGACAGTTTATCCGCGGAAAGCATCCAATATCTGGCTTCCTTAAAAAAGTCAGCCTTATTTACTATTTGCGGAAAAAAAATTCTATTGACCAGTAAACCTCCGGAGGCCCATAAGGTTCATTCGCTGATCAGCGATGAAGAACTCGTCGATTTACCGCTTGAAAATCCGGCCGATATCATTGCTTTCTCGAAACAGCAGTTTCCCTATATCAAGCGGATTGGGGACAATCGCTTTCTAAACACGGGCGCGGTCGGGTATGCTTACGATACGGATATTTGGGCATGTTATACGGTTTTACAATTCAATCTTGGATTTATGAAAGTTCATCCTTACCGGATCAAATACGATGTTAGCGGACATCACTCCAAAATCCGCATTACCGAAATTACCAAAACTCTCTCCCAAACGACTTATCCGGAAATCATTCGCGAGGCGGTCAATCAAACTTACTTCATGATGCAGACGGCTGCAGCATCATCCGCCGGCACCGGAGAAAGTGATGTTCAATCGGATTTAGAGAGTGTCGAAGGTTTTTTGGAACGTTGCATCAATTTTCATACCAATCATCATGCAAGGCATGTCAATTATTTGGCCCGGAAACTTTTTGACCAGTTACAACCGACTCATCATCTAACGGGTGAAGAACGGGACCTATTGCAATATGGGGCTTTACTGCATGATATTGGCTGGATGAAAGGAAGAAAAGGCCATCATAAAGTGGCTTTTAACATTATCATCAATACCTCTTCGTTGCCTTTTAAAAAAAGGGAACGCTTCATCATTGCCCTGCTGGCGCTTTATCACCGTAAAAGCACTCCGAGCGCAAATGATCTTCATTTTGCTTCCCTGGAACCCGGCGACCGGCAGGTTGTATCTTATCTGAGCGCCATATTGCGGGTGGCTGATGCGCTGGACAGCAGCCATCAGTCGTTAATCTCCGATATTGAATGTTTCGCCGATGAAAACACCATCCGGATTTTCTACCACGCCGAGCATCCTTTGGAAAACGAATGTTTGGCGGTATCCAGGAAGGGACAGTTTCTGGAGGAAATATCAAACCGAAAGTTGGTAATGAAATGGAAGGCACTTTAAATTCAACCAGCCGGATTACAGCCTTTATCGATATCGGCACCAACTCCATCCGGTTGCTCCTGGTCCAGCACGATAATGATTCTTACCGAATAATTTCTCAACAAAAAGAGACTGTGAGGCTGGGGGAAGGCGAATTTGGAAATAGCGAATTCCTGCAACCCGAGGCAGTGAACCGGGCAGTTTTAGTCTGCAGTAAATTTGCGGAACTGGCCCGTTCCTATGCCGCAGAGGAAATCATCGCTGTTGCCACTTCGGCAACCCGGGAAGCTGAAAATCAGGAGCAATTTATTGAACGGCTTCGCCATGAAGCCGGCATTGAAGTCAACGTCATTTCCGGACGGGAAGAGGCCCGGTTAATTTATTTAGGAATCTCCAGCGGCGCCAACCTGAATCATCATAACGCCTTTTTCATCGACATCGGCGGCGGCAGCACCGAAATTATCGTTGGAAATCAAAAAGAATATCTTTATCTGGATTCGTTGAAGCTGGGAGCCATTCGCCTGGCATCCCTATTTCCGGCCGATAATAAAGGGCTGGTTTCTCCGGCCAAATACGCCCTGTTGCAACAACATGTGCGGAATACGGCCGTCCGTTCCATCCAAAAAATAAAAAACATTCCGCTCGCCCTCGCCTATGGGAGCTCCGGGACAATCGAAAACCTCGGTGAAATCACCTGCCGGATGTTTTATAAAAGGCGTTTGCAGCGGGACGACTATCTGGATTACCAACAAATCCATCATGTCATTGAATATTTATGTTCCCTATCCCTTGATGAGAGAAGAAAAGTCCCGGGAATCAATCCGGAACGGGCTGATATTATCATTGCGGGAGCCGCGGTTATCGATACTTTCATGATTGATCTAGGCATCGAGCGTCTTTACATCAGCGAACGCAGCTTGCGGGACGGACTTTTGGTGGATTATCTTTACCGTCATGAAGCATCCTTCTCCCAAAGCTCGTCTTTCTCCGAAAGCTCGTCTTTCTCCGAAAGCCGGTTGACTTTCCGGGAGCGGAGTGTGATTCAGCTTGGAAAAGCTTGCGGATTCGACGAGTTTCATGCCAATAAAGTCGCCGAACTTGCTTTGGAACTATTCGACAGTGCAGGGGAAACCGGGTTGCACGATTATCATTCCTGGGAAAGGGAATTACTGGAGTATACCGCTTTACTCCATGATATCGGAGCTTTTCTATCCTATAACAATCATCAAATCCATACGGCTTATCTAATCCGTAACGCCGATTTATTGGGTTTCAACCAAACCGAAATCACCATTATGGCCGCTACTGCCCTCTTCCACCGAAAAACTACTCCCCGCAAAAAACATCCGGAGTTTTCGACCCTTGAAAAATCGGTCCAAAAAATCGTGATTTTGTTGAGTACCATTCTGCGTATTGCCGAAACTTTGGATCGGAGCCACACCGGCCTCATTAGTCACGCCAAATTCATAAACAATGTGGAAAACCGGCTTACGCTGGAAATCGTTGCTGCGCAAGATTGTCAACTGGAATTATGGGGCTTGCGAAACCATAAAAAAACCATCGAGGATTTTTTCGACAAAAATCTCGAGGTAACGGTAATCCAGGAATCTCCCCCGGCAAAAATTTTAAAATAAACTTCAGGTTAAATCGTATTCAAAAGCCGTAAAGCGTTCTCTAGACAATATTCAATAGTTTCGCCGCCCTCCGATGACAAATCAACGGAAGCCCAAATAGAACGTGTGGCATTCATGACTTGAACAGGGACTTCCTCTTCATAAAAGGCTGCAAATTTATACTGATTACCGCTATAAATGTTACGAACCGAGGTCACCCTGAATTTCTTGCCACTTTTCAAACATACCATGATGGCGTTTTCTCCATAAGCCCAGATTTCCTGGATGTTATTCAAAGCATTGCTGGAAATGGTTAATTTCAATTCATCCACCTACTTTCTAAAATAATAAAACGGTTCTCCATTATTTTTCTCTTCCAATACTATTTTCCCTTTCAGAGATCGCCTCGACAGGTGAAGTTTAGCCAAAGCTTAATCTGCTTAATGTATTCTTAATCTATTGATTGCCTAGAGTTCATAAAAAAGGCCGCTGCAAAACTTACCTTTCAGTTTGCAACAGCCTGTTAACTTAACCGTCTTTACGCCGAAATTTCATTTACAAAAGGCCTGATATCCGTGGCAATCATTCCGGCTTTTGCTGCGGCCGCAAGTCCCGGCGGCGCATCTTCAAATACCTGGCAATACTCAGGCGGGACCTTCATTAATTCTGCGCATTTCAGAAAGATCTCCGGATCCGGCTTTCCTTTTTTAACGTCATCCGTGGTGACAACAATTTTAAAATACCGGTCAACTCCAGCCGCTTTAATATTGACAAGGGCGATATCCCGGCATTCACCGGTACCTATGGCCATCGGTAATTTGCCATAATACGCCTTCACGATTTGAAATACCGGCTCGACCGGTATAACTTTTTTCGTTAAATGGAGGTAAGATTCATTTTTGGCTTTGCAAACCGCTGCAACGTCCAGATGATATCCGAAATTCTGGTTCAAATATTTGGTAATGTTTTCACTGGACATTCCGGCAAGTTGATAAAGTAAAGCTTCCGGTACTTCAAATCCAAATTGAGCTCCTACTACCCGCCAAGAAGCCACATGGGTGGGCATGGTATCCCCCAGGGTTCCATCAAAATCAAAAATCAATCCCCGAGCTTTCGGGTCAACGGTTAAGGTCATCAGCTACACCTCAAAATAAAATCTTCTTATAAAAATATTTCGCCTTTACAGGGAAATTAGCCTTTTTATTAACCGAAATGTTATACTCCGGTTGTTCTATGAGACGAAAATTTCCAGAGCCCTCGGCATCATTGACCAAGAGATTCATTCAATATCTGCTCAATATCTTTCACGAGATATTGATGTTAAAAGAATCTTCTAAATTGGGTTGACTTGGTTAACACTCCATGATATATTCTTCGTATACGTATAGTTCGTATACGAAATAGTTTAGACAAAGGATTGATTGGATGGAAAGTATAAGTCCGCCTTTGTTTTGCCTTTTGATTAAGAATACTTGGCAAAAGCTTTCAAGATACTATAACCAGCAACTTGCCGGTTTCGAGCTCAGTGTGCCCAAAGCGCTACTCCTTTTGGAAATTTCACCCGAGGTTGGCGAAAATCCCAAGACTCTGGCAGCGAAACTCGACCTCGAAAGTTCAAGTATGACGGGTCTGTTAGACCGATTGGAGAAAAAGGGCTTCATCGAAAGACGCCCCGATCCCAATGATCGCCGCAGTATCTTAATCTTTCTCACCCAAAGCGGAATCACGGCGCGGCAAAATATCAAAGCATTGGTGGAAAAGTTAGACCGAAAAGTGCAGGAAGCTCTTTCTGCAGATGATGTAAAAGCTTTTCGCCGAATTATTTCGGTTATCAGTAAACAAATTTCTTAAAAATAAAAAAGCAGGTGATTCGTTTTGAGTCGAAGAGTGGTTATTACTGGTATTGGATTGGTCACCCCCGTCGGGCTGACAACTTCAGAAACCTGGGATTCATTAATGTCTGGCCGTTCAGGGGTATCCTTGATTACTCGTTTTGATACTGCCAAATTCAGCACCAAAATCGCAGCGGAGGTGAAAAATTTTGATCCCCTGCAATATATTGAGAAAAAAGAACTCAAGAAAATGGATCGCTTCATTCAATATGCGGTCGGCGCTTCTGAGCAAGCACTGACCGATTCCGGGCTGAAAGTTACTCCGGAAAATGCCGATAATATCGGAGTTATTGTGGGTTCAGGTCTTGGAGGCATTGAAACCATTATCCATTACCATGATATTTGCAATGAAAAAGGGCCCGACCGGGTATCCCCCTTCTTCGTTCCTGCCTTGGCTTTGAATCTGGCTGCCGGTCAGATTTCGATCCGTACCGGCGCGAAAGGCCCCAATTATTCAGCGGTATCGGCGTGTTCAACCGGGACCCATGCGATTGGTGATGCTTATCATATCATTAAACGGGGTGAGGCTGACGCGATTATCGCCGGCGGTACTGAGGCCACGGTGGTCCCGGTGGCGATCGCCGGATTTGCCAACATGACCGCACTTTCTTCCCGCAACGATCAGCCGTTAAAGGCCAGCCGTCCCTTTGACGCCGAACGGGATGGTTTTGTCATGGGCGAGGGATCGGGCATTCTCATTTTGGAAGAGTTAGAACATGCTCAAAAACGCGGCGCGAAGATTTATGCTGAAGTTATCGGATTTGGAATGAACAGTGACGCCTATCACATTACATCGCCGGCCCCGGATGGTTCGGGAGCCGCGCAATGTATGAGGTTAGCCCTTAAGTCAGCCGGTATTGCCGGAGATGAAGTTGATTATATCAATGCCCACGGCACTTCAACTCAAGTGAACGACGCCATGGAAACCAAAGCCATTAAATTAACCTTTGGCGATCACGCCCGGAAAATCCTGGTGAACTCAACCAAATCAATGACGGGCCATTTGTTGGGCGCCGCCGGGGCTATCGAGACGGCATTTACAGCCCTCTCTCTGTTCCATCAAGTTTCACCGCCTACCATTAACCAAGAGCATCCCGATCCGGAATGCGACCTGGATTATGTAGCCAACAAAGCCCGCAAGGCGGATCTGAAGGTGGGGATGTCCAATTCGTTTGGATTTGGGTCCACCAATGCCTGCGTGGTCTTAAGACGTTTTAATAATTAATTTCGGAACACTCCGTTCTAAAAAACCGCATTTCCAAAAGCTACATGCTGGGAATGCGGTTTTTTAATTTTGAATCATCAATAGAGGCGACCTTCATTGAGCTCAAAAATCCGACTGCGGATTTTCTTTTTCACCCGTTCCGTTGCCCGAACAACATAAGGGTCCTTTTTTGGGTCCGGATGAGAAATTGTCCCCCGCTGGATGGGTTCAGCCTGATAGTCAGGATTTTTTCCAGCAGACTTGAAACCTCCTTTCGTTATGTCTCCCAAAATATCCATCTCCTTTCCCCATGATTCATCTTATACTTCCATAGCTTAATCCGTTAACGGGACTTTCTCAAAAAAAGCAAGCAACTCTTCCATCATGCAATCCTCTTCCATCGCGCGTTTTACAAAAATCTCCCCCAGTACCAGGAGGAATTTCTCATCCACCGGCGATAACTCATCCACTTGGGAATCCGTATGCAACAACAAGTGGACGTTCTTCCCCAGTTGTAAATTAATACCGAAAGCACTTTCCGGCGTCCTGACGCTTTTATTTTCCGCAACGATAAGCTTGGGTAATAACGGATGGGATAGCCCCCACTTTCCTTGTTCATTTAATAAAGTGAGAGCGATTAGGCGCTCTGGATAAACCTCCCAAAAAGTAGCCAACAATTCCCTAAGCAACACCGACTTATCCGGTATTTCCCGTCCCTCCATTTTCAGCCATTGCAGAACCAAAGACCAGCGCATTGATTCTTCCTTCACGATCTCCTCAATTTCTTCTCCGGCAATTTCGCCGGATACTTCCGTCAGTTCCTCCTGAAACTCTTTGGTCCATTGGATCCCCTCCTTGCTTACATTGAAGTATGGAAAAAAAACACATATTAGAAGAATAACCGTTCCCAAAGCAACCAGGACAATCCGCCCTAAGATAATGATCAGCGGCGAATTAAATATTTTATATTGCGGCGAAAGAATAAAATTACTTAACTCATGAGCAGGCAAATCCAAGTATTTGAAGTTACATAAAAGGATGCCGGCAACTAAAGGGATATAAATAATCCACCACAAACAAAAGCGGTTTTTGGTCAGCCAATGTTGAATATTAAAAGATTTAACTTCCATATTCCCACCCCTATGATTCATCTTTATGAAAATCAAAGGGCAATTTATGTGAATCCCAAATGTTTTTGAGAGCTGAGAATGCCCCGAAAAATTGACGGGAATCGCAATTGTTACGATGTCCTTGTTCCGAATGTCTCTTACCGGCATAAGTTATACTAGGCTAATACCTAAGTCATCCATAGTAAATTCTTACCCGGCTGGAGGGGAAATCCGAATGTCGAAACACCATCACCATCGCCATGATCGAAACTGCAGATGCTCAAAATGTAGACCGTGCAACTCCCGGAACACACGCGCCGGAGAAAATTGGATCGATTGTTTATGCGGGGGAAGGAATGGAACTTTTTTAATTTTCCTGCTGGTATTGATTTTAGCGTTTAGTTTCATAGGTACCGGAGGCATTTAAAGTCAGTGGTTGGTAAGACGGCTGTTTAAGCTAAAAAATAAGATCTCCTACAATTATAGGGTTTTCTTCCTTGTAAAGCCCTATGATTGATTGGTAGATCTTAACTTGGTCTCTTTCAAAGACAGTTTTTTAAAATTACGCAATACGAATCAGATTATTTTCAAGCATATATTTTTCAATAGCCTGGGCGTCTTTTTCGGTCAAATTATCAAATTTCAAGCCGTAATTAAATAAGCTATAAATCCCTTTTTGGCTACGGACCACTGTGGCTGTGGGAGAAATTTTACCGCATACTCCTGCCAGATAGAAACTGAGGGTTAATTTTTGACCGGCTTCAAATTGTTCCAATGACAACATGCCGACTCCCTCTTTGGTGAGGTTCTCGATATATCCGCAATCACTGTGAACCCGGCCGTCTATAAAAATCTCTGCCGCAATATGGGTATTGATACGGGACTCCTTACGACATTCTTGTGCTAAATCCATCACTTTCTTACCTCGCTTTTTCAATATTAAGGATGGCATGGAGATCATGTTTTTCAACCATCTATAATAACTATCGACCGGTTACAAAAAAAATTTACACTTTTATGGTCTATTTTGTAAATTTTTTATTTCGTTAAAACAGCACGCCGCCTTTAAGTCCCGCTCTTTTTGGTTATGATCATTCGTCCAAAATTTTATGCAAGGTTTGCCAATCGGTTACCGGATCAAAACAACGGTTTGCGGAGCAAGGATAACAAGTTGGTTTCCCGGTTACCATGGGCCGATCCGCAAATAATTCTTTTGCCGGATGAGCAGTCAGATCCTGATGGGAATTATGCCAGGCTAGGATACGGTACGGTATATAGAAATCCCTCAAACGGGTTAAAATCTCCGGCATGGCTGTATCCTCACTAATGAATGTAAACTCTTTGGTCCCTTGATAATACCGATCCAATGACCCGATGAGACCGGCATGGGCCCAGATTTCTTGATGCATCGCTTCACGATAGGCTCTCAATATCCGCTCCGCCTCTTGCAAAAAATTATTGCGCCCGGTCAACGCCCCAAGCCTGAGTAAATTTTCGCAATGAACCGATACCCCGCTGGGAATCGCCTGATCTTCCCCGGATAAGGGCCTGGTAAATAAGGCGCCGGCTTCAGCATTCATATAGTAATGGCCGTCGTTTCTCCCAAAGTTTCGGATCGCCTTTTGGGTAAGCTCCAGACTTCTGCTAAGCCAAATTTCATCAAAATCAGTCTCATACAAGTCCAGAAAACCCTCTGCCAGGAATGTATAATCATCCAGTATGGCCTCTACCTTAGCCACGCCATTTTTGTAAATCCGCTGAAGTCCTTGGGATGAGTTCAACGAATTCCAAATAAATTCTCCCGCCACTTTCGCTCCCTGGTAATCTTCATCTCTCCCAAAGATTTGATGGGCATGAGCCAGCGCGCCGATCATCAGACCGTTCCAGCCGGTAATGATCTTTTCATCCCGAAACGGTTTAACTCTGGTTTCACGGGCCTTAAAAAGCATTTCCCGGCCATGATTGATTTTTTGCATCCAATCGGGATTTTCTCTGACCCTCGCCCGTCTCTCCGGTGAAGATGGGTCCTCCAGAAGGTTGAGAATATTGGCCCCTTCGAAGTTGCCACTTTCGCTAAGGCCGTAATAATCGATGAACAACTCCGATAGCTTCTCTCCCAAGATTTCACGGACCTCCGGCAACTTCCAGATAAAAAATTTCCCTTCCAAACCTTCGCTATCCGCATCCTGGGTCGCATAAAAACCGCCTTCGGGGGAAGTCATCTCCCGTCTGATATAATCGGCAGTCTGATGGACAACATCTCGAAACTCTTCATTTTTCGTTAATTGATAGCCCACGGTATATATCCGTAGTAACTGGGCATTATCGTAAAGCATTTTCTCAAAATGGGGCGCCAGCCATTTCTCATCCGTTGAGTAACGGTGAAATCCTCCTCCCAGATGATCATAAATTCCCCCTTTGGCCATCTGTTCCAGGGTAAAACGAACATGTTCCACCAGGTCTGGCCGATAGCACCCCTTCCCCAGCCTTACAAAAAGCTGCAAAAGTGAAACGTTGGGGAATTTGGGGGCTTTTCCGAATCCTCCGTTAACGGAATCTATTGCCTGGTAAAGCTGGTAAGCAGCTTTTAAAGAATATTCCTTTCCAGGCATTTCTCCGGTATCGGCGGCGCCTTGATCCGGCTGAAGAAAACGATTGAGTTCCCGGGAAGCCTCGTCGATATCGTTTTTTTGATTTTGCCACTTGTCATGGACCAATTTCAACAGCTCGGGAAAACTGATCCTCCCATACATCGGGGTTGGTGGGAAATACGTTCCTCCAAAAAAAGGCCTTTGCTCAGAGTCTAAAAAAACCGTCAAAGGCCAGCCGCCCTGCCCGGTAATAGCGCCAACCGCCTGTTGATAGAGATGGTCGATGTCCGGCCGTTCCTCCCGGTCGACTTTGATATTGACAAAATAGTCGTTCATTAACTTGGCGATTTCAGGATCTTCAAAAGACTCCCGCTCCATCACATGGCACCAGTGGCAGGAGGAATAGCCGCAGGAAAGCAAGATGGGTTTGTCTTCGGCGCGGGCTTTTTCAAACGCTTCCTCGCCCCAGGGGTACCAGTCGACGGGGTTGTGGGCGTGCTGCTGTAAATATGGGCTGGTTTCGTCGATAAGACGGTTGGTATATTTAATTATAATCACTAAAATCATCCTTTTAAAAGTTAAATTTGTTTTTTAAACAGTATGCCCAAAAAGGATGGTTATTCATTAAAGCCTTTACCAATATTGCGTCTCCCGCGCTTCTTTACAAGCAATATTGTATTTCGTTAGAAAATCGGCTTCACTTTGACTGGCTTGCCCTTCATGAACATTAGCGCCAATGGAAGTGCCTGAACGTAGCAATTTATTCGCCAGTGTTCGCGATACTCCCGGTTTCTCATCGAGTTTCTTACATAAATTAAAATGATTATTTGATTTAAACAGTAAAACTTTTAAGTTTATTAAACCGGTTATTTGAACCTAACCCCCAGCCCCAATGTCATCAGGATTTGCTGTGATTAATTGACAACAAACGTTTGGTAAGTTCATAGATGCCCAAATGCGACCTCACTCCCGGCCTCTCTCCAAACGATGCCAGTTCCAGAGGTTTTTCATGGAGAGAGGTGAATCGCACGAAATGTTAGCCTATTTTTCTAGGGCATCTTTTAAAGATCTTACAGAAATACTTGAACAAAGGCTATAGTTTCGGGCTCCGACATCCCTCTCCTTGAAACTGATTCTTTAGAAACGGCTCCGCTAGGAGAGGGTCGGGGTGAGGTTCATAGGCTTTCTGGCAGTGCAGTCCTTTTTTTATTACCCATTTCTCATCCTGAGTTAATGCAATAGTCATTTAAATTAATGATTTGAACTGCGAACGAAAATGTTCGTTCCGGTAAATCATTTTTCATCCTATTCCTTTTCGCTGACAATTTTCATGTTAGCCCAACATTCTACAGTATACCAATTTTTCCCTTTTCCTATTTCTCTTTACCCTTTTCTCTTTTTGACCTAGTCCGCCGCCGCAATCCGCGCCCCTCAAAATATTATTTCCGATGATATTGAAAAATCTGGAAAAATTTATTACAATGATATTCATAAAAAAATACTACGATTCAATCCAAAGAAAGAAATATACATATATTTCTACAACACCCCCTCTGCCTCACATCACCCCTAAATTCAATCTCCGCCGGGCTTTAAGCCATTGGGACATCCTTGGGCGAGGCGTTTGGAAACAAACGATTCCATTCCGAAAAGATTTGGGGAACGCTTTCCCGCTGCAAGATTTTGACCGGCATTTTCCGGCCTTCTACCATCTCTGGCGACCCCTGAAATTAGTTCTTCGGGCCATACTGAAACAATTTCCGCAGCCCCAACGATTTCTGATTTCATTTCATCAAACCTTTTTTCCATTTCTCCCTTGGGTGATTGCATTTCTCCAAACATTTTTTCCATTTCTCCCTTGGGTGATTTCATTTCTCCAAACATTTTTTCCATTTCTCCCTTGGATGATTGCATTTCTCCAAACATTTTTTCCGTTTCTCCCTTGGGTGATTGCATTTCTCCAAACATTTTTTCCGTTTCTCCCTTGGGTGATTTCATTTCTCCAAACATTTTTTCCGTTTCTCCCTTGGGTGATTGCATTTCTCTAAACCTTTTTTCCATTTCTTCCTTGGGTGATTGCATTTCTCTAAACCTTTTTTCCATTTCTTCCTTGGGTGATTGCATTTCTCTAAACATTATCGTTACCTATAAAAACCAATCCTTTTCATTCTTATTTATTTTTTGGCCCTCCTGGACCTCATGCCCCTCTTTTCCCTTGTAAAAAATGGCAAAAACATATATAGGGTGAAAACAAAATGCAAGTCGAAAAGCTGGTTCTTGATCTCTCTCTCGCCTTCAATTTAAGGCGCGCTGGCTCCGTAATCAAAAAGTTTTTGGGGTCGTAGTTTGACTGCCTTGACAGGGCCTTCGTTTCTCCCGAAGGCGGGAGAAAGCAAGAATGAGGGCTTGAACCCCAGGACAACACTTCCATTCAACGAGTGCAGTGGTTAACTTTTTGGATCTTTCAAAGAAGGCGGCGATTATGGTCCACTGATGATAGCCACCGCGAAAAAACAAATCAGTGGAATGAAAGACCTTCCCCCTCATGGGCCAACTCTCCAAACCAAGACTGCATCTGGGATTGTGGGCCAGTGGGGCAAATGGGGGTTACAGAAAATATATATATATTTCTTTATCTATTTCCTTTCATTTACGAAACCATTTCGTCAGTTTCCAGCGGTTTCCGGTTTGCTCCTGACAATTATCTCCGTCGCTCAGGAAATCGCTGCTAAAAAAATAATGACCCCCCAAAAGGGCAGTTTGGGTTTTCCGGATCCTTAGCCGTTATGCTCCGTAGTCTGTCCAACAAGTCTGTAGGCCTTCAATTCCAGCAAATTCCCTTTCTGCGAAAGGGTAATAGGCCCAAAACCCACCCTGATTTCCCTGTTTTTCGGGTCTTGACGGCTACGGCCCTGAAGTTTAAACATATTTAAAACACCAAGGCGTTAAATTAAAAAAACGACGGCGATCACAAAAGGGCCACCCCCTTTTTGGCGGGAACCCATTGGCTAAAAACTGTAACCATGACTTAGGAGAGGCAGGAGGACATAAAAAAAGCTGACTATTCCGTTAACTCAGGGAAAGTGTTAAATAGCTCTTAACTGACCTTCCAGTTTCCTGAGTTAAGGGGTTTGTCAGCTATTTTTAATTAATTTGCAACAGCCCCAACGTGAAATTAATCCAGGGGTAAATGTGGTTTTGTAAAATTAACTTTTGAAATATCCTTTTTTTTAAATCGCTTTATTTAAGCATTCGTCAATCTCTTTACAGTATCTTCAGTTGCTGCAAATCCTCCGATTCCCATATTAATAGGTTCTTCTTCTTCAATGGCTAGGATAACATACTTTCTCAATTCTTCATTTCCTTTACCTTCGATTTCGACCATTAAGTCTGCAAATCTTTTATGCAACTCCAACTTATCTTCTTTTGATAAAGCACCCTTCATTGTTTTAATTGTGGCAATGGGCATTGCTATTTTCCTCCGTAATAATTATTTACTAAAATACCGTTCGGTATATTTTAGCCTAAAAAAATTTAGCTTTTCATTGATACAATGATCCGCTCAACCTCTTCTATAGCATTAAGTATGAAGCCCTCTTTACCTGTTCCCCTTGCTAAGATGATGCCACCTTCAAATAAGGCTATGATAATCTGTGCAGTCTTTTGAGGCTCCACAGTTTTAGTTATTTTCTCAGAAGCTTTCCCCTCTTCGATTATGGAAATAATATTGCATTCCAAACCATGGATTACATTCATTGCAAGATTATTTAAAAATGAATGTGTGTCATCAGCCTCGATCATCGTATTTGCAATTGGGCAACCTCCGTTTTCCAAAATGGATTTATAAATCCTCCGATATACACTTGGGAAAACCAATAGTTTTTCAATTGGGTCTTTAATTCCTGCCATATTTCTCTTTATTTCACTGGTGATTTTGTCAACATTAAATAAAAAACATTTTATGGCGATATCATCTTTGTTCTCAAAATTACCATAAATACTACCCTTGGTGAGTTTAGTTGCATCCGTTAAATCTGATAGGGATGTACCTTGATAACCCTGCTTATTAAATATGGGCGATGCTTTTTCAATAATATATTCCTTAGTTTTTTCCGATTTATCCATGCCAATAATATACCACTCGGTATATTCCGTTGTCAAGTTTACAGATGTAAATTATTCAAAAACCCCCAGTTCATCTTATCTTACATCGGACGATTTCCGCTCTCTGTTAATGCCACTCTAAAAACCTTATTGGTGTCTTTAGCAATCATGCCATCAATGACAGGCCGAGTAACCGCAGGAAAGCAGGATGGGTTTGTCTTCGGCGCGGGCTTTTTGAAAAGCTTCCCGCCCCAGGGGTACTCGTAAAACGTTCTCTAAATAACTACTCAATGATTGTGAACGTTTTACTTAAGTAGAGCGTATCTTCCCCATTTCTGATTGCTATTTACGATACGCTCTACTAGTCTACGGGGTTGGAACTATAACCAGCGCTTGATGATTGAATCAAGACATACCGTCACTGCGGCATGCCTTTTTGAAATCATTTCCGATAAATCCGTTCGTCAATCCGCCGCACCACACTGTTTGTATAGGCAGTAAAATGCTTCATCCAAAAACCCCTGGCTGTAGGATTCAAGCTTTCAAAATCCACCCCGCAGCGGGTGTAACCTTCTGCTTGAACAGTTTCCAGCATCACCATGAGCAACTTTGTATAAACGCCTTTTCCCCGGTACTCCGGCAACAGATAAGCGCCGCAAATATTGATCATTTGAGGATCGTTACAGGCAAAATTTTCTCCCGATTGCATGATCTCAATAAAAGCAATCATTTTTCCTTTATCTCTGGCAACAAAATACCTCGACCGTCGGCACTCGTTCTCCTCCTTAATCTCCGCAGCATCCCGGCTGAAAAAACCCGGAACAAACATTGGCGTGTTTTGCAAATGTTGACTCAAGAGATTTTTTAACGGAACAATTGGAGCAAGCTCCCCAACCGGAAGTTCATCAAAAGTGTAATCCGGAAATTCTCCGCAGATAACCGGTGTTACATCCCGGATGGCATCAACGCACCGCAGCCCAAATCCATTCCAAAAAAAGCAATTAATCGCTTCGGCGTCATGCGCATATAGGGCAATTGCATGACTTAAGATCCCATTGCTGACCCACTTTTGGGCGGCTTGTTGGTACATCTGCGAATAAATCCGTTTCCGGTTATTTTTGATTGCAGCATGGGCGTGAATTGGAGAAAACGCGCCCATGGTGGCGCCAAAATGATTTTGACAGGGATTATAACAGGTTAAAAAGCCAAGGAGTTTACCGGCTTCCATGGCGACAACCCCTAAACGATGTTCAACCATTTTTGAAATCCGATCACAAAAAAGATTAAAGTAGTCGCCTGATGGGAGGATAGGAACTACCTTTTGCTCTTCAAAATATTCTGCTAAAGCAAGCTGAGCCGCGGCTTCAATATGGTTATCATTTAAATTATCAAAGGTCAGCATTATGGTCTCCTTCAGGGATAATAAGTATATCATCCCTGACTTCTACAAAAATGACAATAGAAAGAATAACTATAATAAATAATTCTAACCCGAAGTTTGGGTTACATTCATCCGTTAGAATTCCTTCACCACAATATCGCCAACGGCCAGTCGGGGTCTTGGGGGCGGATTCTGGTCAGGATAACCGATCGGAAGCAGTGCTACCACTTCATAGTTGTCATCAAGACCCAATAATTCTTTTACTTTCGCGCGATCGACAAAACCAACCCAACAGCTTCCCAATCCTAAGTCTACTGCTTTTAAAGTCATATGATCGATCGCAATTGCGGCATGCTGCCATAAATAATAATCAGCTATTTGGGCACTCATCACCCGCCCCATTTTGCCGTTTTTCTCGTAGTTCTCCATTTGTTTCCGTGTTTCTTCATAAATATCGCTAAACGCCCCCAGGTTTGTCAATTGTGTCAGTCTTTCTTCCATATCCAGCCATGCTTTTTTATACACGCAGCAGACAATTACAAGCGGTGCGCTTTTTACCAGCGGTAAGGTATATTCGATTAACTTTTCTTTCATTTCAGCATTTTTGATAATTACGTATCGGGTTGACTGAATATTTGATACAGAGGGCGCCAGACGTCCCGCATCGATAATTTCTTGAATGAATGCTTCCGGTATAGGTTCTGGCTTGAATTTTCTTATGCTCCTTCTTGCTTTAATGACTTGGTTAAATTCCATGAAACGAACATCTCCTTCTTTACAATCGTTTTAAGGTACTATATATTGATTTTAGATCCAATAATCAATATCACAAGTACGCACTTATTAGTGAGTTACTACCCGGCAAGAAAGGAGAGAGAGTTGATATGCAGGAAAACTTGAATAACAATGAGCAAAAATGTGCAATCAAATATACAATGCATGTAGTTGGCGGCAAGTGGAAGACCATGCTTTTGTATCAGATGTTTATTAATGAAACCAGAAGATATGGAGAACTGAAAAAATCACTTATGGGAATAACTCATAAAATGCTGAGTCAGCACCTGAAAGAATTGGAAAACGACGGGTTAATTTTGCGCAAGGAGTATTGTCAGATTCCTCCCAAAGTTGAATACTCCTTAACCCAAAAAGGCGAAACCTTAATTCCCGTTTTAAAGATTATGAGCGACTGGGGAGAAGCCCATATGGGATGAACCTATTTTTCCGACTAGGATACCCTCGAATGCGTATTGGATCAAAACTTTCAAGACCGCACCATCAACTGTTTCACCGGTTACCAATAACCGGTAAAAAAGCGGTCCATAGAGTAAGTCGATACACAATTCCAGATCAAGGTCTTTCTTTATTTCACCTCTTTGGATTCCCCGCTCTAAAATCCGCCGCGATTCGAGCCGTCGGGGCCTAAAATACCATAACCGGTATTCTTCGGCCAATTTCGGATCAAACTGCCCTCCGGCAATGAATTCGTTGATTACTTTACCTTCCGGGCTATACAGAAACTTGGCCAAATTGCTTGCTTGCATGAGGATGTCATCAAAAACCGAACCTGCATCGGGTACAGGAAGTTTGGATATCGCCGCGGATAGAAATGCATCAAAGATTGTTGAGGTATACTCCAAAGATACCCATGGATTGAATATAGCGCTGCTGTAAATGGTGTAAACTTTGGTAAATCAGGCGGTTGGCGATTTGAGGTTGGAGCAGGTATCTATTAAAACTCATTTAAAAACTTTTGAAGTATTTCTACAAATTTTCCCACATGAATTCCATCTACAAAAGAATGGTGCACTTGTACGGAAAATGGCAAAATAATTTTCCCTTCTCGTTCAAAAAATTTTCCCCAATCAAATATCGGAATTGCGTTATCCTTCTTACCCGAATCTGTATGAGAAATATGTGTAAACGAAATCCAAGGCATTGCCGAAAATTGATATACATTGTTACTCAAAGGCCCAGTGAAGTATTCTTTTTGATTTTTTTCAGTTTCACCTGCAAGTCGAATGTAATCCTCAATACAATCCTGCATATCAACAGCTACCACTTTAAAAAGTTCCGTTTCTTTATCTAAATAAGTAAATGATGTATTAATTTGCTCATACAATACGACATTGCCATCTTCAAAACGATATCTGAATTCCTCAATTTCATTCGCACATTTTGTTACAGAATATATCATAGCAAAAGTAAATGGCCAATTCATCTCTTTTAGTTTTTTATAAAAAGTTGTAATATCCAATTCGAAACTCACGCAATATTGGGGTTGCACCGCCTGTCTAAATATCTGACAATGCATGGTTCGCTTCCAATTTTTTAAATCTATTATGTCATACTTGTTTTTCATAAAGAAACCTCTATTTCGTTATATTTAATTAATCGTAGATTCGTTTCAATATCCATGCCATATTCCGTCCCTAGTTTTTCATATTATCGATCAAATATAACCAAATCCGTTTTCCCAAAAAGAATGATTTGTGTTTCGACCCAATCATAGCGATGATATCCCCATCAAGAACCCGGGTTAGATATTTCTTTCTGTTATATCCTAAAACAAAATCTTTGTCAATGATGAACATGCCACCAATGATAGGCTGAATAGACGTAGGAAATCGAGTGGATGACATCAAAATTCTTCGCTCAATTTTGGGAAGGAAGTCGTCTAAGGATATAGAAAATAATCACAATTGCCTCAAAGAGTTCCTCTTATTGAGGGAAAAGTTTAAGCTCACAAAGGAGGATCATTAAGATGATTGAGTTTAGACAGGTTTGTAGCGAAGCGCTCCATGCAAAGTCTGCAATATGAACCGGGGCGGTTGGTTGCATGGAGTAAAAAATAATCGCCAAGGTATGTCCATGAAACGAAATGGTTTGTAATGCAGGCTTTGCCTTCTTAAAATCGGGAAACATTTTAAGGAGCGGAGCTAAAATGAAATACTTGAAAGCCGATCGGATCCTTCCGGAAGATTTACTCACGGAAGTACAGAAATATATCCATGGCGAAATGATTTATATCCCCAATCCGAAAGGTATTCGTAAAAAATGGGGTGAAAACTCAGGAAACCGGATGTTGCAGAACCGCAGAAACGCTGAGATTCGCCGGAAATTCCGGGACGGATTATCCATGGATCAGCTTGCGGCAGAATTCTGCCTTTCCTATGATCGGATTAAAAAGATTATCTATTCGAATACTTAAAAAAAGCTCGTCGGAAATAGCGATACTTCCGGTGAGCTTTTTGGGTTATAAACGGTTCTGAATTGTTTCCGCTATATTTTCTGCATCAGGTTACGCCTATAATGAGGAGGAGGGATGCTATCGGAAATATCTCATCCATGTTTCGATTGAATATGCCCTGAAGACATGAACTGCCGAAAGGAGCTATCGCGGTGTCTCATTTTATAGATAATTTTATCCATGGTAAACCAAACCCCGGGCACATTTACCCTCGGAGCAATGACCCAAATACTTGTTATCTCAAGAATGTTGTCCAAAACCCCAATATTATTGTAGGAGACTTTACTTTCTATAACGATTTTGAAGATCCCGCCGGGTTTGAAAAGAAGAATGTCCTGTATCACTACCCCATAAACAAAGACAAACTGATCATCGGTAAGTTTTGTTCGATTGCCTGTGGGGCCAAATTCATTTTTAACAGCGCCAATCATACCCTGAATTCCTTCTCCACTTATCCCTTCCCCATCTTCTTTGAGGAATGGGATGAAACGTTAAAACCCAATGAAGCCTGGGATAATAAAGGCGACATTGTGATCGGAAATGATGTATGGATTGGATATGAAGCCGTTATTATGCCGGGAGTGCGCATTGGTGACGGCGCGATTATCGGTACCCGGGCAGTCGTCACCCGGGATGTTCCGTCATACGGTATGGTGGGAGGCGTCCCGGCGCGAATCATCAAATACCGGTTCGATGAACCGACGATTCAGATGTTGCTAAAGATAAAGTGGTGGGATTGGGATATTCTCAAGATTAAAACCAATTTACCTATCATCCGGAAAATGGATTTGCAAAGGCTGAAAGAACTGGTTTGAACTACAATCAACGCTTCGTGATTGGATCATGGCATACCGTCCCAGCGGCATGCCTTTTTCAGTGTCAAGTTGATCCATCCATGACTTAAACTCTTTCGTGATATCAATATCCATCCGCTCCGACAGCACCAGCAGCCACCGTCCTTCTGAAGCCATAACCAGCCGGGCCAGAACACCGATATCGGAAGTGAAAGCTAGCATGTCTTCTTCGAGGGACCATTCACTCTGGTGGTTCTGTTTTTCTAGTAGGCGTGATCATTCACAAGTTCCCTATACAAATCATCCAGCTCATTACGAAAGCGTTCTAACGAAAAAGTAGTAGTAGCTCTTATATAGGCTTTGTTTCCTAATAAAGAAGCAGTTTCCGGATCTTGTAAACATTTAATCACTTTTTCAGCTAACATTACGGTATTTGGTAAGAACGGGGGTCTAAGTTCCCGGGTTCGTCCGTCGACAACCGCTCCAGGAAGTCTACTAGCACCTTTTAAACGAGTAACTGGTTCGGTACAATCAACTAAGAATCCTGTTTCCCCATCAACCACAGTCTCCGCAAGCCCATCGACGCTGGAAGCGACCACGGGTTTTTTGGCCAAGCCGGCTTCGATGACGATATTCCCGAAGGCCTCCCGGAACGAGGGAACAACCACTACATCCAGTTGTTTTAATAGCTGGTTGGCATCCTTCCGGTATCCTAAGAAGTAAACCTTGTCCTCAACACCTAAACTCTTTACTTCATTTTCCAAATCGTTTCGCATAGGGCCATCGCCAACCATGATAAATCTGGCCTCAGGAACAGCCCGGCTTACAACAGGGATCATTCTTACAAAAGCTTCCGGCCCCTTAGGGTTGTTTAACCGGCCGACAAAACCGGCAATTTTAGTATTTCCCGGAAGTCCCAACTCTTCTTTTAATTGGGCTTTAACTTCTCCTTGGGTAACCGGCATTAGGATGCCATTATAAATTACTTTTGCTTCGATGTCGCATTTTTGTTTTAACATTATTTTAGCGGCATTGGAATTACAAATATTGGCATCGACCAATCCATTCGTCCATTTAATAAATCTTGTTGAGGAAGTATTCCAGACCATTCCACGTTCATGCTCAACAATAATGGGAACGCCGGCTAATTTCGGCAGAATCCTGGAACGTAACGGAAACCGTAATTGATTATGAACATGAAGAATATGGATATTATTTGCTTTCAAAAATTTTGAAAATTCCTTAACATTCCACGGCCATAACCGCGTAACAATCAAAGGAATTCCCAGTGCTTTGATTTCTTCATGAATCGAGGTGTTAATCCGTAATGCGCAGACATGAGGTTTAATTTCATTCGGAGTATTCTTCGCAAAATTCAAATAATCCAATAATTGCTTTTCTACCCCATATCGGATTGTCAAATGGGCCATATGCAAAACATTAATTTGTTTCATGATTTCTCCTCGTAAACCTCAAATTCGCTTAATCCGATATTTTTCCCCACAGCTTCATCAATCGTTAATTTAACCCAATTTACCGTTTTAACTTCAAAATTTATCTGATAGCCGCTTCCATTATTGGGTAATGAACTGACCTTGATCCAACTGCCGTCACTAAAAGTAAGCGTGGCGCCGATAATATTATCCATTAAATTAGGCCGGTCATAAAGAACGATCTTATTGATTTTATGGTCACCAGGCCAGCTTAACTGAATCCATGCACCCGCCGTTTCCCCCATGCTCGCCCATTCGTTATCCGGAAACCGCGGATATCCATCGGCTATTCCGTCAGCAGCCTTGATTCCGAGCTGGCCGGTTGACGTATTTTCCGAAGAAACACTGACATTGGCTAAAAAAGCAATATTGGCGAAGTCCTTTTTCCAAAAAAATTCATCGTTCTTTACATAAGAATACAAATAATTATTACCGCGCCATGGTCGCTGACTGCGGTATTTACTGATGATTTTATGTTTCTTATTTTTAAATCGCCATACACTTTGCATACTAGGGGGCACAGTAAAAACTTCTCTTTTTTCCCAATCTAACAAAGTATTGGTTTCCAAAGTAAGTGGTTTTGAAAATGAAGCCAACACTCTATTTTTTCTCTCGCGTACCGGCCAAAAAGTATCTTCCTCATCAGCATGAATGAGATATTCATACATAACGGGAGAAAATTCAGGCTGAATGCGTTTAATGCTTATAATTGATTCCACCGTAAATTTATAAAGGTTCGAATGATCGGGATGGGTATCGTAAAGCGAAGTAACATAAATTTGATCCGGCTTATATTCATCAATAATCGATTTCAGATCCTGCCGGAAGGTCTCCCGATTGTAAACACCATGAGTACCGTATTTCCGGTAATGATATTCCGGCACCTCGGGAATGCTGTATGTTTCAGTTCCAACATAGGATGGAATCACCGTAGTATCTGTCTCAGCATAATATAACCTGTTCATAAAGGAGGCGCTAGTAATTTTGGAAGTATTTCCATAGCCCATAAAAACAATGCTGTCAGCTTTTAAACCCAAATAATTCATGGCTTTAATCGTTTCCCTAATACGGATCAGGCCGATTTTCCGGCCTTTTTTATCGCCATTTGTGACGACACACACCTTCACATCAGCGTCGTTTGTTTTCGCATGTTCGATAATTCCCGAACACATCAAAGCCTCATCATCCTGATGAGGAGCTAATATCAGTATTTTTTTGCCCGCGAAAACCAAACCTAAGTCATCACAGTGATCAACCAAAACGCTTATCTCTCCCTTAGTGAATACATATAAATATCAGTTATGAACAACTTCTATGCTCTTACCACGTTCGGGTAGGCTTTACGATAACGACATCTTGTATCGATAATTAAATTACTATTTTTTTGGATTGATTCATAATCAAACTGGTCATGGTCTGATGCAATGATTACACAATCCATTTTCGATAATAGTTCCGGTGTTATTTCAACCGAGTTCAATTTGAATTCATATTCCCGCATTTCCGGAAACACGGGGAAAAAGGGATCGGAATAACAAAGATCCGCGCCTTTATTCCGTAACAGTTCCATTAATTCTACTGCCGGAGATTCCCTCATATCATCAACATTTTTCTTATAAGCGATACCGAGAACCAGTATTTTGGAACCGTTAATCGCCTTTCGCTTCCTATTTAAAGCATCGCTAACCTTTGACAAAACCCATTCCGGCATTTGGGTGTTTATTTCTCCCGCCAGTTCAATGAAACGGGTATTGACTCCATATTCTTTGGCTTTCCATGTTAAATAAAAGGGATCGATCGGTATACAATGCCCTCCCCAGCCCGGACCAGGATAAAAAGGGGTAAATCCAAAAGGTTTGGTCGATGCAGCCTCAATAACTTCCCAAATATCAATACCCATTTTATCAGCGACAATTTTCATTTCATTGACGAGACCAATATTAACCGCCCGGTAAATATTTTCTAAAAGTTTAGTTAATTCAGCGGCTTTTGTGGAACTAACGGGAACCACCCGTTCAATGACTTGGCTATAAATCGCTTGACCAATTTCCAAGCAATTCGGGGTTGTCCCGCCGATGACCTTGGGAATGCTTTTGGTGGAAAAATTTTTATTCCCCGGGTCCTCTCTTTCCGGAGAAAAAACCAAGAAAATGTCTTCCCCAACCTTAAAACCCTTTGATTCAATTCTGTTTTTGAGGATCTCATCGGTGGTTCCCGGATAGGTTGTACTCTCCAAACTAATGATTTGTCCTCTTCGCAGGTAAGGTAATATGGACTCCAGGGTATCAACTATAAAACTCAAGTCAGGTTCCTTGTATTGATTTAACGGAGTAGGGACACACAATATTAATGCATCCGCTTCGCTTGCCCGCGAAAAATCGTTTGTTACCTCTGCGTTATTTCCCGCAAATACCTTTGATATCCGCTCATAATTAATGTGTTTAATATAGCTATTCCCATTTTTCAACATATTAATTTTTTTGGTATCAATATCAAGCCCCAAAACTCTGATTTTTGATTCAGCAAAGCTCAATAATAAAGGCAACCCTACATATCCCAGGCCAATAACACCCACCGTTATTTCTTTATTCTTAACTTTCTCAAGTAATTGGTTTTTTATTTCGTTCATTTTTCTACTCCATTTTTTATAAGTATAAGGATTAAAACATCGATTACTACTATTATCTCAAAGAAGTCACAATGGCACTATGGCTATTTATCCCTCCAGTAACTTTGCTAAAATATTGGTAATTTATTCGAGGTAAATCTTTGATTTCCTTTTTCATTAAATCATATTTTCTGGATTGTCTTTTCTAATCCAGCTGTATCTTACTAAATTTGTTATTAAGATTTTAGTTGCTATCTCTCCAATAGTCTGCAACATCCCTTGACTGTTGTAATTTCAGAGCTGTATAATATACCCATTGGATAATTATTTTTTGTTCTTTATAGAATTAACGTTATATAGGAATTGAGAGTGATAAATTAGTGCAAGATATCAAGAATATCTTAATGATACGCCGAAGCGCCATAGGGGATATTGTTTCTACTCTTCCGGCCTATTATATGCTTAGGGATAATTTCCCCAATAGCAAAATTAGTTTTTTGGTTGCAGATTCATATTCGTTTGTTTTAAAGGGTTTTCCCGGACTTGATCAAGTTTTGACCATTGACAAAAAAATCCTCGCTTCAAAAAGCTTACCCAAGTTATTGAAATTAGTCGTCGATCTCCATCGAACAATTCGGAAAAACAATTATCAACTGATCGTTGATTATTCCGGTCATGCCGAACATGCCCTTTTATTGCGGCTGAGCGGCGCCAAACACCGTTGGGGAACGATTGGAAAGGGAAAATCACTACGTTCTTTATTCTATACCAATACCTTCACCAAACAAACCCGTGGCATTCACAAAATCGACCAAAATCTCAAACTATTAGAGCAAGGGGGATTAAAGGTCTTTCCCATTAAAAATCAGTATATTGTCCCTCAGGAAAATTTAGAGAAAGCCAAGACTTTATTTTCCACTTGGGGGTTGTCTTTGGAAAAGCCCACTCTTTTTGTTCAACCGTTTACCGGCGATGGAATTGCCGGCAAGATTTGGCCCCTCGACCGCTACGTGGTTCTGGCGGAACATTGGAAAAGCCAAGGTATGCAAGTATTGTTTGGAGGAGGGCCTTCGGAACGGGAACAATTAAATGAGGTAGCCGCCCGCTTCCCCGTCGCGGCCGGTCAATCTGATTTTCTCACCTCGGTCGGCCTTGCAAAGTTGTCTTCGGTTGTGGTCGGCGGAGATACCGGTTTAATGCACGCCGCATCCGCTGTGGGAAAAAGATCCGTGATGATTCTCGGCCCCACGGATTACGAATTTATCTGTCCCTACAAACATCCTGAATGGGCTGTCAAACCGCAGGAAGGAAATTTAATACAAAACATTAGTGTTGAAGAGGTAATACTGGCTACGGAAACGGCTTTTAAAGAATTTACTGGCCAGGACAAGATTGTGGGGAATACTTCTCAGGTCATTTGAGGTTATTTGATGCATTTAAATTAATCAGAAAAGCCACTCATAGGTTTATAAATAGCCTCCGGGTAATTGGCTAAATTTTACAAATCGTATGGATTCTGATTTGAATATTTTTTCCTTTTAATTATTTTAAGATGCCCGATTATTTCATTTTGTTCAAGTCTTTTAGCCATTATCCAAAAGATATGCTTGTAAAAAAGTGTTGTTGGCGCTATATTCAACTTTACTCTTTGCCATAAAACTGTTTTTCGCAAATTTTCAGCGATTTTCTTGTTTTTCTTTCGGTATTTTGACCACACCAAAAGCGTTATCACTACCAATATGGGGTACAGAACAATACCTATCAACAAAGAATTTCGTCCAAAATCAGTCCTTAAACGTCTTCTAACTTGAAAGCCTGTAATTGCAGCAATAGTTTGTAGGTCCTGGACTCCCAGCAAAAAAAGATGGCCAAAATATAGCCGATTCGATTTTTCTTCCGCAAACCAAATACTATCGATTTCAGTAGCCGGCATTTTTTTCAAAGAATCTGACTCTAAAAAAAATCGCGCCAACCTGGCTCTAAAATGAGAAGCATTGGGAGTAGTTATTAATAGTTCTCCATCTTTCTTTAATACCCTATTAAACTCTTGAAATACCCGTACTTGGTCAGATATATGCTCAATACCTTCTTCACAAAGAATATAATCAACACTATTATTTTCGAGAGGAATGCCCTTGGTAAGATCAGCAAATTTAGCCTCAATAGACTTTGTTTTCATAAACTCCGGATAAAGATCAAATGCTTTTACAATTGCCCCTTTTTGATAAAATTCATAACTTGCCTCGCCGTCTCCGCAAGGAATATCCAATACCACTTTTCCTTTGAGGTCGGGCAAACTTTTTATGTACTCTCCAACATATGGATGCATCTATCCCCCTCATTTACATGAAACATATCAAACCAATTGCTGCCTGATTTTGCCTTAATAAACTAGATAAATTGGGTTCATGTTATTATTAGCAAAAGCAAAGATTTATATTATTAGCCAACCCAAAGGTCAAAAGGAAAGTTATCCCATATTTTAATTTTGTTCATTTCTTCATATCGATGAAAATTACCGGCACTCAAAAAAGAGGTAAATATTTTACAGCTTCGTAAGAAAAATAAAAAAGGGATATGGAGAAATTCATTATCTCCATTATCCCTAACAAAATTTCAGCGAGTCTATAACCGCCCGTTTTTTGTTGAATTTTAACTTTAAAAATTAGATTCTTGCCTTGTCTCTCTCAATGAACCGCATTGCCGCATCCAGTTCAATCCGGGGATTAAACCCTTCTAAAAAGGCCTTTACATAAATCGGCCATCCCTCTTCCAATGGTTTTCTCAATTCACTAATGCATAAGGCGTTTAATTTGGCCAAACTATGAAAAGCAAGCAATTTGGGCATATACGGCATCCGGTGGACTTGATCAAGATCGATAAACGTAATTATATCGTTATCCTTTTGGTGATCAATTATGTAATTGGGCAAGCATGGATCGCCATGTTTAAAACGTTTTTTATGCAGATAGCCAAGAAACCGAAATAATTGTTTTACAGCTTCTTCTTTCTCATCTAAAGGAATATTTTGCGATAGCAGAAAAGTGCCTGCACCAATCCCCGCCGCTTTTTTGGTAATAAAAATACTCTCTTTTTCGATAATCCGTTTTGAACATGTAAGGAACATAACGGGTTCAGCTACAGCAATTTTTATCGCTGCCAATTTGTAAGATATCGCATAACATCGGAAAGCTTTGGTAGTTCTAAAAAGGTTAAGAACCTTTTTGCGCAAGGATTGTTCAAAAAACTTTTTTATATAGTAGACCTCATCTCCACGGGTTAAAATATATGTTTTACAGTTATGTCTGGCTTTAATAAATTCCAATTTATAAGAAGAAGTTAATTTAGTAGAAATGTTTTCATTAAACAGCGAACTTGCAATTCCGGCAATTTCAGTATTCAATGTTTCCCGATAACCGACTTTAATGCTTTTGTTGAGACAAACTTTTTTAAATTTCATGGAATCCTCCACTATATCCAGTCTCGCATATTGTATGATTTGGAGCTCATTTCTCCAACTGCAGATTGAATTTCTTTTGGCAGTTAGTTGCTAAGGCCATTTTTCTATTCTGTTAAAGAACACCTCTTTTCTTGTTCATATTCGTCCCAATCGTGATGATCTAAACTATTTGTCTTTGCTTTTCAGGATACGAATGTTGATTCATTAATAATGTATCAGATCATGTAACAGTTATATTTTGTTCTTATTATATTCATTAAGTTTTCATTAAGAAAACAATAACTGAAAAAAGCATGAAAAAACATAGTTTTAATTTAATTTTAACTTAATTGTAATCAATTTGCAATTATACGTGAAGGTGACTTATAAGGAATTAAGAAAGTTAATCTGCATAATCTATGTCAGTAAGAAGTTTATAAATGTTAGTAATTGTTCGGACTGTTAGTTAAAATAAAAAATGCATGATCAATAAAAAGAAAACGTCTCTCGATTTATTATTGGGGGAATCAGGAATCGGCTATCCGGCGTGACTCTTGAAAAACATAGACCCGACAAGTATTGAACCGCCTCGTATCGAGAAGGCTGGTTCAAATTTCTACAAATTATGTTATAATCAAAGCCGGAATAAAAATAATCAGGAATTGCGAATATTGGGGGGAATCATTGTATCAATTTATGAACCGGAGTTGGACAGGTCCGGGAAGTCATTTGGAAATCCCTTTCCACGCTAAAGTAATAATCAATCAATACCGATGAATGTAATGCTTGTTTTTATTTGAAACCGGGACAGATAAATGAAGCTTACCCATTAAAATATAAAATTGAAGTGCGTAAGATTGCAAATGGAGAAGCTGGGTGGATTAAATTCAGGCTACTAAATATGAAACACTATGTCGAAAGGACAAAGCCAGTAATAGTTTCAGTAGCTCAGGAGGAAACGTGGAAAAAGTCGCAATTGTTATACTGAACTATCTTAATTATATAGATACGATTGAATGCGTCGAAAGTATCCCTGTTGACCAGTATCCGGCGAAAGAAATCATTATTGTGGATAACGGGTCGACCAATGATTCACGAGAGCAATTGGAAAAGAAATATAGAAATCGCAATGGGATTCATTTGGTGTTAAGTGACCAAAATGAAGGTTTTGCACGGGGAAATAATCTGGGCATCCGTTATGCCACGGAGAGTCTGGGGTGTAAATTCGTATTGCTTGTAAACAATGACACCCTATTTGAAGATCCCCGCATGATAACGACCCTGATGGAATCCTATGAACCGGGAGTCGGTGTATTGGGCCCGCGAATCATTACGGCCGACGGCGATGACCAAAACCCAGCAGCACGCAATGTAATCAGGAGCCGACGGAAGCAATATTGGCATTATAGCCGAATCATCATCAGAACAATGTACAAGCGGACGGCTTTTTATCAAACAATCCGAAAGCTAAACTTCTTGAAGAAGTTGCGAAAACCAAAGGTTAAGCATAAGAATCCCGATCTTAAAACTTGTACCTCTATCAAAATGAAATTACACGGATCGTGTTTCATGCTTACCCCAGATTTCTTTAAGTATTATCCTTATCTTTTTCCGGAAACTTTTTTGTACTTTGAAGAAGAAATACTTACCATACTGACTTATAAAGTTGATTTAGCCAAAAAATTTGTACATATCACTCATATCTTTCATAAAGAACATATGTCTACCAAAATGAGTTTTGATTATGCCAAACGCATAAGGACCGGATATCGTCTTCACAGTCTAAAAATGGCTAGAAAAATATATCCGTTAGAGTATGATGCTGTTATAAACAGATATTTTCCCGAGATAGTTGACAAAGAATATAGCAAAAAAGAGTTAACGATATAATATCAAAGTTAAAGATGTTTTACGTTATCCCTTGATAGTATCTTAAAGAATTCTTGATTCTTTTGATAGCTAAAGATTTATAGATTATGAGGCGATTTAGTAACATGATAAGAGTTGCTATTTATACTTTTAATGGTGCTAATATCTTTGCAAATAAATCAATAGTATACTGGGGTTGGACATGAAATTATCGTAGTTGAAGACGTAGCCTGGATGAGAGTCTTGATTTTGTCCGTTTTTATTATATAATGATTTAGAAAAGAATCATCTATGGTTAATAAAGTTGCTATTGTTAAGGCTTATTAATGAAATGGAGATAAAATGATTGAACCAAAAATAAATTTTAATGAAGCCCCTTTTTTGGGAACGGAATTTCAATATATCAAGGATGCTATTGATGCCAAACATATCAGTGGTGATGGCAAATACACTAAACTTTGTAACGAAATTTTAGAAAAGCATGCAAATTCACCTAAAGCATTACTAGTTCAGTCTGGTACGGCTGCATTAGAAATGGCGGCATTATTATTAAATATTCAACCGGGTGATGAAGTTATTTGCCCGTCTTATACTTTTGTTACAACGGCTAGTTCATTTGCATTACGCGGAGCAAAAATAGTTTTTGTTGATATTCGCGATGATACCTTGAATCTAGACGAAAAAAAACTAGAAGCAGCAATTACAAACAAGACCAGGGCAATTATCCCCGTACATTATGCCGGTGTTGGGTGCGAAATGGACGAAATAATCGCAATCGCCGAAAAACATAATTTGGCAGTTGTAGAAGATGCCGCCCAAGCTGTTGGCAGTTATTATAAAGAAAGACCATTGGGTGGTATCGCTGATTTAGGCTGTTATTCTTTTCACGAAACGAAAAATATCTCCTGTGGAGAAGGAGGAGCGCTGATTATAAATAAGCAACAATTGGTAGAATTATCTGAAATCATTCGTGAAAAAGGTACAAATAGAAGTAGATTTTTTCGCGGACAGGTTGATAAATATACTTGGGTTGAATTGGGTTCGTCTTATTTGCCAAGTGATATGAATGCCGCATATCTGTATCCGCAATTATTAGAAATGACAAAAATCAATCAAAGGCGAATGACCATTTGGAATAAATACCATGAATCCTTTTCTGAATTTTCACAGGTTATTAAAACCCCTTTTGTGCCACAACATTGTCAGCATAATGCACATATGTATTATTTACGATTTGATAATTTGCAAATACGCAGTGATTTTATTCAATATATGAAAGAACATAATATAATGTGTGTATTTCATTATATTCCGTTGCATTCATCACCCGCGGGACAAAAATTCGGACGTGTATCAGGCCCTATGGATATAACTGATAAAGTCAGTGCTACTTTAGTTCGTTTGCCACTTTATTATGGAATGGACGAACAAGTCCAAAATCGCATTATTAAAACCGCATGTAAATTTTTGGAGAAATTGTGATGATGATCTTTGGCTGGAAAAATAATAACTTTAAAATTCTTGGAATACCTATTTTACGCAAAAAGTTGTTACGTCGAAGATTGAGGTATTCCTTATTGGGTATTCCAATCTTTTTTGTTTCTAATCAACTTTTAGAAATACAGGCCGATTTTTCGTCAAAAGTTCCGCTTGACACAAAATTATTTGATGACAGAATACAATCTGTCATTGAAAGAATGCAAATTCCTTCAAAAAAAAATACTATTGCAGACAACAATATTGTCATACTGGCAACGGAATTATACGATATGGGTGGGCATACGGAATGTATTAAAAACATTGTTGCGGCAATGCCGGAAAAATATAAAACTTTTGTATTTTTAACAAAGAAAAATACAGCATTAAAAGGAGCTGTAAATAAAACAAAAGAAATATCCAAGCATTCAAAAATATGTGGTCTCGAAGATAGCCCCGTTAAATGGCAAAAACAATTAGTGGAACTTTTTAATGATATCACTGAATTATCACCAAAAGCCGTCGTTGCGTTTATCCATATGAATGATGTATTTGGGGCAACATTATTAGGGATGTTAAGAAAATACACCGATATAAAAATCTTATTTTTTAATCATGGGTCTCATTATCCTGCACTAGGAATGCATTTTTGTGATTTGATTTTAGAAGGCACACCTACAACGGCTACAATTACCAAAAAGCAACGCGGATTGGACAATACTTGCATAGTAGGATTACCATATCTGAAAGAATCCGATTTACCGAAATTTTCCGCTACAGAAGTAAAGGAGAAAAAAAAAGAAATCGGAATCCCAGACGGCTTTCTTTGCACAATGAGTGCCGGGGGAGCTTATAAATTCTTTGATGAACATTCATCATTATATTTTGAAATGATAAAACGATTGTTACAACAAAACGAGAAATTATATCATGTTATCATTACAAATAGAATGAATGCAAAAAGAAAAAAGATCATTAAAACATTATTCGACAAAGAAGACATTAAAAAACGATTGATAACTATTCCGACAACCAGCGATTATAAAATCTTATTCAAATGTGCAGATGTTTTCATTGATAGTTTTCCAATATCCGGGGCACTAACCCATATTGATTTAATCAGTATGCGGGTTCCAAATGTGGTTAAAATAAATCTGAATAATCCATTGTGGTCTTTTCATGAATATATGCCGAAAGATTATCCTTATGCTTTCTCAAAAGTTGAAGATATGGAGCAAGGAATAAACAAACTTTTACAAGATAAGCACGAGCGTGAGAATATTGCGGCTATAAATTACAAATATTTCGTAAATAATTTTGAAGGTGCGTATTTCTCACAAAAATTGATTGATTTGATAGAAGGAAAAATCAATAATGATTAAGTTGGTAAATTTCTTAACACAACCGATAGAAAAACAATTGGAAACACTGGAATGGCGGAATTCATCGGACGTATCACGATGGTTTCAGATAAAACATATTGATTTAGAAACGCATAAAAAATGGTTAGCATCTCTGCATAATCCAAATCCGCACAATATTGCATTTTTTATAGAATATAAAAAAAAGTTTATCGGGGTTACCTATTTCCATTCGATTGATTACATTGCCAAGAATACAGATTGGGGTATTTATATTTTTGATTCAACATTACGCGGGCATGGAATCGGAACAGAAACTTTAAAAAAATCATTAGAATATGCGAACAATAAAATGATAATGAAAAAGGTGTTTTTAGAAGTTTTGCCAGACAATTATGTGGCACAAAAAGTTTATGAAAACGTGGGTTTTCAATTTATAGAGCAAAAAACGGATGGTACAAAAAGATATCAATATACTTTTACTAAAGGATAAGATGAATTAAGGAGAGCGAAAAAGATTATATATTTGAAAACGATCCGCGTATTTCAGAAACTGCCTATTTCAGTTATTTACCGGAATTTCAATAACTAATTTCCCAATATGAGTAAAAATATATCAAGGCAATCAGAATCCACCAATTTAACAAAAAAATTGTTTTCTCGAAACAATACACAATAATTTTGAAAGCTAGGACGGAAATATGACAAAGATAAAACTCTTTTCGCATCTATTTCACAGAAATAAACAGAATGATAATGTTATTTCTGAACAGCAAAGAGCACAACTGGCACAGATTGGATTACAATTTCCAGAGATTCTATCTTTTCGTAAAATGCTAGATCAAATTTTGGCAGGTGCATCAATCGCGAGATTCGGCGATGGTGAATTTGCATTGGCTATGGGTAAAGATATTCCATTTCAAAAAGGAAACAGCATGCTGGCTAAACGATTGAATGAAATCTTGCTCCAGCCCAGCGATGACAAATTGCTGATCTGTATACCATCTTTCAAACTCACCCCACCTCTTCCTGATTTTCAGAAATATATTTCTTGGTGGGAAAAATATTGGTTAAACAATTGGACAACCTTATCAAAGATATTTGTAAATAAATGGTATGGAAACGCTCTATTTTCACGCGAATACATATTCCCGGAAATACCTATAATAGACATTAAAAAAATATGGGATAACCTCGATGTTGTATTTGTCGTGCCATTAAATGGCAGATTTGTTTATGACCAGCGGTTGTTCGGAAATATAAAATCAAAAATAGAAATAAATGTCCCGCCACAAAATGCCTTTGATGAATACGAAAGAATCTTGAATGAATGTTTGGCTCAATCAAAAGATAAATTGTTCTTTATTTCTGCCGGACCAACAGCAACCGTATTAGCGGCCGATTTGTCCGCACATGGATACCACGCATTGGATATGGGACATTTTCCTAATGCTTATCATAAATATTTGGACGAGGCACCTTTGCCCGAATATACCCCTATGGTACGGGAAGATGGTAAAAAGAGGGTCAAATGAGACAACTTATTGCAAATCTTTTATCTTTTTTTATCCCTGTGAGAAAATGGCGGCGCAGGGTTCGTGCGATCATAATTAATTTTCAAATCCGCCTTTTGTTTGTGAGCAAGGTGAAATATGACTTTATTTTCTCCCTTGGCGAAGCATGCTTTGTGGCTGAATATCTGAAAATATATGGGCAAAGAAAAGCGGCCGCGCCATTTGATTGGGTATATAGCGGAACTTTTGCCGCGCGGATACAGATTTTAATGGACGAATTCAAGCACTATTTTGATAAAGAAGATTTAGAATACATAGATGAAAAAACCGCAAATGGCGCGAAACTATACAGAAACAACAGAACTAAACTGATGTATATTCACGATTTCTTTGGCAAGTCGAGTTTTGATGAAGAATACAAAATTGTTGCTGAAAAATATAAACGCAGATCTAACCGCATTATTGATTGTCTTGACAAAGGTGGAAAACTTCTTTGCGTTTATATGGAACAGGTTTGGAAAACGCCGGATAACCGGCCGGATCCACGAACTTTCCCAACACAAAAAGAAATTGTTAAACTAACCCAAAAGTTAAATCAAAAATATAACAATCAAATAGATTTGGTTTATTTCAAGATAAATTCAGAATTGCCGCTTGACCAAACACATTTGCTGTACAATGACGCGAACCTGAAAATTATAGAATACCATGGCGCGCTGGGTGGAAACGCTTCACGCGAAGATGGTGCATCAGAACAAATAATTCAAAGAACAATCACCGGTTATTTGTATTACGCCAAACCCAAAGGAAGAGTTTTATGAAAAAAGGGAACAGAAGTTTTATGAATTCCATGAATAATAGCTTAAAACGTTAAATTCCAAAATCTACAATATTAAGAATGCATGGTTAGCTATCTTAAGCACAGATCGTACATTGTCGGAAGAAGAAATTATTCGTATTTACGGTATCCTCTGGGATATTGAAACTTTTTTAAATGTACGAAATCCTTATTACGGCTTCAAAAAGAATTTCAAAGTCGTTCCTCTGATTTGCTTATTAGTCATACAACGATTGTATTTGCCCGTTATATTCTTTTGACATGGCAACATAGATGTAATATAATACACACGAACGAGCTAAAGTTAAAAACGGTTTTTTTAGAGGTTCTATCTGCTAACGGCAAAAAACATTTATGAAAAACTCGGGTTTAGGTATTTAACATCAAAAGATAGAGTTGATTGCTACGAGTATTTAGTTGAGTACGTGTGTGTTTGTAAAATGTTAAAGGAGCAAGGAATAATGAATTCGCCGCGTATATCTGTATTGATGCCGGTATATAAGCCGCAGTCACGTCATTTAAAAGAAGCTATAGACAGTGTTTTAACGCAAACTTTTTCTGATTTAGAATTGATTATAATAGATGATTGTCCAGCAGATGTGTCAGCAGAAGACGTTATTAAATCTTATTGTGATAAACGGATTAAATATTTTAGAAATGAGAAGAATTTAGGCATTGCTAAAACGCGCAATAGACTGCTTGAAATCGCATTTGAGTCGCAAAGCGAGTATATCGCCATTGTTGACCATGACGATATACAATTGCAATCAAAATATGAAAAAATGATAAAGTTTTTGGATGAAAATCCGACAATAGGAGTGGTTGGTGCCGGATTTTATGAATGGTGGGAAAAAACAGGTGAAATTAAAACAAAATTTTTACCGGAATTTGATTTTTTAATTCGGCTTAACATTTTTATTGGAAAAAGTGGAATTATTCACGCCAGCATGGTTAGAAAAGAATTATTTAAAAAACATAACATAAGATACTTGGATAAATATTCTGAACCTTCCGATCAAATGATGTGGATGGATATGTTAAGACATACATCATTTTACAACATTCAAGAACCGTTAACTAAATACCGATGGCATGATACGAATACAAGCTTGTTATTAAAGCATCGCGAAAAAGAATTTATGCAATCAATACTTGACTATATTAAAGAAAAATATTCAAAAGAATCTATTGCGGCAAAATCAATGCTTAATGAATTAAGCGAAAATAAGGTTAAAAAATATAAAAAACTTTTTTATATAAGTTTGTTTATTTCAATTGTACTTGTATTGGTTTTTATTTTGAGTTATATTTTTTAGATAGGTAATTAATCGCCTCCGAACAACTTACTAAAACGCTAGTTGGCGTCTTATCATCTTTTGACGAGCACTTATTTATAGCAATTCCTAAAAATAGTTTACTCAAGCAAAAATATGTAATTGTACTAATTAAAAATTTTTGGAGAGCAAAATCACTTGAATATCAATATACCCCATCAACAAATGCTTTTGATGATTATGAAAATATTTTATACAATACACTTAAAATTAATAAAAGGCACACGGTTATTTCGATTCTTGGCCCAACGGCCAAAGTGTTGTCGTTTGACTTAGCAAAACAGGGCTATCGGGCTTTAGATTTGGGAACTTTGCAAAGTCTTATGACTGGTGGTGTAAAAATAAAAATACAGTTAAAACGGCAGATGCTGTCGATTTTTTTAATCCGGATTAGATAAGGAGACTTAAAATGAAAATATTCGAAAAAGTTAAATTTGAAAATGGGCGAAGAAGAATTTATTTCTTTGGCAAAAGAATTTTTTCTTACAAAAGGGAGACACAACATCAAATCAAACCAAGTTTATTGGCAAATAAGTATTTAATAGGTTTGCGCGGAATTGAAATAGGTGGGGCTACTTATAATCAGTTTTATCTCAACACATTAAATATTGACTTTACTGATAATCAGACCGTATGGAATCCTGAAACAAAAAAGGGCTCAAATGGTAGGAACAATGTTGATATTGTGGCATATGGAGACGACCTTCCGTTTAAAGATGAAACTTGGGATTTTGTTATAAATTCACATGTAATTGAGCATTTTTGGGACCCAATAAAAGCTCTAAAAGAATGGTATCGTGTCGTCAAACCGGGAGGATATATTTTTCTCATTGTCCCTCACAAAGAACGAACTTTTGATAAGAATCGAGAAAGAACAACGTTAAAAGAATTAATCGACAGACACAATGGCATCGGAGTTGACCCTGGAGTTGACCCAGAAGTTAATGCCCATCATAGTGTTTGGATAACAGAAGACTTTTTGGAATTATGCAATTACTTGAATTTTAATGTAGTTGAATACCAGGATGTTGATGATAAAATCGGCAATGGCTTTACCATTGTAATCCAAAAATAATCCTAAATTGCAATAACAAGTTGTACTAGTTTTTTAACAGTGAATTTTTCTATAAATAATTACACCGAATAAATTTGACCCAATTGTATTTCAAAAAGTTCTTCCGGTGTTTTATAGCCCAGAATCTTTCTTGGCAGGGTGTTACACCAATCACTAACGAATGCAATTTCATCAAAGCTGTAGCCATCAATTCGCTTACTTTTAGGGATGAATCTACGGAGCAGGCCGTTATGTTGTTCATTGGTTCCACGCTCACAAGACGTGTAGAGATGTGCAAAATATACCTTCGTTTCTCCGGTTTCCTCGAGTTTGGATAGTTCCGAAAACTCCAAGCCATTATCGCTTGTAATGGTTTTGAATACCCGGCTGAAACGGTCACCATACTCGGATTTCAGGAGTGTCAATCCTTCGGTTACTGAAGAGGATCCTTTACCTGAAATCTCAAGAGTTATGATATGGCGGGTAGTACGTTCAACCAATGTCAGAAGGGCTTCATCACCTTTAGATTTGGAGCCAATGACAGTATCGATTTCCCCAGTGCCCGAATTCTTGGCGGGCTTCTATGTATGCTGGACGTTCACTTATGCTCCTGCCCAGTTTAATTTTATGATCCCTGGTGCGTTTATGTTTTGTATTAAGACGGACTTTCACGGGCAGATCCAGTTTTTGACTCGGATAAGTCCTGTGTCAACATAGTTGTAAAGCGTTTTCGTGCAGACCATTTCATTACGCAGAAAAAGTTTATTATTGGTAGCGTAGCCGTAACAGGCATCCAGTGACCAATGATCTTTGCGAACTTTCTCACAGACAAAAGAGATGAAAGCATTGCACATTAGCCTTTGATTCTTACGCCAGCAATTTTGACGGTTGCGTTCATAGGTCGCCTTGCCGGCATCGGCAAGGTACAACTTAACTATTTTTCGTTGTTTGATTTGAGGGACAGTACCACGACGAATCTCGTACAAGATAGTATTCTTTGCTCTACCAAGCTCCTTTGCTATGCTGTAGGGCGAAAATCCTGCTTTGAGGCGAATTTTCCCATTTCGTTATAGCTCAGCCTTTCTCTCTCCCCAAACAAAAATCCTAGTAATCGTTGTTTTGATTACCGGGAACTCATCGTAACCTATATTGACTTTACTATATTCATATTTCTCATGTAATTTATTATTGCCTTTTGGTATAAATCCGAACCTTCCAAATAGATACTATGACTCTACGGAATGCATCCAAACGGATGATTTCAACCAATATATTTTATATCTTCAGCAATGGAGCAAAATGCACCAATACTTTCAATCACATCTATATCCAGTTAAAACCGAATATTTTCCCATGGTACATTTAAATATTTATGACAATAATATCGTGTTTGATTATCTTTCATCCATATTTTTTCTCTGACAGCTTTCGTACTCTCGGGACTTTTCTTTTTTTTGGTCTAAAAATATAACAATAAAATATATCAAACGTAGATATACCATATAATGATTTTATATTGATATCATTTATACAAAACCAAGTTTGTGACTTTTATCATTCCAGCTATGTCGGATTTTTAAAGTTTATCGCCTTCGTCAAAACTGACTCAAAAGCAAAAATGGGACCCAATTGCAAAAGATAAAAGTATAGAAAAAACAATAATTATTATCTAATGAACAATTCCTCCAACCTATCCGTTACTTTGACAAAAGAAAACTTTTCTTCCACTATCCTCCGACCTTTTTCTCCCATCTTTTCTCTATTATCGGTATTCATCATTCGAATCACCTTATCGGCGATATCTGCAGGATTTTCACTCTGTGCCAAATATCCGGTTTCACCATCTGCGATTATCTCGGAAATATTACTGACATCGGTGCTAACCACCGGTTTCCCCAAAGCCATAGCTTCGGCAATCACGAAACCAAAGCCTTCCCAGAGAGCCGTATGCAATAAAAAATCCATCTGTTTCATAACGTTATAAACATCCGTTCGAAATCCTGTTAAGATGATATAATCCTCTAAACCCAACTCTTTCACCCGGGCTTTTATTTCATTCTCCAACCCGCCTCCGCCGACAATGATTACCTTAAAACCCTTAATTCCTTTATCAACCATACATTTAACCGTCTCTACCAGGTATTGATGACCTTTTTGCCTGGAAAGCCTTCCGACATTGGCAATTAAAATTTCCTCCGGTTTAATGCCAAACTCCTCTCGGATATTGGTACCCGGTTTCCCGATTTCGGCTTTAATTTCATCCAATTTTATTCCATTGTAGATGACCTTTATTTTAGCTTCATCCAGCCAATCCGAAGTGTTTACCAAAATCGTTCCCTTCGTGGCCTCCGAGTTGGCGATGATGCCGGTTAAGCAATCACGCAAATAGAATTTCGTATAAATTCGATTTTTTATGGGAATGGCGCTGCCCCTTCGAAAAATGATTTTATCCACCTTTGCCAGCTTTCCCGCTAAAGCTCCAAACTTCATATCTTGGGTGAGATTCAAAAATAAGATGTTGATTTTCTCCCGGCGCAAATAATTCCTGAAAGAAAAAATTTTAAATGGATTGAAAGCTGATAAATTACTTTTTAACGAAACGGTTTTAATCTTAAAACCCGCTTCTTGAGCCCTTTGACCCAATTCACTCTCAAGGGTAGTTCCTATCACAACTTCATACCCCCGCCGTTGGAGTTCAACGGCAGTCTCAAAAGTCCATTTTTCCCCTCCGCCCCATTTCGAAAAAGTATTTAAAAAGAATATTTTGGGTTTCATGATTATTTTCTCCCCGTTTTAGTCTGTTTTAATAAACTTGAGCCTTCACATATATTTGGCAAGACTCCAAAGCACCCTATTTTTGGAAAGCACGATTTGGTGTTTAATTCGGTCTAAAAAACTCAAATGATTCTTTTTAAATTTTTCTAGCGTATTTGCATAATAGGGATCTTCTAAAATTTTCTCAACGATTCCAAGCGCTTCTTGATAACTGTTTGTTTTAACCACATGCCAGAAAAATTTGCTTAACAATTTGCCAAGCCGGATATCCATTCCCGATTGAATCATCGTTAAATCCGGAGATTCCTTATAATGGTCGGCAATAAATTCTGTAGCACGCCGCACGCCTTTAATGGCGTGAAAATGCTTTTCCCATCTCCATTTGGAGTTAATAGCGGAACCGGGACGAACCCGGTACATCAGCAAATTTTGCGGAACCGCTTTAAATGTTGCAACTGCGGCTACTTTCAACATAAATTCCAGATCTTGTCCGATCTGACAACCTTCAGTGAAATTTAATTGATTATCATCCAGCACTTTTTTATCAATCAACATTGCGCCGAGATGAAAGCGTACTTCACCTTTGATTGCCGGAATGATAATATTGCCGTCGGGATAGCCATAACGGTAATTCCGGTTGTAGCCGTTCATATAGTAGTGGTTATAACCGCAGTAACCAACCTGCGCCCCACTTTGTTCTTTTGCGGATACCAATTGCTCCAAACATTCCGGGAGCCAAAAATCATCCCCATCCATAAAGATGACCGAACTTCCCTTGGCATGACTCAAACCGCTGTTCCTGGCCGCCGCCGAACCTTGGTTCGGTTGGGTGTAAATATGAATTCGCGGATCGTCGCCGGCTGCTTTCCGGGCAAGATCCAAAGTATTGTCCTTCGAACCATCATTCACCACAATCAATTCCCAGTTCGTATAGGTTTGATTGAATACCGACTTTATACAATCTTCAATATAAGGGCTCACATTATAAGCAGGAATAGCAACGGATACCAATTCGCTCAAAAATTAAAACCTCCGCATCGTCCAAATATTATATACTCAACTTTCCCAGCTAAAAATAAAACGCTTAATGTGCAATACTATAAGGTTCCAGCCCTCATTCGACGGCTCCAGGGAGCCGAATTTTCTCCCGGCATCGGTAGAAACAAAGATCTTGTCAAAAAAACAATAGAAAAACAACTAGCAGCAAGCTAAATACCTGCAAAGAAGAACTGTTCGTTTTCTCCCTAGGGGAGAAAGATAGAATGAGGGCGGACCAAGTTTACAAGCTGGGATTTCTTTTACTGTTCACTTTACCCCTAGTTAAAATCATGCAGAAAACATTTTCACCTCTTACAAATTATCAATATTTCCACTTTTTTTGAAGAAATCCTGCCAAATTTAAAAATGGCCATGACAAAATAGCACGGTTTACATTCTTGACTCACCCTATTTGGGGGCTTATAATAGACCCATTGATAAATTAATCCTTTTATTTGATTTGGTTTGATCAGCAAAGGAGAGGGGCAAACAAACGTGAAGTTTCCTCCATTGGAAAATATACGGCAGGGGTTAAAAAAAGGGGAATTCCTTTGGATAGCGGAAGATTGGCAAAATGAGCCATTTGTAAATTTTGTCAAAGAAATACCCACCCGATTTGAAAAAGGAAATGTTATTTATGATGAACGAAATACTTTGGTGACTTTTCGGGCTCAAGAGAATAACAGTCTCATGAAAGATATTGTTATTAAAAAATTTAACATCACCAAAAAATACGACCGGCTTCGGTTTAAATTCATACAGTCGAAGGCAGTCCGTTCCCTGATCATTGCAAATGCCTTAAACCATATCGGCATTAAAACCCCTAAACCGCTTGCCGTCGTTGAAAAGAGAGGCAAAGGCAATGAACTCGTTTATAGTTATTACATAACAGAGTTTATTCCCTATGATTATAATCTGTTGGATATTATCGATCAAAAAGATCATCCATATCATAATGAGATTCTAAACTTTTTGCCGTTTATCGCTGCAGATGTCAGGAAAATGCACGATGCCGGCATTGTTCATAACGATCTTCATGCCGGCAACATTCTAATCAAAAATATTAAATTAAGCCCCGAGTTTTACTACATCGATCTAAACCGGGCCCGAATCAATGGTAAATTAGATCGCAAAAAAAGGATGAAAGATCTGGCTCGCTTCGACTTTTCCCAAAATGAGCAAGAGATATTTTTACAGCATTATGCGCCGGAAGGATACGGTGCACTACTAAATTTGCTGGTTAAACTGCGCCGAAAAAGGGAGAACACGATCAAACGCAAACGAAAAATAAAAAACCTTTTTAAATAAGGAATCTTCTATTGGTTAGATTCGGTCCACAGTCAACTTACTTTTGAGAACCCAGGACCTATTCCGTTATTAAAAAATCATTTTGCATCTCTAATCTTTAAGTGCTTTTCTACTGCCGCAAAAACCTGCTCTGTGGAAACATTTTTCATACATTCCTGATTTTGCGGGCAAACTCGTTTCCAACAACCAAGACAAGTTGAACCCTCATCTCTGACCACTATATTCCGCTCGCCATAGGGGCCATATATTTTCGGATCAGTGGGACCCATAATGGTAACTACGGGTAACCCAACAGCTACCGCTAAATGCATCGGCCCGGTATCGCCGCCGATAAAAAGCTCCGCCCGTTTATATAATTCGGCTAACTCGCCGAGATTGGTTAAACCGGCCAGATTAGATACCGACGCTGAAATCTTCTCCAGAATCGTATCAATTCCCTTTTTATCACCCGGCCCGCCGGTAAAAACCACTTCATACCCGAGCTCTTTTTTGATCCGTTCCGCCAGTTCCCGGTAGCGTTCCACAATCCAGTCCTTGGTTTTCCAGGTTGTATAGGGATTGATCACGATAAACTTTTTACCGGTTAACGAATACTGCTCCAATAATTGGGTTACTTTTTCCTTATCGGATTGGCCTGGCTCAATTCCAAATTTGACCGGCTCGCCGCCGAGGCCCAATGCCTCCTTTGCCAGATAAAAATAACGGTCGATTTTATGGGTGAGTTCGGCGGGAATTTTGATTTTACGATTATAAAACAAAGTGCTTCCTTCACCGGCATCCGCACTGCCATACCGCAGAGGAGCCTTGGTCATCCCAACCGGCAGGGCGCTTTTGAAAAAGCCATGCAAATCCACTACCATATCAAAATTATAATTTCGTAACCCCTTTAAAAAACTGATAATTGCTTTCAGTTGCTGCCATTTACTGCTTTTCCCTATTTCCTGCCACTGCTTTCTGGGCATTATGATAATCTTATCGATATAGGGATTTAAAGCGAGCAACCCGGCTACTCTCTCTTCCGCCAACCAGTTTAATTCAGCCTGAGGAAATTTTTCTTTGATCGCAAAGGCTACCGGTAAAGTATGAATCACATCCCCGATCGCGCTCAAACGGACTATCAGTATTTTAGGTTTCCGGATCAACAAATGATTGATTTGTTCCAAATTAGCCTGCAGAGCTCCTTTATTGGCTTGAATCAGTTCACTGGCCCTTTGACCTTTTTGCCCCAGCTGATCTTGATGGTTTAAATAGTAAACCATTTGCTGGGCAAGTTCATCAGAATTCTGAACCTGAATTAATACTTCGGACGCTAAAAAATATTTGGTGTCTTCTTTAAAATTAAACATATGAGGGCCCACAAAAACCAATTTGCCGTAAGCGGCCGGTTCAAGAATATTATGTCCCCCTCTGGGGATCAGACTGCCTCCCACAAAAACCAGGGTAGCTATTTGGTAAAGTCCGGCCAATTCCCCGAAAGTATCAACAATGATTACGGTCTCTTCGGTTGATTGGTCAATCTCTTTTGACCAGCTTACAGCTTTGATTCCGTTTTCATTAAATATTTTCTTAATTTCCTCGGTCCGGTCAATATAGCGGGGAGCAATGATCATTCGTAGTCCCGGAAAATCCGGTTTTAATTTTTTATAGACCTCAATTAACTGTTTCTCTTCATTATCGTGAGTACTACCGGCTACCAGCACCGGCTGTCCCTTCCCAATCTTCAACCTGCGGTAAAGTGCATCCTGGTCAATGTTCTTAGTGAAATCCCGGTCATATTTGATGTTCCCGTTAACAAAAACCTTGCCCTGGGGGGCTCCCAAAGAAATGATTCGTTCCGCGTCCATCCGCGACTGCATGCTAAAAGAGTCAACCCTATATAAAACTCTTTTAAGTAGCGGCTTTAGATATTGATAGCTTTTTAAACTCTTATCGCCAATCCTACCGCTGGCCACCAAGATTCGGCCCCCAAAGCGGTGCACTTCTTTGATCAGATTGGGCCAGAGTTCGGTTTCGATCAAAATTAATAATTCCGGTTTGAAGAGCCTGACAACCCGTCTGACGACAAAAGATAAATCCAGCGGTATGAAAATGACGCTTTCTCTTGTATCCAGGCTTTCCTCCACCATCTTTTTCCCGGTCGCGGTCATCACCGAAAACAATATTTGATAATCGGGGTATTCCTTTTTTAGCTCCGTTACCACCTGCCTGGCGATGACCGTTTCCCCAACTGAAGCCGCATGAATCCAAATGGTTCTTTTGTTCTTGAATTTTTCGATTACCTGAGGATCAATAAATCCAAACCTCTCCCGCCATTGATACCCTTTTTTATCCTTACGGGCGCTGGAGAAAAGAATTGGCGCATAAAAAAGCAAAACAATCATTAAAATGACATTGTATAGTAATAGCAGTTGCTTTTCACCTCTGTTGTATGGTGGCTTTCAAAGCCGGTACTCACCACCCGCCTTTTTGTCAAAGACTGGTAACTTCCATACCATATTGCTGCAAAACTCGCTCAATAATTCCCGTGGTCGAATACCCTTCTTCAAACTGGATAATTTCAACCTTGGCGGCATCTTCCTTCCCGACAACCTGTTCAGGACGGTAATCGCCTCCCTTGACCAAAATATCCGGTTTCACCAAGCGAATCAAATCTGCCGGAGTATCTTCATCGAAAACAACCACGCAGCTGACGCACTCCAGCGCAGCCAACAACCTGGCGCGATCATGTTCCTTGAGGATCGGCCTATTTTGACCTTTGATCCGCCGGATGGAAGCATCGGAGTTCAAACCGATAACGAGGTGATGTCCAAGATTTGAAGCCTTCTCCAGATAGGAAATATGCCCGACATGTAAAATATCAAAACAACCGTTGGTAAAAACGATTTTCTCGCCTTTTTCCCGCCAGTTGCGCAGCAATTCCATTAATCCCCCCCGACTGACAAGTTTTTTATATGTTCCCTCCTGCTTTCCGAACATCGATTGAACCGCCGCTTGCAATTCAGGGCTACTAATCGCATAAGTGCCGACTTTAGCCACTACAACTCCAGCCGCTACATTTGCAAGCCGGACCGCATCGATAGGGTTTACATTGGAAGCCACCGCAGCCATAAAAGCCGAAACTACCGTATCCCCGGCGCCGGAGACGTCAAAAACCTCCCGAGCGTGAGTGGGTATATGAATAACCCGCGAGGAATGAATCATGCTCAATCCTTTTTCGGAACGAGTCACAATCACATTGGCTATGTTGTAATCCTTCTGAATCTTTTTAGCGTAAGTTTCAACGGCCTGATCTTCATTAGCCAGAGGAACACCCATGACATCGCTTAATTCTTTCAAATTGGGGGAAATAAAATCAACATCCCGGTACTTTTCCCATTGATTTCCCTTCGGATCAACGAAAACCGGGATCTGCCTTTGATGAGATTCACGGATGATGAATTGGCATAATTCAGGAGTGCAAACCCCTTTGGCATAGTCGGAAATGACCACCCCTTTTAAATCCATATCCAGTGTCTTTACTATCCATTCTTTAAGCTGGTTTTCAATCTCTTTGTCGATCCAGTGATCGTTTTCAAAATCCAGACGCAACATTTGCTGATGGGAACCGATTGCCCGGACTTTGGTTATCGTCGGCCGGCTGGTGGCCAAAAGACCGTTATAATTGATTTTCTGAGCATCCAACAAGTTACATAGCCATTCCCGGTTTGCATCCTGTCCGCTGATACCGCCCAATAAAACTTCAATGCCCAGTTTACTCAAATTATGGGCTACATTTGCAGCGCCGCCCAAGGTGTTTTTCTCTTCCACCACTTTGATTATGGGTACGGGCGCCTCGGGAGAAATCCGCTTGACCTCTCCATAGTAGTACTTGTCCAATACCACATCCCCGATGACGAGAATTTGGGCATGTTGATCGGTATTGGGTGTTAAAAAAGCCTTTACCTGTTGGGGTTGATCAAACATTTCCGACTCCTTCTTTATTCAAACCGCATATAATATGGCAATCCATACACTCCTCTCGGACTCGCGCGGTTATTTGGGAAGGCGCCATTATGCGAAAATCCACCCTAGGAATTCATTGAACCGCTCTCCACCGCCGGAATGATTGCCACATTTGATAAGCAGCCATTTGTAAACAACTATTAATTTCCAGCTCGATTCGAGACATTCCTGCAAAATGCCAAAAAATTTATCTATACCTACCTATTTCAATCTTTTCAGCAATCAGGGGCGTCTGTGGCCCTTTTAGAGTAACTGTTTTAATGACATAGTTTTTTTGGGGGAGGGGCTAACATTAGAGGAAGCTCATTTAAAATATGGTAACTCTAATAAATAATTCTATCCAATAACTTGGACAGCCTCCGGTCGCGATTTCCAGCAGATGCCGGATACCTTCAAAATCAGATTCTCCATCATCGAATCATGACGTTCGGGCGATTCAATCCGCGGCTCCATTACCAAGTAGCGGCGCTTCCTTTTAAAATTGTCTTCGCTGATCCGGCAGTCGGTAAAGGAATCGGTGAATATTTATTACAGCATGCCCAATATCTCCGACCGGACAGCCCGGATTGTCCCGGCTCGATTATTCATATCTTCCTGTCGATTTCGGCCAAATATCCAACCGCCAGTTCTTCTGCGGCTTTCCTAGTGCTAAGCCCGGAGGAACCAAGAATAGCACGGAGATTCCGGTACAATGCTATAGCTTCCTCCAAAGCTAGCACACAACTCTTTTCGTCATGAGCCGGTATTGTTTTAAGAAGTAACGGCATTTCCTCTTGCGCATCCCGCTCAATATACCTTACGCCTCTCGGCAAATGACCGTTCTTTACTAAAGCAAGCGGTCCCAATACAGTCTGCCTTAAAAACGACAGCATTTCGATGGTTTCAAACAATTCGCCCCGTCCAATCTTAACCGCGGCATAATGTATCCATACCCAAAACCGGTCCTCAATCCATTGCAGATCAGGCTGAGGATAAACAGCTGCGGATTGGCCCAAAGCCTTTGTCAATAATTCTTCCCGTTCCCATAGTACAACAGGATTCTCGACCCGGTGGCCTATATCCGACAACGCTACAAATTTCAAATCCACATGAAGTAACGGCGGACCATATAAACAGATAACAAGCCGGGGCTCTCCCACATGTTCCCCTGTAAACCCCGTCAGCAGGTTACCCAATCGCTCCGCCAATTGAAGCCGCTCTTCCAAAATCTCCCGTTCATACTTGGATTCTACAACAATGACCAAATCAATATCGGAAAATTCATCCATTGAATTGGTTATCCACGATCCTCCGGCGGCAAGACCCAATATTCTGGAATCTTCCTTTAAAAAACCGATTGCCTGATTAACAAAATCCATATGCAGCTTCAATGACAAACCCTCCCGCAAAAAAATTTATTATTACAGAATACAATGATACCGGATATTCTGTCAATACGTGAAGCGTTTATCATTAAACCCCATTCTCCGGACGACTCTGTGGTGCATTATTTTTTTATGCAAATTCAGTAACCGTTTTTTTATGGAAGCACTGCGGGGTAATGATAAGTGGAAGCTAGGGCATTTGCCTTCTTCTTTTGTTTTTGAGGGTAATTCTTCGTAAGCTAACGTATGCCCAAAACGGAAACTTTCGCATCCAGGGTTTTGCAGCCTCAATATCCTAACGGTTTACCGACGATCATTACTTTTATCCGCCCTTTGGTGAATTGTCTCTTGATAACTACGAAATCATTACAAATCCTTTCATCGCTTTTACAATCCACACAATAACCCAATGAAGCGCACGGTGTATTCTTGTTTATTCTATAGTTTGCCATAGATTACCTTTCGGAAAATAATCAGCACTCTTTTTTATCAGGGACAAAATAACTCAATGGATATGAAGAAGGAAAAGGGGATAGAGAAAATTTCCCAAAACAGGCGGTTGGTTATTGGGTTTATAACATCGGATTCCGTATCGATCATGAATTTGACTGCCCCCAACGGTTTTTTCTCAGATAAATCATTTGGTAGGATTCCGCTAAAAACACCCCGAACAATAATGAGCTGAGCAAATTCTCGGCCGCGCCCCGAAAAGTTACTACCAGCACATAGGGAACCTTGAATAGAAGAACCAGGGCGAAAATAAAGTACCAGAAATTGAGGGCGAAAAATATTCCCTTGAGCAATAAATATTTAGTAGAAACTAGATGAATGCTGCAAATGAATAGGACTCCCAGCGTGGCGGATAAACCAACCTGGATAAAAAAGGCCAACAGATTTTCGGGAAAACTATGAAACTGCCTGCCGTAAGCAAGTAATCCGGCGTAATCCATAAAGCGGATCTGGCCGAACTTTAACCAATCAATCAAAACAATGTCGATGAAATTAATAAGGGTCCCGGAAATGCCTCCGACAACCAATCCCGGTATAAAGTTTTCATCAAATGTTTTGGCCAACGGCGAGCATCCTCCGTAGGGATGAATACAAAGTCCTCACTCTATCAATCATTTTTCGCCAAACGGCTGGTTTTCATAAATATTACCGTGATCGAAGCCCACCAGCCCAAGAAGGTCAAATAGCTGAAAAAAGGGTAAAACCCAGGCTTAAAATCAAACAAACCGGCATTATGGACCAACAAACCGTAGCCGGTACTATAGGCTGCAAAAGTCAACACATAAAGATACTGGGCAATTCCTTTTCGCGGCAGAAAATATAGAAACAACATCACCGTAAGAGTCCAACAAGGGGGAGAAAGAAAGTTTTGCCCCACAACGTTAAAGATGCCTTGATTTTTAAACCAAATAAGATGGAAAACATTTTGGTACAAGGCGACAACAACCATGTCGCCCAACCCGCCGAGTAAAAATCCGTAAATTAAATACTCTTTGTAGTCTTTTCTGGGAATGTAAATCAGCGACAGGCTGAAAAAAATGACTAAAAAAATCGGATATACCCATGGAGTAATCATAAAAAGCTCCCGCTTTCCTAAGTAACATTAATTATTCCCAAAGAACCGATTCATATTTATAGAATGATTGGAATCCTTTTATTTTCCTCCCCACATCCACGAGCTCACATCTGAACCGCCTGTGATTGACCACTTCATTTTTTAAGCTCGATGCTTTTCCCCCCATTCTTTGATTAACTGCATAATCGGCCTCAAACTTTGCCCTTTTTCAGTCAATTCGTATTCTACCTTTGGAGGAATTTGGGTGTAGATTTTGCGATTGACAATATGAAACTCTTCAAACTTCTTTAATTGCTGAATCAGCATTTTTTCAGTAATCCCCGGAATATTCCTTTTTAAGGCGCTAAATCGGATCGGCCCGTCCTGCAATGTCCACAAAACCCACATACTCCATTTACTCCCGATAAGGTTGATTGTAAAATCGATCGGACAATTTTCTCGATTGGCATTGATATTTTCCATTGATTCGGTCCTTTCAGGGCAATATTCAGGCTTACCTTTTGTATAGTATTATACTTTTAAGTCGGTACTTGTGCAATTTATAGTTTTGCCGTTATGATGGGGATAAAGAAAACAACCCATAAGGAGTTTAAAAATGCCCAAAATCAAATTAGGAATGAAGAACTGTTTATATCCGAACCCGATAATACTTGCCGGAGCTACCATCAACGGTAAGCCGAGTTATACGACGGTATCTTATTGCGCCATTGCAAATCGGGAACCTGCCATGATGGCTGTATCCCTCAATAAATTACATTACATCACTGCGGGAATTAACAAGAGCAACCGTTTTAGTATCAACATTCCCCCGGTTGATATCCTCGAAAAGACCGATTATTGCGGTCTGATTTCCGGTAGGAATATGGATAAATCCAATTTATTCAAGACTTTTTATGGCGTACTTGAAGATGTGCCGATGGTCGAAGAATGCCCAATCAATATGGAACTCAAGGTAATACACTCTATAGAGCTGGAAGGAACCAATCAGTTCATCATCGGACGGGTTATCGAATCATACTGCGAAGAAAAGTATATGACCCATCATCATCCGGATTTAAAAAAGATAAACCCCATTTTATTATCCCTGGATGATTCCAATTATTATAATGTGGGAGAAGTAATCGGGAAAGCCTGGTCGGCCGGCAAACGCCTCATGGATTCCAATCAAAGACCGAAATGAAAGAACTATCGGCCTTCTCGGCAAACTTTTAAACGGTTGTCAAACCATTGTAAGCAATAACCCAATACCAAACCCCAAATGGTTGCCTCAACAAAGTTTGCCACGGCCGTTCTGCCGGGTATCCTTAAAAGACCCGGCACTTTAAACAACAAGGTTACAACAAAAGCAAGAAACCAAAAAGCGATGCTAAAGAGCCAACATTTCAACAAATAATTGGCGCTGGATAATTTGGGGACAAGGAAGGCAATAATCACTCCCAAAATACCGCACAATACAAATATCGCTAGTGTGGCGAATATTTCCTCGCTCAAATTACCACTCTTTCGGCCATAAATTAAGATGGCGGCAAAACTCGACCACCGGAGGGTCGTCCAGTGGAGTACGAAAGCAATCACCGAAAAAATGAGCGTTGGTATTCCTGCTATGACTCCGGACAAAAAACCTCTGGTGAATCTATCTTTCATCAGAACCAATTTCTCCTTTTATCGGCTATATGTCGATACGAGAGGGCTAAAACCACTCCGTAGCATATGGCGTCTACTAAAATAAAGAAACTATCCCCAGGAGCCGTAATTTTAAAATGGGGCAATTTAAAAAAGTACCCATACCAAGCGTAGCCAGCCAAATAAAAGCGCCAAATCCGCCTCCTTTAAATAGCAAGCTCACACCGCCGGTTTTCTTGATGAAAAAAGCAAAAACCACTCCCAAAGCCGCTCCAAAAATGAGGTGTCCTATGGCTGCCATCAACCATTGCCAGATATCGTTTACTTTATGCCCCACCACGAGCACTGCGGCATAATCCAGAAAGTTTAACTGCGCAATTTTCAATACTCGTTTGGTTAGCAACCCGGGAATAATACTGGCAGCCGCGCCAAGGGCTCCTGAAATCGCTTCAAGTTTCGTCGTATCCATGGCGCTAGCATAACCAAAAAATTATTTTTTACTAACCGGAATTGTTAACCGGATAGTATCGGTATCTTTGCTTATTCATTGATAACCTACCAATTCCCGACATGTTTTTGAGTCAACTCAATCCAAGCCAGTATTGACTTGGATAGCCATTTGTTTTTTTGGTAAACCAATTGGAGCGGAATTTTATTTGCGTGCAGCTCTAAGTCAAGCGCTTTCAATCTTCCCCCCTCAAGATCTTCCTTTACTGTAATGAAAGGTAAAACCGATATTCCCAATCCGTTTACCACTGCCTGCTTTATCCCTTCAATACTCCAGAGTTCAATCGTATTGCAGGGAACAATCTGCCTGGACTTGAGATATTCCTCAAATACCGTCCGATAGATACATCCTTTGGCATTATAAATTACGCTTTCATTGGCCAACTGTTCCGGACCTGATTCCAAATTATCAATCCCACAATCATTATTGGCTATAAGAACAAGGGACTCATATGCCAGATCAATTGCGACATACTCCTGGTTTTGATCATCGGTTCCAATCTGAATAGCGATATCAATTTCACCCCTTTTCAATTTTTCATAAAGAGGAGCATTGAAATCATTGCACAAAATGATATCAACTGCGGGATAACTTTGCCGGTATTCCCTCAGAATCGGTCCTAAACGATAAATCGTTAGGGTTTCTGGAGCCCCGATTTTAATTCTTCCCCGTATGCCGTCTTGATCTTTTGGCCATGCCTTCCATTTGGCCATAGATATCCGTATGGTGGGTTGGATTTATTTCTGGGGGGGGGAATCCGATTCGTTCATTACCTTCAACAGTGGCGCCTTATTAATATTGGTCGCTGCTTTATCCCAAAGTGCCTATTTTATTTTTCAAAAATCCTTGTTATCGCGATATTCTGCCTTTGAACTTTTATGTTTTTCCATATGGATTGGAACCGTACTCCTGCTCCCGTTCAGCAGCGGCTTGTCCCATAGTATCTTGACAAGTTCGCTTCCGTCAATCCTTTCTGTCGTTTACCTGGGAGTATTTCCGGCAGTCATTGCCTATTTTTGCTGGTCTTATGTGTTATCAAAATTGGATGCGTCTAAGGCTGCCGTTTATCTTTTTTTGGTCCCTCTGGTTACCTTGCTCATTGGATATTTATGGTTGGGAGAAATACCTTCCTGCCTTGCGATTCTAGGTGGGGGCATCGTTATTTCAGGAATGATCATCGCAAAATACGGATTTACAATTTTTAAGCATGACTAACCAGTTTTCTGAGCCCAATGAGATATCTAACCTAGTCGATTTGGCAAAGTCATAGCCCTGCTTTTTTAAGCCATTCGAAAATAATCATCATGAAAAAGCGGTTTCTTTTTTTAATCTCCAGAGGGCCAAAGTAAAACTTCCACAACATAACAGGATAAACAAAGCTATCACCGGTAATATGTCCCCCAAAAATATCTTCTCCCCCAACATCAAACTCCGGAGAGCGCTAATTATATGTGTAAATGGATTAAGCATCACCGCAATCGCGAGTCCCCCGGACAGGCTTTCGAGGGGGAAAAGAGCCGGGCTTAAAAAAAAGAGGGGCAATACTATCGCGTTCATTGTTGTCTCATAAATTACTTCGTTTGGCATGAAAAGGCTTAGCGTATAGGTGAGACCGGACATAAAAAACGCGCTCAGAAAGATCAGCAAAATCATAAGCAAAACCCCGGCAATCCCCGAAGCCACCGTTACCGAGAAAAAAAGGCCAACGGCACATAAGATAGCTACTTCGATGAAAGAAACCAGGATTGCCTCAAGCATTTGCCCGAGCACTATTGCGCTTCGATTCACGGGCGCTATCAGAATTCTATAAAAACTGCCGTTGGATTTCATTATAAAATTGAGAAAACCGCCGCTGCAACAGGCGGCAAGAGTGACAAGCACGATAACACCCGGTAAAATAAAAGCCGTATAGTTGCCAATCCCAATTTTTTGCATTGTCCGGCCCGCCACAGAACTGTATAAAACAAGCCAAATAAGCGGTTGTAATACTGTAACTGCAATAGAAATGGGATTTTGAAACCGCCACTTCATATTACGCCACAAAATATTCAGCATATCCATTCCTCCTCTTTTTTCTGGAGCCCGTTACCACCATGCCCATTTCGGGTCAATCGGAACTTTGAGCCGAATATAATCTTAAGCCCATCCCATGTCCAACTCTCATTGGGTCAATGCCAAAAAAACATCTTCCAGGCTGGGTTCCACAATTTCGATGGCGTCAAATTCCACCTGATGTTCCAAAAGCCATTTATTCACAGCCGTAAAAGCTGTCCTACTGTTATCCACGCCTGCCAAAACAGAATAATCCCGTACACTGGCAAACTTGACGAGACCCGCATTATCAAGGGCATCTTTTTGTTTTTGGGCTAGTCCGGTACTAGAAAAACCTATACGAAGAAGATTTTGCCTGATGTAACTGCGTAAGCTGCCGGGAGTTCCCTGGACCAATTCTTTGCCGTCTTTCATGATACAGATGGTATCACTCAATTGGTCGGCCTCCTCAAGATAATGGGTGGTAAGGAAAATAGTTGTTCCATAGTCAGCGCGGATTTTCAACAACATTCTCCACATCTCTTTCCGGGACAGGGCATCCATACCCACTGTAGGCTCATCCAAAAACAAAATTTGGGGGAAGGATACCATATTCATGGCAATATCAAGCCGGCGCTTTACCCCGCCCGAGTAAGACGCTACCGGAAATTTTAAATACCCGGAAAGCTCGAAGCTTTTAATTAAAGAGTCGATTCTTTTTTGGGCCACCCCTGTCTCTACTTTGTACAACCTGCTTTGGAAAATCATGTTTTCCCTCAACGATAAGTGGGTATCGATGGAAACCTGTTGGGCAACACAAGCAATTTGCGTGCGAACCCAGGCCGGCTCCTTGAACAAATTCCTTCCCAGTATCGTTACACTCCCAGAGGTCGCCCGGTAATAGGTTGTCAATATATTCATCAGGGAAGATTTACCTGCACCATTAGGCCCGAGTAAAGCGAAAATTTGGCCGCTGTTCACTTTGAGACTTAATTCGTCCAAAGCCCTGACTCCATTCTTATACTCCTTAACTAGCTTGTAGATTTCCATTGCCGACATTTTTTCACTCTTCGCGCGCAGGCGCGCCTTTCAATGGGAACTGAATTTCGGTAACATATTTATTGGGATTGCCTTTGATGAGCATTCCCGGCCCTTTGATGTAGACTTCCCGGAATGGAAATTGCAAGGTCAGGCCGTTTTCTTTTATGTAGCTATCGATCGCTTCATATGCATACTGCATGGTTTCATAAGGGCCTATATGAGCAACACAAACAGCTTTTATCCGCGGCATCTCTTTAACCGAAACTCCGTTACCTTCCGGTGTTTCGGCAGTGGGAACACACAATTCCATTTCCCCGGTTTTTCTCTCTGCATTCATAGCATAGTAACAAAAAAATGGTGCGCCGTTTACTTTCCCCCGGATCGCTTTAAAAACATTGGGAATTACTTTTGAGGCTCCTGAAACAGGGCCTTGATAATGCATGAAAGCCACCCGGACAGGTTCGATATCCCTAATTTCAATTTGATAATTCATGCTTTCTCCTCTTTATTGTTTTTCTTTTTTGATTGCAATCCAGACTTCGGAATATCCCCTTTTCAATTTATGGTTGTTTAAAATCTGGTCATTGACGGGATAAACTTCAATATCCGGTAATCCGGCATATTCATAGCCGGAAAAGGGAAGCCACTCGGTGAGAAACCGCTTAAAGACAATTTGGATGGAATCCGGATAAGGTCCCTCGCAAACAAAAATAACCCATGTTGCTGCCGGGAGTGCATATTCAACCATCTTTTCAGGAGTATCCATATCGGTTGAAGCGGCAATGTAATAATAGATTTCCCTAGGGTTTTGATACACGCTGACGCCCAAAATACCCTGCGGGTTTTGGTTGGCTAATCGACCAACTTTGGAAACCATGTTGCTTTGATATGCCGCATCCCAAAACCGGGGTACAATTTGGAAATTCAATTCCTGGTCTTCTTGTAAAGCTACTCGGGTCCCCACAATCCGTATTGGCTCCTTGGCTTCAATTCGATACTTCATGCTTTCGCCTCCGGTGATGTTAATTGAAAACCGAATCCGGGGATAAGCCTTTAATACCGTCCCTTCCATCCGGGCGAGGGTTGGACTGACTCCGTGGACAGCTTGAAAGGCGCGGTTAAAAGAGGGGGGCGAGATATAACCATACTTGGAACCGATATCGATGATTTTCTCTTCGCTTCCTTGCAATTCAAAAGCGGCTTGGGTCATTCTCCGGCGGCGTATATACTCGGAAAGTGAAATACCCGCCACATATGAAAACATTCGTTGAAAATAATACGTCGAACAACAGGCGATTTGGGCGGCTTTATCATGAGAGATTTCCCCCTCTAAATTGTCTTCAATATAGTCAATTGCCAGACTTAGATGCTTCAACCATTCCATACCATCCCCTCCATACATAAAGTCTAGCACAATATAAAATATCGATCTTCTCTTTTCATGTCCGATTTTGTGAATTCACTCCGAACACCCTAACCATATGGTATTTGATATGATACCAAAAAAATGGTAAAATATAGAGAAGGTATTTTAATAAAATGTTGAGGAAGCAGAAGATGAACAAAACACTAAGGAATAAATCTTTTACGGCGGAAATCAGCAGCACCGGCGCTGAACTCGTAAGCTTTAAAAAGCTGGCGGATGGTTGCGAATATATCTGGAACGGTGACAAAAACTTCTGGGCCAGCCACTCGCCGGTGTTATTCCCCATTGTATGCGCTTTAAACAACGGTGAAATGACAGTCGACGGAAAAGTATACCCCCTGGGCAACCATGGTTTTGCCAAGAAGATGGAGTTTCAATTGGTTGAGGAAACCGGCCTCAAGGCGGTTTATAAACTCACTTCCAGCCCGGAAACGCTGAAGATGTACCCGTTTCAATTCAACCTCTTCATTACCTACACCTTGACGGACAATCAAATCCGGGTGGAATACAGAGTTGAAAATCTCGATGACCAAACGATGTACTTTCAAATCGGAACCCATCCCGGCTTTAACTGCCCTCTGGATGGGAAAACTAATTTTAGCGATTATTTCATCCAGTTTGAGTCCGACGAGACGCTGGAAAGGCTTTATATGAACAGCGCCAATGTCGTTATCAGCGGCAAGTCCGCTTCGGTCGCCCTTGAAAATAACAGAGTCCTTCACTTAAACCACGAAATGTTTTATGAAGGCGCAATGGTGTTCCGAAACATCCATTCCAAAAAAGTAACGCTGCAAAGCTCCAAAACAGACATAAAAGTCGTCTTGACCTATGACGGTCTCCCTTATATGGGAATCTGGCAAGCGAAAAACGCCCCTTTCATCTGCCTGGAGCCCTGGCACGGCATCGCCGATACCGACGACTTCCATGGCGAATTAAAAGATAAGGAATTGATCCTCTCATTAAAAAAAGCAGCCAGTTATAGCTGCCATTACACGATTGAAATCTATTAAGATACATTTCGGCTTATCCTCTTGGAATGCAATGTAAACCGTTGTTCAAGAAAATATCGTGCTTTCGCGGCACGATATTTTCTTTTGGGTTAGGATTATCTTTTTCAATGAACTTCCTTCATCTATCCGAAAATTCGTTCCAAACCGGCTTCCAGACCTGAAAAATAATAGGATAAAGCTTTTTCACCATTTTTAAAAGTCCGGTTGTTCACGATATCGCCATTCTCAAAGGAATAAACGATAACTTCCCGGTTTAAAAGGTTTATCACCCAATATTCCGTCACTCCGGTGGACATATACAGATCCATCTTCTTCACAAAATCCTTGCTGCGGGTGCTTTCGGAAATGATCTCCACCACTAGGGCCGGTACACCCATGTAATAATCCTTTTCATTCAAATGCTCTTCCAAATCACAAATGACCATTAAATCCGGCTGCACAACATTGACACTCTCGGAATTCCTTTTGAGAGTGATGTCATAGGGCGCAAACATCGGCCGACATTTTTTCCCGGCAAACCAGTTATAAAAAATAACATGGAGTTCGCCGAGAATTTTCTGATGCACTGTTTTCGGAGAGGCTAAATAATAAATCTCCCCGTCGATATATTCATAGCGTTCATCGTTGCTTTCGGTCAACTTCAAGTATTCTTCATACGAAGCTTTCCGGGGATAAATTTCATAATTCCTAGCCTGTTCTTGAAGATGCTCCGCTTGCCCGGTAATATTCCCGTTTCCCTCATGACCGGACAATTTAGCGACCATTTTACCATTGCTGGTAATCAGAATTTCTTCTCTGGCCGATAGCCTCAAATATTTCCCAAGATTGTTCTTGAGGTCGGTGGCATTAATAATCATCCGAACCCCCCCAATTCAATTAGCTAAACCAGCTAACTAAATTGTATGAATTTTTGGTGCTTTGGTCAAGATCCCATTTGTCCCCGAATGGACTTGATAAAAATCTCTATCCAGTCCTCTCCCCCGATATTACGAACCAACCGGAGGTCCCAATCCAATGATAGATGCCCTTAAAAAATTAGCATTCCCAGAATTCCGCCCAAAACCGTCAACAGGATCGGCCCAAGTTTAAAGCGGGTTCCTATAAGGACAAATGCAAAGATACCCATTCCGGGGATACTGATATAACGAAGGGGGTCATGGAATATTTTCAGACTGAAAAAACCCTGATGAATAATGGAAGTATTGGCAAAAAAGAATACCGCCGAAGTGATCAGTCCGACTGTGGCCGGCCTGATTCCTGACAATACTGCGGCAACGACGGGATTGGTTTTGAATTTATCCATAAATGAAGCAATCAAGATGATAATGATAAAGGAAGGCAAAGACACTCCAATCGTCGCAAAGGTGGCCCCAAAAAACCCGGCGGATTGGAACCCGACGTAAGTGGCGGCATTAACGGCGACCGGGCCCGGCGTCATTTGCGATAGGGCCACTACATTGGAAAACTCATGGGCGCTCATCAGCCCGAAGGTTTGAATATCCTGGTATATCATGGGCAGCATCGCATAGCCGCCTCCAAAACTAAAGAGGCCAATCTTGAAGAATATGTAAAACAGCTTCAAATAAGCGATCATGATTCTCTCCCTTTTTCCCGGATCCGGGCCCGTTTTAAGACTTCGGCAAAATAACCGGCTGCGCCTCCGCCTATGACTGTCCATGCGGCGTTAATATTGAAAATGAGGATTGCCGCCAGTGCCGCTATTGCAATAATCCAGGTAAACCGGTTCTTTAGTATGTTTTTGCCCAGTTTAATCGCTGACAAAAGAATCAGTCCGGCCGATGCCGCCCGAATCCCGCTCAGGGCTTTTTCCACATAAACATTGCTCTGAAACCGCAATAGTGCGATTAAGATTAAAATAATCGACAAAAAGGCCGGAAGAATCACTCCTAAAGCTGCTGCAACCGCTCCCGGAATTTTAGACACTTTATTTCCGATAAATATCGAAGAATTAATCGCTATCACTCCCGGTACTGATTGCGAAATCGCAAACACATCCACGATTTCTTCCTCGGAAACCCATTTTTGCTTTTCAACGACCTCTTCTTGAATCAGCGGGAGCATGGCAAGGCCTCCCCCGAACGTCAGTGAACCGACTTTAAAAAAAGCCCAGAATAATCTGGTCAGAACTGAAAATTTATGCAAGATAGTCTCCTTTTTCAGCGAACGGTTTCCGTTTTTATATGAGTAGAATGCTACTTCAATATAAATCCCAAACCCATTCATGTCAATTAGAAGCGAGTGAACTTTAATTAAAATAACACAATTCTCCGAACCTTTATCGAATGCTTTATAAAAAAAGAAGCTGCCCCAAAAGTCAATTCACCAATCAAGATATACAATATAAACGCTTTGGTTGATCTGTGAAACCAAATGTTGTATATCTTTTTGATTTTACTTTTCCGACAGCTTCTTTACTGTATGAATCTAAACGAAAGACAAACAAATGGGCTTTCGTAAGGAAATAATACCATCCGTCACCCTAAAGGAGCGCTGACAGGTTTTTGGATTACCTCTTATAATGCAGCTTCCTGAAGATAGTTTAATCCATCATGTAAAACTTAGTTTGCAAATGCTTTTAGGCAAACATTGCCTTTGCTATAATAACTAGTCAAATCAGTCCACGAAGCGCCGCTGCTACTAATGTAACTCTGACCGGAACTGGCTGTGGCAGCGCTTGAATACCCGGAAACAGGCACCTCGACGGGAATGGGATAATTATAATTGGAAGTTATCAATTTCACAACAACCGAAAATTTTTGGCCCGAAGCTAGTGTCACCGCACTTGCTAAAGGAATGGTAACATACCCGGCATTGCTTATCGTTCCGGTTTGAGTATAAGCCAGCGTTCCTGTGATCGGACCACTGGAAGCTCCGGTATAAATCTTTATTTGATACGTATTACTGGTGGATGCGGTATAGAAGCTAACTGCCTTCAAAGACTGCGTTCCGGTGGCGGTGAAAACATTGGCAAACCAACCGGTATTGCTAGAATAACCCACCGATGACACCCAACCTAACGGGTCATACTGATAAACCTTTGCATAATTGGTCGTAGCCTCCGGCGTAACAAAGAGCGCATTCTCGGAATATCCAAATACCTTATCGTAATACGAAACATAAAAATATCCGCTCTCGCCCCAACTTGCTCCCCAACTGTTTTTCACGATAAATGCGCCATTTCCCCCGGGAGTGTTGGAAAAATTACTGCTACGATAATTATCATCCCAACCGACTACGGTGATAGCATGGTTAGCGCTACTGGAACCGTTATAATAGTAAGCGTGATTCGTAGAATTGTAATAACCGCTACCATAATACATTGCGACATAAACCGCTCCATAACTTACGATAGCTTGCTTGATGGCGGTATTATCAGTACTGCTTGTCCTATCCGGCAAGAAGACTACGTTTTGCACATGCTTGACCGGGGTTAGGCCGCTGGGAGAAACTCCACTGGAATCATTATAAGGATCGGAACTTTCCGTAACCGGACCGCTCCAACGAGCCAAATAAGCCGCGGACATAAAAGCATTGCCGCCTTCATCATGGGCTAAATCAAATCCGTGAGTGTTTTTGAGATTATTCTCTGAAAAATCCCAACTCACACTCTCACTGGTCAAAATATTGGATTCCAAAGAACCGTATGTAGCAAAAGACCAGCAAGAACCAGCGTTGCCTTGATCCTTAACAGAGGTTACCCGCCCTAAACTTCTTAAATCATAACTCGTCGCTAAGGCTAAAATATTCCCCTTGAGCAGTGTGTTTTCCGTCAAATGCTTCAATGAGATCGGTGAAGGCCAATAACCTGTCGCATTTTGATTCCGTGTATCTTCCGTAAGCATCTGCAACTTGGTCAAAGACTCCAGAAAATCCGAATTAAATGGCGCGCGCTGCAGTGCAACAGAGGTTTCTGCTCCGGCAAAAGTAACGTTGGTGATGATTAAAAGCGCTAATACAGGGATAAACCATTTACTAATCCTACGGTTTTTCATGCTAATCCTCTCCTTTTTTTACCTTATTTGTTGCTTACAATTAGATGCCATCTCCAGAAATTATTTCCTATTATTCCCATTTGTTATATTAACTATACTACAGCATTCAAAAAATAGCAATATAAAAAATTAATAATTGTATATATTGTTATGTTAATTTTTATTTAAATGAATTCACTTCATTATTAAGAGATATTCAAATAAAAAAGGCCGCTAAATAGCAGCCTTGTTCAACTCTCAGTCCTTGCTTCCAGTTTATTGAATTTGATCCCCATCAATTTGGGTAACCCGTCCGGGCTGGACCCAAAATTTATTAGCGTTCTCATCCGATACCGGCCCATCGGATTCATTGCCTTCCACATTGATTTGGTAAAATCCGGGGGGCAATTCCGCCAAGCCGAACCACCCGCTGCCATCCGTATAAACTTCACGGTGAAAGCTGTTATCCGGAATATCGACCCCGATATGCGGCAGCCGCAAAAACCGCTTCACCGTTATTTTCACATGATCAAAAGGTTTTCCGGAATCCGTGGATAAATTACCCATCAAAAAACCGTTAACCGGATGGGATTTCCAAGGCATATCCGGTACAACCGCCCGTTCGGAAAAAACCGGTTTGGTGTCGATATGCTGATTTAAAACAGGATCGGTATAGCCGCCTCCCTGAGAAAGCAGGGTAAAAAACCAGTCATTGGTTTCCGGCATATACCGGTAAGGTTGGCGGGCAAATCCACGGGATGCCACCGACTCTTTGTAATCATCGCTGCTGTAAAGGTTGCTTGCCCCATAGGCATAGAGGGCCACACCGGCCACAGTATTGCCCTTTGCCGAAGGAGCCTGGGCCCGGCGAATCTGGTCAAAAGACTGTTCGATGTACTGCATAAAAATTCCGGGGCCAACAACGATTTGCCTGCCGTATTGATTGTCTTTTTCCCATTCAATCCATTGGTTGTACCAATTTTGCTGTTCATTTCTCCACTCACTATAGTAATTCATAGGGACCGCCATATCGATAATCCCTTCCTGCAGCCAGCTCCGCCAATCCTGGCAGACACGGCTATAAGCGGTGGATTTTTCCCATCCCCCTTCTCCGACAGGACCCTCTCCCCAGGTGATGACGGCGGAGGAAACCTTCAGCTTGGGTTTCAGAGCAATGGCGCCCAGATAAATTTTTCGCATTAAATTGGCTGTTTGTTCCCGCTTCCACTGCTTCCAGTTCGGATCATCCGGTTCGGGCAGTTTATCTGTGCCGTATTGGGCTTTATATCGGGCCAAACTGGTGGGATTGTAGCCAAACTCCCTATCGGAATAACGGGAATAATCCAAATGAATACCGTCAATATCATAGTTTTTAACAATATTCCAATACACCCGGGCCGTATAATCGATCACTTCCGGATTTCCGGGATCCAGGTAAAAGGAAAAAAACGGTTTAGGCGACCAACTCTTGGTTTGATTATCGTACACCCGGTAGTAAGATACCCAGGTGTCTTTTTCGGAAGCTTTCGGGCCATGCAAATTCCATACGTGATTCGGATCTTTGGGGGGAATCGCCCGGTTCCAGGCTACTAAAGTATTGAGCCAGGCATGGACTTCGATGCCGTTTGCATGAGCCTTTTCGATTAAATATTGTAAGGCATCAAACCCCGGGGTTAAATCCGGATCCTCGGTCCGCGGTTCGATACTTTGGTTATAATAAGCATCGCCTCTCCGCCTTACCTGAACGATCAGGGTATTGATATTGCCGTTGACGGCATCTTGAATCAATTTATCAACCTGGTCCGGAGTTTTGATTCCGGGCCGGAAAGCATCCACCCACAAGGCCCTTACTTGGGCAGGGGCATCGCCCGCCTTGACAGGAAAATTCGCCGATACCAACAACACCATTACAAATCCAACCCAAACCATACAGGCAATCCGAAAAAATCTGTTCATCCCTTTCACTCCTCGTCGTTGATTATCGTTACTAAAAATTTCGTACCTTGAGCAATCCGGGCAAAATCTTTCCATCTTACTCCATAAAAACGAACATATTTCCGAGTATTTTATATATCGGATTGTGCGCTCATTCTCCAAAGGGATTTTAATGACTATTTTTCCCAAAAAATATCCCTAATGATTGATATCACGGACCCCAAAAAATCGTAAATTTTTATGGCGGTTCCAGTGACCCGTAAATTTTGGCATTTGACATAAACATTGACCATTTATTTCATAAAAAAAACCGGATGAGCTCCGGTATTTTTCCTAATTCCCGATGAAGTTGTTGAAATGCAAAAACAGTATATTTTCATTGTTATCATCCATCACCCATTATCCATCCTTCGCTATGGAACGGCCCGGCAAGGCTCTGTATAAGTCAACGTCATTCCAGCTAAAATGATTTTTTGATTTATTTTATTATAATCTCCCATACTCGCGGTGTAAAGATTCCCTTGATTAACTTTATAATACTTTTTATTCCAGGCTAAATCCTTTCTTTCGCCACTATTTCCTTCAATTCCCGGATATTATTTTGTAAAATCGAGCCATACCGGGTAATCACTGATCTCTGCCCGGAAAACTTTCATAGTTTTTCCCTCCATTGCATCCTAAAATTTATGACCCCGTAGACCGATAATGCCTAACCCCGAAGCGCCCCCCTAAACAGGATATGATTGTTTATTGTAAAATAAAAACAATATGATAAATATTTTGGAGCAGTCACCGATTCGGGAGAATTCAAACTTGGAGCCGATAACCTGAAGAACGGTACTGCGGGGCCTAACCATTTAGAAGCCTTCAGCTAAAAAACCTGGTATGCATTCTCTTTAGCAACCATTCTAAACCGAGCCGTCAGAGCGGTAAATTCCCCTCTTCCGCCTCCATGGCAAATCTCTCACCCGTATCAATGGAAAAGATCTGCCTCCGGCAGATCTTTTCCATTGCGAGATACTTGAAAACTTACATCATCAATCGCTTAAATCATACGATTCTACAGAAAATCCGGTTTTGTGATCCGTAAAACCGGATTGAAGCTTATGTTGCGCCGCTGTCTGTTTTACTTCAGCAAGATTTTCAGAATTTCCGAGGATTTTTTTACAAGTTTGACAGTAGGCGAAACTATCCTGGGAAGGTTGAACATCACCTTGGGCAATCAGATTATCGATCCCCTGCTTTATAGCCATTCAAATCACCTCGGATCTATAATTACCAAATCGCCGGTTATTATGCGGAGGCCATGAGCCGACTGTTAATACTTCCCTTCCAATCTTTCCTTCCACTACCTAACTTCATTCTTATGCCCCGGCAGTGCTTTTTTCCGCATACTCCCCTTTTCTGAAGCCAAACCCCGGCCAGGTTTCCTTGGGCAATTCAAAGCGGACCAATTTCTTGACCATGGCGCAATTGCTCTCAAGCTCCTCCATCAGTTGGTCCTGAACAACGGTAAGCTGTTGGGCGTTGGCTCTGAGGGCGTTTTTCTTCTGTTCATTGTCGTTTGCCTTGTTATACAGGGTATTCATATTGGTGATATATCCCTGGGTAATTCCCCACTTTTCCTGTTTGTCCGCATAAGCCGTCATTCCCCCGAGGAGGTTTTTAACTCGCTCAATTCGTTATGCATAGGATTTATCCATTAAGTTCACCTTCTTTCCCTAAAAAATAAAGCAGATATTCAAACCAAGGCTCAAAATCAAACAACCCATCATCTTCGATAACGGGTCCGGACCTTCCCAATCAAACGATATCATATAAAAAACACTTTTTGGCGCCTGAAAAGCGCCGGAGTAAAACGGCTCTGGCTGCCGTTTAATTGATTTCACTCGACATTGAGACCTTTATCGATGTAGCCCTGTTCTTTATGAGAAAAAGCCTTCATTATTGAAGGCCTTTTCTTTATTATAAATTCATTATCAATTTTGCCTGAAAAACAAAATAACCCTTTGCTGATGAAATTTCCCCCATAAGACTTGAAATTCTATTTCAAACGCGAATATTTTTCCACTCTCCCTTTTTGAACCTTAAATAAAACAAGCCGCTTCGGAGAAATAAGTCCACACCCAGCGCGAAAACTTTCTCTATCGATGTTCCTTCGATTGACAGAAAAAGTTTGTCGTGTAGCGGAAGATTTTCCTTTCTCCAGCATCCAATCGGCAAATGTGAATTTTGGAACGCAACTCCATGTCCGCCATAATACTATCCGGCAGAGAACTCCATGCTTCCAGACAGACAAAGTCCGTATCAAAAGGTTTGTCCGGTGTCCAAATTCCCAGCAAAGGGAAATCGGGAAACGTAAATCCGATCCGGTGGGTGCCCTTGGCATTACCCAGAATCACTTTTCTGGATTGAAGCTGGTCCAGTACGAGGGCATCCTGCCGGAAAAGGTCCATCGTAAGCCATAATTTTCCTGCATCAAGCGGAATGTTTCCCCGCTCATCGGAATAAAGAAAGTCTTCCCGTTTAAGCAACGGATGAAGCTCGGATTCCCCTTCAAAGGAGATATAATAATCCTCCATGGATTCAGCCGCATCCAACGCCACCCGGAAGCCGTCATGTCCGCCAAGTTCAAAAAACATCTCCTCCGTGGAACGGTTCGTTACCGAGTGCGTTTTAATCAGGCTTAGGCCGTCCAACTGATAGCCGATATCCAATGTAAAATCATAAGGGTATTTTTCTTTGGTTTTTTCATCCGAGAAAACGGAAAATACCATGGAAGCATCAGTTTGCCGGATAACCGAAAACGTCATGTCACGGGCAAAACCATGGCGCTCCATCAGGTACTCTTTTCCGTTTACACGGTAGGCGTCATTCCGCAGGCGTCCGATAACCGGAAACAACACCGGCGCGGTGCGCGGCCAAACATTCGGGTTCCGCTGCCACATGTATTCCGTTTCTGACCAGTCCCTGACGCTAATAATCTGAGCCCCGATATTTTCTATTTCTACACTAAGCCAGTCGTTCTGAATTTCAAATGTCACGGTTTTATCCTCACACAAGTTTCAAATCCAATGTTTTTCCATATAAACATTTCCCTATCTCAATGGGTAGCCATGTACGTCATTTCACCAGGGACAACGCATCCTCATCAGCCACCAGAGTCACATCTTTATGAAGTTGAAGGATGGAGGCAGGCATCCGGGGGGTCATCGGGCCGAAAAATGCTTCCGCAATTGCTTTCGCTTTCTCCCTTCCGGAAGCTATCATCAGCACTTTACCCGCTTGAATAATATCCAATATTCCCACCGTAACCGCCCTGGCGGGCACATCCTCCTTTTTGGCAAAAAAACGTTGATTCGCGTGAATCGTGCTCTCTGCCAGTGCGACACAGTGGGTTCTCTTTGTAAAAGCATCTGCTGGTTCGTTGAAGCCAATATGTCCGTTTACTCCCACACCAAGCAATTGTAAATCAATTCCGCCAATGCTTCGAAGCACATTATCATATCGTTCACACTCCGCGGCCATATCCTTTGCCCGGCCGTCGGGGATATAGATGTTGGCGGGATCAATATTGACGCCGTTGAAAAAGTTCTTTTGCATAAAATAGCGATAACTGTTTTCCTCATTGGCACCCAATCCGACATATTCATCCAGATTAACCGTGCAAACTTCGCTTAAGTCCAAAGCGCCTTCCTGATATTTTTGAATCAGTCGTTTATAGGTTCCAACTGGAGTTCCACCAGTAGCCAATCCCAATACACTGTCAGGTTTTAAAATCACCTGCGCAAAAATAATATCAGCCGCCACCGAGCTCATCTGCTGGTAACCATTTACTCTTATCATTCTCATTTCATTTTCCCCCGTGGTCTTATGGCTCTATATATTTTATCTGATTATTACCGGGAACGCCGTTATTAAAATGGGATAAATCTATTTAGTTTGTCCACTGTCTTTCTCCTCAGAATAGATTTCGACATTTTGAGCCAGGCGGTTACAACTTGAAGACAATTCCTATAAACGCCGACGCGACGATATAAGCAACGGGGGACATAATTTTTCCTTTAATTTTTATCGTATAGTACGCGACCAGCATTACAGCATAAATCCCCAGATGGAGAAAGTTGAATAGGTCCAGAACATTACCCGTCCCTTTGGGCGCATTCAAAAAAAATAACGTTTTCAAAAACAGGCCCATGCAGGCCGAAGTAATCAGCGCAACCACAGCCGGACGAATCCCGTAAAAAGCTTTCTGCACCAAGCGGTTCTCTTTAAACTTCTTGAGCATATTGGCAATGATAATAATAATAATGACACTGGGCGTAACCATACTCAAAGCCGCTACCGCGCCGCCCCAAAAGTTTCCTAACGTTACGCATCCTGCATAAACCGCCATATTAACACCAACAGGGCCCGGCATAGCTTGACTTACGGCGATAATTGTGGCAAGAGTTTCCGTTGAGAACCATTTCATTTTTAGGGACATCTCATTAATAAACGGAATCGTGGCAAGACCCCCTCCGATAGCAAAGAGGCCGGTCTCAAAAAATTTAAAAATGACTTGAAGAAACAGGTTATTCATTGTTCATCCGTCTTCCTTTGTTCTGAAATTGTCTTGATCACAATACCGGAGGTAACAGCCAGGACGACTAAAACCACCGTGCCGATACCCATGAAATAGGATAATATAAATGTGATGAGGTAAATAAAAATTCCTACCGTATCCTTGACGGAACTCTTCCAGAGTTTGACGATGGAAACAGTCATAAGCATACATACCCCGACCTGAATTCCTTTGAGCGCGTGGCTGATCACGGGGATATTCTGAAAACCGCTGAGAAGCATGACGATCGTCGTAATAAGTAAAATGGATGGGCTAATTACGCCCAAGGTGGAAAAAATCGCCCCCGGAATTCCGGCTCTTCGATAGCCCACAAAGGTAGCCGTGTTGATCGCAATGATCCCGGGTGTACTTTGACCAATGGCATAATAATCCATAATTTCTTCCCCTGTCGCCCAACGATGCTTCTCCACCACTTCTTTGTCAATCATGGGCAATATAGCATATCCGCCTCCGAAAGTAAAAAGGCCGATTTTAAACCAAGTCCAATAATGTAGTAACCATTCTTTCATGTAGTTTTCCTTTCCCACTCTGCAAATAACCTTCCGGCTATTTGATTCCTTCGTGTCTGTTATGGTCCGCTTTCCATTACATCTTTTTCAATGCATCGTTCATGTCGAATTTCGCCTGGTCGGGGAGTATTTGCGCGGACATTTTGACGTTCTTTTGATCCAATTGTTTCCACACTTCAACTTCCTGCGGCGTCGCATAAACGTGACTCACCAGTAGGTCTCGGCCTTCCATGGAGCGGACATTGCCTATGTTGACATTTGAAATTTCGATACCCTGATTGATCAAGTCGAGGATCGTCTGGGGCCCGCGCGCCAGAATCATCACTTTTTCACCTTTTAATGCATCTGCTTTAATTTTTGCCACTGCATCCTCAACCGTCAGGATTTCCGCTTTAACACCCACCGGCGTTGCCATCCGCAAAAGAGAACATTGAATCTTGTCCTTCGCTGTTTTGTCATCGACCACCAGAATGCAAGTTACACCGGCAGAACGAGTCCAACCAACCACAACCTGGCCGTGGATCAGGCGGTCATCAATTCGAACCAAAACCGTTTTCATATATGTTCTTCTCCTTTATAAACAATCTCCCCTCGGACGATCGTCATATGAACCGATAAATCATCATTAAAAATAACGAAGTCCCCATCTTTCCCTTGGGAAATCGAGCCTTTTCTATCAAAAACCCCAATCGAGCGAGCCGGATTTTCCGATGCCATCCGAATCGCCGCGCTTATGGGGACATGGACCAAATTCACCATGTTTCTCACGGCGTCAGACAGCGACAACATACTTCCAGCCAAGGAACCCGTCTTCGTCCTGGCTTCCCCATTTTGAACGGTTACCGTAGTCCCTTCCCATCTTTGAAATGTCCCCTCACCCCGGCCTCTAACATCTACGCCGTCGGTAATGAGTACGCACCGCTCCGTTCCGGCTATTTTCAACACCATCGCCATGATCGCCGGCGCGAGATGTTTCCCGTCAGCCGTCACTTCCAGATATACCGTGGGACAATTCAGCAGAGCGACAACAGCTCCAGGCTCCCGGTGATGAATCGGCGGCATCGCGTTAAAAAGATGGGTTCCTCTTCCCGCGCCGGCCTCCAGCGCGGCCTGGGTCTGGCCATAATCAGCCTGCGTGTGGCCAATGGAAACTCGAACGCCTTGGTTTTTAAAAAATTTAATCGCTTCTCCCGCATAATCCATTTCAGGCGCTAAAGTCACAATCTTCAAGGAATCTTCGGCCGCCTCGGCAATCCGCTCCAGTTCTTCCTTGCTGGCGCATCGGATATGGCCTTCCATGTGAGCGCCCCGGTTCCTCGGATTGATGAACGGACCTTCCAAATGGCTGCCCAAGATCTCAACCTGTCCCTTCACTGGATTTCGGCTGGCCTCACGGAGACACCTCATTGCTTTTTCTTCATCATCCACCTTCACACTGGTGGTGGTGCCCAGACAGCTTGTTGTGCCGCCGCGAATCAAAAATTCCGATATTTTGTGAATCGCCTCCGGTGTTCCTTCCATAAAATTTCGTCCACAGGCCCCATGCACATGAGTATCGATCAACCCCGGAGCAACAATTTTTCCGGAACAGTCGATCCTTTCATAGCCCTCAGGCGCCGGTCCCCTCTCAGGCAGCAGTTGGCCGATGCGGCCCCCCTCCAGAAAAACTCCACAGTTTTTCATTTCTCCGCTTTCCAATAGAACCACGCCACCCAACAGCGCTTTTTTTGTTTCGCTCATCAGCATCCTCCACGACATTGCCGGAGGAGGGATATGATGGTATCCCCCGCTCCGGAAACGACCTTAATTAAAGAATACCCAAAACACCTAGCACGAACCCGACGACGATAATGCCCAGCATTACGACAGTCGTGCTCTTCCCTTTCCTGATGAAGGCAAAGACGCCCAACGTTGCGCAAAGAGGCAGCATTTTGGGAAGGATAGTATTAAACATGCCCTGTAACGCCACGCTAGCGCCCCCCACCGTGTACGCCAGCGGAGTAGCGATATTCAAAGTAGTGGCAACCAATGCCCCGACGACCAGCAAGCCGAGAATGGTGGCCGCTTCCATCCACTTCTGAATCTGCATGCCTTCCATCTTCTCCAGGAATTGGTCGGCCAGGAAATAACCCTTGTGTACGCCCCACCACTGGGAGCCGAAGTGTACGACATTGATCAGCAACACAAACAAAATAGGCGCGATCGCACTACCGCTCAGCGCCAGAGAAGCGCAGATACCGGCTACGATAGGACGGTAGGTGCTGAAAAACAGGGAATCGCCCAGACCGGCCAAAGGACCCATCAGAGCGCCCTTAACCGCCTGGATGTTCTCTTCATCGACTTCCTCCCCCTTCGCCTTTCGCTCCTCCATGGAAGCCACGATTCCAAAAATAATACCGCCCATCCAGGGATGGGTATTAAAATAACCCGAGTGGCGCTTATAGGCCTCGACACGGTCCTCCTTGTTTTTGTATAACTTATTCAGCAGGGGAATCAATGCCCAAATGAAGCCCAGACCCTGCATCCGCTCGAAGTTAAAAGCGGACTGAATCGCATTGGAACGGAAAAACAGTCTTCGTAAGTCTTTCTTTTCGATTTGATTTGCGGTCGCAACCGCGTTCATTTCTTTACTCATGTCGGTTCCCTCCTCTCAATTATTTGTTGCCGGTTGGTTTCTGCTCACGTGCAAAAGCACGTAGGCAATTCCAAGCACAGCCACACCCATAACGCCAAAAGCCGGAATATAGGCGGCGATGGCAAAACCAATAAAGAAATACGGCATCAACTTCTTAACGCCAAGGTTGTTGAGGAGCAAGCCAAAGCCCAAAGCCGGGAGCAGCCCACCAACAGCCTTGATACCAGCCATAATATTGCCCGGAATGGCGGTAGTCATCGCAGTGATGTACTCCGAGCCAAAATACAGCGCCAGGAACGTGGGCAAAAAATAGGCGAGAAAATGGATTAGGTTGCCCACCTGAACCATCAAGGAGATCCCTCCGGAGTTGCTGTCAGCGGCGTACTTATCAACGCCGTGGGCCAGAAAAGAGCACACCGTTTTTGCAAACAGCTCCAACGAGCTGGCCACAACCGCGGTGGGAATCGCCACCAGCAGGGCCCCTTCCAGGCCGGAACCGCTGGTTACAGCTACCGCGGTACCCAACACACTGGCAATCGCCACGTTTGAAGGTACAGAACCGCCGATCGCCTGAGCACCCATGAACACCAATTCCAGAGAAGCGCCGACCTTCAGGCCGGTACTCAGGTCACCCAGAATCAAGCCAATCAACGGTCCGAGTACGATCGGCCTTTCTAGTTGACAATCTCCAAGCATCCGGCGTTGCAAATAAGCAAGGCCAGCAATCAAACTTACAATTAAAATGCTGATAAAACTCATATTTGCCCCCCTACTTTCTTTTCATCAGTTTTTGGTCCATCCGATAAACTTGCCCGTAACAGTTCGCCGAGATCCGCGATGGTTTCCGAGGCAACCCTCATGATATGCTCCTTCAGTGCCACAATGTCCATGCTATCCTTCAGCAGCAACGCTTCCGTCAGCATGCCGAGGTTAAGGCCGGCTACCACGTGTAAACAAGAAGTCCCCAGTGTTAACCCCGTGGCAACACGCGCCGGACTTCCTCCAGGAATATCCACCAAACAGAGAACCTGATCGCCCTTCTCGATGGCAGCCAATTCTTTCTGAAGAGCGTCTTCCACATTCTCCGCTCCTTGGCCGGGATACAATTCAATCGTCCGGACGCCTTCCGTTCCTCCGCTGATGATAGCCGCCGTCTCAAGCATCGCCTTTCCTAATCCGGCATGTGTCGCCAATATGATGTGAAGCATTTTCCCCCCCCTCCCGTATTTTTTTTGCTATGAGTAAATTGCGGATTTGACTCCGACTCATTGCCTGTATAATAAATTCAGCAAACTACCCCGTCAGCCGTCTCGGCGAGAATTCGCTCCACCGCCGCCGCTGTTTCTTGATCGCATATCTCATCGGCAATCTGCTCCGCCACTTCTCTGGATATGCAGGTAATGACCCGTTTGACCGACGCCATAGCGGCGGCGCTCATACTCAATGTTCGAAGGCCCAGTCCAACCAAGGCAATCGCCGCACGGGGATCGCCTCCCATCTCTCCACAAACCGAAAGCGGTTTCCCATACTTGGAAAACTGTTCGGCGACCAATCGAATCAGCCTGAAAACCGCCGGATGATAATTCTGATAATAAGCGTCCACTGTCTGATTCATCCGGTCTGCCGCCATTAAATACTGACACAAGTCGTTTGTGCCGATACTGGCAAAATCCACTTCCTTCACCGCTTTATCGGCGATCAACGCTATGGACGGAATCTCGATCATGATTCCCAGCTTGATGTGTTTGTTGTAGGGAATACCTTCTCCCTCCAGTTCTTTCATGACAATTTGAACAAACGCCTTGGCTCTGCGGAAGTCGTCCAAACTACCCACCATCGGGAACATGATCCGCAGATCGCCGAAGCAGGAAGCACGAAGCGCTGCGCGAAGCTGGATACGGAAGATTTCTTTTTCCTCCAGGCAAAGACGCAAAGCGCGCCTGCCCAGAAAGGGGTTCTCCTCTTTCGGCAGCTCCATATAGGGCAACTGTTTGTCGCCTCCAATATCCAGAGTCCTCAAAGTCACCGGTTTTCCACCGAACGCTTTCGCCGCATCCTTATATGCCTTGTACTGCGACTCCTCGTCCGGCAATTGCACTTTGCTTTGCATAAAAAGGAACTCGCTACGCATCAGGCCAACCCCGTCGGCCGCAGAGATTTCTTCGGGGCTCAAAACATCGATTGCGGAGATATTCACTTCGATGTCGACCGCCGTACCGTCCTTGGTGACCGCCCGGACATCCCGGTATGTATTCATCGTCTGAAAACACCTCAGACTTTCCAGCTGTATCTGCTGATAGTATTCTTTTTCCTGCTTGTCCGCACCCAGAATCACAACACCCTTTGTTGCGTCAACAATCACTTCTTCTCCGTCGCTAACACAAGAAAGCACGCCGTTCACACCGAGCACAGTAGGAATGCCGAAGCTTCTTGCAACAATAGCCGTGTGAGACGTTACCCCGCCGATTTCGGTTACGATGGCCCGCACATTTTTACGGTCGATTGTCGCAGTATCGGAAGGAAAGAGCTCCCGCGCAAACACCACATAGGGTTCCAGCAGCAGAGATAGATTCTGCTCCGGCTTTCCGGCAAGGCAGCGTAAGATACGGTTGCGGACATCCTTCAAATCCGCCACGCGTTCCTGGGTAAATTCATTTTCGGCTTGAGCCAATACCCCGATGAACATATCATAAGTTTCAGAAATCGCCTGCGAGACTGTTTTTGCGCCAGCAATCAGCCCGCGGATCTCTTGATCGATAGCTTCGTCGTTTAGCAAAATCTGATGAGCCTGAAAAATCTTCCCTTTCTCCGGATCGCATTCTGAAAGAGAGGCCGCAATACGGCCCAATTCTTCCCGGGCATTTGCGAGCGCCCGTTCATAAGCCTTCAGTTTCTCCTCCGCGCCACTCAGGCCATCCGCTTCAGGCTCCACGCCGGCCGGATCATAGGGTTGATAGATCAGGGCCTTTCCGCAAACAATGCCGTTGAAAACCGCAATCCCGCTCTTCTTCATCGCCTTACTCCTTTTCTCCAAAACCGGACTCCACAACCGCGATCAGCGTATCAACCGCCTCCCGCTCATCCTCGCCTTCCGCCGCGATCCCAATCTGGCAGCCACAGGCGATGGAAAGGGATAACACCAGCACCAGTGATTTGGCGTTGGCCTTTGCGCCGGGTTGTTCTTTTTTGTGGATGGTAATCGAAGATTTAAACTTAATTGCTTCTTTCACGAGATCTGCCGCCGGTCTTGCGTGAAGCCCGGACTTGTTACACACTGTTGTCTGTCTTGTATACACCGTATGACTCCTTTATTTTCAAAAATAGAAACTATCGATATTGATCGATATACGCCGAAAGCCGGCTCAGCGCTTCCCGCTCATCCGCTCCTTCAGCAGAAAGCGTAAAAATCGCCCCGGGGGAAATGCCGGCATATAAAAGGCCCAAGAAAGATTTTGCATCAAAGCGCATACCATTACAGTAAATCTCAATTTTGCAATTAACCCGTCCCGCTACTAAAACAAATCCGCTGACAAAGCCGATATCGGTCTCCGGCGCAAACGGCAGCTGAAAGTCTTTAGTTGTCATGTCCTTTTTCCCGCCCTCTTTCTTATTATTGATATATGCAATTCCCGTGCCACAAAAACTAAAAAATGTCTTTTTTACTTTTCTGGTTATTTTATACTTTTTGCTCTTTTTTTCAAATCGATATGTCTAGCGCAAACTAAAATCTCTTGCTCATTCTTATTTATATGCAATTTTTGTGCCACAATAAGCTTTTTTAATAAAATGTTCACGAAATATCTTTTTTATCTGATTGCAGTATGTTATAATAAAAATCACTTAAAAAGTCTCATCAATATTTGCGAATCCTTCAAATTTATCATCTATGCACTTTTAAACCACGAAAGTAGCCTTAAATATGGAACATGCACTGCGCAACAAACAAATCCAAAAAATGATGCCGCAGACAATGCACAGTCTGCAGCTTCTTTCCATGCCGATAATTCCTCTTCAAATGTATTTGAGCAACATTATTTTGAATAACCCCTATCTGGAACTTTGCTACGATACGCTGGAAACGCCGGTCTCATTCCACAATTTGCAGGACGTATTACCGCAGGACCCTACCGACATTGAAAGGGTTCAAGCGACACCTCGTCAACCAGACCCCGCCTCCCGACCTTTAGCCTTCCAAGAACATTTATTTGCCCGTGAAGAAACTTCCCTCTATGATCAACTGCGGTTTCAGGCCGAATTATATCCCTTTTCCCCGCAGGAAGCGGTGTTGGCTCAATACCTGATTTCCAATATCAACAGCGCCGGTTATCTCGACGAAAGCCTCGACACTGCTGCAGCCGCCACCGGCTGCAGCAGAGAACTGGCCGAGCATGTCTTGAAGGTTATTCAGAGCTTCAATCCACGCGGTATTGGCGCCAGAAGCCTCAGCGAATGCCTAGTGCTGCAAGTTGATACCCATATAAAAGATTATGACATCCTTAAGCAAGTTCTGCAGGAAGATCTCGCTCCACTCGCCGCCCGTCAGTTTTCTTTCTTTGAACGAAAATACAAAATCAGCCGTCCGCGTCTGCAAAAAATCCTGGATTATCTGCAGACGCTGAACCCAAAGCCAGGAAGCTGTTTCTCCCATGACCTTTTCATTCCGTACATACTGCCGGACATTACCGTCAACCTCTACCGGCAGCAGCCGGAAATCCTGATTTACGGTGAAACAAGTTCCCTGCTCTCTTTCGACCCGGATTATATGAAAGGTGTCACAGACCCGGAAACTTCGAAATTTTTAAAAGAAAAAAAAGCTGAAGCTTCCAGCTTAATCGGCAGTCTTACCATGCGATATCATGCTTTGCAAATGCTCGTCTCCTACCTAGTCACCGAGCAGCGCCTCTTCTTTATCGACGGCCCGGAAGCGCTTCGTCCTATGACGCAAAAACAAGCAGCAGCAGCCATCGGAATGAATCCCTCCACAATCTGCCGCTGCATTCGCGAAAAATATATCAGTACGCCCTGGGGCACTTTTCCTTTCAATCATTTTTTCTCCAATGAATTAACCGATAATGGCCGTCCCGCGGAGGTCATCCGCAATACGATCAGCACACTGATTGCAGGAGAGGATAAGTCTGCTCCTCTATGCGATACGGATATTATGAATCAATTGGCCGAACACGGTATCCATATTTCCCGGAGAACCGTCGCCAAATATCGTTCCCAGCTTGGAATTGGCGGTCAATCCATGCGAATCCGCTATGTATGATCTATCGTCACGATATGAAAGGGGAATTTCCTAATTGACACAGTTGAATGACATTCGAGATTTCGTGGAAGAACGCTGCCTTTCAGCCAAAAATACGAATCGGAAAGCCGGTGTTCAGGCCAGCACAGTCGCAGAACATTTTGGAATCTGGCAAGGAGAGGCCACGAAAGCTCTTAACGAACTGGTCTCCCTCGGCCAGTTGGATACGGTCGGCATCCGGCCGATCCTCTATGTTCCGGCTCCAAAACCAGAATCAGCATCAACGGAACCCTCTCAGGATACGCCGCCCTTCGCTAAGATGATCGGTCATAACGGCAGTCTGAAATACCAGACGCAGATAGCCAGCGCTGCTGTTTCCTACCCTCCTCACGGCATCCATGCGCTGATCATCGGCAAAACAGGTGTTGGCAAGTCCCTGCTCGCTTCGGAAATGGCCCGCTATCTATCCAGCATACGCGGCGCCAGCGTTCCCTTCATCACTTTTAACTGCGCGGAATATTCCGACAATCCACAACTACTTCTTGCTCAGCTATTCGGCTACGTAAAAGGCGCTTTTACCGGCGCGGAAACAAACAAAGCCGGACTTATCGAGAGCGCCAACAACGGCATCCTGTTTCTGGACGAATTGCACCGCCTTTCACCCACCGGGCAAGAAATGCTCTTCACGCTGATCGACAAAGGCTTATACCGAAGGCTCGGCGACACCGCCGACCGCACTGCCAAGATCATGATTGTCGGCGCCACGACCGAAAATCCATCCAACTTCCTGCTGAGTACCTTCAAACGAAGGATTCCCCTTATCATTCAGATTCCCGAATTATGTGAGCGTCCTATCAACGAGCGATTAGATATTATCACTTGGTTCCTTTATGAAGAGGCGCAAAAGTTGGGATTCTCCATTCGCCTCTCTTACCCGGCTCTGAAACTACTGGTCTCCTTCCGGGGAGAAAACAATATCGGCGATTTACGCAATGAGATTCGCATTGCATGCGCGCAAAGCAATTGGTCCTATGGCAATCGGGACAAAAACGATCAGTCGGCCCTGTCCATCGACATCTATGATCTCTCCCGTAACCTCAGCATCCATTACATGGCGGATGAGCATGTGGACGCGTACTTTTCAGCTGCCGGCCTAGGCGCCGGTTTAGAAATTTCATGGGAACGTCCTGTAGCTTTTTCTCCGGCATCCGACGAAGTCCTCATGCCCTTTGATTTTCAGCACTTTGTTGAACAAAAAATGCTCTTCTATCGCGGGCTGGGCAAAAATGTTACCGAAGCCGAGCATCTGATTGTAACGGATTTGGACAAACAATACAAGCAACATGGCAGGAATGCCATTTCAGGCAAGGTTGCTCCACCAGGCATCGTCTATGGTTCAATCGCCCCCGTGGTCTGGCAGGCAACGAATGAATTAATCCAATATGCAACCATCGAATTTGGAAAATCATACGACCAAGATATCATCAATTCCATTGCCTACTATCTGCAACAGCTCAAGTTTTACGCCCATGCAGGACGTATCATCTTCAGTCCAAGCAGTTTTGAGAACATATCTGAATTTCCAAAAGAAAAGTCCCTTGTCACCAAAATAACACCCCTGCTGAAAAATTACCTTGGCATTGAGCTGATGGACGGTGAAATCATGCTGCTGTCCATGCTACTGGCTCATACCTCTCCCGATCAGCATCAACCTTCGGTCAATCTCCTGCTGTGCGGTTACGCCAACTCCGCTACCGGAATCGCCGCTTTTGCAAATAATTTGCTCAACACCAGCTTTATCAAGGCGCTGAATATGCCCGACAACCTTGATACAGCGACTCTTCGCTCCAAAATTCTTGGTGTTCTGGGAAATAATTTTCAAGACACCCTCATCCTATGCGGTCTCAACGTTTCGTCAATTTTGTGGCGCGCTTTATCCAAAGACTCACTTCTCTATTTCCGTATACTTCCCGTACTGGACCCGATGATTGTTCTGGAATGCGCGCGCATGATCCTGATGTCCAATACCGGCATTGACGAAATCACCTCGAAACTGGTCAGCGAGTATAACAACCACCTTGGTTCGGGAATCAACGAGGTACACACCACTATCCGGCCGACAGTCTCTTCCCCCGACGCAAGCGCCGACGATATGCGCGATATTATCATTACGTATTGTATTACCGGTGTCGGCAGTGCGCGCATTGTCCGTGAAATGCTCCTGCAAGATTTATCCGTTGCATCCACTATAGATATTTTGCCATTAGGCATCAAGGATGATATCTTTTCCATATCCCACAAGCTTGGCAAACGCCTGAAACTTATTATCGGCATCATGAACCCAGACATACCCGGCGTCCCTTATGTCAGTATCGAGCAGTTTCTTTATTCCAGCAGGCCCAGCGACTTGTTGCGAAGCAAGGGAATCAGTCTTCCGATAAATGGTGATATTCGAGTTGAAGATCTGGCCACCATGCCTTTGGAAGTGCAGCTCAAGCATATCCGGGAACACCTGTATTACTTTGCGCCATCGCTCGATGTAAAAAAAGTAGAAAAAAGCGCCCGTTATATTATTGAAAAGGTCACGCAACTATCCCAAGTCCCTCTCCCGTCCGATTTGATCGTCCGCATATACATTCACTGCGCCACCATGTTTGAACGTATCATCACAGCCGCGCCGATTCCCATGCCTCTGGATGGTTATGCGGCGATCGAACACAACGCCGATCTATTTCAAAAATTGAAAGATATCCTCAACACCAGCGCCGAAGAGTTGGATCTCACTATCACAGATGCCGAAGTCTATTACCTGATGATTACTCTCCCATTGCTCACTAAGTAAAATTAATGAATGATCGTTCACCTCCTTTCCCTAAAAAATAAAGCAGATATTCAAACCAAGGCTCAAAATCATACAACCCATTATCTTCGATAACGGGTCCGGACCTTTCCAATAAAACGATACACGTAAAAAACACTTTTTGGCGCCTGAAAAGCGCCGGAGTAAAACGGCTCTGGCTGCCGTTTAATTGATTTCACTCGACATTGAGACCTTTATCGATGTAGCCCTGTTTTAAAAATCCCCTCCACTCTCGCGCCGGTTTTCTCCCCCGCAGAGTAAATTCTCACTGCCGTTTTGAAAATTCCCTCCACCCTTGCGCCGGTTTTCTCCCCCGCAGAGTAAATTCTCACTGCCGTTTTGAAAAAAATTATCAAAAAAGCCCCGCTTTATGCGAGGCTGTTTTCAAATCCAATTTAATTATAGAGCAATTTCTCCTTCTTCGCCGGTGCGGATGCGGATGACTTCATCTACATGAGTGATGAAAATCTTACCGTCGCCAATCTCACCGGTCCGCGCGTTTTCAATAATGGTTTTCTTGATCGCTTCGGCTTCTCCGTCTTTGACGACGACCTCCAATTTGATTTTCGAAATTAAATCCACTTTATATTTTTCACCGCGCCATTGTTGAACAATCCCTTTTTGCTTGCCGTGTCCCTGAATTTCAGAAATCATTAAACCGGAATAACCGACTTTTTCCAAAGCATGACGCACATCATCAAGCTTTTCAGGACGGATAACTGCAATAATATGTTTCATCTTATTTTACCCCCTGTGCTACGGTTTTTCCTGTTTCAATGCCAACCGCGCCGTCTCCAATATATGAGTAAACCGGTTTGCGGGTTAAAAATTCAGGATAAGCGCTGTTGCCGTGTTCGCCAATATCCAAACCCTCAATCTCTTCCTGTAAGGTAACGCGGATACCCATAACCGCTTTAATCACAAACCAAGCCACAAGCGAAAGGGCAAACACAAAGGCGCCTACGCTTATAACGCCTACAAACTGAACTCCCAGAAGCTTAAGTCCGCCGCCAAAAAAGAGACCGTTGCCTGTTTCAGCGCCAGTGATTCCATTTTGGGCAAAAAGACCAATTGCCAAAGTACCAAATACGCCGTTCACCAAATGCACGGATAAAGCTCCAACCGGGTCATCGATTTTGATACGGTCAAAACCGATTACACATAAGACGACTAAAATGCCGGCAATAAGACCGATGATTAACGAGCTTGCTACGCTAACAAAAGCACAAGGCGCAGTAATCGCAACCAATCCAGCCAGGCATCCATTTAAGGTCATTCCCAAATCGGGTTTGCCCAAAATCCACCAGGCGATAGCGGTAGAACTTAACGTCGCCGCAATGGCCGCAGTATTGGTAGTCATTAAAACATGGGCGATTGCTTTCGGATCGGCAGCCATCGTGGAACCCGGATTAAATCCGAACCAACCAAGCCAGAGGACGAACACGCCAATCGTGGCAATACTCATATTATGGCCGGGAATAGGATTAATTTTCCCATCTTTAGTATATTTCCCGAAACGGGGGCCCAGAACCAAGATCCCAGCCAACGCCGCCCAGCCGCCAACCGAGTGCACAACCGTTGAACCGGCGAAGTCCCACATTCCCAATTTAGCTAACCAACCGCCGCCCCAGATCCAATGTCCGGTGATGGGATAAATGAGGATTGCCATTACGAAAGAAAAAACAATAAAGGATTTGTACTTAATACGTTCGGCAACAGCTCCGGAAACGATTGTAGCAGCCGTCCCGCAGAAGACTAATTGAAAGAAAAATTTAGCCAGCAAAGGCACACTCGTCCACGAAATCGCGGAATACACTCCCTTATAAGCATCACCGACAGCCGGAGAGTTATCGGCCCCACCCAAAAACCATAAACCTTTAAGACCGACAAAGGGAGTACCGTCTCCGAACATCAATCCCCAGCCTAATAATAAAAATCCTAATGACGAGACTGCAAAAACGATAAAGTTTTTGGACAAAATGTTAACGCAGTTTTTGGCGCGAGCAAAACCCGATTCCACCATCGCAAATCCAAGATTCATAAAAAAGACCAACATTGCCGCAATAAGGGTCCATAGCGTGTCTAAGACGACTTTGGTTTCCATTTGCATTCCTCCAGTTTAATGTTTGTTCAATCAAAATAAAGCTTCCGTTTGACAAGTAATATCAATGTAATATGGCATGCCTTGTTGTGTTATATATTATCACCAACATAACACGAAATCAAGAAATAAATTCAATAATAATGTATACAAGAGAATATATTACACGCCACTAACACAGTTTTTTTAAAGTATATTCCACCCCAGGATTTAAGTTTATCTGTTTTATCGTACTAATCATGTTGTCTCCATCTAAAATGAGCATATCTTCCTTTGTTATGTTTTCCAGAAATATTGTTATAAAATCCCGCTGTATTTTCCCTTCTAAATTCATAAATTAACTGTATAAGACGGATTTGAATTTTGGCGGCATCAAAAATAGAAGGAGCTTATATCCATGGTAAACTTGTTGAATATTTTTAATCAGGCATGGTTTCAAAAAGTCATCGCCCTCCAAAAAGAATGGTGTGATTTTTGCAATCATAGCAATTCTTTTCAACGATTGTTCAATTTTTCGAATAACCTTTTCGGACCCACCCCAAAAGAATCGGCTGCGCCAAATAGCTCTCGTTATCCGGGATTTGCAGACATGGCAAATTGGCTCAATATTTTGTCATCTCCCTTTTTTCGAACGGGAATCCCCAAAATCAATCCATTTTTTCAAAAGTCCGTAACTACACCCGCAAATCTGCTATTGGGGATCCTTCCGAGCTTAATTTGGAGATTTTCACATTTTTTCTTTTAAAAGCCGGAACCATCAACCAAAGAGGTCACAAAAATGGGCATTACAAGAATTTGCGCCAGAAGACAGACAACTTTGGGTATTCACATCTGATAATTTATCCGGGAGAACCTCATGCCTTCCATTGTCAATGTCGGAGCCGTAAGTGTTAATAATCCCCAGCAAAATGCGGGAATTTTCTTAGGAAATACCGTAATTTCCGGCTGGGATGCCAACATGAAATTTAATGCCGGGAACGGTGGTTTCTTCGGGTTCTTTAATTATTCGATCGCTTCGGTGAATTCCAATTTCGACGGATTTGAAGCCGCCGACGGGAACATAAACGACCAAGATGTCAAACCTTACTGCGGGGTTAACACATGAAAGAAAATACGATGGTTATCAAAATCGAAGGGAATATTTCTGTTAATTCAATTCAACGGAATTGCGGAATTTTTATGGGCGAAAAAAACAACGCCGTTGGTTGGAGCGCCCACGGGAAATCAAATAGTATCTTCAATTCAATCGGAGATTCAAATTTACTCGTTCAAAACCTTTGCTTGGTGATTGACCAGGATTTAATCGATACTCCGATTGACGATCGCGATCAGCATATTATTTTCGACACCCCGGAGCATGATATTCAAAAAACCAATATCGACATTCAGGCCATCAACATCAATACCATGATCCAAAATTCAGGTGTATTTGCAGGGCATACGGCGATTACCGGAATGGAATCCCACGAAAAGGCCAATACCGCCACAGGAGATATTTACGGAGAAAAGAATCTATCCATCGGCAACGTAAGCCTGAATTACGACCCTGATTTGGTTGATACCATTATCAATGATCAAGATTTCAAACCGGCATTTGTTCATCAGCCTTAAAACAAAAGAACCCGGTGAATCCCGGGTTCTTTTAATTATTTCAATATTAAATTCCCAATTATCTGAAAAACAACAGCGTCATCACTCCAAAGAGCGGGATTAAGACGCAAATCGAATACAGCATATACCCAAAAAAGTGCGGCACCTCAACGCCTTGCTCTTCGGCAATGGATTTGACCATGAAATTTGGACCGTTCCCAATATAAGTATTGGCGCCCATGAATACCGATCCGGCGCTGATAGCCAATAATAAATCTTCCCGGACTCCGATTCCATGAACAATCGGGAATCCTCCATGCCCAAGGCTTTGAGTTACACTTGAAGCCAAAGAAGCAAAGGTAACATAGGTCGGTGTATTGTCCAAAAAGGAACTCAACCCTCCGGAGAACCAAAAAAATTGCCAGGGTTTAACGATTCCCAAAGCCGCTCCTTTAGCTTCCAATAGTAGCAATAGGGGAACCATGGTAATAAAAATGCCTGCAAATAAAATGGCAACTTCGATAATGGGTCCGTAAGTAAAATTATTTTCAACCCGCAATCCCTTTTTGGTAAATACCAAAGACAAGACAATCATGAGCATCATAATCAGTTCCCGGTAAGGAGCCGGCGCTTGAAAAAAGACAGCCGCAATGACGCCAAGCAGAAATAGCAAATTGATTTTCCCGGATATCGTCAGCGGTGTTTTGTTTTGGACATCCCGCTTAAACGCGTTCACATCTTCTTTCTTATAGGCAATTGAATCCCAAATATAGAAAACAATTAATAAAACGGCGACGGCAAACAGCCAAATCGGAAATAACCGGAAAGTCCACGTAAACGGCACTCCCCGTAAATAACCCATAAAAAGCGGCGGATCGCCAAGCGGAGTCAAACTCCCCCCAATATTGGAGACGATAAATATAAAGAAAACCGGGATATGGATAATATGTTTTCTTTCGCGAATTGTCGAAAGTAATGGCCGGATTAATAACATACTGGCGCCGGTGGTGCCGATCAGGTTGGCGGCAATAGCGCCCACCAGCAAAAAAACAGTATTTACAACCGGGGTTGCTTTTAAGTCCCCTTTAACCAAAATTCCACCGGAGATAATAAATAACGAAGCCAGAAGAATGATAAATGAAATATAATCCTCCACAGTGCTCCCCAGAGAACGGGGAGATTTCATAATCATAAATATCAATACCGGGATGCTGACAATAGCACTCACTATGGCTTTATTAAGGTTCTTCTCCCAAAAACGTGGAAATGCCAGTGGCATGATTGCAATCAATAACAAAATTACCGCGAAAGGAGCACAAAAAAACAACGGAATGTTTAAGACTTCACTCATAAAGAAATTCCACCTTGTTGTATATTGTATCTATAATAAATGCTTCCCCGATTGATATTAGAGTTTTTTTCCACGTTTTCTCGCCTTCAATATGGAATCAAAACCATTGACATCACCCGGTGTTTTAAAAGCAGAAAGCGGAACATAAATGAATTGCTTTTTCGTTAAAAACAACAAATAATAACTGGAATTTTTGACGACTCTTGCAATATCATTGATTTGAATCTTTGAAATAGAACCGTCTTTCAAAATAATATCCATATCTTTGCTATTGATTTCGAAGGTTCTCTCTTTAAAAAACAAACGATGGGTTTTGGTATTCGAATGTATCCAGCATCGGAAAATGATATAAGAAAGCAATAAAACCGGTAACATGGCGATAAGCAAAAGTGTTAATGAAGGTCCTTTTGTGGCTTGGTACACAGCGAGCACGATCATGAAAACAAAAGCCCATAGGCTGCGCTTCAAGGAATTAAAAACTAAAATTTTGATATATATCGACTTGGGGAAAGGGAACTCCTTGGTCTTAATCATACTTGCCTCCGAAAAACCAAGATACTTTTATTATGATTTCTTCGAATCCATATGAATATTATCAGATAAAAAGAGGCTGTCGAAAAAGCAATTCAAAATCAATAAAAAATACAATATATCCCTTCACCGGATATGTTGATTTTAATATATTGTATTTCTTTATCGAAAAAATTTACTTTTGGGACAGCCTCTTTTCTTTCAATCAATCGACAAGAAAGGGCTGGTCTTAGAACTTAGCCGCACTATCTTGCTTTTTGCCGAAACCGCCAAGTTTGGAATAAACAATGGCGCCCACCACAATCGCAGCCAATACAATACTGGTAATGATTGTACCGGTGGATAATACTCCCTTATTGTGAATCTCACTGACAATCAAAACCGGAGCCGCAAGCAGCGACACCATATTAATCACTTTAATCATCGGGTTTAAGGCAGGACCTGCAGTATCCTTTAAAGGATCACCGATGGTATCGCCGACAACGGCTGCTTTATGAGCTTCGGAACCTTTTCCACCGAATAGACCGTCTTCAATGGTCTTTTTAGCATTATCCCAAGCTCCACCCGACGTAGACATAAATACCGCCAATAACTGCCCGGAGAGAATAACTCCCGCCAAGAAACCGCCAAGAGCCTCCACACCCAACAGCATTCCGATAATAATCGGGGTGATTACCCCAATCAAAGCTAACGGAATCAATTCGCGCTGAGCGGCCGCAGTACAGATACCCACCGCTTGTTTATAATCAGGCTGTACTTTACCTTCCATCAAACCGGGGATCCGGAATTGACGGCGAACTTCCTCAACAATCAAAGCAGCAGCCCTAGCCACCGAATTGATAGTCAAAGATGAGAAGAGCCAGGGAATCGCTCCACCGATTAACATGCCGATAAAAATACTCGGCGTAGAAATCCGAATGCCTGTAGTGGAGAGTAATAAATTTTGAGCAACACCTTGCGAAGCTTGAACCTTACCGACATCGGTGAGGAAGGAACCGAACAAGGAGACAGCCGCGATAACCGCGGAACCAATAGCCACACCTTTGGTGATTGCTTTGGTGGTATTACCAACAGCATCAAGGTCAGCCATGATTTGGCGGGCTTTATCATCCAAACCGGCCATTTCGCCGATTCCGTTGGCATTATCGGCAATCGGGCCGAAGGAGTCCATTGCCACATTGTTACCGGTCAGGGTCAACATACCGATACCAGTCATCGCTACACCATAAAGAACATAAATGGTATCCATACCCCAATAAATTATAACAGCCGCTAAAATCGTAACCGCAATAACAATGGTCTGCCAGACTGCCGCTTCAAAACCAACAACCAAACCCCGTAAAATCAAGGTTGCGGAACCAGTCTTGGTGGCTGCGGCAATTTCCTTAACCGGTGAATAGTGAGTATCGGTAAAGAATTTGGTCAATTCATCCAATGCCAAGGCTAATGCAATACCAACACCTACAGACCAAAATGCGCGCCACTCATGCATATAGAAATGAGCCAACACCGCAAAGGCGATTAATGAAATAACTGCCGAAGAATAAAACCCTTTATTAATTGAAGCCATCGCATCCCCGGTACCATCATCTTTCCCTTTTACCAGGTAAGTACCTATAATCGAGGAGAGTACGCCAATACCACGAACGAGTAACGGAAAAATGATCCACTTAATTTCATGAGTGATGGAAACCAAGGCCACACCCAGGATTAAACCGGAGACAATGGTTACCTCATAAGATTCAAAAATATCAGCAGCCATACCGGCGCAATCACCAACGTTATCTCCGACCAGGTCTGCAATAACCGCGGCATTACGAGGATCATCCTCCGGAATACCGGCTTCAACTTTACCGACCAAATCGGCGCCAACATCGGCAGCTTTGGTATAAATACCACCGCCGACCCTCATGAACAATGCCAGTAAAGTACCGCCAAAACCAAAACCGAGTAAAGCATCGGGAGCTGCCATACCGAAATACATAAAAATAACGGTACCGCCGAATAAACCGAGACCATCGGTGAGCATACCGGTAATGGTCCCGGAACGATAGGCAATTTTTAAAGCTTCGGAAAAGCTGTGACGGGCAGCAGCCGATACACGCACATTACCCTGAACTGCCATCCGCATTCCGAATTGGCCGACTGTTAAAGAGAAGAAAGCGCCCATAATAAAGGCAACCATACGGCCAAGACCGATATATAATTTTAATTGTTCGGGAGTAGCGCCGGGAAAACGTTCTGCAGCCTCGGCGCTAGGAGGAGCAACATATACGGAAAGGAAAAGTAACGCGGCAAGAACCACAATCAAAGGAAGAATGGTCTTTAATTGTCTGCCAAGATAGGCATCGGCTCCCTCGCGAATGGCATTCCAAACCTCTTGCATTTTGGAATCGCCTTTGTCTTTAGCCATGACTTGGCCACGAAGAAACAAGGCGTACCCTAACCCTATGATGGAAATTGCAAAAACCACCCACAATGACCAAAATTCAAAAGGCAAAAGCTGGAGATGTGACATTGACATTTTAGTGTTCCTTTCTATAATTTAATGATAAAGCTGGACAAATGGCAGATTCCGCAGACAAGAAGATAACAATAGTTCTACTATTTACGAAATCTGTTATAACTTTTTGGTTGGCTTTTCACCTCCTATGGTTTAAACGGGCGGGGAAACGAAAATCCAAATTATGCAGGATAAAGTGATTCAACGACTACCCCAAAACCTACAAACCAAAAAATTAGGTCGAATCCAACGATCATTAAAACAATTAACCCCGTCCCCCTGATTTATATTACAATTTTACGCCGATTATATATTATCAAAAAGCATAAGTAAATGCAACAGCGCTCCTGAAATTTCATTTCAGAATAAAGTCCGAAATATCCAGCTTCTATCACTCATTTAGCCATCGGTATGCTTCACGAAAGGTGATGAAGTAATTTCACAAAAAAAAATAAAATGCCCTTACCTGTAGTAATTCGGCATTTTATTGTCATTTTAATATTTACTGTAAAAATATCTTTAACTATTTGTTACGGTTCCTTTAAGCCCTGCCCTTTAAAGATAATATTAACACAATCAGTATTAATGCCGGTAAGAAATTACCGACCCGAATCTTTTTAAGCCCCATAATATTGATCCCGATCCCCATGACGATAACGCCCCCAACCGCGGTCAACTCCCGGACCACACCGGGATTAAAAATTGGCTGTAACAATTTGGCAAGTAACGTTAAACTTCCTTGATAAACTAAAATCGAAAGCGCCGACCCCAAGACGCCGAATCCCATGCCGGCGGCAAATGGAATCGCAATAATTCCATCCATCATTGCCTTGGTGAATAAAATAGAATAATCACCACTGACACCATCGGTTATACTCCCTACAATCGCCATGGAACCAACACAAAATACCAAACTGGCATAAATGAATCCTTTGGCCGGGCTTCCCTCTTTAACCAGAAGCCGTTTCTCGATCCACATGCCAAACTCGTCCAATCTTTTTTCAATATTAATCCCTTCGCCGATCATAGCCCCTAAAGCAAGGCTTATTAAAATAAAAATGGTTTCTTTACCTTGTAAGGCCATACCTATACCGACCAAAAGGGTAAATAATCCCATAACCTCCAGCGCCGTCTCTGAAAGCCGCTTCGGAAAGCGCTTGCTGAATAACAGTCCCACGGTTCCCCCGATTAAAATCGCAGCTACATTGATAATTGTTCCCATACGTTACCATCCTCAGTCTATAATGATCATCCATGAATGAATCAAAATTATTATACAACAACTATTTTCGAAAACAAACCTGTAACGGTAATTTCTGTAAGACAATCACACCACAGAAGCCACAGAGTACGCCGACAAAGCGTCTGTGACCTCTGTGATCGCTGTGGTGAAAAAAGGCATAAAAAAAGAAGCTGTCTCTGAAAGTTAAATGAGACAGCCTCTTTTGGGATTACGCTTTCCACAAACCATGGACATTACAGTATTCACGAGCTGAAACTTGTTTGGCTTCCACACAAAATGTAGCCACCGGCGGGTCGCCGGGATTCAAAAAAGCCCGATAAGCCTTTCCGTCCGCCAACAATTCTATCCATTCAATATAGTGTTTTTCCTCCATCGGATGAATGACACTGCCAACCGTTACTTTATAACCATCATCGGTTTTTTCAACCACCGGCACATGTTTTTCCTTCGAAGCGTCAACGGTATTTTCGGTGACTAATTTCATAGGAGCTCCGCAACACGCCAACTGTCCCCCGGCCTCATGCACTACTTCGACAATGTTCCCACACTCTTCACATTTGTAAATTTCCAATTTCTTCGTCATTTGACTCCTCCTTCGATCGAAAATTAGTTGGGTGACTTATCCCTGCCTGTTAATTCCCGGTACCGGATGTTTCCAGGGCATTGAATAACATGGTTCCAACCGCAATGAAGGCAGATTTGTTCCACTTGTTCCGGAGATTGCAAGGCGGCTTTGAGGAAACTGACCAAACCCATTTCCAGAGCTTCTCGCTCTTTGACAGGCATCCTCTCCAAGATCTCCTTGAATTGGATTTCTTCGATTCTTTCGATATCGGCCAACAGTTCTTGCCCTTTCGCTGTGAGCTTAATCTTCAAAACCCGGCGATCCTCGGGATCTTCTTCCCGAGTTAGCAGCTTTTTCCGGACCAAACGATCCACCAACTTTGCGGAAGCCGCATTGCTTATGGATAGACCGTTAGCGATTTCACCAATGGAAGGCTCATCGTGAACTGCAGCAAATTTTATACATGATAACTGAACTTCCGTCAATTGCTCTTTTGCCATGCCATCCAACGACGGCTTCAAAACCCTATAAATAATCGCTTGGCAAAATAATTTGGCAGAGCGCTGAAACAGGTCAAATTCCATTCGTAAATCCCTTCTCTTTTCAAATATAAACCTATATAAATTTTAATATCGTTAACTAATTTTGTCAAGATCATTTTCATGCTTCCTGTTGACTATTATGTCCACTTAGAATTCACTTCTTTCTGGCCTGAAACTCACCTTATTCCAACTCATTGACAAATAAAATATAAGAAGGCCCCGAAGGGCAAGGGGCATCTAACCTGCTAATCCCCGCATCCTTCGCGACCTTTGTTTCGAATTATCCATAGTATATTGCACTCAGGCATTTTTATCCTTCGAAATCTCATAAACCCCGACTGGCAAACCATACAGCCATCACTAAAATGGTTGTTCCACTTTTTTTGGTACATAAGATACTTCAATATAATGCTGTAAATATTTTCGAGCTGCTTTTTGAATATCTTCGGTTTTTACCTGCTCTAATTTAGGAATCAGGATCTCATCATATACATATTGAGTTTGTAAATACTGGCTCAGTGCGTTCCGAGTCGCTAAACCCTTCCCGCTTGACTTCCGGGCCTCATTTTCGATTTTCATCGCTTTAACCACTTTATCAATTTCTTCTTGAGAAATACCGGTGTTCATTAGTTTTTTGACCACATCCAAGGTTCTCGTTTCCACAATCTTCAGCGAATCGGGATCCGTCATGGTAATGAAAACGATATTCGGTGATTTGGGTTTGTCAATATAATTATAATACACACCGGCACTATAAAATAAACCCTCTTTAACCCGTAATTCTTCGAAATAATGTTGATAGTCTTCCAGATAATAAGCTAAAACTTTAAAAGCCGGAAATTCAGGGTCCTGAATTCTTGGGGCTGAGAATCCCATGCATAAAGACGTTGCCCGTCCATTGGGATCAATTTGTTGAAGATGCTTATCCCCGGTAATGGACAGGGGTTGAATCACTAAATGACGGTCTACGGTTTCACTGTTCATTTTGGAAAATATTTTCTCAATATCCGCCATGCTTTGGCGTACTCCGCCGGATATGGATAAAATTGCATTGCCGGGTTGATAGGTTTGGCGATACCACTTATAAACATCTGAGCCGCTTATGGAACCAATGGTTTCCAAATCCGGCCAATCATTATATGGGTGCCCCTCGCCATAATAAACCTTTGTAAAATCAGAATAGGTTTTGGTTTGGGCAAGCATAGCTTTCAGACTGGTAGTGAAAGCCTCTTTCAAATCAACTACAATATCATAACTATAAATCGGCTCTGACAACAGATACCTGATTCGTTCCAAAGTGGGTTTAACATCCCGTGCCAAAGTCGTCATCGTAATGAGGGTGTAATCCGGTTCCGTGGTGACATCGACCGGATCGGCAATGGCTCTTGAATCATCGTTTAAAATATAGTAAACAATATTATTCATAATGTAAGCTATGCCTTTTTTATCCGCAGGTTCAATTCCGCTGCCCGTTTTTAATAACAATGTTATTTGGACAATTTCCGAGGGATTTCGCTGAAGAATAACACTCATTCCGTTCACAGTCGACCGTTGGAGCGAAGAAGGATTTTCAGCAAGGACCGGGTAATTGCAAGATACGAGCATCAGCAAAATCATAAGCGCTGTAGTAAATATTTTTTTACCCATCCTACTTACCTCCTGCGTTGTTGTTTTTTACAAGGATCCATGCAGTTGGCTGACTGGATAGATATTTATCGATGACTCGCCGTAAATCTTGATTATTAATTTTTTGAAGGATTTCCAGAGAATCCACAGTTATATTGTCCGGATCGGTAAGACGGCTTACTTCATACTCTACGGCATCGACTGCGGATTGATTACTGCTTGCCCTTTCTTTTTCAACAGCATGGATAAATTCTTTACGAACCGCGCTGATATCTACTTTTCTAAATTGCCGGATAAACTTTAGCATATTATTTTTCACATTTTGATATTCTTCCTCTGTAAAGGCGTGTCTGGACTCCAGATAGTAGATTCCAAAATAATCTTCCTTGCCCAGGGTACGGCTCACCACATTAAATACCTGTGATTCATTTTTGAGGTAATCGATTTTGTATTCACGGCCATACAGATAAGATAGCATCTTAAGAACCATGCGTTCCTCCGGAGATAGGCCGAATATTTGATAAGCCATGAGAACTTGGTATTGGTAAGGGTAGAGATTCCTTTTCTCAATGACATCCTGATGGGGCAGGTTGTATTCATTGAGAATTTCCTTGGGAGCATTCTTTTTGCCAAAACCATTTTGAACTTGTGTCAATTTGGCGATAATGACCTTCGGATCGATATTACCGGCTATGATATACGTTACATTACCGGGTTGGTAATATGTTTGGTAAAAATCTTTGATATTTTGCACCGTCATTGAATCAACGGTTTCTTTACTATAGAAATTTTCGGCATAAAAATAATGGAATATAGGATAGTACGGTATACGCATCGCATAATCCATATCCAATTCATGGACCACTATTTTCCTTTCCAAGTTGACATTGGTTTCGGATAAATCCGTTTGCCATATCGAGCCGTTAAAAATTTGAAATGCATTATCAAACTTATCTTTAGGCACTACAAAATTATATACCGTATTATAGAAAGAGGTAAAGCCGTTAAATTGCCCTCCTTGGCGATTGGTTGCCTCCAGTATATCTTTAAAGGCAAACCCCGAGCCTCCCCGGAAAACCAAATGCTCGACCAAATGGGCAATTCCTTTTTGACCCTCGGTATTCATGCCAATGGGGAAAACGGCATACATGGAAACCATTGGGTCATCTTTCATTACTCGATACATTAGAGTCAAACCGTTACTAAGAACCACTTTTTTGAAGGTTTCCGCCGGTTTTCCCGCTGCAGCGCAGGAAGTAAAGGCTATCAGCAAAGCCATAATCAACCAAAACGCATTTCGTTTTCTCATTGCTTACTTCCCCTCCCGATCGTCAACATATCAGGATAGGCATCCCAATCGATCTTCAGCGGTTTATTTTTACTCTGGATGAGAAGGCCCTTTTTACGGCTTTTAGCTTCATCCAAAGTAAAAAAACTATCATCGTTATAATCAATTACAAACCAATCACCGGGATCATTAAAACAGCCATTATGATTTTGATCGATGACTGCAACTAATTTTTCAGCGCCATCCTCGTTGACTTTAGCTAAAAACCAAGTCCGGTTCTCTATTAATAAAAACGGTTTTACTTTCCGGGCAGATCCCGAATCAATTAAAGCGCCGCTGACAGATACTTCAATTGGAAATTTCCGTTCCGATTTGGCTCGATATCCCACCATCAATCGAATAGGCTCCGGAGCTATAATCCAGTAGTTTTGATTACCGTACCATTCATTCAACAGCGGAACCCATTTCTCACCAGCAAAACTGCCGTCACCATCCGTATCAATATACAACCTTTTTTCTTCGCCTACAATATCTACAATCACTCCGAAACTTTGATCGGGTTTATCACCCAATTTAATTTTCCCGGTGTACGGGTTTTTTAAGCCCAGTTTCGGCACATCTTTAAATTGATCAACATGTCCGATTTCCAGTTCCACCCTTTGCAGGGATTTCCAATACTGAGCGGCTTTTTTATACAATGTTGGCATGTGATTACTCACTGCGATTAAAGAATAGCTTTCCCCTTCGATCTCACCCAAATTATGATTTGCCGCCCAGACAAGGCCTGAAAATGAAAATATCAGGCAGATGCATCCAAAAAGGTAAAAAAACTTTCGTGTTTTCAAATCATCACTTCCTATCGTCTATCAATTCGAAGCCTTCATAAATCGGATCATCAATTTCATTCCAACTCAATGATTAACACTTAAATATTTGCCCCAGATAAACAGAACTCCTCGTCAACAAGCCATTTATTTGACGGGAGTTATAACCCCAGCATTAACATAATCAACGAAAATTTCCCAAAAAGATTCCTAATGACCCTTTTGACTCGTAAATCCATAAGTTCCTATACTGGAACCAATTTCATGATAATGGCCGTTTCCATAAGCTACGCCCTTCATCTTCTCCAAATCCAGTTGACCCTTTTCGCTTAAAAATTCTTCCCCAACATGAATCAACAATATTTCAGCCAGAAAAAGATCGTGGGACCCCAGAGGAATAATTTGTTTTACACGGCACTCCATATTAACCGGAGCTTCTTCAATGAGTGGCGCTTTCACCAATTTGCCGGGGACTGCTGTCAACCCCGCCTCGCTAAATTTGTCCACATCCCTCCCGGATACCGTTCCGCAAAAGTCCGTTGCTCGCAGTAACTCAGTACCGGGCATGTTGACAATAAATTCTTTGCTTTCCCGAATGATTGCGTATGAGTAACGTTCCGGCCTAATGCTAATGCTGATCATCGGTGGATTGGAACAAACCGTGCCAACCCAAGCCAGGGTAATAATATTTTTATGAAATCCAACCCCATCGCAACTAACCATCACCGCCGGCACCGGCGCTAAAATAGTTGCAGCAGTCTTTTCAATCTTTTTCATTGGTAACCCTCCCCTATTTTCAATTAAATTTTATTCATTTTCATAGCGTCTTCAATATAAAATCATCATTTATCTTTCACACTATTACCCTAGACAATACAAAACCAGCAAAACCTTCTTCATCGATAGATTGCAATTTGGGAATTTCTTTTTTTGATTATGAAATCCTGCCAGAAGTTCCACTTTCTTCTACCCTTTTGTCTGCTTTCCATGGCATAAACTTTTCGATAACGTACAAAATGATTCTGAGGTGTTTTTAATGTTGACTCTTCCGGTTCGAGCCGCAATTCTATATATATTGGTGGTTTTAATCATACGAATTATGGGGAAACACCAAATAGGGCAATTACAGCCTTATGAGCTTGTCATAACAATCCTCATTTCGGAATTAGCCGCCGTTCCGATGCAAGATACCGACATCCCTCTCATCAACGGAATCATACCGATTTTGACTCTTTTAATCATCCAGATTACATTGTCGTTAATCTCGCTAAAAAGCACCACGGCCCGGCGTATTATTTGTGGTGGTCCGACTATCCTCATTGAAAATGGAAAAATACAGCAAAAAGATTTAACAAAACTCCGTTACAACATCAGCGACCTGTTGGAACAACTCCGTTTAAAAAACATCCCCAATATTTCCGATGTCGAATATGCAATTTTGGAAACCAGCGGAAAACTGTCGGTAATCCCTAAATCTCAAAAAAGGCCGGTAAATGCTAATGATTTGAAAATTGAAACCCCTTACGAAGGACTCCCCTTGACGTTGATTATCGATGGCGAATTACAGCATAAGCAGCTTCGGGAATCTAAAATATCTGAAGAATGGCTCCAAAAACAAATAACTCAATTTGGGTTCTCCCATTGGAATCAGATTTTTTTCGCCAGTTTAGATTCCACCGGCAAACTATTTGTCCAGGCCAAAGAAACTGGGAAAAGAAAAATCTCATGAAAGTTTGGGTCATTGCAATGGTTGGACTAATCCTCTTTATCAGTCTCGGCATCTATACCCAAAAACAACTCGCAAAAACCGCACAACATTTTACCAGGGAAATCAAAAACATAGAAGCTCTAATCGAGCAGCAACAATGGAAACCGGCTGCAAAAAAACTAATTGCCTTTCAAAATCAATGGAAAAAAGCCAAACCTTTTTGGGCTATGTTGATTATTCACCGGGAAATGGATTCAATCGACGAAGCCCTGATCCGAACGAAAAAAGCCGTCCAAAGCAAAAATTCCTCCGAAGCCCAAATGGAACTGGGTAGTCTGAAACACTATATTCAACATATCCCTGAAAGAGAACGTTTTAGCTTAGTCAATATTTTTTAAATCAATTTTCGTAATTGCCAGTTCCCGGTTTTTTATTTCAATCGTTATATATGTTGGGCAGTGGTTTAAATAAGAACATATCGTTCCGGGATTAATAAGTCTTACCCCTTGATAGAATTGATCATGATAGGCATGAGTATGTCCATAGAAGGCTATGGTTGCTTTCTCTCTTTTAGCGGCTGCAACCAATTGGTCAAAATTGTCATTGACCGAATACAGTTGACCATGTGTCATGAAGCAACGATAAGGCCCCAGCTTCATCGTTAAATGGTCCGGAAAGTAATCTCGCGGATCATTATTTCCGGCAACCGCATCCAGATTAAAGTCTTTCGTCAATTTAAGACGAAGTATTTCTTCTATTCCATCTCCTAAATGGATTAATAAATCAAACGGGGTTTCCCTCGCCACAATTTTTTGCAGGACTCCAAAACATCCATGGCTATCGCTCACCATAACCGCTTTCATTTCAACATCCCCTATCAAACCTGCATTTACCTTTAGGTTTACAAAGGTATAAGCTTTTTCCAAGCGAAATCATCTTATCGGTGACCATGATGACGGCAGAGAAGTTTTAATAAAATAGATCTTTCATCTATTTCAATGTTCTTAATTTGCGCGACGCTCTATCATTCTAAAAACGAGAGGTAAATGCCATGCGGGATCCCCTACGGAAATTCTATTGTTTACTCCCCATAATCCCTGTTATTTTCTTAGCTATGAATGCGGCTGCTTTCCCGGAAAGAGTAAAACCGTCTTCCAGCGCCATTCCCATGGTTCATTTATCACCTGTAAAAGTTGCCGAAGAGCCCCGTTTAAAAGAAGTTAAGACCGTTCAATGGGAAAAACCTCAGGTTGTAAAGGGCATTTATGCCACGGGTTGGATGGCCGGCTCTTCCAAATGGTTCCCCAAATTGGTCGATTTCATTGATACTACGGAACTGAACGCGCTCGTTATTGATGTTAAGGATGATACCGGAACCATCAGTTATAAGTCAAAGGTTACTTTAGCCGTTGAAAATGAAGCATCCCAAAATAAAATTACCAACCCGCAAAAAATGATACAAACTCTCCGGGAACATAACATATATCCCATAGCCCGCATCGTTGTTTTTAAAGACCCTTTCCTGGCCCGAAAAAAGCCGGAATGGGCAGTAAACGATATTAACGGCGGACTCTGGCATGACCATAAAGGCCTCAATTGGATCGACCCAAATAATCGTTTATACTGGGATTATATTATCGACGTTGCAAAAGAAGCCATCGGCTTGGGATTTCAAGAAATTCAATTCGATTATGTCCGTTTTACCAGCGACGGAGATTTAAAACGTTGCGTATATCCATACAGCACCCAACAATTACGCCAGGATGTAATTGAAGAGTTTCTGAAATATTCAAAAACCCAATTAAAAAATTATCAAATTCCTATTTCGGCGGATATTTTCGGACTTACAACTTCAGCCCCAGATGATCTTGGCATCGGTCAAAATTTTGAAAAAATCGCCTCAAGTGTTGATGTTATTTGCCCTATGGTTTATCCATCTCATTATGCATTAGGAACCTTTGGTCTGAAAAATCCCAATTCCAACCCGTATCTGACTGTATTTCGTGGGGTGAGCGATGCGAAAAAAAGGCTAGATAAGCTTGGCCTTGGCAGCCAGGCACCTCAACTTCGGCCCTGGTTGCAAGATTTCAGTCTAGGGTACCATTACGGCCGAAATGAAATACAAAAGCAAATCCAGGCAGTGAAAGATGCGGGCGTACAAGAATGGATCTTTTGGAATCCCAGTTGTCGCTATGATCGATCAAAATATATCGACTAAGTTCTATAAAAACTGCTTTGAATTTTCAAATGCCTTGATGACATGCTCTTTTGCTTTTAATAAATCCCGTTCAACGATGGCCTGAAAAAGCGCCCTGTGATTGGCTAAAACATGCTCAGGCCCAATCACATGGAGTGTCTTTTTAATTGGAGTCGCAAAAAGCTGCATCACTACCTGACTAATCCTAACAAACGAGGAATTTTTGGTTATCTGTAACAACTTTAAATGAAATTGTAGATCTAATTCCGATAATAAGTCCCAATTATTCGTAGGAATTGTTTTTTCAAATTTGGTAAGTTCTCCAGCTAGTTGCTCCAAATCTCCATCCGTAGCTTTTAAAATCACCAATTCAATCGCATCAACTTCAAGCAGCACTCTCAATTCAAAGAGATCTTCCTTAGAACCTTTTTCAATAATCAAATTAAAGATCAAAGGCTCTATCATCGATTGCGAACTGGAAGTAGCTATAAAAGTGCCCCCTCGTTTTCGGGCCACCAGGACTCCCAAACCGCCTAGAGTTTTTAACGCTTCCCGAAGCGATGTCCTGCTTACTCCAAGCTGTATAGCCAACTCCGGCTCGGGCGGTAAGCGATCGCCCGGTTTCAATTCCCCATTGATCAAAGATTGGGTTATTTTATCAATAATCTGCTGTACGACAGTACTGGATTGTATCGGTTGAAACAAGACCTTCACCTCAAAATAGATTCCAACTCACGAAATGCGAATGACCCTGTTAAAAATGGAATGGCGCCTTAACGGTTCGCTGCTATAGTTTTTTAATCAAACCAATATAACTTGCGACTTAAATTCAATGCAGGCTTCTTAGTTCGCCAAAAAAAGAAATTTTTCCTTCTAAATGCAGTTTTCTCTTGGCGACGTCCAAATCCTCAAATTAGTTTTACCTTCTATGATTCGGGTATTCTATAAAGGACAAAAACACCTAAGTCGAGACTTCTTAAAGAAAAGCAAAACCCGGCCCCGAGTAGATGCCGGTTTATTCGAATTTTCTATTTTATAGAATCTGCAAAAATTTCCCTCATCAATAAGTTACGGGATATTGATAACCCAAATTGCCGGACGAATGCTGCGGAAAGTAAAAAATGCCAATTTCTTACCATCAGGGCTCCAACTAAGGGAACCGCCGTTAAGACCTACTTTATTCGTAATATAATAAATCTCGTTAGTACGCAATTTCTTAATAAACAAACTGCCCCGGTCAAACTTTCCATTTCCATCTTTCGTTGGAATCCGGTTCGAAACAAAGGCCAATTTTGAACCGTCTGGAGAAAGCGAAGGTAATCGGTTGTCATATTCATCGTTAATCATTGCACGGGCTGTATTGGTAATAGGATTTATTGACCAAATACCGCCTTTCCCAAAATCCATTACCTGATAGTTCTGTCCCGAAACTGTCACCGTTTTAGGGCTGGGAGTTAGACGAGTATAGTAAATGTTACCATCTTTACCCCAGCAGGGTGACATTAGAAGTTCGCCTTCATCCCCAGCCAAAAACTTAATAGAATTATCTTTTACATTCAAAATATATAATTGTCCGCTATAGGGACCTTTTCCCCTGCTAAAAACGATTTGGGTTCCATCGGGAGACCAAAATGGATCCCTGTCTTCCGTACCTATGCTTAATTGTTTGCCGGCACCGCTGGGAAACTCCTTAAGCCAAATGGAAGAACTAATGTTCGCGCTACCCGACTTAACCGGAAAGATTCGCCTTGACATGACTATTTTAGTTCCGTCCGGCGACCATCGGGGAGAAAAGTCAATCATCTGGTCGGTATTTGTCAAAGGCGCCGGATCGGCAACCGGATCTAAAGCCCAATACCAGATACGCATTTTCGTACTATCTTCACCTTGCATCTTCCCGGCAAATACCAAGGCCTTACTATCCGGCGACCAATCGCAAGACCATATATCATAATTTTTCGGGAGTAACTGAATTTCAGTCCCCGGCAAATTAGAAACCAGGGGCGGAACTGAATATACTGGTTGTGATGATGATTCGCCGTCTCCATCGGCCAGGATCATTCCACTCCCAATCAAAAAAATTATGACAAATCCCAATGCCCAACGGTTTAAACGCCGCATTTGCGAACCTTCCCATCCATTTATTATTTATTGGTATTTCGACGTGAAGCAAGCAGTTCCTGCGAAAGAAACTATGAATAAACAGGAAAAAGGATTAAAATCTCATGTCGCGCAAGCTTTATTCTTCGCCCACAATCCTAATTTCCGGGGTTAATTCCACATTGAATTTTTCTTTGACTTTTGTTTGGATATGTTCAATTAAGCCAATCACGTCTCCTGCCGTTGCCCCACCCTGATTCACGATAAAACCGGCATGCTTCATTGAAATTTGGGCTCCACCGATAGAAAAGCCCTTAAGTCCCGATTGTTCAATCAAAGGGCCCACATAATGCCCTGCCGGACGGCGAAAAACACTGCCCGCGCTTGGCATATCCAACGGTTGTTTACTTTCCCGGCCGCAAGTTAATTGAGCTATTTTGCTTTCGGCGCCTTCCTTATCACCCTTCTTTAGTTCCAACTGAACCATGGTAATGATTTGCCCACTACTCTGAAACCGGCTATTCCGATATCCCATGTTCAGTTCCGCTCGTTCGTACCAAATAGGGCCCTTTATTTCATCGATAGCTTCAACCCTCTTTAAAACTCCCGCCATTTCTCCATCATACGCACCGGCATTCATATACACGCCCCCACCAACGGTTCCAGGAATTCCACAAGCAAACTCGAGTCCAGAAAGGCCTTGATGCGCCGTCTCCTTCGCTAAATCTCCCAAAGTCATTCCTGCACCGGCTGTAACTGTTTCGCCGCCAATTTCAAAAGAATTAAATTTCCCCGAAAGTTTAATGCCAATGCCCCTGATTCCTTTATCTCTAACCAGCAGATTAGACCCTAGTCCGATCATCATCCATGGTAGTTTCTCAATCCGGCAAAAACTTAGTATTTTTTGGATATCCTCTTCTTGTTCGGGCTCAACCAATAAATCAAGTGGGCCGCCAATCTTAAAAGTTGTTAATTCCGTCATAGGGACCTGAAAACGCTTTTTGATTCCTTCCAAGGCAACATTCGCTTGTTCCTGCCACGCTACCATCTTTTTCCCCCGAAACTATTTTTTTAGATTTAAAATATTAATTCAAGTCCGGTTAATCTCTCTTTCATTTCGGCCACTATTCTTTTTTCGGCTTCAAAATCATTGGCTTCAAATGTCACCGAAAACCGCAAATATGGGCCGGCATCATCCCACGGAACTGTTGAAATCGAAGCTTCCCTAATTAAAAATTCCGATACTTCCTCTGCATTTTTAAATTTCAAACCGGACTTTGTCCCTTTCGGGGCCGGTACATAACAATAGAACGATCCCTTTGGTTTTTGCGCATCAAATCCAAGCTCCCGCAAAACCGGTACCAATAAATCGAATCTTCTTGAATATCGCTCAGAATTGATTTTAGTGAGTTCCGGATGCTGCAATGCATAAATACCGGCTTTTTGAATCGCCCTGAACTGACCGGAATCAGTATTATCTTTCACCATACCATAGGCTTTTATGATTTTAGGGTTACCGACGACAAATGCCAAACGCCAGCCGGTCATATTAAAAGCCTTGGAAAGCGAATGAACCTCCACTCCTATTTCCATAGCTCCTTCTATCGACAAAAAACTTAAAGGCGGTTTACCATCAAAGGTAAGCGCGGCGTATGCAGCATCCATAACCACAAAAACATTATTCTCAAAGGCGAATTTGATTACGTTTTTAAAAAATTCTGCAGTACCCACTTGACCCGTTGGATTGTTTGGATAATTCAAATAAAGTAATTTAGCCCTATTTTTAATAGGTTGGGGAATTTCAGAAAAATCGGGATAAAAACAATTATCTTTTCGCAAAGGAAGACTATAAACCTGACCTTGGAGATACTGCGTATATGTGGCAGGGATTGGATAACCCGGACTCGTCGCCAAAATAACATCCCCCGGATTGATAAAACAAAGCGGCAACATTGCTAATATCGATTTAGAACCTATACCGTGAATAACATTATCCGCATTAAGATCTTTTAAATGATAAACCTTATTTAAATATTCAACGGCAGCCTCTTGAAATTCATAAATTCCATTGTCGGAGTACCATCGATTTTCGGGTTTTCCCGCTTCTTTGCATAATACCTCAACAATTGAAGAATCCGCGGGTTTATCCGGTTCTCCAACCCCCATATCAATCAAAGGCCTTTCTGGATGGTTAATTTTTGCTTCTTCTTTTGCTTGTTTGATCTTGACAAATTTATAAATCTTGGTTGCTTTACCGAAATCCCGTCCCCCTAAACGTTCTGCAATTTTATCACTGATGAGATCCATTTCTTTTCCCAAGTTTCATTATCCTCTCCCCAGCATTTTACATTCCGAAAAAATTTTTTCGGAAAAATCAATGATATTTTCTGGAGATTTTTCAAACAATAACATCATAGCAATAATAAACGTATAAAATCATTTTTAAAGGTGAAAAACCATGAAATTATTCCAACCCAAACGAGTTTACTTTGAAGCAGCCGCATTGAACTATCCAATGGGAAATGACATTTTAAACCGTCTAGCCGGAACAGACGCCGAAATCCACATGCTCGCTTCCAATAACCGTATAACGGGGATACCCGGAAGTAATCCCCAGCAGAGTTTTTCGGAAGGAAAACAAACATTAGTCGTGGGGGTTAAAAAAGATATCCGTTTTGATTCCTGTAAGCCTTCAGCAGACTTTGAATTTTCAATGGTCAGCGGATGCCCCGGCAAATGTCAATACTGTTATTTACAGACCCATATGGGTAAAAAACCATACATTAAAGTATACGTTAATATCAAAGAAATCTTTTCCAAAATCAAAGAAATCTCCGAACAAAATGCCCCGAATATAACTATATTTGAAGCGGCAAGCACTTCCGATCCTTTAGCGGTTGAACATCTCACCGGCTCCTTGGCTAAATCCATCGAACTTTTCGGGAATTTAAAATATGCCAGATTGCGTACAGTTACCAAATTCACCAATGTAGACTCTTTATTACAACTTAATCACGGGGGACATACCCGTTTTCGTTTTAGCCTCAACAGCGCTGAAATGATTCAAAAGTTTGAACATCATACCGCTTCCCTTCGGGAACGGATTACGGCCGCCAATAAAATCGCCGAAGCCGGTTATCCCCTGGGATTTATTATTGCTCCTTTATTCATTTACCCCGGTTACGAAGAGGGATACGCCGATCTTTTCCGCCAGCTTGCTCATTCTCTCAAAGACATCCCGACGGATTTAACTTTCGAATTAATCACTCACCGTTTTACAAACAGCGCCAAAAAAATAATTTTGGAGCGTTTCCCAAATACTGCTTTGGATTTGAATGAATCATTAAGACGCAGGAAGTTCGGACGTTTCGGCCTGGTCAAATATATTTATCCGGAGGAAGCGTATCTTCGACTCAAACAAAATATAATTACTCTACTGGAACGTTTCTTTCCTGCGTCCCCCATCGAATATTTCACCTGAAACAAAAAACCCGTCAACGATGGTGTCAATGACGGGCTTAAAAACTTAACCGGTTGCAATTTCTCCGAGTGTTCCAATCCTGTTGTTTCCGACCGATAACTCTACGGCTTGGGTTAACAAGTCAGCATAACTATAGGAAATTCTTCTTTCAACCTGCCGCTCTTTAAAACTTACCACAAAAACTTTGGGATAAGTTTGTTCCAAAATCCCTTCAACTTCAAATACTCTTTTTCTGCCTCGGTTAGCTCTTATTCGAATAGGTTTCCCTACGAATACATTTAAATCTTCTCGAATACGATCTAAGATCCCAGCCTCCTTCAAAGAGTTCACCTTCCTTCACAATATCGGATGTATTATACCATGCCTGTCCGAAATTGTCAAATTTAATATTATACTGGAAAAACCCCTCATTTGTCAATGATTTTATAGTAGAAAAATTAAAAATAATGGAATCGAGTGGTTTTCAAAAAAGGGTCCCCAAAACCTATTTCGTATATTTGTCGGCAACTTTTGAAGCGCCATAAGAATCAGGTTTAATGCGGGCATCAAAGCCACTCCCCACCACCATACCTACAACTTCTTTAATAATTTCTTTTGTCTGTCCCTGCTCTCCAACATCCAAATGAATTTCAATATCCAATTCAGCCAGACCGTTTGCCGTCAGTTTCTCAGCTAATTTGGCAGCCACAATTAGACTTTTTGAAGTTTCATAAAAAATCCGCTGCTTTAAACTTAGTTTGGTTTTTTCACGTTCTTTTGAATAATAAAAACGGCCACCTTTACCTTCGCGTAAAATAAGAATGGCAGTCACATAGCATACATCTTCCCGCAACTGAGAATCTGTGCCCACTATTAATTTGTATTTAATTTTCGAATCCTCGTGGATATATTCAACTATATCCTTAAAGACCTGTTCAAATGCCATCCGCCCTTTAGTCGGGCTGTTAAATATCATGACTACACCTTTTAAGAGCTTCTTATTTGTAGTTCTTCCGAAATACGAAGGAATTCCTCAACTGACAAAGTTTCGCCCCGTCGCATCGGATCAATTTGGCTCTTTCTAAGCAACTCCGCTGTTAACTCCTTATCCCCGAATGAATTTCCAAGGGATGCCAAAGCATTGGAGATCGTTTTCCGTCTTTGGCCGAAAGCGGCCTGTACTACTCGATGTAAATAAGGATAAACCAAAGAATAATCCTGTCTACCGTAGGATTTAATTTGAATGATGGTTGAGTCCACCTGTGGGCTGGGGTAAAAAACGGTTTTCGGCACATTTCCTATTTTCTTTACACTTCCATAAAAATTCAACATTACTGTTAGTGCGCCATATTCTTTCGTTCCAGGTCCTGCAACCATCCGTTCCGCTACTTCCTTTTGCACTAGGAAAACCATCATTTTCCATGGCAACCACGATTCAATCAATTCAAAAATCACGGGAGTCGTTATGTAATAAGGTAAATTTGCCATAACCTTATAGCAATATACCTCTCTCGGATAATCTTTTAAGATTTCCGGCAAATCCGTTGTCAAAATGTCTTGATTAAACAAGATTAAGTTCTTGGAATCCGCAAACTTCTCTTGAAGAATTGTAAACAGCCCGCGATCATATTCTATCGCCACCACCTGCTTCGAACGCTCAACAAGCTTCTCTGTTAAGGCTCCAAGCCCGGGCCCGACTTCCAATACTAAATCATCTTCCCCGAGATCACCGGCAGTTATAATTTTAGATAAAATATTATCATCCGTCAGAAAATTTTGCCCCAAGCTTTTCCGGGGAGCAAAATTCCTGGCCATTAACTGTTCCTTAATAACTGAAATCGAAGTGGTCTTTCCAGGCATTCATTCACATCCACGAATATTTTATCCGCCATTTTAAAACTTATGAACTGCGGCGATCCTTTGTAAAATGACTTCCCGGCATCGACTTAGTATATTTAAGCATCTCCGCCGCTATCATTTCCGCTTCCAACCAGTTGCTGATTTTTCGATTACCGTTGCCAATCAATACCATCGCCAATGTCATAATTGGCCATTGTTCAATCAAACCGCGGCGATTGGTTAAAATTAACCCTCCCCGGCTGCGATCACTTTCTTGATAAAATTGTGGAATTTCAGAATCAAACCTGCCAATTATTTCTTTGCTCAAATCATTGGCATATCCCGGCTTAAGCAAGACGCAAAAATCATCGCCGCCGAAATGGTACACTTTCCCCTCATGTCCATCCATTTTAGAAAGTTCGTCTTGAAATAAAGTCACCATATACTGAATCACTTTATTTCCTTCTTCAAATCCATAAGCCTTATTAAATGATACGAAACCTTTTAAATCAGCAAAAACTAAATCAAATGAAACACCATTTTGAATAAGTTGATTGAGTTCTTCTTCCAAATACTGTTTCCCCGGTAGTTCTGTTAATGGATTCATCTTTTTAACAAGCCGGGATTTTAAAGCCAAGGAATTAACCTTATTTAACAAAGTTTTTGGACTGAATGGCTTGGTTAAAGTTTCACACATTCCTAATTTTAAAGACCCAAATCGTTCCTCATTAAAACTCTGATCCGCCAGAAAAATTATCGGAACATTCTTTAACCGATCATTCTTCTTAAAATCCAAACACAACTCGTATCCATCTTTTTTCTCCAGGTTTGGGTTAATAACCAAGACGTCGGGAGGATTATTGGTTGCCTTTTCGTATGCCTCTTCCCCATCATTGGCAACTGCAACAAGCCACCCTGAATTTGATAGCTTGATTACAGCTAATTCAACGAGTCTGGAATCAGGTTCTACGATTAAAACCCGTTCGCCGTCCATGATGATACCTCCATTAATTTACTGCAAAAGAACGTATATTAAATATACCTGTTTATTTATTCGACAATTCCATTTCTTTTCCTGCCACATCGTTGGGATGAATTGAACCGTTAGAATCCTTATTATAATACACTGCGCTCTTGCAAAACTTTTTTTACTTTTTTAAGCCATAGCAACTCTGATTGTAAAAAACCGATCCGATGCTCGACAATAAGAATAGCCGCTAAAGCTTCATCTGTTTTTTCAGCTATTTGAATTTTTTCCAAATCAAATTGCCCCAATTCTTCCTCGATTTTATTAATTTTTTCAGAAAAAAGACTTAACAAATCGATTTTTTGAGCAATCAGTGTATGAGCAGCTAATGCTAAATCCATTCCAAAATAAATGCGGTCTGTTGTAAAATCGTTTTCGGTAATCGCGGCAAGCAATGCCGTTCTTCCCTCAGAAGTAATTTCATAGACATTCTTCTGCGGGCGGTTATGAGATGCCACTTGCTTGGCTAGAACCCATCCCTGTCCCTCAAAATTCTTTAACAACCTGTAAACATATGGCATGCTGATATTGATCCATAATCCTGCATTACTTTCTTCAAGGAACTGGGCGATCTCATAACCATATTTGGGGCTTTGATTAATTAAACCCAATAAAAATAGTTCCGAATTATTCATTACTAACTCCTCGAATATTAATCTTTATACTATATTACTAACTAATATTTTATCTGTCAAATATTATTTAATTTAATATTATACTAGTATAATAAAAAGCCTCTCTTGATTCGAGAGACTTAAAAATTTTACCCATTAATATATGGGCTTTTAATAATTTTAAATTATTAATTGGACCCCATGGATTGAATTTCTTGTCTTGTAATTTTACCGGCTATAAAATCATGAACCACGGAGAGCATTTCCCCGGCATCGGATCGACCAGGCTTGTAATCATCAAAATTTGATTGGCTGAACAAATTATCATACAATTGTTCATTGGGGGATATTTGTTTTCTCCATATTCGAAAAGCTTCTTTTGAAGTCGGACAGAACCCGAGATATTGCCAAGGGGATATCTCGGGATAACAACTTAAATATTGTCCGAATTTAACTGCCGCAGCTAAGTGGTCATAACCTTTGGTATAGCGATTTCTATAAATGGAAATTACGCCGTTTTCGATAATGGCCGTCCCTCCTTTTACTTTTGTGGGAATGGGTAATAAAACAGGCTGCCAATTCAATTTTTCACGATAATTTCTTTTTAAAAGAAAATTGTACGTTGGAGTTCTTAAGCCGGCCAACAATATTACTTTTTGATTTAAAAATCTCTCTAGCATATTCGAGCCTAAATTTTTGGGTATAGCTTTCTTATTTTTAAGATTTTCTATTATATCCAGTGTTGCATTAAAATCACCTTTTTTTGAACCTTGACCCGCATTGGCCATTAATTGCGAAAACAAACCATTGGGGCCTAATTTCCCTGAAAGAAGATATTGATTATATCGGAGATTGGAACAGATGAAACTCAAATCATCCCATGTCCATCCTTCATTTTGAATTTTTGATACCGATAGCCCGTATGTTTCAATCAATGACCGGTTACCAATCCAAAACTCCGGCGCAATCCAACGTGGAAAATAACATAAAATTTGGTGATGTTTTAATATTTTTTGGGTACCGGCGAAGTATAAATCAAGGTCTTCTTTATTCAAATAAGGGCCAACCGGTATTTGCTTCCGAACATTAAAGAGCGGAATTGTATAGGCCGAACAGTAAACATCCGGGGCCTCATTTTTACGAAGCGCTTGGATTAGCTCTCCGGTTCCATCCAGTTCCAACAACTTAAAATCTATTTTTATATTAGGATACATTTCTTGGAACTTTTTGATTGCTTGACGTAAATAATATCGGTATGTAAATTCACCTTGAATAGGCCAATTATAATCCCATAATCGTAAATGGTAAACCTTATCGGGGTCAATTTTGGCTTTTGGATTACAGGAAATAAAATCATCACCAAATTTCACACCGGGGCCGGTTTTAAGCCAAGGCAATAAGAAGCCGATGGCGAAAAGAACAAACATTACCCAATAAAACAAGGTGTTTCTCTTCATCATCCTCATTGAAAAATCACTCCATTGAGGTGGAATCTTCAGTGAAATCCCAGAATAATTTGCTCATCAAGAGATATCCGGCCTGTAAGAGGTAAACCATATACAAACTGTAACCGGTAAATGGATTTTTCCATATCGATACCAAAACGTCCATCAATTCTACCAGGGTTGAAACCGGCTTTACGGATTGCAAATTGAAAAGCCACGATATCTCGCCCTGTATTATTGCGTTTTACCTCTTTCCTAGGTACAACCGGCGGTAAAGTTCCAATAATATGAACGGGAGTTCCTATTTTCACAATGTTATACAGTTCTATTACATGATAGTTTAACATCCGAATGCATCCATGACTGGATGGAGTACCGATGGTCCAAGGTTTATTGGTTCCATGGATCCCGTAAATGCCCCATGGAACATCAATACCCATCCAACGTTCTCCAAAACCGCCACCCCAGTTTCCCCCTTTATGAATTATTTTCCATTCTCCAATCGGGGATGGCGTTTCTTCATCACCTATAGCCACCGGATAGCTATGCAAGAGCTTGCCGTTTTGAAAATACATTAAACGGTGTCTTTTCACATCCACTTTGATCATGCCGTCATGGGAGGGTTGAGGATGAACAGCATTCACTTCACTGCTCTTTTCGGTAATAAATTGATCACCGTCCGAACATGTTATAATCTGAAAGGGATTCTCTGCCGCTTTCATTGAAGACTGAATTAAGAAAACTCCGCCAAAAATTAATAAAACCCTCATTATGATTTGAATTTTCATCTTTATGAAGCCCTCCTGCATCGATCCATAAATATGTAAGATCATAAAAGAATATGTTTCGGCTTTGGCAAGGCCTTGGTTTTCTATTATCCTTGCATAACAAAAAAGCCGGACCAAATATTTTGATCAGGCTTTCCGGAATCTGTATGAAAACTACGTAAGAGAATGTTTCTGGAAAATGAATTGATACTCCTCAGTATTTAACCCGTTTACCGGTTATAATATAAATTGTTTCCTCCCCGATATTTGTAGTATGATCGGCGGCCCGTTCTAACCACTCTGCAATAAGTAGGAATCGAGCCGCTTGATACGCCTTATCGTGGTCGGGCTCATTTCCGATAATCCGAATTAATTCATCACAAATCTCTTCGTACATGTCATCGGCTTCATCATCTTTTTTGCAGACAGCTTCAGCCAAGTCAATGTTTTTTTCCACAAATGCTTTTAATACAGTTGAAACCATATTTATAACAAGAACTGACATTTGCGGAATATGAACCAGAGGTTTCATATACTTTTTATTTTTTAGCTCTAGAACAAGTTCAGCTATATTCGTCGCAAAGTCGCCGATCCGTTCCAAATCATTGACTATCTTGATAGTGGCGAAATCACGCCGCAATTCAAAACCCTTTGGAATACTGTTTATGGTTTTCCGTTCAAGTTCTTCTTCAATGACAATCTGCATATTATCAATCAAATCGTCACGTTCAATGACTTGTAAAGCGAGGTCGCCATTTTGTTCTCGCAGGGCTTGAATGGCCATTTTAATTGTTTCTTCAACTAAATTACCCATTTTTAACAAGTCTTGCTCAATTCGTTCGGCAGCTCCAGTCGGTGTTTCAGCCATCTTGTCCTCCTTTATTAAGAACTTATTATCAATAAATTTATTATACAAAAATTATTTTTATCCTACTGGCGCTGAAAATATTTTTTACAATTTTGTTAATTATCATTCTACAATTTATTAGCTGAACTAGTAGAGCGTATCGTAAATATACGGCAATCAGAAATGAGGAAGATACGCTCTACTTAAGTAAAACGTTCACAATCATTGAGTGCGCGTGCGTGCGCACGCGAGTTATTTAGAGAACATTTTACTAGATTGGGCCTTTCCACATAATTAGAGCATCTTCCCGATTATCAAGGTAATACTTACGGCGAACACCCATATGAACGAAACCGATCTTTTGATAAAGGTCTTGCGCTGATAGATTGGAGCGCCTAACTTCCAGTGTTAAGTATTGAACACCATTTCTTCTGGCGACTGCAACTAATTCATTTAATAAAGTCCTTCCTACACCCTGCCGCCTATAAAGAGGATGGGCGGCCAGATTCGTAATGTGTCCTTCATCAAACACCACCCACATGCCAATATAACCGACGACTTTATTAAATTCGTTTTTGGCTACCAGATAGATTGCCCTTTGATTCTCTGTCAGTTCATAAAGAAAAGAATTTTTTGACCATGGAGTTGGAAATGAGGTCTCCTCGATTTCCAATACCGCCTCAAGATCTTCAATCCGCATTAGTTCTATTTTGGTTTGCATAGGCTTTCCTCCAAACGTAATTCAGCCTCTACTTTTCGTAAATAACAGGGGATTAAATGTTCCGGAGCCATTGGCAATTGTTGCTCGAGACTGGAAAAACCAATTCGGGCTGCGGATGTACCGTATGGTCTATCCCAATCCACGGGTGCGATATTTAAATGGGAATAATTTCCCCACATTTTCTGATAGCTTTTACTGCCGTCTCCACAAAGCATTACGGATGGAATAGAACTTAACCGCAAAGCAAAATCTTCGGCTGAAATATAAAGTGGGCTTTCTATAGTCTCTAATTGCTGATTTCTGTTTTGAAAAAGCGCAGCATAAACGAAACCATGGCGGGCATCAATTAATGAAGCAATCCATTCCGAATCCCGCCGGGCATTTTCTGCAATTATTCGCAAAGTATTAATTCCAAATACCTTGATATTTGTCCCCAAGGCCAATCCCTTGGCAGCCGCTAAACCAATCCTGATACCAGTATATGAACCCGGTCCAGTTCCAACAGTAATTAAGTCGATTTCGGAAACACTGCGCTCCGATTTTTTTAACAAATTTTGCAAAAGAGCTAGTAAATATTCACCACTGCCCTTCCCGGCGCGAAGTGAAATCTCAAAAATCACCTGGTTATTTTCAAGTAATGCCATTGTTCCCCAGGGAGTAGCCGTGTCAAAACCCAGTATTAACATTATCGATTCCTTCAATCAATTCCAGATACCGTGAACCAAAAGGAAAAAAACTTACCTTTCGGCCGTTGGATTCTTGATTATATTCTATTTTAATCTCCAAATAATGGGGATAATTTTTTTTATCCCATAAATCTCCCCATTCGATCACTACTACTCCCGAGTCCACCAGAGAATCGGGCTCAAGAATATCCAGCTCATTTCGTTCCTTCAAACGATATAAATCCAGGTGAAATAAAGGAATTCGCCCTTGATATGTCTTAATGATTTGAAAAGTAGGGCTGGTAACCTCTTCTTTAATACCGAGCGCCCTGGCAATCCCCTTGGTAAAAGTTGTTTTTCCAGCTCCCAGATGGCCTGACAAAAAAAGGAGATCACCGGTATGTACCCGCTCTCCAATTTTTTCTCCTAAAAGTATCATTTCCTGTTCAACACAGATTTCTACCATATGAAATTCCTTTAAGCGGCTTTAAAATTCTCCAAGAGAATAGTAACATGATGTTTAAATTTGGTCAAGTATTGCTCGGATACAAATTCCTTGCGCCATGTTTTCAGAGAATATCATAATTTTCTAATAAAAAAATACAGCATGGTGCTGTCTAAATCAAAATTAGAGCACTATACTGTAGAGCTTAGGGCACGTGTGCGCGCCCACAGGCAATTTAAATGAGGGTTGGTTTGACCTTCTAATTTAATACTTTCAGCCCCAAACTAACCATTAATGCATTTTCAACTTTAGCCATGGTTTCTTCATCAAGATGAGCTATCCGCTCTTTTAATCTTTGTTTGTCAATTGTCCGTAATTGTTCCAAGAGAATGACCGAATCTTTTTCCAATTGATACCGGATGGCACTGATCGCGATGTGAGTTGGTAATTTGGCTCTTTTTATCCTGGATGTGATGGCAGCAATGATTGTAGTCGGACTATACATGTTTCCAATATCATTTTGGATAATCAGTACGGGTCTGAGACCGCCTTGTTCCGAACCAAGAACCGGATTTAAATTGGCATAATAAATATCGCCGCGATGGATCATAAAGGCTTTAGTTCCCTTTCACTAGATAATTCTCATAATTCTCCAGTTCATGGAAATCCTCTTCCAACCCATCTTCAGCTAACAGACGATTGAGTTCGCCCATTTTTTGATAACCATCCCGGCATCTCTTCATTTTTTCGCAATAACGCCGCTCTTTAATTAATAAAAGCATTGCTTCCCGAATAAATGCGCTTCGGTTTCCTGTTTCCCGGCGGACGATCCCATCAACCTCTTGGAGGAGACTATCGGGCAAACTGACCATAATTCGTTTCGCCTGCGCCATTAACCCACCTCCAGGAATACTTTACAATGAATATATTTATTATATACAATTTTTATGTTTTCAGTCAAATGGGATTGATTCATTCGAAAATGACAATAGCGGACTGGTAATTTTGTCACCCTCGCACATCTCAGATATCATTGTACTTCCTGAAAGCAAACAACAATTAGAATCCCTTCATCTACTTTAATCATTGCCTTTTCTTCCGTGAATTCATTATGAATCCCGCGGCAGGAATCAAGATGAAGTTCAGCGTGGGTCAATGGATATAGGAGCCCCTCCGTCGTTACTCCGATAACCTTTTGAGAAAAGGGGATTAACGAAACGGCCCAACCCGGTTTGTTAATGATTTGGACCGAGTTTTCCATGAGGAAAACATCGTGAAACTTATCGAGAAGATGAGCCTCTATTGACTTTGATAAAGGTTTAAGGAGCAGAGCAATATTTCCCAGCGTATGGTCTAAACGGTTACCCAGGCCGCCCAAAATACGAATCTGTTGGGTTCCTTTGGTTAATGCAAAGTCAATAGCCAACTCCAAATCGGTATAATCCTTATGCGTGGGAAATGAATTGATTTCCACATGAGCATCCTTCATTTGAGCCAAAACCGTTTTAGAAAGGGAGTCAAAATCGCCCAGCAGGATATCGGGGAAAATACCCAGCTTCGCAAAGTAACTGCCGCCATAATCAGCGGCTATCACTAATTCAGGTTTTAAAGCCAGTTCCTGTTCTAATTGAGGCAAATGAACCGGTCCTCCACCAACAATTAAAGCTTTCAAATTTATCCTCCAAAAAGAATCCGGCATAAAACAAAACACGACTTGAAGTCGTGTTTAAGTTTGTATCATTAACGTTTAGAGAATTGCGGAGCTTTACGGGCTTTCTTTAACCCATATTTACGTCTTTCCTTCATTCGAGGGTCACGAGTCAAAAATCCAGCCTTTTTTAAAGGGGACCGAAACTCATCCTCCACTTTAAGTAAAGCACGGGCTATTCCATGCCGTACAGCTCCAGCTTGACCACTGGTGCCGCCTCCATGTACACTGGCTAAAACATCATATTTCCCTTCAGTATTCGTCACAGACAAGGGTTGTTTAACGATAAGTTCAAGAACTTTACGCCCGAAATAATCCATTACCGGCTTACCGTTAACAATAATATTGCCCTGACCCGATACTAATCTGACTTTAGCAATTGAACACTTTCTTCGACCTGTTCCATAAAAAACTGATTTGCTTGTTTTTTTAGCGCGTGGCATCTATTTTCTCCTCCTTTCTTAGGCCTTAATCTCGAGTTTTTCTGGTACTTGAGCTTGATGAGGATGCTCGGAACCACGATAAACTCGCAATTTCTTAATCATTTGCCGACCTAAGCGGTTATGAGGAAGCATACCCCAAATCGTTTTCGTAAGTGCATATTCGGGCTTTTCCCGAAGCATCTTACCATAAGATAAAGCCTTTAACCCGCCCGGATACATAGAATGAGTGTAGTGAATTTTTTCAACCATCTTTTTCCCGGTTAACTTAATTTTCTCAGCATTAATAAGTATAACATGGTCACCACAATCAACGTTAGGAGTATATTCCGGTTTGTTTTTTCCGCGAAGAATAGAGGCAACAGCTGAGGCCAATCTTCCTAAGGTTTTTCCTTCGGCGTCCACTACATACCATTTGCACTGGACTTCGCCGGGCTTAGCTAAATAAGTTGACATTTTCAAATTCCCCCCTGCATGAATGCTGTAAATTTCTCAATCAGTCATCTGATGCAAACCAGAAACTGTTCGAGAAAAAAGGGCCGCATATAAATTTACGACTTTTCTATTATACCAGAAGGTTTTCAGAAAGGCAAATAAATTTATTCTATATTTTGCATTCCCTCATGGACTTGATGTCGGTATGAGGGTCTTAGTATCTAAATCCGGTTTTATCTCCGCGTTAGGCGCAGCTCCCTCATGAAGTACTTCATTTTTCAAACGGTATTTACGGTAATCATAGCGACTACTCGGATTCCAGAATATCCATTCCTTGAGACCGGAATTTTCTACAGCCTTGATTTGTTCCAGCAACTGTTCTCTACCATAGCGATTTCTAAGGGAAAAGTCCTGAAGCCAGGGCCGAATGATTACTTTCCGAGGTACATTTGCGACTTTCTGTTGGGCATCGGTTAGGCTTTTATAAACGGTCTCATAAGGCCTGCTATCTGGGTCCGCGATATTATATTGACCTCGATAATAATGGGATGGATAAACCATTGGGCAAATAACATCAACCCCCTCGGCTACCTTTTCCATTACTTGCCCTATTCCCATATCATCTTGAGCCGAGCAGGTCAATCCAAAAACATCCGCTGAGATTTTTACTCCAAGCGGTTTTAACTCTTGGTAGGCATATTTTAAGTAATCCCTTATGACATCGGATTTAACACGTCCATCTATCTTTGGATACCTGCAATCCCGAATATTCCCATCACTTGTAAACCGAACATAGTCAAATTGAATTTCACGGAAGCCATAATTGACTGCTTCTTTGGCTATACTTATATTGTAATCCCAAACCTCTTTGTTATAAGGATCAACCCAGTTTAAGCCTTTGTAATCATGCCATAATTCACCGCCTGAGCTTTTGACCGCTAGATCCGGACGTTGTTTGGCCAGATAAGGATCCTTAAAAACCACAATTCGAGCAATGGGATAGATTTGATTCTGTTTTAACACGGTCATAATTTTTTCAGGATCATATTTTTTATAACTTGAACCTATTGAATTGACCAACGGCACTTTACTGGGGTAACTGACCATACCGGTATCGTCTTTTACATCAATAACCAAAGAATTTACTTCGGTTTTATGAATAAAATCTATCACCTGATTAAATGCTTTTGTTCCCGCAATCCAGCTGGTTAAGTAAACGCCTTTGACAGCGGCCGGATCGGGCACAGGCGGCAACTGATTATCACCCATTCCATTTTCACTCTCATTGATACGATTCATTTCGTGAGTTTGCCCCAGAGTTTCCCGGAGACGGATATCAAATGCCCCGCTCATAGAGGCTAACAACCCAAATTGGCGATTACCTTGGGGAGCTTTTGATCTTGCGGTATTCACTCCGCTACCTAAGACAAAAATCATTGCAAAACAAATAATCAATATGTATATTTTGGTCACTCTTGACATCCTTAGCCTCCTGCTATAGAAATCACTATAAAAAAAAACAATAAGATATACAATATATATAGCCTCCCTCCAGGCAATTTATATATATTGTATATCTCTAAGCTTGCAATTTATTTTAAAACCCCTTTAACAACAATAAAATGAATAGTTCTCAAAACAAAAGCAATTTACGGAAAATCAGTTCCATGTGGAAACATGAAGTACTTTGTAACCCTTTTCTTTTAATCTTTCAACAATTGATTGCGATTGCGGACTATCCAATCTTAATACCAATTCTCCCGAACTATGATCCCGGTGAAATAGCGCCAACGAAACAATGTTGATACTTTCAGCCCGAAGCAAATCCGTTATTTGGGCAATCGCGCCAACCCGATCTTCCAGGTCAATGGAAATCCTGGCGCCAATTCGCTTTAAGCCCATTAAATCGATGAAAGCATCAAATATATCGGATTCGGTAATAATTCCGACCAGTTTATCCTGCTCGATAACTGGCAGGGCGCCAACTTCCCTTTCCCTCATCAATAAAGCGGCTTCTTCCAAAGTGACATTTGGACTTATCGTTATCGGATTCCTCGTCATGGCATCTTTAACCAATAACTTGGATAAAACATAATTTAATTCCCAAACACTAAGGGTCGTTGCTTGCGACGGACTCACTTTTAAAAGGTCATCTTGAGTAATAATCCCTACTAATTTTTCTTCATGCATAACCGGAAGCCTGGCAAATTTATTCTTGCGAAATATTTCACCCGCTTCGATGACAGGCGCTGAATCTTTAATAGTAACCGGATTTACCGTCATTCGATCTTTTACAAACATACTTGCGACCCCCTTTAATATTTGTGGATATTATTAAATTCGGCATTGCAAGATTTTTCTTTAGAACTTTTCCTCAGCCGCCTAGATATGCTTTTTTTACTTGCTCATTTTGGGCCAATTCTCCAGCGGGTCCTTCCAATACAATTTTACCGGTTTCCAATACGTAGGCGCGGTGGGCTATTGAAAGCGCCATATGGGCATTTTGCTCAACAAGCAAGATCGTCGTACCGCTTTTGTTAATTTCTTCAATAATCGAAAAGATTTCCTTCACAAGTAAAGGCGCTAATCCCATCGAAGGTTCATCCATTAACATTAGTTTAGGACGGGCCATCAAAGTCCTACCGATGGCCAACATTTGTTGTTCTCCACCACTTAATGTTCCGGCTATTTGATTTATTCTTTCTTTCAAACGCGGAAAGCTCGAGAAGACCTGTTCATAATCTTTTTTAACATTATGTTTATCCCGTCTGGTATATGCGCCCATCTCTAAATTTTCCATTACCGATAAATTGGCGAAAATTCGCCGACCTTCAGGGACTTGAGCTAAGCCTCTTTCAACAATCTTGTTGGCCGAAACACCGATTAAAGTTTGATTCATAAAGGCGATGTCTTCGGCTTTACTAGGTATCAACCCGGATAGGCTGTGAAGAATTGTAGTTTTTCCCGCTCCGTTTGCGCCGATTAAAGTAACAATTTCTCCTTCGGCTACTTCAAAACTAACATCATGCAGCGCATGAATGGTTCCATAATAAACATTTAGATTTTTCACTGCGAGCATATTTGAAGGATTAAGCATTGATAAATGATTAAGCATCGGCACCCACCTCCTTACCAAGGTATGCTTTAATTACCATGGGATTTTTACTAATTTCCCCAGGCAATCCTTCCGCAATGATCTGTCCATAATCAAGAACCACAATCCGTTCGCAAATACCCATTACCAGATTCATATCATGCTCAATCAAAAGAATCGTCAATTTAAACTTGGTCCGAATAAACTGGATCAGTTGCATTAAGTCCTTGGTTTCTTGCGGGTTCATTCCGGCCGCCGGTTCATCCAATAATAATAAACGCGGATTTGTAGCCAGAGCTCTCACAATTTCCAATTTGCGTTGTTCGCCGTAAGGCAGGTTCTTAGCCAATTCTTTACTTTTATGATGGATATTAAAAATTTTCAATAAATCCAGAGCCTTTTGGGTTATTTCTTCTTCTTCCCTATAAAAAGCCGGCGTTCTTAAAATGGACTGTATTGCATTATAACGTACCTGAAAATGAAAAGCGATTCGCACATTATCAAGTACAGACAGGTCTTTAAAAAGTCGAATATTTTGGAAAGTGCGGGCTAAACCCATTTTTGTTATTTGATAAGGCTTTTGTTTATTAATGTTCTTCAATTCATTTCCGGTGTTGAAAAGGATTTCACCTTCCGAGGGTGTATAAACGCCGGTAATCATATTAAAAATAGTAGTTTTACCTGCGCCATTGGGGCCGATCAAACCAATTAATTCCCCGGGCTCGATTATCAGATTAAAATCCGATACTGCCTTTAACCCGCCAAAAAATATGGAAATATTTTTTGCATTCAGAACACTCATTCGTGGCCACCTGCTTTCATAGCGCCTTGCTTATTGAAAAATGTTTTTTTTACCCACTTTTTCAAGTCCTCGACAATTCCAATAAGACCTGTTGGCTTAAAGAGCATAATAAAAATTAAAATTAAAGGATAAATTACCAAACGGTAATCCTGTAATATTCGTAGGAATTCTTGAAGATAGGTAAGAATAAATCCCGTGGCCACCGTTCCGACAATACTTCCCATGCCGCCTAATACGACAATCATTAAAAAATCCATCGATTTTAACCAAGTAAACATTGTTGGATTTAAATATCCAAACAATAAGGCATATAATCCGCCGCCAATCCCTGCAATAAACGCCGAGAGGGTAAAGGCAAACATTTTATAATAAAAAACATTAATTCCCATTGAATTTGCGGCAATTTCATCTTCCCGAATGGATACGATGGCACGGCCTTGAGATGACTTGATTAAATTATTGACCAATACAATCACAGCTGCCATAAAAAAGTATACCCACACAAAAGAGATGATAGGCCCCAAATTAATATCGTTACTAAAAGAAGGAACACCTTTCAAACCAGCCGCGCCACCGGTCAGGCTTTCGATATTCACCATAATCACCCGGATAATCTCACCAAAGCCAAGGGTAACGATAGCCAAATAATCGCCTTTAAGTCTTAATGTTGGAAAACCAATGATGATTCCAAAAAGAGCCGTAATAACTCCACCGATTAATATTGCAGGTAATAAAGGCATATGAAGCCTCATGATTAAAATAGCTGCGGAATAGGCCCCGATTGCCATAAAACCCGCATGCCCCAGAGCTAATTGACCGGTGAATCCCGATATTAAATTTAATCCTAATGCTACAATCACATTGATAGCGGCAAAAGTTAAAATCTGGGCGGTATATTCGTCTAAAATTCCCAAATACATTAAAGCAACTATAATAATCGCCCCTGCAATTACTATAGCAAATGGAATTAGGAAATTTCTCTTTTTCTTATTCATCTGCTTCACCTCATGTTATACCTTTTCACTAATATTACGGCCCATAATTCCGGCTGGTTTGACAATTAATATAATGATTAAAATCCCAAAAGCGATCGCATCTGCCATTTGTGAAGAAATAAAACCTTTGGTTAAGGTTTCTGCAATTCCCAAGATAAATCCACCAATCATAGCTCCGGGAATACTACCAATACCCCCTAAAACAGCAGCTACAAAAGCTTTTAAACCCGGCATCATGCCCATTAACGGTTCGACTTGAGGATAAGCACTTGCAAATAAAATACCCGCTGCAGCGGCTAAAGCTGAACCAATCGCAAATGTGAAGGAAATAATGATATTAACGTTTATTCCCATTAAGTATGCGGCGCCCCTGTCAAAAGAAACAGCCCGCATCGCTTTGCCAACCTTGGTATAATTAACAATGTAATTGAGGAGAAACATTAATAAAACCGACACCAAAAGTACAATGATCTGGGTTTGACTAATGTCAACCCCGAAAATCGTTAAACTAAATTTATTGGGAAGAAGGGGAAACTGCTTCGGGTTTGGCCCAATCGGCGGGAAAACCCGCGCGCCGTTTTCCAAAAAGAATGATACCCCGATTGCAGTGATCAAGCCATTGATTCGAGGTGCGCTTCGTAAAGGTTTGTAACAAGCTCTTTCCATTAAAATTCCGATGATCGCACATACGACCATTGCGACAACAAATGCTAATATAAAAGTTAATGGGGTGACCGTTGAAGCAATTAAGATAAAAAATCCGGTAAAGGCGCCGAGCATCAGCAAGTCTCCGTGGGCAAAGTTAATCAATTGGGCAATTCCGTAAACCATGGTGTAACCAAGAGCAATGAGGGCGTAGATACTTCCTAACGATATCCCGTTTACTATTTGTTGTAAAAATTCTTGTGCAAATCCCATAGGACCACCCCTTAATAAGCAATATCTTTACGCGCAAGCGCATGATTGATAAATCTCTCCTCGACTAACGGATCTGCAAAGATTCGTAAAGAACTATTTTGGAACTTCCTTGCAACAGATCTATCATAAATAATGGGAGAATTTCGATTCTCCCATTATCCTAGTTCATTTATAACCGATTCTTAAGTTTTTTTCAATATTAAATCCTAAAAAAATCACGGATTAACTGTTCCTGCATATTTGGTTGACAATTTACCATCCGCGCCTTTGACGATTTCTAACATAATTGCGGACTTAACAGGATTTCGTTTGGCATCGAATTTAATACGGCCCGTTACAAATTTACGGTTGGTTTTCATCATCGCCGCTTTAATTTTTTCCGGCTGAGTCGAACCCGCTTTCTGAATTGCTTCTGCCAAGATATAGGTAGCATCATATCCAAGAGCAGCTAATGCATTCGGAGTAATCTTATATTTGGCTTCATATTTCTTCACGAAATTTTTGACTTCCGAATCGTTCGCTTCGGGTGAATAGTGATTGCTGTAGTAGCATTTTAATACTTCATCGCCGGCATTATTGGTGATTTCATCCCAGCCATCCGCTCCAACCATCGGAATGGTCATGCCTTGAGCTCTTACTTGTTTAGCAATTAACGAAATGGTACTGTAGTAGTCCGGAATAAACAAAACTTCCGGCTTCGTGGCCTTGATTTTGGTTAATTGGGCATTGAAATCTTTATCATTGGTACTGTAGGTTTCCGTTGCGACAATTTCACCACCGAGCGCTTTAAACTTTTGAGTAAAGTTTGTGGTTAATCCTTTGGAATAATCATTGGTAATATCATATAAGATTGCCGCGCGTTTCGCTTTTAGAGTCTCATAGGAGAACTGCGCAACAACTTCGCCCTGGAAAGAATCTTTGTAACAAGCCCTAAAAATGTAATCACCGGCATCGGTAACGGTATCGTTTGTTGAAGAAGGGGAAATCATAATAATCTTCTTGGCTTGCGCGTACTCGGTAATTGCCAAGGAGCATTTGCTGGTCAAGGCTCCTACGATACCGACAACTTTATCCCGGGCAACCAACTTTTTAATGGCATTCATTGATTTATCGGGACTAGCTTCATCATCTTCAACTACCATTTCAATTTTCTTACCCAATACACCGCCTTTGGCATTGATCTCACTCACTGCCAACATAATAGCATCCCGGGTCTGGGTACCGTATGCGGAAACCTGACCGCTGATGGGCTGAATGGCGCCAAGTTTAATAGTGCCCGCTCCGTATACAGTAACTAAAGAGAAGACCATAACAAGAGCCATTAAAACTACAAGGATCTTTCCTTTACTCATAAAACAACCCCCTTATTTTTTCCACAACTTTTTTAGGAAATCCATCATATAAGTTGTTAATTAAGAAAATTATAGCTCAGATAAACTGATTTCGCAATGATGATTTTTACGTTTTTGTCAGGTAATTGTTATTGATTGTGAACTATTTTCAATGTATTTTTGAATCCCTCACTAAAATGGGAATTAATTACTCCTTGATTTTAAACTTAAATCCCACCAAACAGCAACCGTTGTTGGACAAATTCCGTGTCATGTTTATGTCCGCTTCAAGAAAGATTTTCATGTTCTTCGATTTGATGCAGGATCTTTTCAACCACTTTTTCTACGGGTTGCGCTCCCAATTCCCCTTCTTTACGGGTACGGACCGCCACCAAACCTTCTTTGGCTTCCCGTTCTCCGGCTACCAGCATATAGGGGATTTTCTGCATCTGAGCTTCACGGATACGGTAGCCAATCTTCTCATTGCGGAGATCCACTTCAACGCGAATCCCGTTTTGTTCCAACTTTTTTTGGACCTCCAGCACATACTGGTGTTGGTTTTCGCTGATTGCCAAAACAATGACCTGAACCGGAGCAAGCCAGGTTGGAAAGGCCCCGGCATAATGCTCGGTCAATATGGCAATAAATCTTTCAATACTTCCAAATACTACACGGTGAATCATCACCGGCCTGTGCTTCTCGCCATCGGGGCCGATATAGGTCAACTCGAATCTTTCCGGCATTTGAAAATCCAGTTGAATGGTGCCGCACTGCCAAGTCCTGCCAATTGAATCTTCCAAATGAAAATCAATTTTGGGCCCGTAAAATGCTCCATCCCCTTCATTGACTTTATAATCCATTCCCTTGGTATTTAAAGCATCTCTAAGAGCATCGGTCGCCATCGCCCACTGTTCATCGGAACCCATTGAATTTTCAGGCCGGGTGGAAAGTTCAACGTGATACTTAAAGCCAAAAACTTTATAAAAATCATCAATCAGATTAATTACTCCCAAAACTTCGCCCTTAATTTGCTCCGTTGTCATAAATATATGGGCATCATCCTGAGTAAAACAACGAACCCTCATCAAACCGTGAAGCGCTCCGGATAATTCATGGCGGTGGACCAATCCGAGTTCAGCCACGCGTTCCGGCAAATCCCGGTAAGAATGAAGCTTACGTTTATATGCCAACATACCGCCCGGACAATTCATCGGTTTTATTGCGAAATTTCCATCATCAATCTTTGTAAAATACATATTTTCTTTATAATGATCCCAGTGTCCGGAACGGTGCCATAATTCTTCACTTAAAATAATAGGCGTTTTAATTTCCTGATAACCCCGTTTTTTATGCTCGGCCCGCCAAAAATCCTCCAAGACATTTCGCAACACCATCCCTTTGGGCATAAAAAAAGGAAATCCAGGCCCTTCATCCAGGATATCAAACAAATCAAGTTCCTTGCCTAATTTTCGGTGATCCCGTTTTTTAGCCTCTTCAATCCGGTTTAAATACTCATCCAGAGCACTTTTGGTCGGAAAAGCCGTTCCGTAAATTCGCTGCAACATTTCCCGGTTAGAATCTCCGCGCCAGTATGCGCCGGCCAAAGACATAAGCTTGAAGGCTTTCAACCATCCGGTACTTGGCAAATGGGGACCCCGGCAAAGGTCGATAAAATCGCCTTGTTGATAGAAAGATATTGATCCGTCTTCCAACCCTTCCACCAATTCTTGTTTATACTTGGCCCCGCTTTTGTGAAAAAGCTCAAGAGCCTCTTTTTTAGGAACTTCCGAGCGTCTAAAAGGCAAATCCTCTTTTACAATCCTTGCCATTTCGGCTTCAATCTTCGCTAAATCCTCGGGTTTCAATGGTTCGGGCAAATCGAAATCATAATAAAAGCCATTCTCAATAGCGGGGCCAATTGCGAATTTAACCCCCGGATACAAATGCTGAACTGCCTGAGCCATAATATGCGACGCCGAGTGACGGATGATTTCCAGCCCTTCGGGATCGGTAGGTTTAATCAAATTTAAATGAACTTCTCCTGTTAAAGGATGTTGCAGGTCAACCATTTCATCATTGGCCTTTGCGGCAATTACTTCTTTGGCCAGCCTTTCACTAATGGACTGCGCCACCTGATATGCAGTGGCGCCGTCGGGATATTCACGATGGTTGCCATCTGGAAATATTATTTTCATATTTTAATCCCCTTTCAAAGATGATATTATCGAAAAAGCCTTGGCGGCTAAATCCTGATCGGCAGGAAACGACAAAATATTCCGTTGTTCTTGGGTAATCCACATTCCATCATTAAAAAATTCTTTTTCCAGGTAAATCAGATTGGAATCTGCCGCCATCAAAAACCAGTCCACCGTTTTTAAATGCTTCATTCCTTTCTCCAGGAAAGTGTAGGTGGTTGAATCAAGTTTCCGGATGATTTGCGCCGTAAGGCCCGATTCTTCCCGTACTTCCCGCAATGCAGCCAACTCCGGAGTTTCCCCCGGTTCTATATGGCCTTTTGGAAAAAGCCAAACACCATTGAACCGTTTTAAAATTAAAAGTTGCGACTCATAGAATACCAAACCGCCCGCACAAAATTCTCGAATCATCATTCACCCATCTTTAACCTTTCGGCAAGTTCTTCATTGAACTTGTTTAAAAGCACCGGCGCAACCCATAGGCGGTCAAACTTGCCTGCCCAGGTTCAAATAAAAATACCCCGTCCCTCAAAAAAAGGGACGGGGTTAACCGCGGTTCCACCCTTGTTGGAAAGTTCCCGAAACACGAAAAGATAAGGAACTTAGCCCACTTTTGGTCAACTGTAACGAAGTCAACGCCGACTTATTTCCGGTACACCGAGTGCACCGACCTTTGTCCGGAGCGTCCGAGGTGGTCTTACCCATGGAGCCGGGAAGTTCACAGCGATCAATGTATGTTTGCCGAGCAAATACATTGCTTCCCTCTCTGAAGGCTTTACGATGGTTATTTCCTCTTCATCCGCATCAAGCTATTTTGGATTAATAAATTAATAATAGTATATATCCATGACCGGGCTTAGTCAATGTTTTTCAAGGGGGAGAAAGAACCAAATTTGTCGAACGAAGGACAAAATGATAGCCATTAATTTAGGTCCGCCAAAATCATCGCGAACTTTTTCGAAAATTTCGCATCATTCTGATAAATTTCCTCTAACTCTTTTTTTAATTGTATCCAGTGGTATCTTTCGGTTTCCTGATTTAGACAATGTCGCTTTAAAATAACCATTAATTCCAAAGCGGTTTTCCAGTCATTCGAACTTTCCCTCTGCAATAATTGTTTGATAAAACAGGGATAAAACGGAATGAAACTTTTTTGAATCCGACTTCTTAGCATTCCGGTGACATATGAAAATAGCTTTTCCTCTTCAAAAATCCGGGGCAAATGGTTGCTGATTTCCTGAGTTTCTCCCTCTGCCATGAGAATTTGCAACACCAGCAATTGATCGGTGGCATCTTTTAAACATTCCCGAATCTTTTTCGAATAAAACAGCCAATCTTCAGAGGAATTGGCTAAAAGAATTTTCAGACGGCGATACTCTTCAAAACTTCGATTTTCCCGAAACTGGATAAAGCTGAGTGAAGCAGCTTGTTTAAATTCGGAGCGTTTTTGATGAATGGTTATCAACCGCTCCCGGAAATGAGGTTCTTCTCCCGGAAAACGATGTAAAATTCTCCGGGCCAATTGATAAGCCTGATCGAGATTGGACTCAATCAAAGAGTCAACCAGCCACAGACTACCCTCGGCTGTTTCATTCAATCTAGAGACAATAATGTTCCGACAGTTTTGAAGCCGAAAATCTTCAAATGGAGCTTCTGATAATAAAGTATACAAAGAAATTAAAACTAATAGCGATGGTTCCCCGGCGAAGCATTCATCCATACGGTTAAACAAAAAATCCGGGCAATACGAATGGAGATTCCATAGCAAATCTCTCAAACTTATCGATAACTCCCACAGGCCCGGATCGATATAAAAAGACCATACCTTCTCATAAACCCGTTCAAGTTCCGAATGCTTACAGGCATTTAAAAAGGATGGGATGGAATGAATTTCATCTTTCCATAATTGAATCAATTCTTCATTCGGATAGGATGCAAAAGCCTTTTCATAACCGGACAGGAGTTCCAACCAAAGAGGGATGGCCAGAGGATCGCCGGACTGTATCTTTTGATGAATCAATTGTTGAACTCGGTGGATTTTTTCCCATAACGCCTCCGCATGAGTGATAGTGATTTGCGGCAGGTCGAAAATATTCCGAATTAAATTGGCAATCCCGCGGGAACTGATAAAATTGTTTTCATGCAAATCCGGAAATAGAGTTAAAAAATTGAGAGGGTCTTTACGAATTAAATCCACCAAAATATTTCGTTGAGCAACCGGATTTCCCAAAATCGCGGATAATTTAGGCTCCAAATCGATAAATGCCGTTCTCTCTTCCAGCCAAGCCATTCCTAACGCGATCATATGCTTGCAAAAATCAGGATAAGGACAACTGCAGTCTCCTTGCAATTGGGCGCCTTCCAACCATAACCGGACTTTATAGTCACCTCCGGCTCCGGTGATAAGACCGGAGATTTGATTACCGATTTGGCAGGCCTTCACCAGGTGTCCCCCACGGAAATACTCGACTCCCCGTTGAAAGATTGCGGGGGATGTGGCAGCTTCGAGATTTTCCCGGGAAAAATCCGACCATTCCATATTCTTATTCCTTTAAACTTTTTAACAAAATTTATTGTCATTTTGCCTGGAAATTATGTTGATAACATTTAAAAAGTTCATGGTTCCAAGAATTAACGCAAGCTCCAAATGATTAAAAAGCCCACTTTAACTGGGTTTATTTCCGGGAAACCGCCGTTGCTTAATTCTCCACACTATACACAAGTTATCCACAATCCAAAGGTTAATATATCGTTTTTTTTTTAGTTTTGCACATCGTCCACAATGGAAATTCACTTGGTTTTGTGCAGTAATTTTGGATTCCTTGGCCCGGAAATTCCGGTGGAAAAGTCCTTTGGCGCGCATGATCCAGTTATCCACAACTCATAATTTTAAATTCGGTTCAGCGGTTATATCCAAATTCCCGGGCCCTTCATGCAGATAATGAAAATATCCGGCCGCAGCAATCATGGCGGCATTATCGGTGCATAATTTAAATTCCGGAAAAAAAAGCTGCTTTCCAAGACGCTTGGCCTCTCCTTGACAATAATCCCTCAGCAATGAATTGGCAGCCACTCCTCCGGAAAGTAAAATTGTATCGACATCATAATGACGGACAGCATGAAAAAGTTTCGCCGTCAATTGTGTAACCGCGCTCTTTTGAAAGCTGGCCGCAATTCGAGGAACATCGGGATCCAGTCCCAATTGTTTTTGGTGTTGAATATAGTTGATAACCGCCGTTTTTAATCCACTGAAAGAGAAATTATAAGTTCCCGTCAAGTTGCCTTTTTGGACAAACTCCAAATCGTCCCGAGCGCCTTTGGCCATTTTATCGATAACCGGACCACCCGGATAACCTAAACCAAGAACTCTGGCAATCTTGTCAAATGCTTCCCCGGCAGCATCATCCGTTGTCTGTCCTAAGATTTGATAAGAGCCCCATTTCTCCATAAATAATAAATCGGTATGCCCGCCGGATACGGTCAGGCAAAGCAAGGGCGGCTTTATTTCCGGGCGGCCTAATACGTTTGCATAAATATGGCCTTCAATATGGTTTACGCCAATAAAAGGTATTTGGGTGGATAAAGCCAATCCTTTTGCAAAGGATAAACCGGTGAGTAAGCTTCCAACCAGACCCGGTCCATAGGTAGAGGCAATCAATTGAATATCTTGAATAGCCACGCCGGCTTCTTCCAGCGCCAATTGATAGATCGGCGCTATAGCTTCCAGATGAGAACGGGCCGCTAATTCAGGCACGACCCCTCCGAATCTCTGATGTAAATCAATCTGGGAAGAGATGATATTACTTCGTATTTTAAAACCATCTTCAATTACGGCGACCGAAGTATCATCGCAGGATGTTTCAATGCCAAGTGTTAAAAATTGAGCCATCTTAACCCCATGTTCTCTTAGTGATTTCTACCTCTAGTAAAACGTTCTCTAAAAACTACTCAATGATTGTGAACGTTTTACTTAAGTGGAGCGTATCTTCCCCATTTCTGATTACCATTTATTTACGATACGCTCTACTAAATTATACCCCACCTCAGTCAAGATACAAAATCTTCTTCCGGGATTGCAGTTTCAGCCAAAGTCCTCAATTGTTCCGAAAGTTCACTGACTCTAGAGGCGATCCGGTTGGCTTCTTTAACATTCAGTTGATAATCGAGGGTTTCCAAATCAAAATCAAGATTACCGAAATTGTCTTCACCGGTCAACTGAATCGCCTGACTGATTTCTCCCGACAACTGTTTACTTTGTACAAGAAGGGTTTCCATAACCGAAATCAACTTTTCGATATTCGCAAAATTCGCTTGCGCTATCCCGAATAACTCTTCACAACTTTTCCCAACTTCTTCGCAAACCACGAACGAAACGGAATAAGTCTCCGAAGACTGATGAATTAAATTCAAAATATCCTCATTTTTTCCATTAATTCTGTTCAGCATGTTGCTTAACTGTATCGAAGCTTTTTTGGAATATTCAACCAGTCTGGCGATTTCTTTTGCCACAACTCCGAACCCAAGCCCTTTATCACCCGCTCTTGCAGCTTGGATTGCCGTGTTGAAAGCCAAAAGTTCGGTCCGTTCAGAAACATCATTGAGAATGGAAATAACTCCTTTGATCTTTACCGAAGCATCGTCCAAATTCTTTGCTAAATCCGCAATTTCAATGGATTCATCATGAACCTCGGAATTTTGACTTAATATATTTTGGATTTGGTCGCAAACCACTGTTAATTGATTGTTTGTGCCATGGTAAATCACGGCGAGCTGCTGGGGAATTTTTTGCAATTCTTCCCCGTTATTCGTAATTACCGACAATTGACTATGAGCGCTTCCAATCAATTGATTTTCATCATTCCAATTATCATTGAGTTCTTCAGATACCTTCTGGAGTTGTATTGCAAACAATTCCGTCTTGCGAATCTCGGTGACCAACTCTTTGCATAATTGATCAAAACGGCGGATTGAATTTTCGGAGTCTACAAATTGAGTATTCCAGTGTCTGAGTGAATCATTTAAACTGTGGCCGAAATGCCCCAATCCCTCTTCGGACATTTCAGGTAATTCAACACTCAATCTTTTTTGTTTCGCAGCATCAAGTCTTTCAGAAATTAACCCGGCCGGCTTGATGAGGGATTTTACGGCGAAATAAATTAAAACGCCGCTCATTATCGCCGTCAAAGAGAGAATAAGCAAACCCAGTAGAAAAGTCCACCCCTGATAACCCCAAGCAGGAAAATTCCTTGAAGATTGATTCAAACGTTGTTCCAACCTTTTCAACGAAAGCGTATATTGGTGATTTAATCTTTTCATCCGGGAATATTGTAAGGGAGAGATGGTCGAGCGTTTATCCCTCTTCATTTGCCCATCCAGACGGCGGTAATCTCGGATCAAAAGTCGCTCACTGGCCCGATAAGCTTTTTCATTGCTGTACAAATCCTGCATATGGCTAAGAACAAGCGCCATTTCCCGGGAAAACTTTACTTGAAGATCAGAAGTCGCAACTAGAGTCCCCTGCGCTAAACTTGTCTGATATCTTTTAAGAAGGGAAGCGGAAAGAGCCGTTAATTTATGAATTTCATTCCGTGATTGTTCCCAAACTTGATAGGATTTTTGCATTTCATCATGAGTGGTGGCACACACCGTAAAAACCAAAGTTCCTTCTAAAAAAATTCCAATTAAAAAAACAATCGCCGCGGCATATATTTTCCCCCGAAAACCGAGGAAATTAAAATCAGACTTAACTCCATAATTTTTCGAAGTGGATCGGGGCTTGAACCGGCTCATGATTGTTCCTCCAAGTTCGATTGATGCCTTATTTGAGCTAGATTTCTTCGCAACTCCGATAAATTATCCGCCAGTTCATCCACTGATGTAACCAGTTTATCGGATTTAACAATTACTTCGAGGGCTGCGGCTGCTTTTCCACGACTAACCGGTGATTGAGCCTTAAGTCTCGATAATACCGCTGCAATATTCTCCAAGGTTTGTTCTTCCGCTTCATACCGATTGATCAAGGCGCCATAGCCCGCTATTTTCTCAAAATCATCGGTTACCCGGAAGATAAAGCCTTGAATCTGTTGATGGATATCGTCAAGATATTTACTTTCCGACTTATTGAAGTTCATTAAAAATTCTAAAGAACGAATCACCGTCGTAGTTTTCTTCCCCATGGCTACCGAGAGGGTTAACAGTTCTTTGGATGCTTTGGATATTTTGGAAGCCAATTCTTCAATTTCCAGCGCGGCAATACTAAAATTATCCCCGGCCTCTCCGGCGCGGGCGGCCTCGATTGAAGCGTTTAAAGACAGAAGATTGGTTTGTTCGGCAATACTATAAAATGAAGTGACGGTCGCTTGAATCTCATCCAGGAGGGCTTTCAATTCCTTAAGATAACTGGCGATTTTTTGAAAATATTGTCCCTTTTGAATCGACTTCGTATGGTAAGTTTTAATTTGATCCGAACCCGCCGATAATAAGTCCCGCGATCCTTGAATGGCGCTTTGAAGATCTGCGGCTTCTGCTTGGGATACTACAAAATCTTGATTGATTTCTTGGATTTGTCCGGATAAATCGGGGAACTGAGCCAGTTTTTGATGAATTTTATTGGCCAGATCTTCTAAATTCTGCTTAATCGATACATGTTGCGCATCATTTTTCTTGATCCATTGGCCGAGTTGGCAAACTAAAGGGGTGAATTCATCGATTTTATTGAGTATATTTGAGTATCGTTCCGAGAAGCGCTGCAAATACTCTTTTAACGCAACTTGCAACGCTTCCAGCTCGACCGTTTTGTATGGCAATATCCCGGGGGTGATTTCCCCGTTCCCGAGTTTTTCAGCAACCGCATTGAAATGCTTGATGGCTTTCTGGTGATTTTCCCCTTCCCGGAGCATTATTTTCAAAAGGAGAGCAACTCCTGCAAGGATAATACCCAGGAGAAAGGCTTCAAATATCCATGTGTTGCGGTAAATCGTCTTCGCGCTCTTGCGTCTTTGGATGTCAAGCTGCCTTTGATATTGATTCAAATGGCCTTTCGCTCTCTGGGCTTCCGAAGTGATATTGTAATCGTTTATCACCGGTTCATTCAAGGAAAGATTCAGCTTCCCGATACTCCGTTTCAATTTTTTAATGACTTGAGGATGCTGAATATCCGACAACAGATAGGCTGTGCGTTTCATGGCGAAAAGACTTTTATCGCGAACCTCTTTTCCCGGAATCCTTTCGCTGATGAGAGCGTTCAGCTTGTTTTGCATTTCGTTGATAATTCCGACTTTTTTATAATAGCCCTGATAAACATGGACTAATTGACGATTCATGGCAAACAACAAAGAAAAGCCGAGAAGAACCTCTAATCCGCCGAGCGCCAAAAGAGCAATGAATATGGTTTTAAATCGCCAAACGGTAGCCGGTTTGTAAAGGTTGTCCCATAGACGGCGAAAAAACATCGTATGCCCGCGGCCGGAAGGTATGCGGGGTAAGTTATTGAAAACATTCAAGGGTTTGAATCGGGATTTAAAAATTTTTAGCATCATGTTCATAAAAATCCCCCCGAGGCTGTCTAAGGGTATTTACATTTGAAAAAGCTATCCAAGATATTTACTGGTTGTGATTTATCCGTTCCGGATCGATTTCAAAGGCTTTAGCGCCTAAAATTAATTGTATTTTCCAAATAGCCGAAAATTCAACGGTTCCCTCTACGAGCCGCGTTTTCAATCGGCCAGCATCAAGGAACGTTGAATTTTCAGTGTGGGCCTTTAAATTCAATTCATAGGCAATGGCTCATCAGGAAGTCAATAGTTGGTTCTCCGGGAATGTTCTTTCATTTGAAAGAAATTTGGGGGATTTTTCCTCTGCGGGATAAATTCCCGGTCATTTAATTATTTAAGGAATAAATTTGAGCCGCGTTTAAAAGCGACACTCCTTTTTGCTGCAGCAAACTGATGGCTCCCTCAACATCCTCGACCCGGAAAACAACCACCGCCTTATTGTTGGATTTCCCAACAAAAGCATACATGTATTCGATATTTATTTTCACCGTATCAAGATATTGCAGAATTTCCGAGAGCCCTCCCGGTTTATCCGGAATTTCCACAGCAATGACATCTGTTTCGCTGACGGTATATCCTTCCGCTTTTAAGCTCCTCACAGCTTCTTCCGGATCGCCGACAATCAGTCGTAAAATTCCAAAATCAGTCGTATCGGCTATCGAAAGCGCCCGAATGTTGATATGGTGCAGTCCTAAAGTTTTCGTTATTCCAGCTAAGCGGCCGGATTTATTCTCTAAAAAAACTGAGATTTGCTTAACCTTCATTTACCGCCCTCTCCCTTCTCAAGTTTTTTTATTTCGGATAGGTTTCAATTTTGTTAAAATCCTTATTGATTATTCTTGAATTAGCAAAAAATCCCTGCCGTCCGAAACAATAATATTTTTAACCGCAATAAACATCCCGGCGATCGATGATCCGTTTTGCCTTTCCCTCGCTACGGGCTATGGTCTTGGGTTCCACCAATTTAATGTGAGCCGAGATTCCCAAGGTAGTCTGCATCTCACGGCGGATCAGCGCCTCGATCTCTTCCAATTTCCGCACTTGATCGGAAAACAACCGTTCCGAAACTTCAACCCAGATTTCCAGATCGTCCATTGTACCTTCCCTGTCCACCACCAGTTGATAATGGGGCTCCGTTTCGCCTATCTCCAGCAGGACGCTTTCAATCTGGGATGGAAAAACATTAACGCCACGAATGATCAGCATATCGTCGGTCCGGCCCATTACTCTGTTCATTCGCATGTGAGTTCTGCCGCAGCGGCACATATCATTGTACAATATACTGATATCCCTGGTCCGGTAACGGATTAACGGTAAAGCCTCTTTGGTAATACAAGTAAAGACCACTTCCCCCTTTTCGCCGTAGGGTAACACTTCACCCGTGGCCGGATCGATGATCTCCACCAAAAAATGGTCTTCCCACACATGCAACCCGTTTTGCTCCATGCACTCACAAGCCACCCCGGGCCCGATGATTTCGCACAAACCATAAATATCGTAGGCTTTAATATTTAATTTCTCCTCAATTTCTTTCCGCATGTTGCTCGACCAAGGCTCCGCGCCAAAAAAACCCCTTTTCAAAGGGAAGGTCTTGATATCAATTCCTTCTTCCACAGCCGTTTCGGCCACATATAAAATATAAGAGGGTGTACAGGCAACCGTTGTCGTTCCGAAATCGGCCATGATTTGCAACTGCCTCTTGGTATTTCCGCCGGAAATGGGGACAACGGTGGCTCCGATCCTTTCGGCGCCGTAATGCGCTCCAAGTCCTCCTGTAAATAAACCGTAACCATATGCAACCTGAACAATATCCTTACGGGTCACTCCTCCGGCTCCCATGGTACGGGCCATCACTTCCGCCCAAATGCCGATATCGTTTTTAGTATAACCCACTACCGTCATCTTACCGGTGGTACCCGAAGAAGCCTGAATCCTAACCACTTCATCCTGGGGGACTGCGAACAATCCGAAGGGATAATTATCCCTCAAGTCCTGCTTGGTGGTAAACGGTAGTTTTTGGACATCTTGAACGCACTGGATATCTTCCGGTTTAACTCCCGCTTCATCAAATTTCCGGCGGTAAAAAGGAATATTATGATAAACCCTCTCGACAGTTTTCCGAAGCCGTTCGCCCTGAATCCTTTGAAGCTCGGCCCGGGGCATCGTTTCCATTTCCTGATTCCACATAATTTCTACCTCCTCATAATTTTAAAAATTCAGGCTATAAGTCCCTTAAACAGCCAAAAAGCCTTCCGTCTCTTTATGAGACGAAAGGCTTTACTTCCGCGGTACCACTCAACTTGGACAAAGTCCAACTCTTTCAACCGCAATGGTTCATTGGCGCTAACGCGCATGAATCAACCGATGAAACATTAGGGTTATTCCTTAACGTAACGGAAGGAAAATCCGGCCTAGCCTAATACCTTTTTTAAAGTAAATCTGGTACAATAAATATGGATTCAGCAGGCAACTCCGAGGTGAACTTCCAAACGTCCTCATAAACCCTCTCGCACTAAAGGGGGGCTCCCTGAATTATGGAGAATGTTTGTACTTTTCCTCATCATCGTTATTATGATTATAACCGAATATAATTTAGTGAAATTATACCATGGCGAATCAAAAATTTCAATTCCAATTGTGAGGTATCATGACTTTGGCCGAGTTAAGAGTTATTGTTGATGCGGACGCGTGTCCGAAAAACTGTTTGCAAATCATTCAAAAACTGTCCCAAATTTATCACTATCAGGTCATAACAGTGGCTTCATTTAATCATCAAATCCAAGGCGCGCATCATTATATCGTGGGAAACGAATCCCAAGCTGCGGATATCATGGTGAGTAACTTGACCAAACCCGGCGATATCATCGTTACCCAGGACTGGGGCCTGGCAGCCATTATTCTGGCCAAAAACGCCAAAGCCCTTTCACCAACGGGCAGAATTTTTGAAACCGCAACCATCGATTTGTTGCTGGAAGAACGGGATATCCTGGCAAAATACAGGCGCGGCGGAGGCAGAACCAAAGGACCGTCCAAAAGAAGCATCCAGGATGATCAAAACTTTGAAAAAAATCTCCGTCGCTTGGTAACCGAAACCTCCATTTAATCCTTGACAACCCCCTCCGCGGGTTTCTGAATCCCAAAATTTAACAATATTTTTTCTGCAAGTTCCTCCTGACTAAATCTATACTTTAATAGCAATAATAACTCTAATTTAATAAAGGAGGGCGCAATGACGAATATGGCGGATGAGGGATTGGGAACAAAGATTCAGCAAAAGCTCAGTGTTCATCCTCAATTGGCTTCCTATGCTTTAAAAACAAGGATTTATCCAAACGGCACCGTACAAATTCAAGGTATAGTCGATGTCCTGGAAGAAAAGCTTCAAGCGGAAGAATTAATTTGGAGCATTCCCGGAGTTAAAAAAGTTGAAAATAATATTACAGTTTGCACGGATGGCCAAATTGATGATTTCGACGTGGCTTTCGAAGTAGCCGAGGAGTTTCAAGCAAATCCGGAGGTTCCAGTCACTATAGGCGTCAAAGTAACCGGCGGTGAAGTCCAATTAATGGGCCGGGTTTCCAACTACAACCAGGCGCAGGAAGCGGTGGAAACTGCCGCGAAAGCTCGCGGAGTCCGTGAAATTATCAGCCACCTGAAAATGTCCGAAACCATCGATGACGCCACGTTGAATAATCAGGTTCAAGCCGCTTTGATTGGGGAACCGGCGCTAATTGCCGGCCGTATTAAAAGCGTAACCCAGCACGGAACAGTTACCCTGTTCGGCAAAGTCCCCGAGAATCAGGCTACACTGGCTTTAGAAACCGCGATGAAGGTTCCAGGCGTTAAGCATATTAAAAATTCACTCAATCAACAAACAACGGAAATTGATGATCAAATTACCATCCGCTTTCTCCAACAAATCGCCGCCAATCCTTATCTCAATCAATCGCCCATCAGTATTAACGTCACCGGGGGGCGAATTATCGTTTCCGGAGCCGTCGCTAGTTTAAAAGCCAAACGGGATATTGAGGAGATCCTTCATCGGCTGCCGATTGATTTTAAACAAGATATCTATCAGATTGAAAATCAGCTCCGATTGGAACAATAAGTTTTACCAAAGTTCGGTTTTTAGCGCCTTGAAGAATAGACGATTGACTGGCCTTGAATGAATGTTTGTCAGTTATTTTGAGACAAAAGAAATTTCCGGGCCAGCTCCAACAGAACCCCTCTCTGATTCCGGGCGGGCTCATCAAGGACGCATCCCTTTAAATAGTCCAAAACTTTTCCCATTTGAGGCCCTGGAGCCATATGCAACTCCTCCAGCAGATCATTACCGTTGAGGGCCAACCGAAACGGATGATGACCCTTCTCATCCGATAACACTTGGGTGAAACGGTCACGAAGTTCGTTCCAAAATTCCCAAGTGCGATAGTTAATGCCGCCGATTTGTGAGTCCGTGGCGATAATGTCCGCCCGGCGCAACTCCAAAAGGTCGAATATCAATTCCGGACCGACTTTGGCGGCCAAACGCCTGATTGCGCCATCACTGGCGCGGCCATCGATGTAAAACATGTGATTTTGAATTAAAAGCGCCACCGAATGAATGATTTTTTGAGGATAATGAAGCCGTTCCAATATGGTTACCCCAAGTTCGGCGCCGCGTTTTTCATGACCGTAAAAATGGATACCGTTTTGCTCCATGCTCTTGGTGAGCGGTTTGGCAACATCATGAAGCAATGCCGCCAACCTTAAATGAAGCTGGGGATGAACTGCAACAGTGGTGGCCACCAAATGGCTCCATAAAAAAGGTTGTTCCCTTTCCCTCTCCCAGCGCCCGTCTTTCTCAACGGGTGGATTCAATAGTTCCGGGATAAAAACATTCAATAAACCGCTTTGGTGAAGTCCCTCGAGCCCAACAGCAACACCCTGGCCAACCAGCAATTTACTAAACTCGTCCCGAATCCGTTCCAAACTAACCCCTGCCGCAAAACCGGGGTCCACCGCTTGTTCGGTCGGCCGGTGGGGCCGCAGCTCCAAAACAGCTAAAAAACGGTAAAAACGGAACATCCGTAAGCCGTCTTCCCGAAACCGCAGCGCAGGGTCGCCTACAGCCTTCAAAAGACGCTTACGGATATCTTTTCTCCCGTCAAAAGGGTCAATCAACTCCCGGCTTAAAAAGTCCCATGCCAAAGCATTGATCGTAAAATCACGGCGGTGAAGGTCGGTGACAATATCTTTGGTGAAGTGAATTTCCCGCGGGTGGCGCCCGTCATCATAGGCCAACTCCTCCCGTAAGGTTGTGATTTCCGTGATATGATCGTCCCAGATTACCGTGATGGTCCCGAATTTCTCGCCGGTGGCAATCGTCTTTCCAAAAATCCGGGTTATATGCTCTGGTAATGCGTCACTTGCCAGGTCCCAGTCATTGGGTGTTGTGCCCCACAGCAGATCCCGGACTGCGCCGCCTACTAAATAAACCTGAAAACCATTACCCAGCAACCGCTTTGCAACTTCCGTCACCCAGGCCGGAATTTGGCCAAAATTCAGTTTCTCTGTCGGGGTTAGTTGGGATCGGACTGAAGACATTGGACGCTCCCGCTTCGGGCCTTTCAACCCGATACTTTGTCAATCCGGCGGATTGAAACGCGTAAAGCCTCGCGTTGGCAAAGATCCTGGCACCGCAGGCAATAAATACATTCGGATTGATTCACTTTGGGTAAATCAGTCATCGTATTGGTCGCTTCGATTCCATTCATCGGACAGTCGCCGCCGGTGCATCGGCCACATACCATACAAGCGCCGGCATCGGCCCGCATTTTTAAAATAGCCATACGGGAAGTCAGCGCGAAAACCGCTCCCAAAGGACAAATATATCGGCAAATCGGTCTTTCTATCCATAACGAAACCACCAAGGTCAAGAATAAAAAGAATATTGCCAATTCGGTGCCGTTAAAACGGACCAGAGTTTTTAAGGGTCCGTAATCCTCCCACAAATTGTTTCCGGTCCGCCAGAATACATACAGCAGAACCACCAGCACGATATACTTGAGATATTTCAACACCGAGTCCGGAGCCGACGGCATCTTCATTTTGGTTTTCGGATAAACCAATTCCTGAATGGCGCCTAAGGGACAAATCCACCCGCAATAAAAACGGCCAAAGAACACTGATAAAATGACCAAGATCCCCAAAATGATCAAGGAACCATTGAACGTGAATTGGGTTTTCGGGATTATATTAAACACCGCCGAGATCGGGTCCAGGGAATTTCCCAAATAAAAGCCGAGAATAATTATACTTAAAAAGAGCAAAGGCCGCCGAAAGTTTTTCATTCTCAACAAATAAAAAATAAGGCCGACCAAAGAAAAAATATACCACACCTGAAGGTTTAAGGGATTGGAAACCCACCAGTTTCCGATAAGCAGCAGGATGTTCTCAATTTTCAAAGATTGATTGCCGGCCTGCATTTGGGTGGCGGAACGCTCCCGCATGGGATTGGCTTTTGCCGGCGGCGACGGCTTTGTTTGAAAGCCTGCATTAACCGAGCCGTTGGTTTTCTCCTCTGCAGACTTGGAAGACGCATTGAGGTTTCTGTCATTTCCCGCTTCGTCGTTTGGTTGAGCCTGTTTTGCAGAATCCGTGTCGGAACTTTCCGATTGGGAGGTGGTGACCGCTTCCGCCAATAATAACCGGTTATCAAAGTGTTGAGCGGTCCCGCCTTCCATGGCCAATAAATGAACCGGATTCATCCACAGCGCAAAACAAATCACCATTCCAGCGGAGAGCATTTTCTTCATCCCAAACCACCTCATATTTAATCGTGGATTCAATCTTGTTAATTATTCCGCTTATTACCGGTTATTTCCTACTTCAATCACGGATATTTTTAAAAAAAATTTAATGCTTCATTCTCATCCGGGGGAATGGACGGTTTGGGCGTTACCGGAGTAAAAGAAATCGGCCATTGCCGTGATTTAAAAAATTCATTGCCCAGTACATTTAATAATAACTCATCAATATTTAACTGAACTTCATTTTTTTCTCTCATTCAAATTTCCTCCATGAAAACTTTCCTTTTTATCGGCAGATTCCATCCGGTTTTTTATAGTTTTTTTGCAAACATTGGGTTAACATTTACAAACTTCGGGCTTCTTGATAAACTCTGCGAGATTTCACCCATGAGATTTCACCCATGCATCTTTTGGAATTCCCGGGCATAAGGTGAAATAATAAGGAGGTCATAGAGTGCGTTCCTTAAATGCTCTCATTCGGTTGCTGTTAATCGTTTTATTGATTTTAACCCCCTTGATTCTGCTTAGAAAAATTGCCCCCAGGCCAACTCATTTCCCGTCGATACCGATTACGCTGTTGTCAGAAAGTGAATCCAAAATCTACCATACCGATTTGGAGAGCTATCTCATAGGCGTGGTCGCGGCGGAAATGCCCGCCAATTTTGAAATCGAAGCCCTAAAGGCCCAGGCAATCGCGGCCCGCACCCTCGCCGTTCAAAGATTAAAACGTTTTGGAGGACGTGGCTGCCAACATTATCCCGGTGTCGATTTTTGTGATGACCCCAGTGAAAATCAAGCCTGGCAGTCCATAACCGAATTGAAAGCCAAATGGGGCGTTTCGGATTTTCCCAGGCTTTATGCCAAAATAAGCAGGGCGGTAAAGGAAACTTCGGGAATCATTATGACTTACCGTAACAAGCCCATAGACGCCCTGTTTCATTCCACTTGCGGCGTAGGTACGGCCGATGCTTCCGAAATTTGGCGGCATCAAGTTCCCTATTTGCAAAGCGTCCCTTGCGGGTTTGACAGCGGCTCTCCCCGTTTTGCCAGTCAAATCAATTACAGTTGGTCCCAATTCGTGAAGTGTCTTCAACTATCTGGAAACCATTTAAAAACCATCCGGATCCGGAAACGTTCTGAGCAGGGAAGGGTATTATGGATATCGGTCGGCAAAAACCTTTACTCCGGCGAAAACTTCCGGAAAGCTCTAGCCCTGAACTCTACCTGTTTTACCTGCGCCCCATCGGGAAACGGTATTGTCTTCAAAACGATAGGCTACGGACATGGCGTAGGAATGTGTCAATACGGGGCCAATGGTATGGCCAAGCATAACTTCACGTATTCGCAAATTTTACGCCATTACTACCGGGGAATTCAATTCGGCCGCATCAACTGAAAATCAAATCATTTTAGGCACAGAGCGCCTTTTCGGGAAGCAAAAGCGGATAATTTTTCCTGGAAAGACAAAGACTACACCCGAGGTGATAGTCTTGAAAAAAAGCAAACCCTTTGAAAACCCAAAATCAAAATTAAAGGCTTGGTTCCTTCATGGCAGTGCTTATTGTAAAAAAACAGCCGGCATTCTTTATCAAAACGCCCGGCCTTTCCTGGCTTTAAAATATTGGCCCCTTTATGGATTGGCTTTTTGTTTGGGTCTTTATCTATGGGGGCCCGGTCATGGCTTTCAAAAATTGAAAACCTGGCAAAAGAATACATTCCCCCAAACAAATCAGGTTCAATCCCGTGAAACCTTGGAGCTCCAATTGAAACGTTTGAAACGTCAATTGCAAACCTCCCAAAATCTTCAAAAGGGGCCGGTTTTTGATCCCGTTGTTTTTAGCCGTCCGGCATCGGGACAAATCGTTCAGGGCTTTGATTGGTTCGAATCCGGCAACTCCTGGCGGCTGCATACCGGAGTCGACATCGGAATGCCGCCCGGAAGCAACATTATTGCGGCGGCGGCGGGGACCATAGAAAAAACCCGGATGTCCGAGGACGGAACTTATTCGGTAACGGTTAACCACGGTGACGGGTGGACAAGTATTTACAGCAATCTGGCAACCATTATGGTAAAAGAAGGACAGGCCGTTATTAAAGGCGTCATCATCGGGACCAGCGACGCCAAAGGATGCGACCCCGCCATACCCAGTTTCCACTTTGGGATTTACCACGACGGGCAGGCGCTGGATCCGCAAAAATTGGTTCCGGGTCTGACCGATTAATTAAATCATAATCCCCTTTCCCCGTCCATATACATGTAATAAAAACATGGAAGGGTGGGGGGATTGAAGGATTATATTCAGAAAAGAGTGCTTGACCTCAGCCATTACATAGCCGACCAACAGGCCACCGTAAGACAGGCGGCCAGATTTTTTGGAGTCAGCAAAAGCACGGTTCATAAAGATGTCACCGAAAGATTGCCGGATATCAACCATAATTTAGCGGTGGAAGTAAAACGGATATTAGAGATTAATAAATCCGAACGTCATATTCGGGGCGGCGAAGCTACAAAAAGGAAATATCAAACAAAAGTTGAAATAACGACAAAAAAAGGAGGATATACAAAAAAAACGTAGAACTGTAGAACTAAAATTAAGTAAAATTTGGAAGCATCTAGTTGGGGGGCTTTTTTCTTGAATTTTCGGAATCTGATAACTGATATCGGCGTGGATTTGGGCACAGCCAGTGTATTGGTTTATGTTAAAAACCAGGGTATTGTCATTCGGGAACCATCGGTCGTGGCGCTGCAAAAAGATAACAACAAAATTTTAGCCGTTGGGGAAGAAGCCCGTCAAATGATTGGACGAACTCCTGGCAACATCGTGGCGATCAGACCGCTCCGTGATGGTGTTATTGCCGATTATGACATTACCGAAACCATGTTGAAGTATTTTATCGAAAGAGTATCCCCCAAACCCCGTTTATTCCGGCCCCAAGTTGTTGTTTGCGTCCCCTCCGGAGTAACCAGTGTTGAAAAAAGAGCTGTCCTTGAGGCTGCAATGCAGGCAGGGGCTAAAAAAACTTACCTAATCGAAGAACCCATGGCGGCCGCTATCGGCGCCGGACTCAATATCACCGAAGCCAATGGAAATATGGTGGTGGATATCGGCGGTGGAACAACGGATATTGCAATTATTTCCTTAGGCGGTATTGTGGTCAGCGAATCTCTTCGGGTCGGCGGAGATAAATTTGACGAAGCGATCATCCGTTACATCAAAAAGATGTATAACATGATGGTCGGAGAGCGTACTGCGGAAGACGTTAAGATTCAAATCGGTTCGGCTTATCCCGAAGGGGAAGGAAAATCGGTGGAGATTCGCGGCCGCGATTTGGTTACCGGCTTACCCCGAACCATCAAATTTACTTCGACCGATTCTTTCCAAGCCTTATCGGAACCCATTACATCCATTATCGACGGAATCAAATCCGTTTTGGAACGCACTCCCCCGGAATTGGCCTCCGACATCGTTGATAAGGGAATCGTCATGACGGGCGGCGGATCATTATTGCACGGATTTACCCGGTTACTGGCGGAGGAAACGGGAATTCCGATTCATCTCGCCGAAGATCCCCTTTCCTGCGTGGCTTTGGGAACCGGTAAAATATTGGAAAACGAGGGCTTTGACTCTATCCGCAACAACCTCATTGTCGGCAGCCGCTCGATATAATCCAAATCGGAATCATAGAAACCAAAATTCTGGCGCTCCCTGGTAACAAAACCGCCGGAATTTTTTATTTTTAGCCGCCGTTATGAAACGTTCTGATTGCCAAACTTCAAGAAACAACCGCCGATTATTATGATTGCTTATTCTACTCCTGCCGGTCTCTCCGGCATAATGAGCCAGGCAATGAGATAGACCGGTAAAATCGTACAACATGTAAAAAACAAAGCAATGGCCGTAATGACCCGGATAAGCACCGGATCAACATCAAGATATTCGGCAAGTCCGCCGCAAACACCGCCCAATACCTTGGATTGCGAACGATATAAACGTTTCATCGTGGTTTCCCCTTTCATGGATAAATTCATTCCTTATCGAACAACGAAACAAAGGTGACTTCATGGACAATCAAAAATTAACTTTACCCAAGACCGCCGTCCAAAAAATACTAAGAGCCATCCGTGAATTCCGGCTTATCGATCCGGGGGACCGGGTGTTGGTCGGTTTTTCCGGCGGCAAAGATAGCGCCTTCCTATTATATGCTTTGAGCATTTTGAAAAAACACCGGATTATCCCTTTTGAACTCGGAGCTCTAACCATCGACCTCGGTTTTGAAGGCGATTTTGATTTTCAATCCTTAAGCGAGTTTTGTAAATTCCTGGATGTGCCATTTCAGGTCATGAAAACCGAAATCGCCAAATATGCTTTCTCAGAGTCCAATCCCGAAGGCCCTTGCGCAACTTGCTCCTTTTTGCGCCGGGGAGCGATGAACCGTTTCGCCAAAAACAACAACTATAACCGGGTCGCCCTGGCTCATCATTACGACGATGCTGTGGAAACCTTTTTAATGAGCATCCTATACTCCGGCCAGATTAAAACGTTCCTTCCCAGAACGGACTTACAAAGGACCGGCCTAACATCCATCCGGCCCCTGGTCTATTTCCGGGAAAGGGAAATCATTGAGATGCTCCCGCTGATTCATTTCAAACCCGTTCCGGCTCCTTGCGGGGTGGCAGGCCATACCCAGCGGGCCGCCACCAAGGATTTAATCCGATCTCTCTGCCAAAATAACGAGGCGGTATTCCATCACCTGGCTTCGGCCATGAGGACCGGTAAACCGCAGGAGCTTTGGCCGGCTGCATTGGAACATCACCCAATCCGTAAAATTTCCAAAAAAGGAAAACCGGGCTGTCCTTAAAAACCCTTGACTCCGGCCGAACTGAAGGGATCTTGTAACTCGGGCGGCTCCCCTTGAGTCCAAGGATTCATCAATTCCCGGGTTTCAGCGAAAACCTCCCCCATCCTTCGCCGGGCGGCCTCATCAACCGTCGGATCGTTTCCCCGGTACTCCGGGCCGGTTACCTTGATAATCCGGTAACGATTCTTTCCATGTTCCAAATAGCGGTTAACCCATAAGGGCATATACTCGGTTAGGGTGATGCCGACTCCCGGACCCTCTGTTTTCTTGGTCAGTAAAAATTTGACCATCAATCCATAATCGCTGTAACGCCAGCGCTGATTGGAAAGTAGGTTTCCCAAAGAATAGGCCACAAAACCATCCCGCTCCGCCATCCGGACGGGATCGTAACGGCTCCGTTTTTCCAAGGGCTGAACCACGTGAACATGGCTTCCCAAAACGATATCCACTCCCGAGCCAATCAGCCAATCGCACAATTCCCGCTGCTCCTTGGAGGGTATCCGCTGATATTCCACTCCGGTATGAACGGCGGCGATGATGCAGTCCGCCCCGGCCTCTTTCACTTCCTGAATCTCTTGAAGCGCCTTTTGGCGGTCCATCATATTGACCATCCATTCCCGGCCGGAGGGAAGAGGATGATCGTTTGTAAAAGAGGTATAGGACAAAAATCCCAGCCGAATCCCTTTACAATCCACTATCCGGTAAGATTTGCCCTTTTCCTGATAACGGCAACCGGCATAGGGCAAATCGATTTTTTCCAAATAACGCAAGGTTTTTATCAAGCCCCCCGCCCCTTGGTCTAAGGAATGATTGTGGGCGGTAAATACCAATTTCAATCCGGCCCACTTTAAGGCATCCGCTAGAGCTTGGGGAGAGCGGAATTCCGGATAGCCGGTATATTTTTCACCGGGCTCTCCCAATTGGGTTTCCAGCACTCCGGTTGCAAAATCGGCGCTTTGGAGTTCGGGGCGGATCTCACTAAAAATCGTCCGGAAATCGTAGGTTTGGTCGGAAGGATTCAAAGCTGAATCCACAATCGGCATGTGCATATCGACATCGCCCACCGCGGCCAAAGTTACCGCCGGAACCGTCTCCCGCCGGTCCACGGTTTGAGCAGGCACAGACCGGGAACTTTGCCGGGTTGGTTTCGTATCCTTACGAAAAGGGGCCGGTTTTTTAATCGTTTCCCGGTTGGCCCTTGAAGAAAGACGTCCGGTTGAGGATTGATACCACTTAACGAGTTTTTCGGGCAATCTTCCGGCATTGCGGCTCCAGCCGTAAACACAAGCCCCAATCAGGGCAGCCATTATCAGAAAACACAAGAATTTTTTCACAAGCATCCCCGCCCAAAATCAGATGAGAACGAATTCGCCGTTTGGAAATATTATCCTCTTTGTTTGAGGTCGTCTTCTGTACTCTACGGGAAGTCTTTTAGCGGCTATTCGTCCCGCCGGGGGAAGGATTCACAACCTGGGGAACAATTTGCGTGCTCCCGGCGGCTATCCCCACCCCGGTCTTGACATCGTGAACCCGGCACTGCAACTCCATAAAACCGGGATGATCCGTTAGTTGGCCATACATGATATAGTCGACGCCTAACATTTTCCCCAGATTGCGGGTAAATTGCACGGTCCCGATGGTGTCCGGTGTAGCCGGCGTTGTCCCCGGCGTATTGGTCGATAATAACTGTTGAACGACCTTGGCCGTGGTTGCGCTTTCGGCCACCGCAAACCGTCTGGAATTGATCAGTTCGTTCAGCATCAGCTCCTGGGCCACCCGGGGAGTGGTGATGTCCTTGGAATTTAAGTACTCAAATTGGACTACCGCAATCGAAAACTGTTTGGTCTTTTCAATAGCCAGTTGTCCGGGCTTAATCGGAATCGGACTGGAGTCGGGCACCGGATCGATGACCTGACCGATGGAATAGGAATCCCTCACCGCAACGATCCGGATATCGGCTACATGGGTCTGAACGGTTCCAAGCTTGGTCCGGTTGACCGGGTCATTGACCGGTCCGCCTTCGGCAAGGATTTCATATTCCGTTTCTTCTCTGACATATTGTTTTTTGCCGACATTTAAATAGATATTATCCCCATCTACCGCCGCCACTTTCGCCTCAACAACCCCAAATTGGCCGGTAATCGTACGGGCTAAGGTAGTAACAGCGGTGGCAAGGGGGTTTTCCTCTCCCAAGGCCGGCGGGATTATGATAAAAAAGATGATTGTTATTAAAAAAGTGAGTCTGCCTTTTTTCAAAACCATCGCTCCATTTTTCTTTAGCACTGCAATGCTAAAGCATGATTCTTACTAAAAACGAATTATCCTTTTATGTATCGGAATAAATCCGGTTCAACTTTAAATCTTTAAAGATTCCTTTACCATATTGATAACTTTAGGATTTTTAATAAGATGAAGGGTTGACGAAATTTCTACTCAGTAGCTTTCTTTCAATCTCATCCAGCACAAACTCCATCCGGCTAAAAACATCTTCATTCCTAAAACGAATCACTTTAATCCCGTAAAATTCAACGGCTTTTTGCCGGATTTCATCATTCTCCTTAACCTGCTCATCATCATGGATTCCGCCATCAACTTCGATTACCAGCTTCCTTTCGGGACAATAGAAATCGGCAATGTAAGAACCAAGCGGATGTTGCCGTCTTATTTTATAGCCACCCAATTTTCGTTTCCGTAATTCATCCCACAATACAGCTTCGGCTTCAGTTTGTCTTTTTCGTAAATCTTTTGCTCTATCAACGATTGAGGCATACATGGTCAACCCTCATTCTTCGCCTCTAATAGAGGCGCACTTTCTCCCTCGAGGGGAGAAACGAATTGTAAATCTGTAAGTTTTCATTGGGTCAACAAATTCTTACTCCATCCAGCCTTAGGTTAGCGTAAAAACCATTTGGAATCAGCAGTTGTCCGCCATATTTCCCGGGGAAGCTTTAAAGGAACATACTTAAACCGCTTTCGTTCCTCCCTTCAGGTCCAATCCTCTGGATTCGCGGAAGCCAAGATGGAGGGTTGACAACAGTTCCACCGCACTCTCTTCACTCGGGTCATTAGTACCCTACTAGCCCCGAAAAGCCCGGGCCAGAATTGCTTTTTCATCAAGTCAATCTTATCGATAACATCACAAAGTTCTTTTGCTTTTTGTTCCTTTTCAAACAGGCTGTCCAAAATTTGGACAAATTCCTGTTGTTCAGGTATGGATGGAACAGTTACCTCTATAGATGAAAAATTATTACGATTACAATTATTCTATCATGGTAAACCTTATTTTTGTCTTCAATTTTAGTAATTTTTTAACTGTTCTCAAAAAGTCACTCAGCCCTAATGAAATCCATGGACCCTCAAAACCGTCACTCATTTTCGACTTCCTGTTTACCCCTTCGCCCTCAATCCCCGGGTTAAATCCTGTTCTTGAACATGCCTCATGGCTGTTTCATCCCTTACCCGGGTTAAAAACCCCTATCCACCCGCATCAATCTTTGTTACAAATCAATCCCATCGGCTTTCATTTTTCAATACCCTCCTCCCCCTCCTGGCCCTCCTAACTTTTCTTCCGCTTTTTATACTTTTAAACCCAAACTCCTCATTCCGCCATTTGAGACACGATGTCGAAAAGCGCCGCCTCTTTTCATGGAAGAAAAAAGGCGGTCGCCATCGAAAGCAAAAACCTGGTAGGGCGCGAACACGATGTTTGCGTCCCTGCATGGAGGACGAAGATTTCCCTAAAAACGTCTTTTATAACCCCGGCCACAGATGGCCGGGGATAAAGGAGAGACCGGGAAACTTGGTTCCCGGCGGCTTTTTGGGTCCTTTTGGGCCGCTCCAAAAGGACCTCAGCCGGTGAAATCCGTGGACAATAATACTGACATTCATTTATAGGCATCATAGTTCATAAACTTTAAGCAGGCGGCGATATTTAAACCTGCACCCGCTGTCCTGAAACGACGGCGGTGTGTCTCTAGCCCGCAACGCCTAACCAATACCCATTCAGAAATCCCTCAAAAGAGAACCGACCCGTACTTCTGCCGGCTCTTTGATTTCAATACTACGAAGCCAAAACTTTCGTGGGGCTGTCCCAAAAGGGAATTTTCTGATAAAGAAATACAATATATTGAAACCGACATATTCGATGAAGCTATATATTGTATTTCTTATTGATTTCAAATTGCTTTTTAGACAGCCACAGCAAGTTGGAGGGTTGGCCCAATTTTAATCAAACTATCGCCGCCGCAATCCGTGTCCCTCAAAATATTATTCCTGATGATATTGAAAAATCCGGAAACAATTATTACAAAGAAATATCCATATCTTTCTACAACACCCCCTCTGCCCCACATCACCCCTAAACCCAATCCCCGTCGGGCTTTAAACCGTGGGGCCATCCTTGGGCGAGGCGTTTAGAAACAAACGATTCCATTCCGAAAAGATTTGGGGAACGCTTTCCCGCCGCAAAATTAAGTAGCGACGCAATGACCGGCATTCTCCGGCCGTCTACCATCTCTGGCGACCCCTGAAATCCGTTCTTCG
>JAEZCE010000009.1 GCA_023429995.1 Bacillota bacterium | reverse complement strand
TGAAGAAGGCTATGTACAACACGAAATTAATCAAGCTTAATTATACCGGAATCTATGAGGTTCTCAGGTCCAAGCTTGGTAAGGACGGAGATTGAGAAGATAGTTACTATTATAAGAAAGGCACTGGGAAAGAGAATGAAAATCAGCAGACAAAGCAAAATCATAGAATTGATTAATAAGTATGATATTGAGACGCAGGAGGATCTGGCAGAGCGTCTTATGAAGGATGGTTACAATGTGACGCAAGCAACGGTATCCAGAGACATTAGAGAGCTTAAACTCACCAAGGTGGCTGTTGATGGCGGAAGGCAAAAATACATTGTACTTCAGAAGACCGAACCGGGTATGAGTGAGAAATATACCCGAGTGCTCCGAGATGGCTTTGTATCGATGGATATGGCACAGAACATCATGGTAGTTAAGACGGTACCCGGCATGGCGATGGCAGTGGCAGCAGCTCTGGATGCATTGCAGATGAATAGTATTGTCGGCTGTATCGCAGGTGATGATACAGTTATGTGTGCCATCCGTACCACAGAAGAGACAGTTCAGGTTATGGAGAAGCTTAGTAAGTTATTAAATGCAGAATAATCAAAGAATATTGACTCGACAGAGTTTTATCAGCCAGATTACCAGTTAATCTGGCTGTTTTTGTTCATTTCGTGGATGAATTATGGTAGTAAGTCGCTCTACTGGGGATATCACAAATTTTACTTGCCGAAGTCATCAAAGGATGATAAAATATTTAAGGTTATTCATGACAATAGAAAGTTCGCAGAGTGTACTTTCTATTGTATACAGTACAAGTACCATATAAATTACATTTACGAATATGGAGTATAAAGCTCCTTTTGGCATAATAGCATTTGAACAGAAAGATAACAATCCATTGGATTGGACAAAAATAAAGATGATTAAGGAGAATTAAGATGTCAGGACATTCGAAATTTGCGAACATCAAACATAAAAAAGAGAAGAATGATTCGGTTAAAGGAAAGATCTTTACCAAGCTTGGACGTGAGATCGCAGTTGCCGTAAAAGAAGGCGGAGCTGATCCGAATGCGAACAGCCGCTTAAAGGATATTATCGCTAAGGCAAAATCGAATAATATGCCCAATGATACCATCGATCGCAGCATCAAGAAGGCAGCCGGAGACGCAAATGCGGTGAATTACGAAACAGTAACCTATGAGGGATATGGCCCCAACGGAACTGCAATTATCGTAGAGGCGTTAACCGATAATAAGAATAGAACTGCCGGCAATGTACGTAATGCCTTCACCAAGGGTAACGGTAACGTCGGTTCCATTGGCTGTGTATCCTTCATGTTTGATAAGAAAGGCCAGATTATCATCGATCGAGAAGAATGTGATATGAAGGCAGATGATCTGATGATGCTTGCTTTAGATGCAGGCGCAGAGGACTTCGCAGAAGAAGAGGATAGCTTCGAGGTATTAACCAACCCTGATGATTTTAGCGCGGTAAGAGAAACGCTGGAGAAGGCTGGCATCCCCATGGTTCAGGCAGATGTAACTATGATCCCTCAGACCTGGGTAGAGCTTAAAGATGATCAGGATATCAAGATGATGAACCGTATCCTTGATTTACTGGATGAGGATGATGATGTGCAGGAAGTGTGGCACAATTGGGATGAGTAAAAAGGAGCTTTAGAAAGCCTTTTCTTCGGTATTTGAAGCGATTAATCAATGATTTACAAAGTGATTTATTGCCCAGTGATGATGTACTGGACGTTTTGAAAACTGTAAAAACATATACTACTAGAACCTCTGTACACCGTTACTGGCGGAAATGTATGGAGGTTTTTTATGTCAAAATCACTCTGATAAAGTGCTTTCGAGCCTACTTAGCATACTGTGTGAATGAAAGGTATATTGCTGAAAACCCAGTTGATAGAGAATTAAACAAGTAAACACGGAAGTTAAGATATAGAAAAGGGAAGACTAGCTCCCCTTTCTTACAGAATAGTGATCCTAATTTGATGTAATTCTGGGTTTAGGACCTTCACCCGGAGGAGTATAAAAGGGATCGTCTGATGCACTATTGGATGCGGTTTTAGAGCGATGATCCGTATGAGTCACATTTTTATTGCTGATACTGTTATCCTCAACGCTACTCTTACCTTGTTTTTTTGAAGATGAATCTTTACCGTCCATAAAAGATGCTCCTTTCGTTTTTTAGTAGTGTTTGCAGAATAGATAGTTATATGCAAAATATATATAGTGCCTTTGATGCAAAGGTATATAAGGCCACTAACAATGATAAGTCCATTGATATTCTGCAGGAGTGCATTGAGAGAATCCGGGATGATATTAGGGATAGAGATAACGATTGCTACCAGATTTTAGTGAGTATAGATTGATATTTTTGAATTGATGTATTATACTTTATATGAACGTGTTCATATAAAACACCCTTGAAAAATCGACGCCGTTGGAGGAGTGGATATGCCAAAGCAGATCGAAAATTTACAAGAAAGAATACTGGAGACTGCAAAATGCGAACTACTGGAATCGGATTACAGCCGTTTCACAATTCGTTCTGTTGCAAAAGAATGCGGTATAGCGGTGGGTACCATATACAATTACTATGCTTCCAAAGACATACTCGCGGCGTCCGTTATGCTAATGGATTGGAATGAAGCGCTCTCTGCTATGCGGCTAGGCTCAGGTACATCGGTAAGCATCACGGAAGGGTTGCATGTCATATATATAGAAATTGAGAAATTTAATTCCCTATACAAAGGGGTTTGGTCACAGTTTTCATATACCTGTCAATTTGCATCGGAGTATTCCAAGCGACATGATCTTCTGCTTAACCAGCTTGCAGAAATTATACATGCTTTGCTTTTGCGTTTTTATATTGCAGAAGATAAGTTTCTTGAGAATTTCATAGCCGAAAATCTATTGCTGGCAGCCATGAAGCAAAGTGAATTTCAGCCTCTAGCGGCTATTTTTAACCGCATATTTATCCATATGGGATAAGTGGAGAAATGTGAAGAAAAGTATCGTCACATTAATAGGAACCATGAAATGAGAATTGAGGATGCTCAAGCTGAGCTTCTTCCCTTATTACTATTTTAATTATTATTTATGATGTCGCAGAGTGGCATCATGTCAAATGCGTATAAGACATGCGCAGGAAAGAGGAGAGTATATGAG
>JAEZCE010000079.1 GCA_023429995.1 Bacillota bacterium | reverse complement strand
AAAACATTGCTCGTGATGGTTTTTAATAGCTCCAAAGGTTTTGGGTTACTCTTCCACGTGAAATGGCTTATTTGATAGCTCCTTCGGGGAAGAGCAAGAGTTAGGTTATAGGCCTATTTACCTAACCCGTTCCCTTCCCCTAAGATGCTGTTTTCTCGAGCTTTTTCAAGTGGAAGGGACTTGGCTGATTTTAAGGGCCAAAAAACATTGCTCGTGATGGTTTTTAATAGCTCCAAAGGTTTTGGGTTACTCTTCCACGTGAAATGGCTTATTTGATAGCTCCTTCGGGGAAGAGCAAGAGTTAGGTGAGTAGCCATTCTTAATGATTATTTCCCTCAAATCTTCAGAAGGGGTTCCCAAAAGATTAAAAACTTTTGAAACCCCTTCGACTTTTTTTATAAGAATGAAAGAAAGAAGTTATTTCGATTACTAGCCAAAACTATTGAACGATGACCTGATAATTACGAACTTCAACCATTCCAGCGCCCTGGACCAGGCCGTTCCCCAATTCTATACTGGTTATATACTGATTCCGGTTAATAATCCCTCTATCCAAAAGATAATCGATAAATGGGTCGAGCTCAAGCGGACCCGTTAAAACCCCTGCCGGGGCCACGAACAAGATGTAATTATATCCTGTCGTACTTGAGTTATACGTTATATAAACATCATAATCAATACCGTTAACCGTAATGGAGCCTATTTTATCGCCATACGGCCTGACCCCGCGGTTATAAGTCCAGATCGAAATCTGATCGACAATGTTCGCAGCGGACGCCGGCAGTCCTGAAACCACCATCATTGTCAAGTCCAGATTACATTTGCCGGTGGTGAAAAGATCGACATCGAAGTTAACCGTTATACTCTTCGAACCGGCCAGGAAAGGTAACCCGGCAATTCTTCCGGTCTGGACGTCCCAAGGTTTATCCCCGTAAACAACCTCCGGATATGCGAGAATATTAATGGAATCGGGCCATGTCCACTGCCATCCGAATACCTTTTCCCCAGCCACCTCTTTTAAGAAGATTCGCTGTCCGCCTTCACCCTCGGCGGCTGCCTTATTCCAAACGTTGTTACTCACAAAAGCCCCATTATCCAAGGGAATCGTCGCCCAATCCACCGGTGAACTGGTAATCATCTGCTCTGCTTCGGCTGGATCCAGTTTGGTCCGGAAGGCGCCGATGAGAGGCTGATTGCCGAAAGCCTCATCAGGTAAGCCGTCGTTTGAATAAATTCCCATGAAATATTCGTGATAAGCGTGGTAGGTGAAATTAACCCGATATTTCTTCAACAAATCCAACATATCCCCGACCCATTGCACACCACCCTTGTTTTCAGCGAAACAGTCCCGGTTTACGCCGAATTCGCCCACGAAGAGCGGTACATTGTTAACCAGACCGAAGGATAAAAACTTCTGCAAACCCGTTTCCAAGAGTGTCTTGTTGCGCCGAGGGGGCATCTGTCCGGAAACGCTTTTTTCGAAGTCTATTCTAAAGCGGCAAATACTGTCGGGACCGATGTTTCTACCCTTTGCCCAACCGCTGATTTTGTAATAATGGCTATCGACGACCGGAAACCGATACCGGTCCGAATAAAGGTTGGCATCCCCTGTAGTCTGCTGGACAAACAAACAGCTTGTATGCACTGGTTCTAAGCTATCGTATGCGCCTGCAAAATAGCCACTGCCGTCGGCGCTCCATAAATTCCAATCCATCATCGCCATTGAGGTGATTTCAACCACTTTTCGGAGATAATTCATATTCTCATCATACTCTTCAATAATTAAATCATCAAAGCTGACCGTGCCCGGCAGGTTCGCCGCCATAAAAGCCGGTTTTCCCGAGAAAATACCGGGGTCCGTTACCTTGTATAAATCTCCGGAATAATAGGTCCAGTCCGTATCGCCTGGGGGTACCGTCGGACAATTAAATGCCGCTTCAGCCCAAACAAGATCGGAAGGATATGTTATGGCCCCGGTTTCATATCCTGGATATGCGCCGCCCTCCCCTAGTCCAGTCCAGGGAGTATTCTGTAGGGTATAGGGAATTGGCTCATAAAAATGAAACGTATACATGGCGTTATCATCATCGATCAGGAAAAAGTTTCCATCGCTGCTCCAGGAATTATAGGTACCGTTGGTGCGTTCCACGATAACCAGATGATTGGAATCAACCGAGCGGATCGCATAAACGATCTGGTTGGCGAGATTCTCCCATTGCCATGCCGGTCCTGCCGGAATCGGTTCGTTAAGAATATCGTAACCCGCAATTCTTGTCTCCCCTCGATATCTTTGAGCAATGGCCTTCCAGAGCGCCGCCAACCGCTTTTGATTTTCCTGCTCAGTCCAGAGCGCGGCGCCGCCCAAATTGGATTGATAACCGCCTTGAGGGACATGCATATTGAGAATAAGATAAACTCCATATTTTTTGGCCCAGGCGATATTCCGATCCAACCAGTCCCAACCGCTTTGCCTATATTGATAGGGTTGGCTATCATCCTCGAACAATTGATAGTTCAGATAAAATCGGATGGCATTCATATTCATATTCTTAACGCGTTGGTAATCCAACTCATTATGATGCGCGACCGGAGGCGTTGACGCGTTATTCCAAACCTCATTGCCGAAAGACACCCCTTGGAGCCAGATTGGCGCATCCTCAGGGCCAATCACCAACCGATCGCCTTTTCTTCGGACAAAGTTTGGATCACATATCGGCATATCGGAGAGAACGTACCATCCCATTGGATTTCGCCCCTTGATCCCAAGCTTAATATCGGGCTTTTCAAGACTTATATCCGTAAATAGGCCAATGGCCAGTTTGTATGTACCCAGGTGGTTTGTGAAGGAGAAGGAGAAGTTTTCGGTTATGGATTGGCCAGGTAACCATTGTTGCGGGTTGGACTTCTCCAACCATTTTTTCTCCACCACATCCCCGGTTGTGGAGTCAAGCAATGCCACTGCCACGTGGGCGGGGATGAATATCGGCGCAACTCCCTTGTTTCTCCATTGTAACATCAGGCTGGCTGATGAGTTCATGCCTTGTAAGTTATAAATAGCCTTTTCCAGAACAAAATAATATCCCATGCGGTTGCCGGTTTCGACCAAAACATCATGTTTCTCGCGGTAAAATTCAGCCGTATCTCCATATTGACCCATACTGACATAGGTTGCACAGGAATTCGCAATATCCTGATAAAGATAATCATCTCTCCAAACGCCTGTATCGCGCATTTCAGGATAAGATGAGGCAAATTCCAGGATTGCCGGTAGTTTATTACGATACTTCCATAGTTTACCCGCCCCGCTTCGATCAGCGATGGCGCCGTCGTTACGGCCTGCAATTCCTTGATCGATACCCCAATAAAAGGCGGAATCAAGATTAGCCGTATCCGAATTGACGGTAACTAATTGAAGATGTTTGAAAAGATTTCGATACATTTGCAGATGAAGGTTCTGATATTCCGACGCGGTAATCCTCTCCATTGTCATCATGTTATTGGGGTCGATAAATCCCCAAATTTCGTTCGACCCACAAGAGCCATAACTTCGGATATCCATATAAGCGATATCCGGATTGTTATCATATCTTTCCGCCAACGCCCGCATAAATTTCTCAAGTTTTTGGAGGTAAACCGGATCATTCCAGACCGGGACCTGCTCAAAGTGGCTGGGTACATCGGTGGATTGCATATAATGGCCGGCGGCTCCCGCATCAAATACATATTTCGGCGTCACATAAAAACTAGAAGAGAAACCATTGCTGGGCATGACTCCAAAGGCCAATTTTTTTCCGTGAGCTTTACAGTCGGCTATCGCTTTGTCGATGTACTGCCATTGATAATTCCCTTCCCCTGGCTCAAGCGTGCTCCAATTGAAACGAACATAGCCGATACCGGCCGCGTTCCATGTATCCTCCGTTTGATTCACAAATGGCTCCATACTGTCATCGTTGCCATAAATAACCCAACCTTTGCCGGGATTGACAATCAATTCACTCTTCCAATCGATTCGTTCCGGGAGGACCATCGTTTCGATCTGTTGCTCCCTGGCGCTGACCATGACGGCTGAACATAAAAAGACCAAAAATGCGGCAAAAAAGCCTAGTATCACGCAAATTACTTTTCCGGTGTTCATTAGCGTTCCTCCTTATTGATCAATTTTTTGTGAGTATACTATCATGAACGATTCATATTTCAAAAATTTTACAATAATATTATAATATTAACATAAATTATACTCATTGTAAATATATACAAAATATATACAAGCGAAACTATAAACCCGCGATTTCTATAATTCCGAATATCTTCCCCCGAAAACAAAAACCGGTTACATCTATGAGGGACAAAAATTGATAAAGCGATACAATGCCTAATAAAAAGAGCTCACCTCGCCTTCCGCTCCCGATCGAAAAACTTTAACCATTTTGAAACGGCTTATCCTCTTAAAAAATAGTCTTTACGATTTCTTTACGCCTCTCTTCCCCTTCTTTACACCCCTTTGACCCCGGATCGCTTTATAATAAGACCAAGGTTCATGCAAACATCAATACCAGAGGTGGTGCATATGAAGGATTTTTTAGCGGATGTCGGCCTTTATGCTATTTTTGCGGCTGTGATATTCACCATTAAAATCTATTTTGATTACCATTCATAATTTCACAAACAACGGCCGGACTTAATAAGTTAAAAACGGTAAAAAGCATTGAAGCCTGTTTAATCTCTTGATAGGGTGAGAAATCTATTAATAATAAACAAAACCGAGGGGGTTAAAAAATGGACTTAATTGTCGGAGGCGCAGTGGCAGTGTGTTTACTCATCTATCTTGTTTATGCGCTAGTAAAGGCGGAGGAGTTGTGATTGATGATGGATATTGTACAAATGGTTTTGATTTTAGCGGTAACTCTAATCTTGGCGTGGCCGCTCGGCCGCTATATCGCCCGGGTTTTTCAGGGAGAACGGACCTGGATGGATCCGCTATGCCGTCCGCTAGAACGCTTGCTCTACCGGGTGGCCGGCATTGATCCCCTGCAGGAAATGGATTGGAAACACTATGCGGTGGCACTGTTATCTTTTAACATCCTTGGCATACTGGCGCTTTTCATCCTCCAACGCATTCAAGGCATTTTACCGTTTAATCCGCAACACTTTGGGGCCGTTCCCGGTGCCTTGGCCACAAATACCGCCATTAGTTTTGTAACCAATACCAACTGGCAGGCTTATTCCGGTGAAAGTACGCTAAGTTACTTAACCCAAGCTTTGGGTATGACCGTCCAAAATTTTCTTTCGGCAGCCACCGGCATCGCGGTTGTCATTGCTTTAGTCAGAGGGATTACCCGGAAGACCTGCCGCACGATCGGAAACTTCTGGGCCGACCTCACTCGTTCTGTAATCTGGATTTTACTTCCACTCTCTTTGATATTAGCCGTAGTCTTGACATCACAAGGAGTTATCCAAAACTTTAACCATTATGCTCCCGTCCAAACACTGGAGGGAAAAGTGCAGACGCTTCCGATGGGGCCGGTGGCTTCCCAGGAAGCCATTAAAGAATTGGGGACCAACGGCGGCGGATTTTTCAACGCCAACTCGGCCCATCCTTTTGAGAATCCAACCCCGTTCACCAATCTATTGGAAATCGTGGCTTTACTCTTGATTCCTGCCGCGTTGACTTTCACTTTTGGCCGAATGGTCGGCGAGGGCAGGCAAGGTCATGTCATCCTGGGAGCAATGCTGCTGCTATTTTTAGTGAGTCTGGGAGTTGCTTACTCAAGCGAAGTAGCAGGCAACCCACAAATTGCCGCACTGGGAGTTCGTGGACCCAATTCTATGGAAGGTAAAGAAGTCCGCTTTGGTATCGCCAGTTCAGTCTTATTTGCCACTGCCACCTCTGCGACCTCGTGCGGAGCAGTCAATACCATGCACGACAGTCTCACCCCCCTGGGCGGATTCGTCCCCCTGTTTCAAATCATGCTGGGCGAGGTAGTCTTCGGCGGTGTAGGCGCCGGTCTTTATTCCATCCTAATCTTTGTAATTCTGGCGGTCTTTATCGTCGGATTGATGGTGGGCCGGACTCCCGAATACCTTGGTAAAAAAATCGAAAGCGCCGAAATTAAAATGGCCGTGCTGGGGATGGTAATCCCCTCCGCATTAATCCTCATCGGCAGTGCCATCGCAGCGGTAACCCGCGCCGGTTTGGGGTCGGTTACCAACCCGGGGCCTCACGGCTTAAGCCAGATTTTGTATGCCTTTTCTTCGGCTGCGGGCAATAACGGCAGCGCTTTCGCGGGGTTAAACGCCAATACGTTATTTTACAACCTGATGCTGGCTTTGGCGATGTTCATCGGCCGCTTTGGAGTCATCCTGCCGGTACTAGCCATTGCCGGCTCCATGGCCGGTAAAAAAATCATCCCCTCCGGCCCGGGAACCTTCCAAACCAGGGGACTCCTTTTTACATGTGTTTTGATTGGAACGATCCTGATTGTCGGCGCATTAACCTTTTTTCCGGCTTTAGCCTTGGGGCCGATCATTGAACACTTGATGATGAATGCCGGAAAAACCTTTTAAAAAAACATTTGTAACAGTTCTTAAGAATGGGGGAAATAAAATGAACCATGAAAAACAAGCTCCCAAAAGCCTGAACCAGGCCATGGTCTGGCAGGCTGTGAAAGAATCCTTTGTCAAATTGAATCCCGGAACCCTTTGGAGAAATCCGGTCATGTTCGTGGTGGAAGTTTTGGCGGTGATGTTGTCCTTGGCCATCATCAAAGATCTCTGGATTCACCACTATACCGGACTTGGCTTTAATATTCAAATCGCTTTTTGGCTCTGGGTGACCGTGCTGTTTTCCAATTTTGCCGAAGCCTTGGCGGAAGGGCGCGGCAAAGCCCAAGCCGCTGCCTTACGCCGGACCCGGAGTGAAACCATAGCCAAAAAACTTGAGGGTAATAAAACCCTCCCAACCCCGGCCGCAGAACTGCGTAAGGACGACCTGGTTTTGGTGGAACCGGGAGACACCATACCCGGTGACGGTGAAGTGGTTGAAGGGATCGCCTCAGTCGACGAAAGCGCAATCACCGGCGAATCGGCTCCGGTGATCCGTGAAGCCGGCGGCGATCGCAGCTCGGTTACGGGAGGCACCCGGGTGTTATCGGACTGGATCAAGGTGCGGATCTCCGCCAATCCCGGCGAAACCTTCCTGGACCGGATGATTCATCTTGTCGAAGGGGCCAAACGTCAAAAAACCCCCAATGAAATCGCCCTGACCATTTTGTTGCTGGCCCTGACCATTATCTTTTTACTGGCTGTGGTGACTTTGGAACCTCTGGCCATTTACTCGGGCGCCTTACCATCGGTTACAGCCCTGGCGGCTTTACTGGTCTGTCTGATTCCCACCACCATTGGCGGCCTTCTCTCGGCTATCGGTATTGCCGGAATGGATCGCCTCCTTAAGCGTAATGTAATCGCCCTCTCCGGACGGGCCGCCGAAGCAGCGGGAGATGTCGATGTGTTACTGCTTGATAAAACGGGGACCATTACCCTGGGGAACCGGATGGCCACTGAATTTATTCCAGCGCCGGGGATCAGAGCCGAAGAATTGGCAGATGCCGCCCAAATCGCTTCCTTGTCGGATGAGACCCCCGAAGGCCGGAGCATCGTCATCCTGGCCAAAGAGCGATATAACATCCGGCAACGGGATTTAACCAAGCTCGGAGCGGTTTTTGTTCCCTTCAGCGCACAAACCCGGATGAGCGGGGTCAACTTGAATAACCGGGAAATCCGTAAAGGCGCCACCGATGCCATTATTGCCTATGTGAAAAGCCAAGGCGGTGAAGTTCCTCCCGAAGTCCAAAAAAGCGCCGACAAGATTGCCAAAGAAGGCGGAACTCCTTTAGTGGTTGCCGAAAATAATAAAGTTTTGGGCGTGATTTATTTAAAAGACGTGGTCAAGGGCGGCATCAAGGAACGCTTTGCCGAGTTGCGCCGAATGGGCATTAAAACCGTGATGATCACCGGTGACAATCCTTTAACTGCAGCCGCCATTGCCGCCGAAGCCGGGGTGGACGATTTTATGGCCGAAGCCACTCCGGAAACCAAACTAAAACGAATCCGGGAATATCAGGCTGGGGGCCATCTGGTGGCGATGACCGGCGATGGAACCAACGACGCTCCGGCTTTAGCCCAGGCTGATGTGGGGGTAGCCATGAACAGCGGCACCCAGGCAGCCAAGGAAGCCGGTAACATGGTCGATCTCGACAGCAATCCCACCAAGCTCATTGAAGTTGTCGGGATAGGGAAACAATTGCTGATGACCCGGGGCTCGCTGACCACTTTCAGCATCGCCAATGATGTGGCCAAATATTTTGCGATTATTCCGGCGATGTTCGCCGGCACCTACCCCTTACTCAATAAAATGAACATCATGGGTCTGGGAAGTTCGGAAAGCGCAATCCTGGCTGCCGTGATCTTCAATGCTTTAATTATCATCGCTTTGGTGCCCTTGGCCCTCAAAGGAGTGGCTTATCGCCCGCTTGGAGCCAATGAATTGTTACGGAGAAATATGTTCATCTATGGCTTAGGAGGACTCATCGTCCCATTTATCGGTATTAAGTTGATTGATCTGATCATCCGTCTATTTTAATCAAACATTTGGAAGGGAAAGTGTTTACGATGTGGAAAATTCTCTATCGGGCTTTCTTACTATTTTTTTCCTTGACCCTATTAACCGGAATATGTTATCCCTTGGTGGTAACCGGATTGACCCAGCTTTGTTTTAAGAGCCAGTCCAATGGCTCACTCCTTTACCATCAGGGGAAAGTGATCGGATCGGCACTGATCGGCCAGGATTTTCAGACAGCCCAGTACTTTCACGGCCGTCCTTCTGCCGCTAATTATGATGCTCTCGCCTCCGGCGGTTCCAATCTGGCGCCGACCAATCAACAGCTCATCAAAACCGTTGCCGAGCGTATCCATAAGGTTCGCCAAGAAAACGGACTACCCGCTGATTTCCCTGTGCCGAGTGATTTGGTAACCGCTTCAGCCAGCGGCTTGGACCCGAACATCTCGCCCGAAAGCGCTCTGTTGCAAGTTCCCCGGATAGCGAAGGTCAGGAGTCTTCCCGTAGCGGTTATCCGCCGGGTGGTCCAGAAACAGACCGAATACCCTTGGTTAGGATTATTTGGCGCTTCCCGGGTCAATGTGCTTCAAATCAATTTGGCGCTGGACGCTTTAAAAAATGGAGGTTGATTGGCAATGGTGCCTTTGGAATCCCGGGCCGATCCCGATGCCTTGCTGGCCAAAGTCCGCCAGTCGGAGCGGGGCAAATTAACCGTTTTCCTCGGCGCTTCGGCCGGAGTCGGCAAGACATACGCCATGTTGTCTGCGGCGAAAGAGCGCTTGTTGGAAGGCAAGCAACTGATGATGGGGTGGGTTGAAACCCACGGACGGGCGGACACTCAAAGTTTGGTTCAGGGAATCCCGGCCATCCCCCCCTGCTCCATTGTGTATCAAGGAAAAACCTTCCTGGAAATGAATGTGAGCGAGATTTTGCGCCTTCATCCCCAGATTGTGCTGGTGGATGAATTGGCCCATACCAATATTCCCGGTTCCCTCCACGCCCGGCGCTATCAGGATGTGGAGGAGTTACTGGCCTCGGGTATCGATGTTTATACCGCCCTCAACATCCAGCATATTGAAAGCCTCAATGATGTGGTGGCCCGGATTACCGGAGTCGTCATGAAAGAAACCGTGCCCGACCGGATCCTGGAGGGCTCCGAAATTAAACTGGTCGATATCCCTCCCGAAGCATTACTGCAAAGACTGGCGGAAGGGAAAGTTTATGTGCCCGCCCAAGCCCGGGACGCCGCCGATCATTTTTTCCGCCTGGGCAACCTGACAGCGCTCCGGGAATTGGCGCTGCGCTATACAACCCAGCATATCGATACCGACCTCGAAACTTATATGAGGGCCCACGGGATCTCCGGTCCCTGGCCCGCCGCGGAGCGGATTATGGTCTGTGTGAGCGAGAGTCCCCTCTCCTCCCAACTGGTGCGGGCGGCCTACCGTTTGGCGGCCAGTTTGAAATCGCCCTGGATCGCGGCATACATCGAAATACCCCGGCTCGAAGTCGCCAGCGAAAGAGAAAAACTCGCTTTGGCCGATAATCTCCGCTTGGCTGAAGAATTAGGGGCTGAGCTTGTCACGGTGGTCGGCGATGATATCGCCACCGAAATCCTGCATCTGGCCCGGCGGCGCAATGTCACCCATCTGCTCATCGGCAAACCCGCCCTTTCCAGTGTCCGCCAAATTTTTCGCGGTTCCATCTTCGGTAAAATCTTAAAACAAAGCACCGGTTTGAGTGTTCATATCATTTCCGAGCCCTCGAAAAACCCCTCGGTCCGCTTGGCTCCACGCCGGGCTCCGTCAAAGATTCGACCGCTGCCGGCCATCCTTACTATAAGTATGGTGGCCATCATTACGCTTGTGGGTAAAGCGGTTGAACCGGCTTTCGGGCTGGTCAATATCGGGCTGGGGTTCTTGCTGCCGGTAATGGTATCAGCCATTTTATGGGGACGTTATACCGCATTATTGGGGGCCTTTCTGGCCACCCTATGTTTTGATTTCCTTTTCATACCTCCGATTCTTCAGTTCACTGTGGCCGATATCCGGTATTTATTCACTTTTATCATGTTTCACGCGGTGGCATTCGTCACCGGAACATTAGCCGGACGGTTGCGCCACCATGCCCACGAAGCCCGGAAACGTGAAATCCGGATCTCGGCCCTTTACAGCTTAAGTAAAAACATTGCCGGCGCCGAAGGCCTGGAAAAAGTGCTGGCCATGGCGGCGCAACGCATCGCGGAGTCCGCCGACGCTGCAGTCGCCATACTGCTCCCGGATGAATCAGGGAATTTGCAAGTCAAAGCCTGTTCAAATTCACAGGATAAAATCACTGGGGAATTTCTCAATGAGAACGAATTGGCGGTCGCCACCTGGGTTTACCACCATGGTCAGATTGCCGGACGGGGCACGGAGACCTTAAATGGAGCCAAAGGCCTTTATATGCCCCTTGTCTCCGATGAACAGACCTTTGGTGTCCTTGCAACCCATTTCAACCATGACCCAAAAATCATTGTTCCCGAAAAGCATCACCTGATTGAGGCCTTCGCCAATCTGATCGTTTTGGCGATGAAACGGATTACTCTAGCGGAAGCCTCCAAGCAAACCTATCTGCTTCAAGAATCGGAGCGGCTATGGTTGACCATGTTCAACTCTTTGTCCCACGATTTGCGCACCCCTTTGGCTTCGATTATCGGGGCTATTACCGGACTTTTGGAAGAGGGTGAATTGTTCGACACGGCCGCCCGCAATGAATTGTTACGTACCATTGAACAGGAAGCTTTGCGAATGAACCGCTTGGTGGGCAATCTTTTTGATATGGCCCGGCTGCAAAAGGGCATTCTCCAATTGAAAAAAGAATGGTGCGATATGGAGGAGATCGTGGGAATCGCTCTTCATGATATCCGCCGTTCCCTGGGCAAACGCCCCGTTCAAATCGATATCGAACCCGCTCTCCCTTTAATTGAAATCGACATGGGGCTGATCGAACAAGTTGTTGTCAATCTGCTGGATAATGCCATAAAATATTCCCCAATCGAAACGGGGCTTACTTTAAAAGCCCGGCGTAGCCGGAGCGAACTTCACGTTTCCGTGAGCGACCGGGGGGAAGGAATCCCTCCAAATGAAATTGAGGCGATCTTCGACCAGTTTTACCGGGGGAAAACTTCTCAGGCCGTCAAAGGGACCGGCCTGGGTTTGACGATTTGCAAAGAAATCATCCAGCTTCATGGAGGAAGAATCTGGGCCGAAAGCGAACTCGATCAGGGAACCACCATTACTTTTGCCTTGCCCCTCTCCGCCAATGCTCCCAAGGGGATTCCGGAAGGAAACGAGTTGATGAATCATGGGTGATGACTATTCTGAAGTCCAGGCGCGCATTTTGGTGATCGATGACGAACCGCAAATTCGCCGTTTTTTAAAGGTCGCCTTAACGGCCCACGGGTTTGAAATGCTCGAAGCTTCATCGGGACAGGAAGGCCTGAGCGAAGCCGTGATGGTAAAACCGGACCTGATCATTCTCGATATGGGATTGCCGGATATGGACGGGTTGGAGGTCCTCAAACAATTACGGGAATGGGCCAAGGCGCCGGTGATTATCCTTTCCGTCCGGGAGCAGGAAGACACCAAAATCGCCATGCTGGACGCGGGAGCCGAAGACTATGTGACCAAACCTTTCGGCATGGGTGAACTTCTGGCCCGGATCCGGGTGGCCTTGCGCCGCTCCTCCAAAGAGGCCGACGAACCTATCCTGGATTTAAACGACCTGCGGATCGATCGCGCCAAACGTATCGTCACCGTCAGCGGCCATCCCATCAAATTGACTCCGACCGAGTATAACCTCTTAAAAACCTTGGGTTCAAGTCCGGGGCGAGTTTTTACCAATACCCAATTGTTAAAGGATATCTGGGGCCCGGCTTACGAACATGAAACCCATTACCTGCGGGTGTTTATCGGGCAACTGCGCCGGAAAATCGAACAAAATCCATCCCAGCCGGTTCACCTGATCACCGAACCGGGCGTCGGGTACCGATTGATGTAGACCAGGATTCCCCGGATTGAGCGCCATTTTCAATGGTGCCGGATTTAACGGATTACGAATCCCCTTCATCTTCCAATGAGTTATTTCCCTCACAAAAAACCATTCTATCCAATCTATGGTATACCGTAAAGGAAATCCTTATTTTCAACCCCCACCTCCCCACATTGACCAAGGGTTAGCTTCCAATCTATTAGGCCACATGTAGGGAGGTGGGGCAAAACACAAAATAGATTTATCGAAAAAAATATAAAGAATTAGATAATCTTAATTCCGATCCTTTAAACTACAAAAACCAAACAAATTCAGATTCACCGATTTTTGCTCTAAAAATCTATTTTTTTTGCGCTAACTCTACTGTTTAACTGCGGCGTATTCTCTATAACAAAAAGGAATTCCAGGGAATATGTGGAATGTCTATTAGATGCCATTTTGTTATGGTAAATAACTTTTATGATAAAGATGAAGGAGGACAACTTATGGAAGAAACCACTACGATTGTGACCGAAACTACAAACGATTCTTTGGTTATGGATGAGCTGACTGAAAGCGAAGTCCGTTTGTTTGTACAGGAAAATGCGGATTATTATCTTAATAAATGGAAGAGTACCGATAAAACGAAAAAAGCCCGATGGAACTGGGCAGCGTGCTGGGGAAGCATATTTTGGCTGGGTTATCGGAAAATGTATAAACCTCTCATCATTGTAATAATTGCAATAGCTGCGACTGATGGTATTGAATTATTATTGCATTTTGATTCTGCAACTTCGAAAGTCTTCGATAAGTTAATCGGTATAGTTGTTTATACGATTTTAGGAATTTTCGGTAATAATCTTTATTACAATCACGTAAGGGAAAAAATTCAAAAGATAAAAGCTACCGGCTCCGGTGAAAATTTAGAACCATTATTTAAAAAATATGGCGGTAGATCATGGAAAGGAGTAGGAATATCGGTTTTATTATTATTAGGATATGTTATCATAATTGCGCTAATAAGTGAATGACTCTTTAAATAGTTAAATATATTGCCCGAAACGGTATGCGACAACGGAGTTGATTGCAGAAATCGATGCCGCATTGGCGAACGCTCCTTTGACTTGTCATATGTCTGCATGATCAGGTTCTTATTCCGGCAACCGGAAATTAATGGGAGTCCTCACCCGAATCAAATATCCGGGCGGGGATCTCTTCCATACCCGGCTCCTAAACACTTTATAAAAAAGCGTTAACTTTTTTGGGCCAACTTTTATCAAGCCGCAGCTTCAGTGGTTTCCGGTTTCATTTCATCAAACATTTTTTCCATTTCTCCCTTGGGCGATTTCATTTCTCCAAACATTTTTTCCATTTCTCCCTTGGCTGATTTCATTTCTCCAAACATTTTTTCCGTTTCTCCCTTGGGTAATCTCATTTCTCCAAACATTTTTTCCGTTTCTCCCTTGGGTGATCTCATTTCTCCAAACATTTTTTCCGTTTCTCCCTTGGGTGATTTCATTTCTCCAAACATTTTTTTCTTTTCTCCCTTGGCTGATTTCATTTCTCCAAACATTTTTTTCATTTCTCCCTTGGCTGATTTCATTTCAGAAATCATTCCCGCCTCTTCTAAAGTTTTCTCTGCGGTCTCGTTGATTTTCTCAAAAACGCCAAGCTTCAAAGGCATGAATAAAAAATGTCTTTGACAAACCGGCGCAAAAAAGTTATATTCTTTATAATACTACACTTGTAATCAAGGAAGGGGAACCATGAAACAACTGCCCCAGATCTCCAACACGGAATGGCAAGTCATGAAAATTTTATGGGCCAGCGCGCCTTTGACTGCAAACGACGTTATTCAAAGAATGGAAGGTATTACCACTTGGAAACCAAAAACAGTGAAGACGTTACTGGGGCGGTTGGTTAAGAAAAACGCGCTCGCATTTGACAAAGATGGCCGGGCCTATGTTTATTACCCGCTGGTTACCGAAAATGAGTGCATCAAAGCGGAAAGCCAATCTTTCCTGGCAAAAGTGTTTTCGGGTTCCTTGAACGGAATGTTTGCCAATTTTCTGGAAGAGCAGGAGCTGTCCAGCGAAGAAATAGCGGAACTCAAGCGAATCCTGGATCAAAAACAAAAATAAAGAGGGCTCGGCATGGGATTATCTTTTTTTATTCCCTGGTTACTATACTCTTCCCTCAGCGGGAGTATTTTGGTAGGGCTGATTATCCTTATCCGGTTGGTTTTCAAAAACCGGATCAATGCTAATTTACGCTACCTGCTATGGTTGTTGTTGATTTTGAAATTATTGGTTCCCTATACGCCCCAAAGCCCTTTTAGTGTATTCAACCTCTTTCAATATGGAAATATTAAGACATGGGTCAGAAATTGTATTCCGATCCAGCCCCGGGATAACGAGGGCCTAAATTTTGATAAAAAGCCGTTCAATACCGAAACCCTTCATTGGAATGACGATTATTCCTTATCGGTAAACAGGATTTCCGTTAGCCATTGGGACATCGTCTTCGGAGTCTGGTTGCTGGGCATCGTCAGCCTGGCGCTGTTGATGTTGCATTCGGCCATCCGGTTGAAAAGGATGATTATCAACGGTCACCCGGTGGACATCTCCATTGCCGGACTGCTGGAAGAGTGCCGGCAGACTGTGGGCATCAAGAATACTCCCTTGTTGATTGAATCTTCGCTAATCCAAAGCCCGAAAGTTGTGGGGGTCTTCCGGCCCTGTATCGTACTGCCGGCCGGCATCACCCGCCATCTGAGTGAGGCAGAGATACGGTTCATTTTATTCCATGAACTGGCTCACCTTCACCGGAAAGATCTTTATATCCATTGGCTTACCGCCTTTTTACAACTCATTCACTGGTTTAATCCATTGCTCTGGTACGGTTTTTATCAAATGCGCCAAGATCGGGAATTAGCCTGCGATCTTTATGTGCTTTCCCTATTAAAACCCGGCGAATACAAAAGTTATGGCGCGGCGATTATTTCTTTTCTGGAAAAGTATTCCTATCGCGCCTATGATTATCCGGCCGCCGGATTGGCAAGCAACAAGGCGCATATCAAAAAAAGAATAGCCCTGATCGCCTCCTATAAAAAAAGGGCACACGCCAGGGTTACCCGGATTTTCCTGGAACTATCGCTTTTTTTACTTTTAGGGTGTTTGGTACTGACCGATGCTGAGAAACCATCCCATGAAACCCGGTTTTCGGAATGGTCCAACATCAACCAAAGCGTTGAATATGTTGACTTAAACGATTATTTCCATGGATATGACGGAACTTTTATTTTGCTGGACATGCAAAAAGACCATTATCAGATATACAACAAAGCAAACAGTCATCAAAGGGTATCTCCGGATTCTACATATAAAATCGTGAGTTCTCTCATGGGTCTTGAGACCGGGGTCATACCCGATGAAAATACTTTATTGAAATGGGATGGCACTATTTACCCATTCAAACCCTGGAACCGGGATCAGACATTGACTTCAGCCATGGCCTCCTCGGTAAACTGGTATTTTCAGAAAGTCGATTCCAGGGTCGGCAAAGTGTACATTGATCGCCATTTGAAGGAAATGAATTATGGCAACTGCGATTTATCCGGCGGCCTTCATGATTATTGGATTGAATCTTCCTTAAAAATTTCCCCCCTGGAACAGGTGGAAATCCTTAAGAAGCTGTATACTTATGAATTGCCCTTTTCCCGGAGAAACATCGACATCGTCCAAAGGGCGATCAAAATCTCGGAACAAAACCAAGTAGGTTTGTACGGCAAAACCGGCACCGGAGTCGTCAATGGCGGCAGCGGCAGCGGATGGTTCATTGGGTTTGTGAAAAGGGAAGCGAATGTTTATATATTTGCAACCCATATCCAAGGGAAAAAGGGAATTAACGGAACCAAGGCCAGAAATATAACTCTGGCGATTTTAAAAGAGCAAAATATCCTCGGAGATCCTTTGTAAACTTTTGACGAAACCTGCATTTTGCTCTTTATTTTGATGGCCTGAAAGTGTATAATCATTAATAATTTTAAGATACGCGCATCCGCGCTTAATGGGGGTTGACCAATGATCAAAATTGCAATTGTCGGAGCCACCGGTATCGTGGGCCAGCAGGCGATCGTCTGTTTAACAAATCATCCCTGGTTTAAAATCACTAAACTGGCGGCTTCGGAACGTTCCGCCGGTAAAAAATATCGCGATGCTCTTAAAGATGCCAGCGGCGCTTCCAAATGGTGGTGCCCGGAGGAAATGCCCGAAGATATAGGGGAAATGATGGTCGAAGACGCCGCCGAGTTTGATCCGGCCAGTGTCGATATGATTTTCTCCACGGTCGACGCAGGAATCGCCAAAGAACTGGAACCGAAATTCGCCAAAACGACGCCGGTTATCAGTACGGCTTCCGCCTTCCGTTTCGAAAACGATACCCCGATCCTGATCGGCGGAATCAATATGGAGCAAGCCAACTTATTGGATGTGCAACGGAAAAACCGTGGTTGGAAAGGATTCGTCGCTCCCAAGTCCAACTGCACCATCTCCGGTTTGACAGTCTCCTTAAAGCCGGTGTTAGATGCCTTTGGAGTCAAACAAGTGATTATGGTGTCCCAGCAAGCCATGTCCGGCGCCGGACGCACTCCGGGACTCTCGGCCATGGATATGACCGAAAACGTAGTCCCTTATATCCCCGGCGAAGAGCCAAAGGTGGAAATGGAACCCCAGAAAATCCTCGGCAAGCTGGTAGGAGACGCTATCGTTCCCGCGCCTTTCGGCATCTCAGCCACCTGTACCCGGGTGCCGGTGCTGGACGGCCACTTGGTCAGCGCCTTTGTGCAGACGGAAAAACCTTGCACTCCGGAAGAAATCAAAAAAGTAATGACGGAATTCGGCAAAGACTTCTGCGCCCTGGGTTTACCCAGCTCTCCCAAACACTTGATTGAAGTCACCGATGATCCCTTCCGTCCCCAACCGCGGATGGACCGTGAGCGGGGCGGCGGCATGACCGTCACCGTGGGCCGGATTCGCAAAGATCCGCTTTTTGAGAACGGATTTAAATATGTATGTTTGGCCCATAACACCAAGTTGGGCGCTGCCAAAGGCGCTCTGCAGACCGCGGAGTATTTGGCGAAGTATTATTTGAAGTTGGTGTAAAAAAACCGTTTTTGGGTATTAGTGAAGAGTAGAGATTTTTTAATATGATGGGCATGAGGAATCAAACAACCTCATGCCCTAATTTATTTACGAACAATTCAATGGACAAGGAGACTACCAATGAATAATAAACCAAAGAATCAACTATATACTTACCTATCCGGGAAAATAGGTAAAACCGGCGCCTGTCTTGAGGAATTACTCAATATTTTTGAAGTTAAGCATTTCGCCAAAGGTGAATATTTTGCCTATGAAGGCTGCAAATGTGAAGATATAGGTTTTTTAATAAATGGTGTTTTTTTGATGAGCAAGGGTACTGAGGAAGGAAAAATATACTTAAAAAAAATTATTACTGAAAAGCAGCTATTAATTGCCACATTTAACTCAAATGTGGCTTGTCAATTTAGTTTACAATCTTTGACGGAGTCAATAATTTTGAAAACAAATTATCAAAATTTCACAAGCATCATCAATGGTAATTTAGAATTATTAAAATGGGAAAATGCGGAATTAAAATCTTATATTGAGACCATGTCTTTAGATAATGAATATCTAAAATTAAAAGATGCTAAGGATAGATATCTTTATTTTATAAAGGAATATCCGCTCTTGCAAAATATACTGCCACAACATGTTATTGCTTCCTTTCTAGCTATTACGCCTACACAGTTGAGTAGAATTAGAAAAAATAAATAAAAACGTTTATCAACATTTGTAAATGCGAAAATTTTATAGTTCCATTATAATCCTTGCTAAGAGTCCTAGCCAATTTAAATTTGACATGGTCCGATTAATTATTTTATCAGAAAGAAGGCTTATAATGATGGACGTTAGCAAACGAGAAAAATGTTTTATAACTGGAGGTTCAGGTTTTGTTGGAAGAAATTTGATTCCATTATTGGTAAAAGAAGGCTATGAAGTACATGCGTTGATACGTTCAAAAACCGCAGCGGATATTGTCGCAAATCTCGGCGCTATTCCTGTGTCCGGTGAGATAACAAAGCCGGAAACTTTAATAAATGGAATGCGTGGCTGTTCCACTGTGTTTCACCTCGCTGCAATTGTGGATACCAAAATAAATTACGACGAAATGTATGATGTTAATGTTAGGGGAACTGAGTCAGTAATTCAGGCGGCATTAAACTGCGGTGTGGAAAAACTTATTGATCTCAGCACTGTGTGTGTTGTATTAGATGGTATAATAAAATTTAATATTGATGAAAAATATACTATCAAGTCTACATTACCCGGAGTTTACTCAAGAACAAAAGCTATAGCCGAGAAAAGAATTTTGGAATCCAATTCATCGGCGCTACAATGTATTGTTGTGAGATCCACATTAGTCTGGGGTCGGGGAGACACCTCGGTATTGCCTAAAATTATGGATTTTGTTAACAAGGGTCAGTTTATGTGGATTTCCGGGGGAAATTATAAAATTCCGACTACTCATGTGACGAATTTGTCTTATGCTCTAATGCTCACATCTAAAAACGGCAAAGGCGGAGAAATCTATTATATTACTGATGGTAAACCGGTCGTATTTAGAGAATTCATCGGGCAATTAATTGAATCTCAGGGTGTAAATACACCACGGTTTAAAAGTAGTCCGCGATGGCTAGCTCTAATATTCGCCCGAACACTCGAAGCTTTTCATAAATTATTCAAAACAAAACAAGCTCCTTCATTAGATGTTGAGTTTGTCTACACGATGGGAACAGCCTACACTGTTAATGACAGCAAAGCAAGGACTCATTTGGGTTACAACAATATTATAGAAATCACTGAAGGTCTTAAACAGATGAACCAATCAAGTCAAAATCCATAAATCATCATTCAAAAAATAAGTTTATTCCATCTATATAGGTTGAGTTAAATTTTTTAACCAAAGTAGCCGATATACCTTTTGAAAAGTAAGATTCAAAAGGAAAAAACAATGAGAGTAACCCAAAAAGAACTAGAAAAAGTAAAATCAGCCATGGAACA